>JACKBM010000028.1 GCA_020634575.1 Ardenticatenales bacterium | reverse complement strand
GCTGGAATATTGGCGCAGCCAGTTGATCAGGCTGAGGTCGGTGTCGAAGAAGGCGTCGTTTTCTTTGGGGAAATAGGCCGGGGTGATGGTCGTGCCCCAGTTGACGCTGCCCGCGGCCGGTTCAGCGACGCCGGCCAGGACGTCAAACAGGCTCGTTTTGACCAGGTCATTGCTGCCGATGAAGGCAATTTTGTCGTCCGGGTTGACGTGGAGGTTGAAGTTTTGGATAACCGGCCGGTCTTCCACCTCTACCGTCAAATCCTCCACCTGCAAAATCACCCGGCCTGGTAACCGCTCCGGCTTAAAATCCACGTAAGGGAAGCGGCGCGACGAGGCCGGCATATCTTCCAGGGTCAGCTTCTCGATCAGGTTCTTGCGCGAGGTCGCCTGGCGCGATTTGGAGGCGTTGGCGCTGAAGCGGCGCACAAACTGCTCCAACTCCTTGATCCGCTCTTCACGCCGTTTGTCTTCCCGCTTACGCTGCTGCTGCGCCAGCTGGCTGGCCTGATACCAGAAATCGTAGTTGCCAACATAAAGCTGGATCTTGTTGAAGTCGATGTCGGCGATGTGGGTGCAGACGTTATTCAGAAAATGGCGGTCATGGGAGACGACGATAACTGTGTTCGGGAAACGGAAAAGGAAATCTTCCAGCCAGGCGATCGTGGTCAAATCCAGCTGGTTGGTGGGCTCGTCCAGCAGCAGGATGTCCGGGTTGCCGAACAGCGCCTGGGCCAGGAGCACACGCACCTTCTGGCTACCTTCCAGTTCGCCCATTTTGCGCTGGTGGAAGCTCTCGGTCAGCCCAAGATTGGTGAGCAGGACGGCGGCGTCAGATTCCGCCTCGTAACCACCCATTTCGGCCAGATCAGCTTCCAGGTCAGCGGCGCGCAGGCCGTCTTCCTCGGAGAAATCGGGCTTGGCGTAGATCAGGTCTCGCTCCTGGAGCAGCTCATACAGCTCTTTGTGCCCCATGATAACCGTATCCATCACGGTATGATCGTCAAAAGCAAACTGATCCTGACGCAGGACGGCGATCCGCTCGTTCTTGCCGGTGGTAATGGTGCCTGATTCAGGCTCGAGTTCACCAGCGATAACCTTCAGCAAGGTCGATTTGCCGGCGCCATTGGGGCCGATGAGACCGTAGCAGTTGCCGGGTAGAAATTTGAGATTGACTTCTTTGAACAGCAGCCGCTGGCCAAAGGAGACGGTGACGTCCTGAATCGTTAACATAGGGAATTTGCCGCGAACGCAGAACCCGGACCTGACACAGCAGGCGGATGGGGCGCTCGATTTGTTAAATTAGATGGGTACGGTTGGGTTCAGGTGAAGGAACCAGCGAGGAGGGTATCACAAAATGGGGGATTTGTGAATGGGGAGATTTGCGGTTTGAGGCCGCGCGCAGAGACCCGTGCGCTTTGGCGAAGGTACGCGATTGAGATTGGACGCAGCGCACGAGGCTCTAATAAACGGAAGTCGATTAGTTTGCCAGCGCTTCAGTAGCACCATGTGCCAGTTTGTCGGCCATTCAGCGGGGAGACGCTCCCGCAGCAGCGGTAACATTGCCGCGACGAAGGAGTCCAGCCAGGCCAGCCAGACAAAGTTGTGAGCCGCTGCGGCTTTCAGCCAGGGTGTCCAGTTCGTCGAGGCCGGCCGCGTAGGCGAGGGCGTGGCGGAGATGGTGGCGAAGTGGTATCGGTATCCCTGGCTGGCCAGCTGACGCAGCGTTTGGCGATAGCGTTTGATTTGTTCAGGCAGGTCAGGACCGGCCGGTGCCCCCGCCAACAACCGCGCCCGGTAATAGGTCAGGTCAGGCCGATCAAATCAGCAAGGCGACCGCCGGTGCATAAGCAATCCAGCCGCTGCTGCCCAGACCGGACAGCGCCGTGGCCAGCAGGCTGACAGCGCCCCAGCACACCAGCAGGCCGATGCCGCGCCGGTTGTTCCGCTCAATCAGCCGCGCTGGCGTCTGCGCTAAGCCCTCTTCCAGGTCGCCCAGGATGTCCTCAATGATGGCCGGTAGCTGCGGGACCAGGGCGTCCGCGATGGTTGCCGGGCTCAACGGCTGACCATCCTGTGCCGCCGCCAGCGCCTGATAACTGGTGACGATGGCTGGCTGCAGGCGCACGATCTGGCCGTCCGGCAGCTCCCAGCGGGCCCGTTCGCGCAGCCGCTCTGGCGTAACGGCCAGCCCCCAGCCGTCCCCTGCCGGCAGCTCTTTGGGTTCGATGAGGCCGTAGTCGACCAGGGCCAGAAGTTGGGCCAACAGGGCGCGGGCGGCTGGCTCAGCTGGCGCGTTCGGGGTCAGATAAGGGAGGGCCGCTGGTGGCAGCCCTTGCAAGGGCAAAACTGTTCCTGATCCGCGGCTCTGGCGGGCCAATAGGACGGCGCCGGCAATCAAAATGAGCAGCGTCAGCCCCAGCGCCGTAAATTGGATGCGGGCCTGCTGCAGATATTGTTGTTGTTCGGTCTGGAAGGCGTTGCTCCGGGCTGTTTCAGCGGCGGCTACGGCGGCTTCCAGCTCTTGTTGCCACAGCGCCGGCGTCGCGGCGGTGGCGCCGGCGGGCAGGCTGATGGTGACAAACCAATGCGTTTCGGCGGGCACGGCGCCATCGAACTCCAGGACAATGCGGCCCTGCTCGTCAACCATCTGGCTCGCGCCGCCGGCGTCAATCTCGAGATCAGCAGCCGTCACGTCGGGCGGTGGGGTGATGAGCAGCCGGGCGACCTCAACCGGTACGGGGAAACCAGGGGTGACGTCCCAGATGAGCCGCTGGTTTTGCGGGAAGAGCTGGATGGCGCCTAACGCCTGGTATCGGATCAGGAAGTTGCCTGTTTCACCGGCCTCGATGCCTGGGAAATCCCAGAACGTCTGTACCTGCCCCATCGAATCCGGGTTGAAGACGATGTCAAAGGTCTCGCGGTCATAGCTGACCCAGTCGGGTTGGCGCGGTTGGGTGATGGTCCAGTAGCAGTAGAGGCAGGCGGATTCGTCCAGATTGAGCAGCCGGCCATCCGCTTCGACAGCCAGACCAGACACGCCATCCAGCTGGCGCAGGCTCAGATTTTGGAAACCGCTGAAGAGCGTGCCTTCGTCGACGCGGACCTGCTGCAATTCGACGACGTCGATGGTGCCATCCGCGTTGAGGCGCATGTGGAGCTCAATTTGCTCCAGACCGTAGACGAGGTTCGCCGGCGTTTCTGTCTGGGCCAGGACCGGCCGGATCCAGCCAGCCAGCCACAATAGACTCAACAGAACAAAAAGCGGGCGCAGCAGGTGTCGTCGACTCATAAGATCAGGCGGCTCCGGGCAGGATGAGGCCGTTGGCTAGCTGCCAGGCGTAGAAAGCCATCAGCCCGAGAAAGGTTAACAACGGCAACCAGTGGGGGCGCCGGGCCAGATAAACCAGGCGGGGCGGCCCAAAAAGCAGGAGGAAAAGGGGTAGGAGCCAGAGGAGACTGACGACCGGGGAACCGGCCGGGGCATTACGCTCCCACAACACCCCCCAATAGGCCATCACAACCGCAATCATCAGATTGACGCCGCTCAAGCCGAGCGTGGCATAGAGGAAATGCCGAATCGTTGTGCGCGGCGCCGTCTGTTCCATTTCAAAAGCCAGGATGGCGGAATAAATAAGGCCAATCGTCAGCCAGCTGGCCGGCGTGATCAGCAGGTAGATGGTGGCGCCGGCTTCATCCAGCAGGGCATTGTTGATGACCAGAACGGAATCCAGGAAGCCAATGACGTCGGCGATACCCCAGATGACGAAGAAGATGAAGGGCAATGACAACCCCACCAGCCACCATTTGTAGCGATTCAGATCAATGCCGCCCGGCCCATTTTGCAGCCGGCGAATCAGGACGACTGCCCAGCAGAAGAGGGCAAAAAAGCCGCCGATGATGACAGAATTGATGAACACTTTATCGCTGAATTGAGCCAGAAGCGGCGGCGTAACCCAGAACAGAAAGAGGACACCCAGCCCATCGGCGATGAGCGGCGGCAGGTAGGTGTTGAGTTGTTTCATACCAGGGCCTGCTCCTTACTGTCACTCCTGATTATAACCATTTACGTTTCCCTGCGAAGGCGACTATGGTCCGGTCCGCTGACGGTGGTGGGCCGTAGCGATGGCCATGGATTGGTAATAGATGTCGACCGTCTCATGCACATTTGGGGCGTAACCGCCGCCGAGGCAGAGGGCGACAGGCAGATTGCGGCTGAGACAGGTATCCAGGATATAGTGGTCGCGCCGGGCGAGACCGGCCGGTGTCAGCGCCAGCCGCCCCAGCCGGTCGCCGGCATACGGGTCTGCACCGCAGATATAGACGACCAGATCAGCCGCGGCCGCGTCCAGGGCGGCCGGGACATGGGCGGCAAGGGCGTCCAGATAAGCTTCATCGCCCGTATCATCCGGTAAGGGCACATCGCAGTCACTGGGCACTTTGTGGACGGGGAAGTTCTTTTCGCCGTGGATGGAGAAGGTGTAGACAGTTGGGTCGTCAGCAAAAATGGCGGCGGTGCCGTTGCCCTGGTGGACATCACAATCGAGGACGATGGCCCGTTGCAGATGGCCGGTGGCTTGCAGGCTGCGCAGGGCGACGGCGACATCGTTGAAGACGCAGAAGCCCTGACCCCAATCTGGCCCGGCGTGGTGGGTGCCGCCGGCGAGGGCGGCCGCCAGCCCTTCCTTCAGGGCGGTGCGGCAGGCGCCGATGGTGCAACCGACGGAATGGCGGCTGCGCTGCACCATGCCGCGCGACCAGGGGAAGCCGATGCGGCGGATCTCCTTGTCGCTCAGCTCGCCGCTGAAGACGCGGCGGATGTAGCGGGGATCGTGGGCTAATTCCAGCTGTGCTTTGCTGGCCGGGGTGGAGAGGCGCAGGTTCTCTGCCGGCACCAGTTGCTCGCGGAGGACTTTCTCGCGCAGCAGTTGATATTTGCTGAGGGGGAAGCGGTGACCGGCCGGTAAAGGCAGCTCCACCGTGTCACAATAAAAAAGCTGCATAGCCGGCGAATGGTAGCACAGTTGCCAGGGCCGGACGACAGCGGAGTGGGCTTCTAATCTGACGTGAAGGATGCGTGAAAGTTTGCTGGCTCTCCCCTGAGGCTTGTTAAGTGCAGCACACGTTCGGAGGTTGTAACCGCTATACTTCACCTGTTAGATGATAGAACCAGACAGCCCGTACTGTCTGGCCGGCTCTGTTGCCGGCCATCCCCGGAGGCAAACATACGGTGCGTGCACCGGCTGTCTCATTAAGGAGAGAAATGATGTTACGAGCGCGTCGCTTCGTGTTGCTTTGTCTCATATTGTTGGCCGCGACTGCCTTTATGGGCGGGCCGGCCACAGCGCAGACAACCTACAAGCTCTATTTTCCAATTATTAACCGGCCCATTATCTTCGAGGAAGGGTTTGATATTGACCCGTCTTCGCCGACACCGTGGAACCCGGATAATTGGGATGTCACCGTTCATTCGCGAGACTATGACACCTTCTGGCAGCTACCCGGCATGCCGGCCCAGCATGGGGCTGATTGTAGCGGTCCCCCCAATAACCATTGGATAACCAATTACGAAGACGTCCTGTTTAATTGCCGCAATCATATGATGACGGCGATCAATGGCCCCGGTTACGCGATGGTTTATTTCGCGCCCGATCATATGGTGCATTTTGGCGAGGGTGAGGCCATCATTCAATGGGATATGTCCACGGCCCGCACGTCAACCCGGGACTGGATGGATGTCTGGATTACCCCGATGCAGGGGCATTCTCAACTGCCGCTCCTGAGCTGGCTCCCGGATCTGAATGGCCCGCCACCAAACACCGTTCAGATCGAGCTGCAGGATATCCACAATAGCTTCACGGTCGGGATTTTCCGCAATTTCAATGAGCAGCGTATTCGGACCAACCATAGCGTTGGTTGGGAGACCTTCCTGGCTCCCAGCGCCACGCGCCGGGACACGTTTGAAATCCGTATTTCGCGTGACCATATCCGGGTCGGGATGCCTGATTACAATTTCTACTGGATAGATCAACCCATTTCGCCGCCGCTGAACTTTAACGAAGGCGTGGTGCAATTCGGACATCATTCTTACAACCCGAAGAAGTCCTGTAACAACAATGGCACCTGCGGACCGAACACCATCCATTGGGACAATGTCCACATCGAGCCGGCCGTACCGTTCACGATCATCAAGGCTGATCGCCGCTGGACGGCGCCCAATCAGGGTGCGTTTGTGAATTTCCCTGAACCGGCACCCGAGCAAGGTTATTTGCGGTTTACCGCTTATGGCACCGGGATGCAGGTGAGCTTTAATGGGGGCAACAGCTGGCAACCGGCGCAGCGCGTGCCAGCGGCCACAAACTATACCGATGTGTTCCGCTCCTACTGGATGCCGATTCCGGCTGGGACAACGCAAGTTCGGTTTAGCGGCAACGGTATTTGGGGTGATCCCTGGCATGTACGCGACGTTTCCATCTGGAGTGAGGTCCGGCCTGCGGGACCACCGATTGTAAAGCAGTCAGATGATCGGGCTCGCGTCAATTTTGTCGACATCAACCTGGATGATAGTGTCTGCAGGGTCCCGGATGAAGCGTTGGCGGGGGGGATAGTTGTGGCGGATGGGCCATGGAGCCAGCCGGCGCCAGTTGCCAGCCAACTTAGCCGACGGGTCGCCAATTATCATGGTGTCTTCCCGGATGCGGATATCGGCGGCTAGCCAGGCCATGCGGTTGGTAGAGCCTCAACCGTATGATCCAGCATAATCTGTAAGAAAGCCGCCCCTGTAGACAAGGGGGCGGCTTTTTTAGTTGAGGTAATTGCGGACGATTTCGATTAGCTCCTGCGAGCTGGTGGGTTTGGTCAGGAAACCGCTGGCCCCCTTTTGGGCGGCCACTTCACGCACTTCGTCCTGGCCGATGGCCGTCAACACAATGACGGGGAGCTGCTGATAAGGTTCGGTGTTGCGCAGGTGGGAAAGCAGGGCCAGGCCATCCATTTCAGGCATACTCACATCGGTAATGATGAGATCAACATGCGAGTGGCCCAGAATGTCGAGTGCTTCCAGGCCGTTGCCGGCCGTGAGCACATCGTGATTGTTGATCTGCAGGGTGAGACTGAGAATTCTTTGGATGACCGGGTAATCATCGACTACCAGAATGGTTGCCATAAATTTACCTATGCTTTCTACAAGAGCAGTTTGACCAGGTGCCAGTGATTTTCCTTTTCACCCGGTTCATAAGTGACTTCATCCAGCAATTCGCGGATGAGGAACAGCCCATAGCCATTTACCTGGGCTTCGGCCAGGTTGGGCACGGGGGTGGCGTCAAGGTTGAAGGAGCTCCCGTTGTCTATGAGATCAATGACGAGGCGACGGGGATCATCCTCGAGGTGAAGGGCGACATCGATCCGGCCGGTTTTGCCCGCATAAGCGTGGGCCACAATATTGGTGCAGGTCTCGTGTAAAGCTAGCTCAACGTTGTAGGCAACGATCTCACGATCCGCCAGATCCTCGACGCGATCCAGCATTGCACCAACACAGGCCCCCAGCACGTTGAGGTACTTAAAGTTGGCCGGCAACTGCAGCCGGATTACTTTCTCCTGGTTGGTAATCTCCATTAGCGACTCCTTATCCCTGAGCTCCCTTCAACACGACCAATGTTTGGTCGTCGTCTTGTGCCTGGCCGGCGCCAAATTCCCGGGCGGTGCGGAAGATTTCTTCGGCTATCTCTTTGGCCGGCAGGTGGGCCAGCTTTTCGACCAGCCGCAGTAGCTGATCGTAGCCGAAGAGTTCATCATTTTCGTTGCGAGCTTCGTTGATGCCATCGGTGGCGATGACCATGACATCTCCCGGACAGATATCAAGGAGATGGTTTTCTGAGAAACTGGTGGGCAGGATGCCGATGGCGGTGCCATCCGCTTCCAGAAGCCGGGCTTCGCCCCCTTGTGGGCAGAAAATCACCGGCGAGTGACCGGCATTGGCATAGCGAAGTTGCTTACCTTCCGGCAAATATTGGGCGACAAACACGGTGGCAAACATGCTCAGCTCAGTGAAATCCTGGTAGAGCTCGTCATTGGAGCGATCGATGATCCGTTCCGGGGTGACCTCTGAGCTGGTGCTGCTGCTTTTACTGCGGATGACGGTGCGCATCATGGTCATCAGCATGGCGGCGGGCATCCCCTTGCCGGAGACATCGCCGACGGCGACCATGAATGGGTTATCCGGCCGGTTGATGAAATCAAAAAAGTCACCACCGACCTGTGAAGCCGGCCGCGACCCGGCCCATAAATCCAGCCCCTCTACGTGCGGGGCAGCCTCGGGCAGCAGATTGAGCTGCACATTCTGGGCCAGCTCCATTTCCGTCTGCATACGGGCGCTGTCCAGCTGTTGCTGGTAAAGAATGGCGTTCTCGATGCGGGCGCCGGCATGTTCGGCAATGGCCCGGGCGAGCTTGATATTGGGCGACGTAAAATCGCCGCCGATCTTGTTCAGCAGCCCCAGGGTGGCCACCAGTTCGCCAGAGACCCGTACCGGCATCAACAGCAAGTTGTGCAAATCAGGGTGACGGTCGCCCAGCTGGTCGCCATTCAACAGGACAGCGTGGCCCACTGTCTGGACCCGCTCCAGGAAGCCGCGCAGCGTGCTATTCTCCATTTTGGGTTCGGGGTAATGTTCGATGGTGAGATGACCGGCCGTTCCTTGCAGCAGCAGAAAAGTCCCTTCAACCTTGACCAGGCGGGTTGTCTCAAAGGCCAGCTGGTGCAGGATCTGCTCCATGGTGAGGTAGTTGCGGGTTGCCTGGGTGAGATCGTACATGGCCAGGAGCTGGTCCTGGGTATCGATCAGCTCCGAGGTCATGCTGTTGAGATCCCGTTCCAAACGTACAAGCTGGGCGATCAGGCCCGCCTCAGCTTCCAACCTGATTTCAGCATCTCGCCCCGCCGGCCCACAGACACGCAGCTCGCCGATCGCGGCGCCATCGAGCCGGATCTGGGTGGACAGCGAGCAAAGGGTGGTGTCGGCGCTTTCCGGCCATTGCGCCAGCACGGCGCCGCCGGACCAGATGCCATAGGCGGAGGCGCCGCCGCGCAGCCAGGCTTCGGCCATGGAAGCAAACTGGGAGCGTTGGGCGCGCAGAACAGTGGAAATCATTGGGGAAGGGGGTTAGCTGACGAAAGCGGCGACAGCCTCATTTTCGGCGGCAAAAATCTCAAACGCACGATCAAGCCGGGTCAATTCGAAGATCATGCGGACCGGCTGCTGCAGTTCACACAGGCGCAGGTCGCCGTTAACCTCGCGGCAGCGTTTCATGCCCTGAACCAGGGTGGCCATGGCGGTTGAGTCGACAAAATTCACCCCTGCCAGATTGATGACTATCAGGGGCGGTTCGGCGTGCAAGGCGCTTTCCAGCCACGCCTTAATAGGGGGAGAGGTATAGGTGTCAAAGCGCCCCTCCAACTCCAGAATTTGGACGTTGCCAGCGGTTCGCGTCCTGAGCTCCATCAAGAATCTCCTCGGTCTCCATCCAGGAAAACATCATAGCAATGCTAAACAATGGAGACATTATACATAAAAAGGCGCCGCCTTTTCCGTAAAGGAGACGCGAAAGCTGATTTTACCCGAATTGGCCTGTCGCTGAAAGGAAGTCGGCCTGGGCCAATGGTCACCCGACGGGTCCACCACCCGACGGGTCCACTACCCGACGGGTCCACCACCCGACGGGTCCACTACCCGACGGGTCCACCACCCGACGGGTCCGCCACCCGACGGGTCCACTACCCGACGGGTCCACCACCCGACGGGTCCACTACCCGACGGGTCCACTACCCGACGGGTCCACCACCCGACGGGTCCACCACCCGACGGGTCCACCACCCGACGGGTCCACCACCCGACGGGTCCGCCACCCCTCGGCGCTTACAGGGACAGCAGCTCCACCGTGGTTTTGCCGGCGCGCAGTTGCGCCATCAGCTCGGCCTCGTGGGCTTCGCGCTGCCGGGATTTGGCGATCGCTTCGGCAACCCGACCCTGGGGGACGATGACGACGCCATCCCGGTCGCCCACGACGATGTCGCCGGGTTGGATGACGACGTCGCCGATGACGATCGGCGTGTTGAGCTCGCCCAGGCCGCCTTTGACGGTGCCGCGCATACATAGACCGCGCGCGAAAACAGGGAAACCAAGCTCCTCAATCGGGTCAGCGTCGCGTACGCAGCCGTCGATGACGAGGCCGTTCAGGCCGCGGGCCACGGCGCTGACCGCCATCACCTCGCCCCAGTAGCCGGCCTCCCAGAAATCCAGGGTGCTGGCGATGAGGACGGCACCGGCCGGTGCCGCCGCCAAAGCATGATGTAAGGTCAGATTATCATTGGGCCGAGTCTTGACTGTATAAGCCGGCCCGCACACCTTCATCCGTGGATTCAACCCCTTAATGCCCGACGGCAACGCCCCATAACGCCCCAAGGCCTCATGTAATGTGGCCGCCTGGATTTGGCCCAGTTCAGCCAGTTCGGTCGCTGTTACGTTCGTCATCCTGCCTCCTCGCGGCGTCAATGTCGCTTCACTTCTGCCGCCATAACGATTAAAATGCTTTTAAGTGCCACCAGAAACAATTTAAGTATAGCTTCCTTTAGCAAGCTCGAAGCTTGTTCTAGCCTGAATAGGTATTGGCCCGTGTCGATCCGGTTACGTCACTGATGGTGATGGGCCGGCGAGGAGGAAGTCGAGATGAGCGCCCTCACCATCATCGAGCAACAATCCCCCCGGCGGTTTGTGCCGGATTTTGATTTGCTGCAAGCGTTTGAAAGCAACCTGGACCCGACCCGGCCGGAGCAAAATGTGCTACCCAGCCGGGTGTTGGGCTACGGCGAGATCAGCACGGTTTTTGCCATCGATGTTGCCGGTCTGGAGGGATTGGCCCTGAAGCGGATGGTCTTGTTCGAGACGGCGGCGGAGCTGAGCCGCTATCTCGTGACCTACCACACCTACAATCAGCTGCTGACTGAAAAAATCGGACTGACTTTGCCGGATCATGGCCATATCGCCTTCCAGACTGCATCAGGCCGGCCGGTGTTCTACATCATTCAGCAGCAGTTACCGGCCGGTACCATCGGCAGCCAGATCTTGCACAGTTTAGCCCAGCCGGCCGCACTGCAACTGTTCGAACGGCTGTTGGCCCGCTTTGGCCAACTCTGGCAGTTCAACCAGTCACAACCAGAAACGGCGGTAGGGTTGGATGGCCAGATCTCCAACTGGGCGCTGCCCGTTTCCGGCGGCGAGCTGCTCTACATCGACACCAGCACGCCGCTGGTTCGGCTCAGCGGGCAGGAACAACTGAATGTGGAGCTGTTCCTGCGTTCAGCGCCCTCGTTTCTGCGCTGGATTCTGCGCCGCTTTTTCCTGGCCGATGTGGTTGATCGCTACTACGATGTCCGCCTCGTCGTGATTGATCTCATCGCCAACTTGTATAAGGAAAAGCTGGAGCTGTTGATCCCTTCGTTTATCGCGGCGGCCAATGATTATTTTGCCGGGGAGCTGGCTGCGGCCCGGATCGAGCCTATCGAAGCCAGGGAAGTGCGCGCCTACTATCGGGAGGATGCGTTTATCTGGTCGCTGTATGGCGGGATGCGCCGGCTCGACCGGCAAATCTACCGGCATGTGCTGCGGCGCCCATACATTCACATTTTGCCGGGCAAAACCCGGCGTTAGTTCCGAGTTCGGGGAGGATAGGATCATGAGTTTGACAGGACAGGATGACCATACTCACATTAACGAGCGTTTTGCGCGCCACATTTCCAGTGGCAAGGCTGAGTTCTTCGCCGGCGCCGGCATCGACTTTGTGATGGGGCAGCGGGAGGGATTGGTTATACGCGATATCGATGGTCACGCGTTGCTGGATTGCCATTGCAACGGCGGCGTCTTTAACCTCGGCCATCGCCATCCCAGAATTGTGGCGGCGTTACAGCGCGCGGCGGCTGAGCTGGATATTGGCAATCATCACCTGATCAGCGAGGCGCGGGCATTATTGGGTGAGAAGCTGGCCGAAATCGCACCGGGCGACATCAACCGGGTGATCCTGGGGGTTTCCGGCGGCGAAGCGGTGGACATGGCGCTTAAGCTGGCGCGGGGGCATACCGGCCGGTCCCGCATCATCTCCGCCCAGGGTGGCTACCATGGCCACACCGGCCTGGCCCTGGCCGCCGGCGACGCCCAATACCGGCAACCCTTTGGCCCGCCGGCGCCTGGCTTCCAGCAAATCCCCTTTGGCGATCTGGATGCCCTGGCCAATGTCATGGCTGAGGATGTCGCCGCCGTCATTTTTGAGACCATTCCGGCGACGGTGGGCATTCTGTTGCCGCCCGAAGATTTCTATGCCGGCGTGCGCGAGCTGTGTGACCGGTATGGCGCCGTCATGATCATTGACGAGGTGCAGACGGGGCTGGGCCGTTGCGGTCAATTTTGGGGCATCGATACCTATGGGGTTGTGCCGGACATCATTGTCGCCGGCAAAGGGCTTTCCGGCGGTCTTTACCCGATGTCGGCCACGCTGTACCGCGACGCACTAAACCCGTTTATGCATGATAACCCGTTTATCCACGTCTCCACTTGCGGCGGGGCGGAGATTGGCTGCCATATCACCCTGGAAGTACTTAATATCCTGACGGAACCGGACTTCCTGGCGCATGTCAATGAGTTGGCGGCCCAGTTCACACAAGGTCTGGCTGTCTTGCAGGAGCGACATCCCCGGACGCTGGTCGAGGTACGCCAGCGTGGCTTAATGATGGGGCTCAGGCTGGCGCGGCCCGAATTTGGCCCGTTGTTCACGCGTGTCGGTTTCAGCGCCGGCTTGCTGGCGATTTACGCTAATAACGATCCGTCAGTGGTCCAACTGTTGCCACCCCTGATCATCACAGCCGCGGAAGCGGCGCAAATCATGGGGCGGCTGGAGGTGACGTTTAGCGAGCTAGAAAAGTTTCTGGGTTAAATGATAGCTAACCCAGCAGGAGTCAGATCATGAAAAAAGCGTTTCTCTTGTGCCTGTTGCTTCTTGTATTGCCGGCCTGCGGCCCCAGTGAAGAAGAGATTGCCGCCACCAGCACCCAGGTATTGGCTAATTTCATCGCCACCCAGACGGCCGAGGCGCCAACGGCGACGTTGACGCCGACTGCTACGGCCACCGCTACCGCCACGGCGACAGCGACGGCCACCGCTACCGCCACCGCCACGCCAGAACCCACGGCGACGGCTACCCCGGAACCCAGTCCAACCTTTACGCCCACGCCATCGGCTACGCCGAATGCGCTGATGCTCATGGGCATTGATCCGGAGAGTATCATCCTGACTGAGGCGGATTTACCGGCCGGTTTCAGGGTGCTGGCGCCCGAGGATATGGGCATGACCGATGATCCGGCCCTGGCGGAGTTTGACGGCATTTCAATCCTGGTGGACGGGAATCTAAACTTTTATTTTGTGTTCACCCTGATATTGCCGGGAGCTGTGGAGCAAATTGGCTTTGATTTTGCCATCAACAACCCGGAATTTACAGCTGAGGGATATACAGAAGGATTTCGCGATGCGCTGGGCGCCGATGCCGACTATACCCTCATCCCAATGGATGATGTTGGCGAACTTGGCGAGCTTGCCTCCGGGATCACGGTGCGGACAACGACCAATGGCCAGGTTTTGGATATGAACCTCGTCATCTTCAGACGAGATGTAGTCGGAGTGATGGTGATGACCGTTGCCGGTGAGCCACTGGCACTGTCGACAACCGAAGTGGCCGCCATAATGGATGCCAAAGTGGCGGCAGGGTTGGCCGGAATGACCTTGCCACCAACGTCTATCCCCGCCGCCGCCCATTGTGGTACGCCGGCACAGGACGAGATCACATTTTTCCAAATTCGGGAAGATGAGACGCGACCGCTGTTCTGGTGCCCAAGCGCCATCGCCCTGAAGGTATCTGATCGAGGATCCAGTGGCGGGGCGACCTGGAAGGACCTGATGGTCACCTATCCCCGTCAGGAGCCGAATCCGCTGGATATCTCGGGCCTCAACTACGGTCTGTTTCCGGGTGTTGTCTGGTTTGCTGTGGTGCAGACAGATCTGCCGGACGAGGCCCTGTTTACCCTGCTGGAACAGCGCCTGGCTGATGAGTCGGTGACGGCTCTGGGTGGCCATCAAATCTTGTTTGCGAACGAGGACGAGCTAACCTGTTTTATGCGCGGGGATAATACCATTTGCACGATAGAGGGTGCTGAGTTGGAGCTGGATCCGGCTTTTGCCCACAGTTGTCTGCTGCTGGCCTTTGTACTGGATGAGCCGGATGGGCGCTGGCATTACACCGCCGCCTGTTTCCCAACCGATGCTTTTCCCTTTGTCGACTGATTGGACCTATAATGGCAGCAGCAATTGTGCATTAGCGAAAGGAGCATACGATGCAGTACGTTCGTTTGGGAAACTCAGGTCTGAAGGTGTCACGCATTTGCCTGGGGATGATGTCCTACGGCGCCAAGAGCTGGCGCGAATGGGTTCTGGGTGAGGCTGACGCTGAAGAACATGTGCGCAAAGCGCTCGACCTGGGTATCAACTTTTTTGATACCGCTAACGTTTATTCTGTTGGCGTCAGCGAGGAGATAACCGGCCGGACCCTTCTCAAGCATGTTAAACGCGATGAAGTGGTCATCGCCACCAAGGTGCGTGGCGAGATGCGGGAGGGGGATGTCAACGGCAGCGGCCTCTCCCGCAAACATATCATGGAGCAGGTGGATGCCTCCTTGCGGCGGCTGGGCACAGATTACATCGACCTGTATCAGATTCATCGCTGGGATTATGACGTCCCCATCGAAGAAACGATGGAGGCGCTGCATGATGCCGTCAAGGCTGGCAAAGTGCGCTACATCGGCGCCTCCAGCATGTTTGCCTGGCAGTTTGCCAAAGCGCAATACACGGCTGATCTCAACGGCTGGACCCGCTTTGTCTCGATGCAGAATCATTACAACCTGCTCTACCGCGAGGAGGAGCGGGAGATGAATCCGTTCTGTGTCGACCAGGGGGTGGGGTTGATCCCGTGGAGCCCGCTGGCCCGCGGGTTCCTGACTGGCAGCCGTACGCGCGAGGGCAGCGCCACGCTGCGCAGCCAATCAGATTCGTTTAGCGATGCGTTGTATGGGGATGAGTGGCTCTTTGATGTGGTCGATCAAGTTCGCAAGGTGGCCGAAGCGCGCGGTCTGAGCATGGCCCAGGTGGCGCTGGCCTGGATGTTGGGCCAGCCGGCGGTGGCTGCCCCCATCATCGGCACGACCAAATTGGCCCACCTGGAAGACGCTGTTGGCGCCGTGGGTGTCGAGCTGTCAGCTGACGAGGTGAAGGCGTTGGAATCGGCTTACCGGCCCCGGCCGGTGCTGGGCCACAACTAATTTACTTTGACCCGCTGCCACCAGGCCAGAGGCGTTTGCCAGAGTAATTTGAGGTCGCCCTGCCAGGTGCGCGTGGCCACGTAATAGGCGTCGGCGACAAAGACCTCCAGTAATTCACTGGTGCGCGGCGTCTGGATGAACCATTGGCCCGTCCAGCCGGCCAGATAATCATAGCGCTGGCGTTGCCATTCTTCGGTGACCTGTTCAGCCTCGGCGGTCGTCAACGGTTTGACGCCGACGAGGCTCAGGTCGCCGCGGACGACGTTCCAGAGGGCGGGCAGATGGTCGATACTGAGCCGGCGAATCCATTTGCCCAGACTGGACATGGAGCCATCAGCCCGAACCGTGCTGAGCCGATTGAGGTGGAAACTGCGAATACCGGCCGGTTGCCCGCTATCCAACATGCGCGCGCCCTGATGCAGCGTCTCCAGCTGAATGGCATGGTAATCTATGCCGTCCCATAATCTGCCGTTGATCAGCCACATCAGCAGGCCAGCGGGTAGCCAGACCGGCGCTGACAGCACGAGCAGTATCAGCGCCAGCGCCCCCTCCCACAGCCGGCGGAAGCCATGGCCGATGATAGTGGGCGTCGCCTCGCTCAGAAGGAAATTGTCAACCACGGTTGTCGACTCCGCCGTGTCTGCATCGATCATCAATCCTTTGTTGACGAACCGCTTCTCGATGTTGACCAGCTGGCCGACATAGGTGTGGGCCAGGATGGTGCTCTGCTGGATAGTCGCTTCGTCGTCAATGATGACGTTGGGGCCAACCACTGTGTACGGCCCCAGCTCCACTTCCCGGCCGATCTGGCAGTTGTCGCCGATGCAGACCGGGCCGCGAATGCGGGCGGAGGGGTGGATGACATTGTTGCGCCCCACCCAGATCGCCGGCCCGTAAGCCTGACCATCGATGGTTGCATGGCGCGAGGCAGGCACATGGCCATTATTTTGGCCAGCGGCGGTTTTGAGCCAGTCAATTTGGGCCTGTTCATAGCGGCTGAAGCTGCCCAGGGTGTTCCAGTAGCCAGCCGTTTGCAGGCCAAAAACCGGCCGGTCCGCCGCCAGCAAGGCCGGCAGGAGCTGGCTGTGAATATCACTGCAGGTACGTTGCGGGATGTAGTTCAGGACCTCAGGTTCAAACAGGTAGATGCCGCTGTTATACCAGGGGTGCCAGCCGTCGCGTTGCTGGCTGAGACCGGTGACACGGCCATCTTCGGCCAGCCCGAGCATCGCTTGTGAGCCGCCATTTTCGGCATGGACGAGCACAGTCGCGACTGCGGCCCGTTTCTGGTGATAAGCGATAAGCTCGGCCAGGTCCGTGTCGATCAAACTATCAGCGGGCATGACGATGAACGGTTCGGTCAGCGAGGAGGCGGCCCATTTGAGCGCGCCGGCGCTGCCCCAGGCTTCCCGTTGCAGCAGATAGGTGATCCCGACCCCCCAACGTTGCCCCATGCCAAAGTGCGCTTCGACGCTGCCGCCCAGGTGGTGCAGGCTGACCAGGATATCCTTGAAACCCTGACGAGCCAGCAGTTCGATGTTGTGTTCCATGACCGGCCGGTTGATCACCGGCAGCATGGGACTGGGTATGGAGTTCGTGAGCGGGGCGAGCGCATGGTTCTCACCCGTCGCGATTAACAAGACGCGCATAATAGTTCCGCAATGTGAATGTTTTGATGAGTACGCTGTGAAAATCAGGCCAGGGCCGCGGCCACATCCTCATATAGAGGTACTACCCGGTCAAAGCGGACCAGCTCCAGGGTGCGCATCACTTCCGCTGAACAACCGGCGACGCGGACCTCGCCCCCTGATTCCTGGGCCAGGCGGTTAAGCTGGGCGATGGCTGCCAGGCCCGCGCTGGCCAGAAAGACAGTTTGACTGAAATCCAGCACGAGATATGGATTTTGCTGCAGTGACAGCTTGCCCGCTTCGATAACTTCGGCAGCGGTGGTTGCATCCAGCCGGTGCGGGATCTGTGTAATGGTCCATTTCCCTTGCGGCTCGCTAGTCGGGGCCGTGGTTCGTGTCTTTTGGGCGGCAAAACCGCTGTCAACATCCGGCACGATGGCAAAGAAATTGTGCAGCCGCAACAGCGTCAGCGTTTTCATGATCGGTTCCGGTATGCCCGCCAGCCACAATTCCTGGCCATGATCGCGAGCGCTTTTGGTCAGGCCAACAAACAGGCCAATGGCGGCGCTGTCCAGAAAGGTCAGGCTGGACATGTTGATGATCACCTGCCGGCCGGTAGCCACCGCTTGCTGGGCCTTTTCGGCAAAGCTGCCGTAATTGTTCAGATCAAGCCGCCCCTGCGGGCTGAGGATGACGGTGTTCTCCACCTGAATCATCTCGGTGGACGGCAATATCGTCTCGATAGTGCGTCCCTGCCGCATGGCCCACCATTGGCGCAAGAAGAAGGAGCTAAAGCCGGAGAGGTCGTGGACGTAACGTTTCCACAAACGCCCCGGTTCCTGCACCAGCCGGTAAACCCATTCCAGGCCGGTCTTCTGCATCCATTCCGGCGCCCGGCGGGTCTTGCCGGCGATAAAGTCCAGCGTGCCGCCGACGCCAATCATGACGGGCACGCCCAGCTCGCGGCCGTACATGCCAATCCATTTTTCCTGTTTGGGATTGCCAAAGGCGACCAGCAGAATGTCTGGTTTCGCTTTTTTGATATCTTCCAGCACGGCCGGATCGGTTTCCAGCACCGAGCTGTAGGGCGGTGACACAGCACCGACGATCTTGAGGCCGGGGCATTGTGCCTGGAGCAGTTCGCCAGCCAGGGCGGCGACGCCAGGCGCGGCGCCCAGGAGATAGAGCGAAAAGCCGCGTTGGGCCGAGCGTTGGGCCAGGGCCGGCACCAGGTCCGCCCCGGTAACTCGCCCTTCCAACGGCACACCCAACATGCGGGCGCCCCAGACCAGCGGCATACCGTCAGCCGTCGCCATATCCGCTTCCTGGAGCAGATAACGCAGCTCCGGGTCATCAAGAGATTTGACAATGAAGTCCGCGTTGATGGTGGCGATCTGGTGCGTTTTACCAGTGGCCCGGCCGATATTGACGAAGGTCTCCAGCCGGTCCAGGGCCTCATCCATATTCAGATCATCGATCGGAATACCGGAGATGACCAGCAGCTTGCGCATGGGTTGTTCCATTTTGGCAGTTTTGTCCGAGCTATGCTGGCCGGACCGAGAGGCGGTCGAGCCAAGATCTAGAGCGTGGGAGATGGATGCGTTGCTCAATATGCCCCCTTGCTAAACAGCACTGCGGGGATGGTCTTGAACAGGATCTTGATGTCGTTCCACAGACTCTGTTCGCTGATGTATTGCAGGTCAAGTTCGACCCAGCGGGTGAAGTCGAGGTCAGACCGGCCGGATACTTGCTGTAACCCGGTCATCCCCGGCATCGCCCCCAGGCGACCCAACTGCTCAAATTCGTATTCAGCCACTTCTGCCGGCACGGCCGGCCGCGGGCCAACCAGACTCATTTCCCCTTTGAGTACGTTGATAAGCTGCGGTAATTCATCGATGCTCAACTTGCGGAAAATGCGGCCGACGGGCGTGATGCGCGGGTCGTTTTTCATCTTGAAAACCGGGCCATCTGCTTCGTTCTCAGCCATCAATTCCTGCTTGCGCGCTTCCGCGTCAATGTACATTGAGCGGAACTTGTAACATTGAAACCGGGTACCCCACATGCCGACCCGTTCCTGTTTGAAGAAGATCGGGCCAGGTGAGGTAAATTTCACCAGCATGGCAGCGACAAGCATGATCGGGGACAACAAAAGAAAGGCGATGCTGCCCAGAGCCAGGTCCAGCAACCGTTTCAGGCTTCCCTTGATTTTGTTTCGTATTACCCAGGAGACCATCTGCAGCCGGACACGTTGAGCGGCACGCGGGCTGTTAAACTGCTGCCGTTCATATATTTCCAGCATTCGGGCTGCTTTACGATCCAGGTCCTGTTGCAAGACGCTCATTCATTCCCTCGTCAATGGTTGCTTTGTCGCTTTGCGTAATGTCATCAATTCAGGTGTAGGGAAATCGTTGGCTCTAACCATTTACCGTTACGGATATGCGTTATCCTAAACCTGCTAACAGTGTAGAGAATTGGCCTTTCAACAAATCTTACACAGCCGGTCACTCTTCGTTGCGGGCTGTGCGAATCCACCCTTTTTGTTGCCGGCCGGTCAGGACGCGGCCGTACAAAACGAGCTTCCAGAACATGAAGGCAGGGGCGTGCAGCAGCGCCTTGTAGATACTCTTAGGCGCTTTAGCCAACTTCAGACCAGCCATGACATAGAGGGTCTGGCCCAGCACGAGGAACAGGGCCAATGCTAGCGTGGTGACTGCCCAGGGGAGGAGGGTTGGAGCAAGCCAGAGGCTCAAACCTAAGAGGAGGGTTGCGGCGGCTGTCAGCAGGAGCGACAGGCCAACCAGCATGGTGAAGGGGGGGATGAGATGTTCCAGCGCCGCATCAAAGTTCAGGTAGGCGCGGCCCCATTGACCCTGAACCAGGGCTTTGGCACCATCGCGCAACAACCGGGGCACATAACGGCGCAGCATTTCCACACGACCGCGCTCCCAGCGCTCATTTTGCGTAGCGGAGCCGGCCAGGGTGGTGGGCATCTCGGCCCAGACGACGGCGTCCGGGGCAAAATGGACCCGTTCGCCGGCGGCGATAAGCGACATGTGAAATTCAATGTCTTCGGTGAGGTGGGCGGTCCATTCATGTTGCTGCATGAGGTCGGCCCGGAACAACATGCCATTCCCTTTCAGGCCGGCGGAGCCGCCCAGTAACAGTCGGCCTAGCGGGCGCAAATAATGGAGCACCGCCAGGGCGATGTAGCGCAGGCCAACGACCGGCGAACTGCCGGGATCACGCACGGCATAGTACGCCTGGACTGCCCGGGCGCCTGCTGCCAGCTTCGCATCCATCACCCGCAGAAAATTAGCGGAGACAACTGTGTCCGCATCCAGAATCACCAGGGCGTCGTGGGGCGTTTCCGCTGCCCAGAGCTGTTCCAGCAGCCATTGCAAAGCGTAACCTTTGCCTTTCAGGGTGTCGTGGAACCGTTCGTGGGCGCTGGCGCCGCCCGCGCGGGCCAGCTCAGCGGTGTTATCGCTGCAATTGTCAGCCACCACATGGACTTCGTATAGCTCAGCGGGATAATCCAGTTCACGCAGGTTGGCCAGGGTGATGGGCAGCAGGGTTGCCTCGTTGTGGGCCGGGATGAGGAAGAGGATGCGATGGCTTGGCGTCCGCTCTGGTGTGGTGGCCCGTTTTTGGGCCAGCCAGGCGGCGACGGTTAGCAGCAGCAGGTAGGCGACCATACCGGCCGGTACCAGCAAAACCAGCAGCAACAACAGTTCCGCAATCAGCAGCAGGGTAGGCATACGTTCTTACCAGCTGGCGTAAAGCGTTTCCAGTTCAGCCAACGGATCGGCCGGGGGCGCCAGTGCCAGCAGCGCTTGCATCCGGTCCACCTGGGCGACAAACTGTTTGACTTCCACGGCCCGGGCTGGCTGATGATCCAGTTGTGACCCTGTGTGGGCAATGGCCAGAATACGCTCGGCCAGCTCCAAAATGGGCGTGCCCTGGCCGCTGCCGACGTTGATAGGTGTGCCCACCACGTCAGACCTGATGGCGATTGTCATCGCTTTCACAACCTGCTGCACACTCACAAAATCGATCACCTGCTCGCCGCCAAAAACAATCAGATCCTGGGCGGCTTTGGCCCGATCCAGCCAGAGCGGGATGACGCGGCCAAAATCCCGGCTGCCGTAAACGTTGGCCAGCCGCAGGATGACGGTCTCCAGGCCAAAATTGGCGGCAAACACCTGGCAATACACTTCGCCGGCAACCTTGGAAGCGCCGTAACTGTTCTTGCCGCCAATGGGATGGTTCTCGTCCACCGGCACGTATTGCGCCTCGCCGTACACCTCGCGGGAGGAGCTAAAGAGCACGCGCGGGTTGCCCCCGGCGCGGGCCGCCTTGAGCACATTGTATGTCCCGACCACATTGGTCTCGAACGAGTAATCCAGGTTTTCGATGGCGCCCATCACATTGCTTTGGGCCGCCAGGTGGAAGATGTAATCCGCGTCTACCAGAACCTTTTCCAGGGCGGCGTAATGGCGAATGTCGATTTCGTGGATGAACAGGCGCGGGTTGCCAGCATGCGGGTTCAGGTTCTCGCGGCGGCCGCGATGGAAATTGTCAATGACATGGATGTCGCCCCACGTTTCGTCGGCGATGAGGCTGTCGAGGAGGTGGCTGCCGATGAAGCCGGCGCCCCCGGTTACGATGGTTTTTGTCATGAATTCACACCAAATTTGTAATCCTGGTCCTGGTAGAGGATCAGTTTCTTATCAATTGGATGGCGCAGTCCCGCGGCCAACCCCTGGAGCAAAAAAAGGAACCGCTTGAACCCTTTGGGGCGCTGGCCCCGGAAGATGGTGCCAAAAGGTTCCAGCAGACCGCGCCCAATGAGCTGAAAAAGCGTGATGAAGTAGAGCGCCGGGTAGCCGCTGCGCAGCGGCTTGGCATAGGTGCCGCCCAGGGAAAACCAGTCGCGCCGGGCCAGTTCGGTGTAGCGTGACCAGGGGCGCAGGCCGTCATGGATGACGGTTGTTTCCGCTGTGTCATACACCTGCCAGCCGAGACAGAGCGCCCGAATGGCGATATCAGCGTCTTCACCGCTCATAAATTTCGAGCCAGGCCCCATCCAATCGTCAAAACCGCCAATCTCATACATGGCGCTCCGGCGGACGCCCATGCCGGCGCCCATGCCATGCCGGTAATAATATTGCCAGAGAGAACTGACGGTCCGGCTCACGGTGAATTCAAAATTGGGGGTGAAACCGGCCTCGATCTCCTTGACCAGCGGTGTGACGGCGCAAAAGACGACGGCCACTCGCTCATTGGCCTGAAAGGGGGCGAGCATTTTGTCGATCCAGTCGGGCGGAACCAGGCAATCATCGTCTGTGTAGAGGATGAAGGGACTGCGGGCGGCGCGGAGGCCGATGTTGCGGGACCGGCCGGTGCCCACGGTATCCGTGCGCAGATAACGCAGCCGGCTATCCCCGGCAAAGGGCTGCAAGGCGATCTCAGTCGCATCATCCTCGCTTTGATCGACGACGATCAGTTCAAAATTGGGGTGCTGAATGGCGAGGATGGCCCGCGCTGTCGCCTCAATGCCGGCGCCGCGCCCGCGGGTGCAGACAACTACGGAAGCGGCCGGGGCTGTTTCTGCCGTCTCACTTGCACTCATGCCTGGGGTCGTTGCTCCAACTCACGGGCCGCCAGCGGCAGCGCGACCGGCACTGGCCCCAGAAATACCAGCGTATCGCGCGCAACCGGGGTTTGCCAGCCCTGCAGAAAGCCGCGCCAGAAAAAGATGAAGCGGCGGAAACCCTGCGGGCGTTTGCCTTTGAACAGCGGCGCCAGCGGCTGCAAAATGCCGTAGCCAATGGATTCATACAGAGCAAAGATGGCGGTTTGCCAATAACCGCATTTAATCGGCTTGGCGCACATGGCGCCCATTGCCAGCCAGTCGCGGCGGGTCAGCTCGCGACCCTCTGCCCAGGTGCGGTAGCCAAAGTGGATGACCGACGTGGACACTGTCTCATAGACCCACCAGCCCTTGAGCAAGGCCCGGATGGCCAGATCACGGTCACCGGCCGAAGGAAACTCGGCGCCCGGTCCCATGTTTTCATCAAAGCCGCCCAGGCTGACGATCGGCTCCCGCCGCACGGCCATGCCAGCGCCGATGCCGCGGGCCTTGATCTTGCCCCAGATCGTTTTGACCATGCGGTCTTCATCCTGTTGATAATCCGGGATAAAGCCCTGGCTGCTATCATGCGGGCCGGGCAACACATTACAATAGACAACGGCAACCTGCTCGTGCTGCTGGAAAACAGCTTCGATTTTGCTCAGCCAATCTGTGGGCACCAGGCAATCGTCGTCGGTGATGGCGACCAGCGGGGAGTTGGCCAGCGTAAGGGCCAGGTTATGGGCCCGTCCCAGGCCGACAGCGCTGGATTGCACGATTTGAAAGCGCGGATCTTGTTGGAAGGGGGCCAGCGCTTCACGAGTCTCTGAATTGTCGCTCTGATCGATGACCAGCAGCCGAAAGTCTGGATGTGTATTCGCCAATATCGATTCGACTGTGACGACGGCACTATCCCCGCGATTTCTCGTCGCAATGACAGCCGTGATCTGGGTTGGGGATTGCAAACCCTTGAATGTTGTCATGGTTATTTACTGGAGTGGAACTGCTTCCGGGCTTGTTGGACGTGACAATTCAAGCGTTCCACATATTTGGTCAGGCTCATTTCCTGTTCCAGAAGAGAGCGCCCAGCCTGGCCCATAGCCCTGGCTTCAGCGGGGTTTTGCAGGAGCTGCTCAATGGCTCCACGCAACATCACCGGATCCTCTGGTGTTACATAAAGTCCCGTTTCGCCAGCCTGAATCACATCGGTTTGACCGGGTGTGCGGGAACAAATAATAGCTTTTTCCATGGCCATGGCTTCAAGGATGGTGGTAATACCTGCCTGGAAGTTCACATTGTAGAGCGGCATGATTACAAAGCGGCTTACAGCATACAGCTCACGCAGTTCGTACTGAGTGAAGCGGCGCACGGTCACATTCGCCGGGATATCTTGCCCGGCGGTGCTGTCATCCCGCTTGGACCAGGGGCTGGCGGCGGCGATGATCACCTCACAGTCCAGCCCTGCTACTGCTTTCATCAGGGTAGGGTAGTCGCGGAACTCCAGGCCGACGCTGCAAAGTACCGGCTTTTCGATGGCCCAGACTTCCGGCAGGCTCTTCTCAGCGGGGATGGCGGCCTGGCTGAAAAAGTCAGCGTCCACCATAAAATGGGTGAAGGCGACACGGTCTGGTGGCACCCCCCAGCGGCTCTCGATGAACTGCTTTTGCCAGGTGGCGTAGGGTAAAAACAGGTCGATGGCTTTGTACGGCTTGAGCCAATCCATCACCAGCATTTTCTTGCCGACAGACAGGATGTGGACGATCATGAGATGCTGAGGGCGTTTGCCGAAGTTAAGGAAGCGCAACATCAGGGCCAGAGGCAGCCCCACCTGTTCGCCATCGGAAAAGAGCACCTCGTACTGGCGCCGGCGGCGGAAGCAGGCCCAGGCAAGCATCAGGTTGAGGCTAAGCCGCCCGAGCAGCCGGCCGAACCAACTGCTCTCCTGCTCGGCCTGTTGGAAATCCAGCAGGTCAGCGCCGAACGCTTCGGCCATGGCGACGTAGTCGGTGCGCGGCCGTTCGCCGCGGCGGATTTGCTCGTGAACGGCCGGGTCGATCCGGCCGGATACCGTCAGAAGAACCTTGTTCATGGACGGGTCATTTTCCTTTTGTCTCGTCGACAATCTGTTTGAGCAGCTCAAGCAAGCGGAAGGCATTTTTCTCCGCATCAAACTGCTCATCCACCAGTTGTCTGGCCCGCTGCCCCTGCTGCTGGCGCAGAACCGGGTCCTGGACCAGACGGCGTAAGGCCGTGGTGATCGCCCGGGTATCGCCCGGTGGAATGATGAAGCCGGTTACGCCATCCTCGACGATTTCCGGGATGGCGGCGACGTCGGTGGAGACAACGGGCAACTCGGTGGCGCCGGCCTCGGACAGAACCATAGGCAGGCAGTCACCAAAGGTGGGCAGACAGAAAATGTCGCTGTCAAAATAAAGTTGTTTGAGCGGAGCGCTGTTTGCCTGCATCTCATTATAAACGTAGAGGCAAGGCTCTTTTTCGACCTGGTCGCGGGTGACCAGGTGCAGCTCGACGGCGGGTAGCCGCCCCTGTTCGTGTTCAGAGCGTAGCTGGCGGAAAGCCTCCAGCAGCAGCAGACCCCCCTTGCGCTCCAGATTTCCGCCGACGAAGAGAATTTTGACGGGACCATTGTGGGGTTGGCGGGGCACCGGCCGGTGCCACTCCTGCACAGTCACCCCAGGTGGGATCACCGTCACCTTGGTCGACGGCACTTCATACTCGTCAGCCAGCCCCTGCCGGGCCCATTTTGACCAGGAGACGATATGGCGAGCCGAGCGGAACAGGTCCCGATTCAGTTCCCATTTGCGCTGTTCCAGCCAGGCTGGCCCGGGTTCGTGAGCGTAAAACTCGCCCAGGCTGTCATACTGCTTTGGCGTGGCATCCAGGGAAACCACACTGGGAATACGCCGCACCCAGTTTTGGGCTAACACCGCCGTCACCTGGGTATGAAAAAACAGGGCATCCAGCGGTCCCTGTTGCTGCATGTCCCGCACCAATCGCCGCGCCTGTAGGCCGGCCTGGACGGTCCAGTTGCTTTTGACCACAGGCATTTTGCCCAGCCAACCTTCTGTCTGCCAGCGGGGCAGGCCCCAAAGGGCTTTGATCTCACCATCTTTGGGGACGTTAGCCTGCAGATTTTTGGTATGGGTGATGTGACCCAACGCCTGTTCGATGATGAAGCCGATACGATACATGCTATTCCTGCTCGGCGCCGGGAATGACCAGCAACGTGATGGAGTAAGGCGGCAGGACGAGATCGTCAAGGTTGACCAACGCTTCACTCACTATCTGACCAGATTGCCCATTGCCATAGCGGTAAAGTGTGGCGCCGGCGGTCGGTGTGAAATGTTCCAGTTCCAGCGTAATGCTTTGGGCGGTAGAAGGCATTTTGTTGATGAGCATGAGATGCAAATCGCCACTATCGCTATCCAGGGCGGCAAAGCTGGAGACCATGTCCGGATCCGGCGAAAAGGCCTGCACGGACAGATCGCCGAAACGGCTGCCGGCGCCATCGTAATTGGTGTACATGCGGAAAGCAAAGTTGCCGGGAATGCCCGCTTCCAGGATGCGCCAGTAGGCGGCCATGGTGACGCCTTCGCGGCCAAAAATGCCCAGGACATCAGCAATGGCCAGGGCGCCATTCATGGTCTCGTCCGCGCCAAAGTTCCATTCGCTGATGGCCAGCCGGGTGCCTGGATAATTTTCGTCGATGATCTCCAGCATCTGCGGGATCAGGGCGATCGGTTCGTTGATCCAGGACTCATCGACATATTGCCAATCCCACAATGAGCGGGTTGCCCGCAACCGGTGCGCGGCTGTGAACGTGTCTGCATCGTCGTTGTAGAGCCCTTCGGGGTAGTAGTGGATATCTAACAGGTCCAGGTGACGCTGCCCGGCTTCGGCATCATGCTCGGCCAGACTGCGCAGGAACCAGGGGATAAAATCGGCGTTGCCGTAGCTGATTTTGTCAGCAGCACCAGCGGCAGAATTCCAGTAATACCAGTAGCAGCAGGTGACCGGCCCGGTCAGCATCGATTCCGGCACGACGTCGCGAAGGGCCGTGCTGTATTCGATGTATTTGTCCAGGATTTCGCCGTAGCCGGGGCAATCGGGGTGGACATCATAATGTGTGTAGCCCCAGAGTTCGGGCTCGTTGTCCATGGCGATGTAGGTGGGGACGCCGCCGAGCGTCCGCATATGGTTTAGCCAGGCGATAATATCGGCCGGGGTGCTGCGTACGCTGGTCAACGTCGGGTCCGCGACCACGAGTTGATTCTCACAATCCGAAGCCTGGCCGTCGGTACAATTGCCATTCTCGTCCGGGAAGGAGCAGGTTTCCGGGTCACTGTTTTTGGCCACCCAGCCTAGCGTCGGGACGGCAACTCTGGTGGCCATCCCCTGCGCCAGCTTGTCGGCAAAAAAGAGGTCAAACACATTCCCTTCCAGGTCGTAGTTGACGTTGTTATAGAACCAATCGCTGCCGGTATTCCAGGCATTGCCGATCCGCCAGTTGAAGCGGGTGCTGGGATTGCCGCCCCAGCTCTCCAGCGTTGGACGCAGCTCAGCATTGCCATTGCTATTCGTTCCGGAGACGCCATAGATGTCCTGGCTGATCGGCCGGCGGCTCTCGGCCGTGTCCACATGGATGACCAGGCTATCCAGATTTTCCTGGCTGGCATCCACCGTGGGGCGCGTGACGGCGATTTCGTCGGCGATGGCCGTGTCTCGAGTTGGGGGCCGTTCGTTATCCGGGGCGACGAATAGACTGGAGACGGTGGCTGTCGGGCCGACCGGAATATCCTCTTCCTCAGAGCGGGTACAGGCTGTGAGCAGGATCAAGGTAACCGCTATAAGATAAAAAAGACGCCGCATGTACATCAGGGTGTCTCCTCACGCAATTCTTCGGGCAAGAGCAACAGCTGAATGTTATTCAGATAAACGGGCGTTCTCAATCCCGGAGCGAGCTTAAAGTACAGGGCCACCACATTTTCGTAGATAGGGTCAAAAACCAGATTGTCCAGATAAACTTCAAAGGGTACCCAGTTTTGCGGTGGAATGGAACCGTCTACGCCCAGAAAATGAAGGCCGGTTTCGGAGAAGATGGGGTCCAGGTTAAACGGGCTGTCCACAGATGTGTCACCTGGTACCCAGTAATCGTTGGCGTTGCTGCCGATGATGGTGATGCCCACATCCCGGCCACGAATCCAATCTTCACCCGGGTTGAGCGAAAAGGCGAGGCCAAAAACGGCGCTGCGCGGATAGCGCCCGGCTGCACTTTCATTCAGGCTGAAATAGGCGACGGCTTCCGCGTCTGTGGCCTGTATACGCAGCGCCGGCGCATCACCAAGCAGCTCTGTGTTGGTGACGACCTCGTATTCCATCCGGCTGCTGTTTTCCAGGCTCCAATCTGGTGACAGTTTGTCCACAAAAATGGGCGCCACGATGAATTCGATTTCATCCAGGGCAGGGGGGGATTCGTGGGTGGGCTGAGCCAGGGTTGGCTGGGTGGTAGGTCTGGGTGTAGGGGTGGACAGACCCTGGCTGTTGAATAGCGGGTGCAGGGTGGCGGTGGGACCGATCGGCGTCTCGTCCGCGTTGTTCTGGCAGGCTGACATGCTGAGAAGCAAAACCAGGCTGATACACGTGAGCAGTTTCTTGCTCATAAAGTTGCAATTCCCCACAAGAGCGACTGGCCTCAGGCGTCTGTCTGGGCGACGTCCTCAGCCACCGGCCGCTGTCGCACAATTTTGGCCGGAATGCCGACGACCGTAGCACCGGCCGGTACATCGTTTAACACAACCGCATTGGCGCCAATCACCGCATCAGCGCCCACATCAATATTGCCCAGCACCCGCGCCCCGGCCCCGATAAAGGTCCGGTCGCCGATGCGCGGCCAGCGTCGTTCGCCGCGCATCCCCAGGGTCACATTGGCAATGATGGAGACATTTTCCCCCATCTGCTCAATCGCGACAGTCGTGCCGACCGGATGCGCGATGTAAAGTCCGCCGCCGATAGCAGCGCCAGACGAAAGTTCAAGACCATAATGGCGCAGGATGCGCCGTTGGACGGCGCCCGGCACGCCGGGAATGCCGCTCTGTTTGGCCCAGGAAGCAAAGCGGAACCAGGCCACCGCCCGCAAGGGCATATGGCGCCAGAGCAGCTTCAGGGTAACCGGCCAGCTGACCTCCTGGAGCGAGGCGATCTCTTCCGGCCGGATCCAGCGGGCCACATCCATTTTGAACAGATGGAGGAACGAGTTATGAGCCATGCAATTCCTTCTGTGGCTCCTGGGCAGCCGTTTCCGGCTGTGGCTCGGCCGGCATATCGTGCCGGGCCTTTTCTGTGCCGGCGAAGAACGCGGCCCGCCCGCCCAACTGATCAGCGACGCCCTGGTATTGGCGCAGGTTCCAGAGGCCGCTGCAGGCCATTTGCGAGAGCCGTTGCCCACCGAACCGATGGCAGATCAGGGCGGTTGTTTTCAGGCTGGCCATGGTCAGGCGGCTGACGACCGGCCGGTCCAAACAGACCGTCGTCAGAAAGCGAATGAGCCCATTGCGCCGGTGAAATTCCCGGAAAACTGTCGGCAATAGCCAATGCTGGCTTCGTTCCCTGGTAAAAATGACATCATTGCTGCCATAAGCGTAGGGAATGGCGATCCAGCTCTGAAAGCTGCGCTCGGCATAATGGTAACCAATAGCTTTTGGATTAAACACAAAGCGCAGGCCAAAGCGATCCAGGCGGAAGGCCAGTTCAATATCTTCGGCGCGGCGGAAGCTGGCGTCAAAGCCGCCCGCATTCTGGACATGCACCCGTCGCAACGACGTATTGCCTGTATAAAACTGGCGCGAAGTTGGTTCGTAAACGCCCTGCACCATCGCATCATATTGCTTGACAAGCATCGCCTGTTCCCAATCAACCCAGGGCGACATGGCG
This sequence comes from Ardenticatenales bacterium, assembly GCA_020634575.1. The sequence goes on along the minus strand of JACKBM010000028.1, from coordinate 46,357 downwards.
AAATCCGGCGGTGATAACATCGGGCCAAGAACAACTGTGTCCGGTCCAAACCGTTCGTGCCAGGCCAGATGTTCGCTGACCAGCTCAGGCTGCGGCACAACGTCGTCGTCAATAAAAAGTAGCAGATCAGCCTCAGCCGCAGCCACACCCGCGTTGCGTGCAGCGGCGACGCCCTGATTTTTTTGTAGGATTGGTTGCAGCGCGAACGGAAATGTCGCGCTTTGCAGGTATTCGTTCGTGCCATCGCTTGATCCATCGGAAACAACGATGACTTGAAAATCCTCCGGGTTGACGGACTGGTTTGCCAGCCCTGCCAACACGCGTTTAAGCCGTTCCTGCCGGTTGTATGTTGGCACGATGATGCTAAGTAACGGCATTGAGGGTTTCGTCCTCTTCAGAATCAATATAACGAATGATCTTGGCGGGCACGCCAGCCACGATGCAATTGGCCGGGACATCCTTGGTCACGGTTGCCCCGGCGGCGACCACAGCACCGTCGCCAATCTGGACGCCGGGCAAAATGATGCACCGCGCGCCCAGCCAGACGCGATCCCCCACCGTGATAGGCTCGGCATACCAGGCGCCAGCCCGACGTTGGCCGGGATGGTGGTTGATCTGATGGCTGCCGGTCATGAACAGGACATCGTGACCGATCGCCACCTGGTCACCGATATGGATGGGGGCGCCCAGGTCCAGATAAATGCCCGAATTGAACCAGCAATGCCGGCCGACCGTCAACATGTTGATCAGGTTGTCACCGCCGGTAAATTCGGGCAGGTCCCACATAATGGTGCCTTCGCCAATTTTAAAGCCGACCAGGCGCAAAACACCCGAGCGAATGCGGCTGCCGACATGTTTTGGCAATGGCTTTAGAAGAAGTTGGGCCAAAAGAATACGCCAGCGGATGCCGCCAAACTCCTCGTAGAGGAGCCGGCGCCATTTGGTCCGAGGCGAGCCTTCAGCACCTTCTTCACTGACTGAATTTGTCGAATACATCCTGTTTGCGTTACTCCAGCTTACGGCGCCTCTGATGGCATAGGTAATAATTGGCCTGGCTGGGCCGGTTCCGGCTGCCAGGGCCATCGCTTGGGCGCAAGCTCCACGGGACGGGCAACAACATTCTCGATGCTATTAAGAATGCCTATCGCCGTTCCCAGGAACAACATGTTCTGGATATCCCAGGAAATGTCAGCATAGGCAAACAGGAAATGCATGATGACGTAAATCGTCATTGTGCCGGCGATGGCGCTCAGGTCACCGCCAGGCATTCGGATGGTTGTCTTCACGCCTTTGCTGATTATTGACGCGATCATGACAAACATCGCAATAAAACCGCCCACCCCCATCTTCATCCAGATATAAACGATGGAATTGTGCGTGATGTACTCCCAAAATTCGAAGAAACTGATGTCGGGCAGGTCCCAGACGATATAAAACGGCTGGCCAAAGCCGACACCGGTTAGGGGGTGCTGATGAATGGTAAAGGCGATATTGTAGTTTTCGATGATGCGATACAGGTTTGACCCGTAATCTGAGGTATCTTCCACCAGGACCGATTTGAGTGCCTGCGCCGGCAGCCCCAGCGGATTCTGCACGTTCCAGAAGACGCCGAGGTAGATCAGCCCCAGGAAAACGGCCGGAGGCGTAATCAGCCAGAACGCACGCCGATTTTCGCGATAGAGCAGGAAGAAGACCAGGACCAGACCAATGCCCAGGGAGAGAAAAGCTGCCCGCCGTTGTGACGCCAGATAAGCTATGAGGGTGGTCGGAATCCAGAAAGGCAGGAAAAAACGCTTGGTTAGCGAGCTGCCTTTGTAGAGGAATAACAGGAGAATAAAGATGTAAATGACATTGGTATGAACGGACGCGCCATGCTCTGTCAACCGTTCCAGTGAGCTGGTGGAGAACCCATACTCACTGTAAAAGACCCAGACGGCCACGATGCTCTCGATGAGCAGCGCCGCCATGATCGCCCACATCATGTGGCTGAAATGTTCCCGCTTTTCGACCAGGTTTGTGACCAGGATCATCATGACGGGCAGGTAGAACATGGACCGCGATTCCCAGACGGCAATACGAGCGTCGCCGCCGGTAGACAGGCCCCAGAAGATCCCCAACAAAACAAAGCCGGTAAAGGCCATCACAGGCCAGAACAACTCACCCATTTCCAGGTGAAAGCGGCGGCGCATCAATTTGCGGCCCAACCAGCCCAGCAGCATCAACCCCATGAACAGTTCCAGCGGGTTGACGATAAGCGCATCATGCAAATAGAAAAACGATTCGGCGCTGGACATGTTCTTGTCGAAGGGGAATTCCGGCATCAGGTTAGCGTCGCCAACCAGACCAAAGAAGAGAATCATGTACAGGCCAATGCGTGGCTTGAACAGGACAAGACCAGCGGCGATGATAAACAGGCTCCAGTAGATACCGCCAATCCCGATGCGTGTTTGTAGCATTAGGAAGGCAGAAACAAGGCTGGTGCCGATCATCCCCAGGATTAAGAGGATTTGAGTCGTGCGGTTGCGCTTGATCTGCTCTTCAACGGTTGTTACCGTGCGGCGGGTTAACGTAGTATCTAACATGAGTCAGTGAGTCTAGATCACCCAGTTGATCTGGAAGTAGGCAAACGCCAATAAAGTGCCGATGCCGATGAAAAGAAGGGTCCGCTTCTTGGGGTTTTTGTCCCAGAGATAAAAGCCCCCGATAAAGCTCAGGATGAGAAAAACCAGGAATGTTTTCACGCCTGCCTCCTATGCCTGGGGAATGAAGCGCAGAAGCAACGACGGCGTCTGCAGATTGACCTGGTTCATGAGCACACCCAGAATGCGCAGATGATTGACGTCGTCCAGCGCCAGGCGCACATTTTCGATGGAGGTGACACCATGTTTAATGACCATACAGCTGGCATCTGCCAGCGAGGCCAGGGCGATGCTGTCGCTGCTGGACAGGATAGCCGGTACATCGAAGAGCAGGTGATCAAACTGCTGGCTGAGTTCGTTGATGACTTCGGCCAGGGCGCTGCTGCGGGCCACGATGGGGCGGCTGGGCATGTCGATTTCACCGGCCGGTACCCAGGCCAGATTTGGCTTGCCCGTCCGCACGATGATCTCATCCACTGTCGCCTGCCCGGCCAGCGCCGCCGCCAACCCGTAACTCTGGTGCGTCGGCACCAGCGGCTCGGACGGGAATTGCCAGTTCAGGTCCACGATGCAGACACTGCGGGCCAGGTCATGGGCCATCACCGTCGCCATCGCCCGGGAAATATAGGTCACGCCTTCGCCGCGCAAGGACGAAATCAGCGCCAGCTTGGCCGGGAACTCTTCCGTCTGCATGATGCGGGTGATCATGCGGCGGAGATTGTCAACCACTTCCGGTTTGCAGGTCAGCAGCACATCGCCCTCTTCTGAAGGCAGTGCCAATGGCAGTTCGGTCAGCAGGTCAGGACCCGCGAGATTTTTCTTCTTTCGACGAAACATAAGCACACTCTCAATGATCGTTAGAGTTGTCGAGCCGGTCTGGCCAGCCGGCCGCGCACTTTGGCCAGGGCCAGTAAGCCGTATTCCCGGCCAATCGCCATATCTTCCGCCGGAATGACCCGTAGCAGGAGAATGACCCCGAGATAAACCAGAGCGCCAACGGCGATCTGGAAAAAGACAAACCATTCGCGCACCATCCATACGGCCGCGACCATCAATATGCCGGCCACCAGAGCACGGACAGCTACCCAGGCATTGGCTTTGCTCAGCGACCCACGCGGCAGCAGCCAATGGCCGGCCACCAGCATGATGCCCTCGGTGACACCAAAGGCAACCACGCCGCCAATACCCCCATTGCCAAAGTTTTCGGCAAAGTAGGGGATTAACACCAGGTCCAGCGGGAAGGTGACGATGACGCCGATCGCCATCAGCACAGTCCAGCTATTTTGCCGGTCTGTGGCGATCAGGAACTTGCCCATCAAGGTGTTGAGATAGGTCAGGATCAAGACGATGCCAAAGCCGGCCAGGATGGGCGTACTGCCACTGAACTCGCCGCTTGGGTAAAGCAGATTCAGGATGGGACCCGCCACTGCCATCAGGCCCAGGCCGATGGGAATGCTCAGGACAAGCAAAAGGTCATAGCTTTTGCCCAGCAGCTTAGGCAGCCCATCTTCCTCGCTGGCGTACATGCGGGAAATCGCCGGGAAAACAGCCGTCACAAACACATTGGGCACAAACAAAAAGGTGCCGAATAGCCGTACGGAGACATTGTAAAGGCCGATTGTTTCCAGGTCTGTGAGCCATTCCAGCATCTGGATGTCAATGTTGGTGTAGACGGTCAGCAGGACCAGCGAGAGCAGGTAGGGAATACTTTGGCGCAGCATCCAGATGGCCAGTTGGGGGTCAAAATTGAGCTTTAACCGGCCGGTCCGCCGCAACGGCCACAGCTGCACCGCAAAGCTGGTCATCCCACCCAGAATCGCCGCCAAAGCAACCTGTACCACGCCATATCCCAACGCCAGCAACGTCAGTAGCAGCACCGTCAGCACCGCTTTGCTGACGATGTCAGCCAGTGAAATGTACTGCATCTCTTCCAGCCCCTGCAGGCTGGCCCGACAGATGCGCGCCATCTGGGCAAAAAACTCCACAATGCCATAAATAATCACCACGGTGATGACTACCGGAGCAAAATGGCGTAGATTCACGTAAACAATTGTGGCCGCAAAGAAAACCACCATCAGCAACAGCCGGGTCACAATCTGCGTCCCGAAAAACTGTTCCAGGCGCTCTGGCTTGCGAGCGATCTCCTTGGCCAGCAGCACATCCATGCCAAAGCTGACAAAGGTGGCCATGATGGCCCAGATCGATTCGGCCAGGCCCAGGATACCAATCCCTTCCCGGCCCAGGTAACGGGGCACATAGATGGTCACTAGGATGGCCAACCCCCAGGTCAGGAGCTGGGAGGCCATCAAGACGCCGGCATTTTTGGCGATCTTCTTGCCCGGCTGGGAGCGGTTGCCTGACGGCGGTGGCGGCGCAGGTTGCTCCGCCTCTGGCGCCGGGCGCTCGAGTTCGGTAGTAGGCATGGGTTTACTTCAGCCGGAGAATGAATTGCCTGCAAGGCAAGACACTCTCCGGCAGCAATGACTCACTGTATTGGCTTCCCAAATGCAGGAAACGGTTCTTAATCCTCGGCTGTTGATAAAGCTGGCTGCGGTGTGGCCTCTTCGCCCTGAGCAGAGCCCCAAAGCAGGTCGGACAACTCGCCGTTGCCCGTATCCGCGGCGGCCATGACGGCTGTCGCCCCGCCGCCGGTCTGTTGCTGCTGCGTGACCGGGGTGGTTTCCGGCTGGAACACTGGGCTCAGACCGGGTTCCGGCGCGACCGGTTGCCGGGTTGGCTCGCTTACCTTGCGCCTGCCCCATTGCCGTTTCTGTTTTGGCGTCACGTCAGGCACCATCGCCAGGACCGGCAGATCCAGCGTGTGCCAGGCATCGATAGGGAAGCGGTAAGAGCGGTCGATAAGCGCATTAGCGACCAGGGCACCCAGGCTCAGTAAGACGCCGACAGCGGCGAATACCATGACATTCAAAGCCAGGCTGCGCAAGGAACGCTCAGAATCTGTCGGGATCTCAGGTGCATCCAGCACAAAATAAGTCTGCCGGACGTCACTCTCCGTCTGGACAGTGGCCAGACGGGAAACTTCTTCGCTGTTTAGGGCCTGGGAATAGCGGGCAGCGGCCAGGTTAATGTCTGACTGGAGCCGGCTGATTTCCAGGGTTTCCAGTTCGGTCCGCTCACCCCGGAGGGGGACCGGATGCTCGGCCAGGTAGGTCTCCAGCGCCTGGTTGGCCACAATCAGATCCTGCCGATAGGATTCAATCAGATCAAAGAAGAAAGCTTCAGCCGCGATACTGTCTTGCAGGTCCGTGTTGATGTGCCACTGGATGTAATTCTCAATGGTCGCGTTGGCCAGTTCGTAAGCGACGGCCGGGTTTTCCCACGTGGCCAGGACCCAGAGCTGGTTGTCACCCTGTTCAGTGGCTCGAATGGCTTCGCGGACATCACTCATGGTCTGCAGCACCAGACGTGTGCTGCCGCTCATGCGGCTTTCCAGGCTGGTCTGGGCAATGACGCCACGAACAAAGGTGTCTGTCTGCAACAGGTCGTTGATCTCGCGGGTGGTTCGTGTAGCCGGGGTGAGCCAGTCAAAGCCCTCCGTCCGCACGCCGGTCACACTCGCCAGATAAGACTCCTCCTGGACATACATAACGCCAGAGGAGAGGTATTGCTCTTTAGCCAGAGCGGCAGTGACGATACCAACCGTGGTCAAAATCAGGATTGGCACCAGGTATAGCCAGCGGTGACGGAAGTAGCTTTCAAGTAATCGCAATAGTACGAGACGAACCATAAGTTTTCCTGCTTCGTAATCGGCAATGTTTCCCCAGTTGGCGCCGATTTTCAACGGTGGAACAGTTAACGCCGTTAATAGAACTAACGCCTAACTTGCCCAGCCGGATCTCCGAATCCATTTCGGATGATCAAAAAAATTGTGGGAAGTGGTGGTATTGCTGCAAAGAAAAGATCAAAAACCACCCGCACCCACAAACGCCATTATGGGAATGGTCACTTACAACTCATCTTACAGGAACAGGACCCCGCTGTGTCATGCACCCGGGTGCCCAAGCCGTTACACCTGAACCTGTAAGTAGTTATGTAAGGAATGACCGCTAATCTCACACGTTAGAGAATATGACCCCATTGTAACAGAAACGACACAAGGCTTGATAAAATGGTATCTTAGCCAGAACTACCAGCTAAGAAAATGTTAAATTTGTACCATTGTTGCATATTCTGTACAGTGGGCCGCTGAGCATTTGCGAAACAATTATGAGTGATTCTGTTATTTACCCGGCCCCGCCGGATAAGGCCAGGATGCGTATCGTGGCTATCGTCCGTGATCACATGAGTGGTCTGCTTTATGCCGTGCCTTATTTGCGAGCCCTGCGCCAGCGCTGGCCTGAAGCCCATATCACCCTATTGGGTAACCCCTATGCCACGCCCATTATGGAAAACTGTCCCTATGTGGACGACATTGTGCCCTTCTTTGTCTTCCGTCAGGAAGCCGGCCGTTTTCCCCGTCTGACCGGCCTCTGGTACAAGTTGCAAAGCTGGTTGAAGTTGGTGGGGCGCGTTGATCTGGTGGTTCATTTCCGCTATACCGGCCCCTCTTCCATTTTGTGGGCGGCGAGCTGGGGCAAGCCGTTCCAGGTAGGTTATTCACAATACCGTTTTGATTCATTGCTGGATGCTCATCTGGGTCCCGAAGATGTTGAGCTGGGGTCGCGGCAGCGCAATGCCCTGATCCTGGAAGCGATTGGTTTTGAGGAGATGTCGCCGCAGATGGAGCTCTGGTTGCAGCCAGAAGACAAAGCGTGGAGCCAGCAATTTCTGATTGAAAATGGCTGGGAGCCAGATAAACCGTTATTTGTGCTGCATCCCGGCTGCCATTGGGGTTGTAATCAGTGGATCACCGGCCGGTGGGCCCAACTCGGCGATGCCCTGATCGACCGCTACGGCGGCACTGTCGTCATCACCGGTAGCGACGACGAAGAGGCGCTGGCTGCCGAAGTCGTCGCCGCCATGCGCCATACCCCCATCAACGCCGCCGGCCGGACCACCCTGGATCAATTTGCGGCAATCATCGACAAGGCCACGCTCGTGACCGCCGTTGACACCGCGCCTACTCAATTCTGTCAGGCGCTGAACAAAAAGTCGGTCATCATGATGGGCGCCGGGACGGTCTCCTGGAATGGCCCCCTGCCCGGCGAGCCGATGATCATGCTGCAACGTTTTGTGGAACGGCCCGGACCGCCGCTCTGTGATTACGCCGCCGGCGCCTGTAATGGGCCGCAGTGCCAGAGCGACCTGGAACGGATCACGCTCGAACTGGTCATGCGTTCCATAGACAAACTACTGGCTGCTGAGGTGACTCCGGTCAACGGCTAAGCCGCGTACCCCGGCAAACGATGCTACAATACCGGCCGGTATGCAACCTCCGGCCGGTCCCCGTTTCTTCCCCAGGCTGCTCGGCCAGCTCGGCCTTGTCTTTAGCCTGCTTACCCTCTTTGTACCCCGTAACTGGCCGCTGCAACGGGTCGAGTTTCCCGGTATCTATGTCGAATTAACCAGCCTCAATCTACGTCTGGCCGATTTTGGCTTATTGCTGTTATTGATGGCTTTCCTCTGGCCAGCCGGGCCGCGTTATTGGCCCGCCCTGCGACGGTCGCCTATCTGGCTGCCACTGTGTGCGCTTGTCATTTTGGCTTCCCTCAGTCTCAATTGGGCGCGTGAACCCATCCTGGCCTGGCAATATACGATTTACCTGGCCCTGCTCCTGGCCAGCTTTTACCTGATCCACTGGCTGGCGCCGGCACCTCGCCTGGTTCAGGGCGCGTTGCTGCTGGCGTTGGCCGGACAAAGCATTGTCGCGGGCTTACAGTTCTGGCGGCAGGATGACCTGGGTCTTTACTGGTTAGGGGAGGTGGATCTCAACCGTTATCCTGGCGGCGGCAGCATCCTGGCGGTAGGTGAGCAATTCTGGCTGCGCGCCTATGGGCTGACCAATCACCCTAACCTGCTGGGCGGCTTTCTGGCCCTGGCCATCTTGCTGCTGCTGGGTGGCTCGCTGCGGCCGGGCCGGCTGGCCTGGCCGTTACGCCTCGGGCTGTTGCTGGGCTGCGCCGCCCTCGTTCTGAGTTTCTCCCGGGCGGCCTGGCTGGGTCTGCTGGCCGGTTTTCTCTTTCTGGCGCTGTTGCTGGGTAGCCGGGCGGCCTGGCGCCAGCAATATGGTCGTTCGCTCCTACTGGGCGCCGCCTTCTGTTGCGTGGGCGGGCTGCTGGCGCTGATCCCTACCCGTGAGCTGTTGTTCACCCGCCTGCAACCAACCGTGAATGAGTTTGAGACGCGCTCCCTATCGGAGCGGGATGCATTGCGGGCGGCGGCCTGGGCGGCCTATGGCGCCGCACCCTGGACAGGTGTGGGCGCGGGCAACGGCACGGTGGCGGTGGCGCCACTGATTGGCGAACAGGCCGCCGTGGCGCCGCAGCCGGTGCATCAGGTGCCGTTGTTGCTGCTGCTGGAGTTGGGACCGGCCGGTGCCGCTCTCTGGCTCCTGCTCATGATCCTGCCGCCTGGCTACACGCTCTACCTATGCTGGCGCCAGCCCGAGCGGGTCACACCCTGGCTCCTGGCCCTGAGCGCGGCGCTGCTGGCGTACGGCCTCATCGACTTCTATGACTACTACGCCTGGGGTTGGGCACCTGGGCGCCACTGGCGCTGGCTGCTCTGGGCTTTTTGGTCCCTGGCCGTCAGCTATCGCCCAGTAGATGCTCGGTCCGATTATGATAATGCAGTTTCCACCGCTCCCGATCCGGGTGATCCACGTGCTCAAAATAGGTGACGCTGGTGTTGTCGGCCCGGATCTCGGTGTGGCGCCAGTTACCCACATTGAAACAGTAGTCAAAAGCCACTTCGATTACCCCGCCATGGCAGACAACAAGGACGGTTTGATCCTTGTGCCGCTTCAGTAGCTGTTCGACAAAGATACTGACCCGGGCGCGAAAATGGACAAATGTCTCGCCGCCCGGCACATTGACCGAAATCGGGTCGAAGGGGTGGGAGCTGCCCCAGAAGTTGGCGTAAGCCGGCAGATCATCATTGGGCCAGGGAGTGTGGTCGGCCCGGTTGGTGCCAAACTCACGTATGCTGTCTTCGTAGGTGGGTTGCAGCCCAAAGGCCGCGCTGATCGGCCGGGCCGTTTCCCGGGTGCGGCGCAGCGTGCTGCAATACAGCGCATCCAATTGCGGGATATGGGCCCGCAGCCAGGGCGCGACGCGGTCTGCCTGGCGCTCGCCCAATTCGGTGAGGGCGGTGTCCTCATGGAGATCGGCGTAGTCCGGCAGGTTGATATAGCTTTGTCCGTGACGTACAAGGTAGAGATGCATAGTTGCTCCAAAAGGAGCTATTCTAGCATGGAATTGTCTACCGATCTTCGGGGAGAGCGGCCTGGGCCATGATTTCGGGGCCGGCTGCCAGCAGCCGCTTGCCGGCCCAGCCGACCGTCACGCGAAAGACCAGGTAAGCATACAGGTAGGCCGCAGGCACGATTAACACCCCCAGCCACCACCCCAGACGATAAGCAGCGATCATCGCCAGCATGACCGGCGCAAAGACGAGGCCATTCAGAGCCGGCGACACCATGCCATTAAAGAGGCCGGCAATGAGGCCCCCGCGGGCGCCGTTGTTGCGCCCGGCCATCTTTTCCAGGTTCACGGGGGTGGGGAAATAAGCTGAAATTACGGCATTCAGACCGCTGGCCAGAAGGGCAACAGCCGGGACCAGCAGCAGACCGATGAGAACAGACCAGTGGCCATTGAACCAAAACAGCACGATGCCAACCAGATAGAGCGATGGCAAGCTGACCAATGCCAGGCCCAGCGTCTTGCCCATAAAATAGCGGCGGGGTGAGAAGGGCAGGAGCAATAAGGCCGGCAGGCCGCGCCCTTCGAAGCCTAACATGTTCATGGTGGCCGCCCATTCGGTCAGGAGAGCCATCGGCAACAGGGCCAGCCCAAACCAGGCCGGCAGCTCAAAGCTTTCCTGGCCGCCCAGGAAGAAGGGCATCAACATCGCCAGCGGGAAAAAGAGCCCCTGTACCAGCAGGAGACGCCGGGAGGGTGTCCGCCAGACTGACTTCATTTCCTTGAAGGCAACGGCGCGGATATCGGCCGGTATCCAGCTGAACCGGCTGCGCCGCTCTTCCTGCCGGCTCTGCTTTTCGGCGCCGGCGCCCAATTGCAGGACGTAGCCGGAACCGACAAAGAGGCGATGGACAAGCCGATACCAGAGCCAGCCCATCACCGCGACCCAGGCGGCGGCATACAGAAGCCAGCCGGTTGCCGCGAGCCAATTACCGGTTGCTGACAGGCGGATCGATTGGGCGACGGCGCCCGGGGGCAGCCATTGCAGAAAGCTGAAGATAGCCCCAATGTTGGCGCTGGCATTTGTGCCCGTAAATTGAACCTGCTCACTGAGATAGTTGACGACCAGGTTGGTAAACATGCAGCTTAGCCCGAGCAGGGAAAACATCAGCATCAGGGCATCGCGAAAGCGGCGACTTTGCAGGATAGCCCCCAAAAGCAACGTGACCAACTGGCCAGAGAGCAGCATCACGCCATAGCCGACGATTAGGGCCGGGATGACCAAAATGAGCTGTGGCCCCAGACCCCAACTGACCAGGACCGCCGCGGAGAGCGGCAGCAGGAAATACATCGGGTAATCGAGAATAGAGCCGATGATGGTGCTGGCCAGCAGGTCACGCCGGCTGATGGGGAAGACGATGAGCCGGCTCAGATCGAAATTTTCGGCCAGGCTGTTAAAGAAGATGGGGAAGGTGATCCAGATAAGCCAGGCAATAAAAAAGGCGCCGCCCAGGACGAGTGAGGTCCATGGCTCAGTCCAAAAATAGTAAGCCAGGGCGACGCCGGCGGCGAGCCCCAGGAACAGGGGCACAAAGATGGCGATGACGACAATCACGCCAAAAATCTGGCCCGGTTCGCGCATAAACTGGCGCAGGGTCAGGCGGCCGCGCAGGGCGAGCAAAGCGCGCTGCTGGCGCCAGTTCACCGTAGCCATGACAGGTTATCCTCGTCAGCTTCGTCAGCGGCCCCAACGGCTTTCAGGAACAGATCTTCCAGGTTGGATTGATCGCCGGTAGCGACCCGGGCGCGCAGTTCCGGGATGGTGCCTTCAGCGACCAGCCGGCCTTCGTTAATGACGGCGACACGGGTACACAGCCTCTCGACGATTTCGAGGATGTGAGAAGAGAAAAAGATGGTTGTGCCCCGTTCGCGCAGCCGTTGCAGGACGCCGCGAATGGCCCGGATGGTGATGGCGTCAACCCCTTCAAAAGGCTCATCCAGGAACAGGACGCGGGGGGTGTGTATGATGGCCGCAGCCAGGGCCGTCTTTTTGCGCATACCGTGGGAATAGTCGACGATTAATTTGTCCGCATCCTTGTCCAGATCGACCAAATCCAACAGGTCATTGGTGCGCTGGATGATGGTTTCGTCGTCCAGCCCGTACATGGTGCCGGCAAAATGGATAAATTCGCGGGCGGTCAGGCGGGGGTAGAGAGCCAAACCTTCGGGCAGTACACCGATCTGCTGTTTGGCCGCCAGCGGGTCACGCCACATATCATGGCCGTTGATGATCGCCTGGCCGGCGCTGGGGCGCAGCAAGCCGACCAGCATCTTGATGGTGGTGGATTTGCCGGCGCCATTGGGACCCAGAAAGCCGAAGAACTCGCCTTCGGCGACGCGTAAATTCAGGTCATTGACGGCGAGCTTCTTGTCGAACTGTTTGCTTAGCCCAACGGCTTCAATTGCATAGGGTGTGGCTGCTACTTCACTCATAATTCGCCTTTACGCGGAATGGGACCGGCCGGTTGCCAAAACTTGTCTGAACGGTACAAGTATACCAGCTATAAATAACCCAGCTTCTCGGCCCCGTAACGCAGCTCGTCGCGAAATTGCGGATGGGCGATGTTGATCAGGGCCTTGACCCGCTCGCGAATAGTGCGGCCATGGAGTGAAGCGACGCCATATTCTGTCACCACATAATGCACATCATTGCGGCTGGTGACAACGCCGCTGCCTTCATACAGAGTAGGCACGATGCGGCTGACCTTCCCGTCCTGCGCCGTGGCCTGGCAGGCGATGATGGGCAGGCCGCCTGGCGACCGGGCCGCGCCGCGGATGAAGTCGACCTGACCACCGACACCGCTGTAAAAGCGGGAGCCAATGGAGTCGGCGCAGACCTGACCGGTCAGGTCGATCTGCATCGCCGAGTTGATCGCCACCATGTTATTGTTGCGGGCGATGTTGAAGGGGTCGTTGACGTAGTCGATGGGGTGCATCTCGATCAACGGGTTGTTATGGACAAAGTCGTAGAGTCGCTGCGAGCCGAAGAGAAAGCCGGCCACGATCTTGCCCGGATGGAATGTTTTGCGGCTGCAGCTGATGATGCCCTGGTCGACCAGGTCAATAACGCCATCGGAAAACATCTCCGTGTGGACACCGAGATCCTTGTGATGGGTGAGGCTCTTGAGCACGGCATCGGGGATGTTGCCGATGCCCATCTGCAGGGTGGCGCCATCCGGAATCATCTCGGCGACGTGCTGGCCGATCTGCAGGTGGACGTCGCTGCTGCCGCCCTGTGGAGACAGCGGCAGCGGGTAATCAACTGGCACAACGTAGTCGAGGCGATTGACGTGGATAAAGCTGTCGCCCAGACAGCGGGGCATTTGTCGATTAATCTCAGCGATGATGATGCGGGCGTTCTCGGCGGCGGGCTTCGTGACGCCTACTTCAACGCCAAAGCTGCAAAAGCCGTGTTCATCCGGTGGTGATAGCGAGATTAGCGCGACGTCGAGGGGCAGGATCTCCCGCCGGAACAGATCCGGGATTTCCGAGAGAAAAACGGGCGTAAAATCGGCCCGGCCCTCATTCACAGCCTGGCGGACGTTGGCGCCGATGAACAGGGCGTTGACGCGAAACATCGCTTCCCGGCCGGGTTTGGCGTAGGGCGCGTCAGCGAAGGTGAGGATGTGGGTCAGCTCCACATCGCGGAGATCGTCCTGCCGTGCGCCGAGTGCGTCGGTCAGGGTGCGCGGCACGCCGGCGCCGCCGCCGATGTAGACCCGTTGTCCGGATTGAATGTGAGAGACCGCGGTGGCGGCGTCAGTGAGTTTGGCTTGATAGACCGTTTCCCAACTCATGCCGCTGCCTCCGTGTTCCCAAGGTTGGCTGGCGTCCGGCCGAGGGCAGCCGCCAGGCCGGCATGGACCAGATCGCCATTCAGCAAGTTAAGGCCGGCGCCCAGTTCTGAGTAATGACCGCAGGCGGCGCCCAGTCCTTCATCCGCCACCTTGAGCAGGTAGGGCAGGGCGGCGTTGGTGATGGCGTAGCTGGTGGTGCGGGCATAGCCGGCCGTCATATTCGGCACGCAATAATGCACTACCCCTTCGGCCACGTAAGCCGGGTCGCGCAACGATGTCGGCCGGCTGGTGGCGACGCAGCCGCCATCGTCGATGGTGTAGTCGATGATGACGCTGCCGTTGCGCATCTGGCGGACCACGTCCTGGCCAATCAGGATGGGAATCCGGTTACCGGGCGCCGAAATGGCACAGATCAGGACATCGGCAAAGAGGGCAGCGCGGCGGATGTTGTGCGGATTGGCGTACATCGTGTTGAGCCGGCCGTCCATTTTCTCATCCAACTGTTGCAGCAGGCGCAGGTTGTGGTCCAGCAAGGTCACTTCGGTGCCCAGGCCAAGGAAGCTGCGGGCGGCGTTGGCGCCGAGCGTGCCGCCACCCAGGATGACGACGGCTGCCGCCGGCACGCCGGGAATGCCGCCCAGGAGGATGCCCAGCCCCTCGTGGCCGGGGAGTTGGAGGTCGCTGCGCAGCAGATGGCCGGCAATGAGCGGCGCCATCCGGCCGGCGATTTCGCTGGCGGGGTGGAGGACCGGCCGGTGCCCGTCCGGGGCAGCAACCATTTCATAGGCAATCGCGGTAATTTGCTTTTCCTCCAGGATCTGCAGCAAGTCCGGCGAAGCCACCGCCAGGTGCAGGAAGGAGAAAATCGTCTGCCCTGGCCGGAGCAGCGGATACTCTTTCTCGGTCAGCCGGGCGATTTTGGCGATGATATCGGCCCGCCCATAGACTTCAGCCGCCGAATAGAGCACCTGGGCGCCCACTTCCTGATAGCTTTCGTCACTAAAGCCGGCGCCGCGGCCGGCGTTGTGCTCGATGATGACGGTGTGACCCGCCTGGGTCAGGCTGAGGACACCGGCCGGTGACAGCCCCACCCGCATTTCCAAATCACGCACTTCACGAGGAATGCCTATTGTTGTCATCTCTTTACCTCCGCACCTAAGGTTAACAGGGGCTATCAGAACTAACCGCTGTCAACTGTCACCATCAGCCTCAGTCACTCATCATCAAAATTGGTGATGACGATGTTCGCTGTTACCCCTTGCTGGTTTGGGTTATCCTTGGGCGGCACTGATGCTTAACAAATGGTCCGGCGGCTATGGCTGGCAACGAACAGGAGAGGCAATATGATCCGTACAGGGGCAGAGTATATCGAATCAATCCGGGATGGGCGGCAGGTCTGGATCAATGGGGAAAAGGTGGCGGACGTGCCCAGCCATCCGGCCTTCAAGCCATTGGTCGATCTGCGCGCGCGCATGTACGACATGCAACATGAGCCGGCCCACCAGGCGCTATTGACTTACCAGGACGAAGCCAATGGTGAGACCAACGCCATGTTCTACAAACCGCCTCGTACTCAGGCCGACTGGTGGGACAAATTTAATGGCGTCAACGCGGTGATGAACGCTGTCAATGGCGTTGTCACCCGGGTCGGGGATGAGACGATCGGTGAGGTCTGGTCGCTTTACGACGGCCAGGAGATGTTGAACAGCGTCGATCCCCGTTTTAGCGCCAATATTCGCGCCCATGTGACCAAAGCGCTCGTCGCCGACCCGTTTCATGTCTCCGCCAACACCGATCCCAAAGGGGATCGCTCCAAGCGCCCCCAGGATCAGGACCCCGATATGCTGCTACATGTTGTCCGGGAGACGGATCGGGGTATTGTGGTGCGCGGGGCGAAGTTTGAGACGGCGGCGGCTTACGCCAACCAGGCGTTTGTGAAGCCGACCATCGCCAACTGGGGCAACGCTGAGCTGTCCGATTATGCCGTGGGCTTCATCGCCGAGATGGGGGCGCCGGGCATCCGGCACATTTGTCGCACCGGCTTTGCCGGTCGGGCGCCGGCGGCAGACTATCCCCTCGCCAACAAATTTGATGAGGTTGATACGCTCATCATCTTTGATGACGTGGAAATACCCTGGGAAAACGTGCTGTTCTACCGGCACACGGCTGCCGCCAGCTACATTCGGGCGACGTTGCACCGTTACAGCGCTTTTCCCTACACCCAACGCATTCTGGTCTATGCCGACATGCTGATTGGCGCCGCCTTGCACAACCTGAAGCAGACAGGCCTGGATAAACTGCAGGCTGTCCAGGAGAAACTCGGGACGCTGGCGGTTTACCGCGAAGGGATTCGCGCGCATCTGACGGCGGCCATTACCCTGGCCGAGGAGAGCCCGGGCGGCCTGCTGATGCCGAACCAGTCGCTGCTGTTCGCCGGCCGGGTCCACGCCCTGACCAACCTGCCGGCGATGGTCCATCTGACCCGGGAGCTGTGCGGCGGCCAGGTTTGCGTGACGCCGGATGCGGCAGCCTTTGCCGACCCCGAGACAAAGCCGTGGCTGGACAAGTTCTACACCCTGAACGACGATTGGCTGGCCGACGACCGGCGCAAACTGCTGGCCTTCGCCCGCGACCTGCTCAATTCAGACTACGCCGGCCACCGGCTCACCTTCGCCCTGTTCGCCCAATCGCCGCCCTTTGCCAACATGGCGGCAGTTTATCGTAACTTCGACTTCGACGGCCCCCTGGACTTCGTCCGCCGCGCCGCCGATTTGTCGGAGAGGACTTTGGCCACGGATTAGCACAGAACTTTGGCCACGGATTAACACAGATTTATCACGGATTCTTTTTGTGGTTCAACAGCCATGGTGAACAACTATCGCCTGACCAAATGAAAAAATCCGTGTGGAATCCGTGCTAATCCGTGGCCACTCTTCACCCGGAGGAAAGATGGCTCATATTCGATTGCGGAAATTTAATACGAAGGACGCGTATCCGGAGCAGAGTCTGGATAACGACCTGTCCATGGCGGTGATCGCTGGTAACCGCATTTTTCTGCGTGGGCAGACGGCAATGGACCTGGACGGCAATATCGTCGGCATTGGCGACGCCGCGGCGCAGGCTGAGAATGCGATGCGCTGTGCCCAGATCTTGCTGGAAGAGGCGGGTTCGAAATTGGCCCATATCTGTAAGGTGACGATCTACATTACCGACCGGGCTTATCGGGAGCCGGTGTACCAGGTGGTGGGGCGCTGGCTGAAAGGGGTTTACCCGGTTTCGACGGGCCTTATTGTCAGCGGTCTGGCCAAGCCGGAGTATCTGATGGAGATCGACATCGAGGCGGTGATCCCGGCGGAGGAGATGCCATGACATTTTCATTGGCCGGCCGCTGCGCCGAGACGGGGATGGTGGGCGGCGTCATCACGACGTCCAGCCCGGCAGTGGGGGCGCGCTGTCTCTGGGTCCGGGCCGGTAGCGGCGTGGTGTTGACGCAGAATGTAACCAATCCGGCGCTGGGACCGCTGGGGCTGGAGGAGATGGGGCGGGGCGCCAGCGCGGCGGACGGCCTGGCCCACCTGTTAACCATCGAACCGTACCCGGCGTACCGGCAGTTAGCCTTGCTGGATCGGGCCGGGAACAGCGCCCACTACTCCGGCGCCAACGCGCTGGGTGTGCATGCAACGGCAGCTGGGGTTGATTGTGTGGCGGCCGGCAATTTGCTGGCGCATGAGGAGGTGCCGGCGGCGATGACAACCGCCTTTGCGGCCAGCAGCGGTCATCTGGCGGAGCGGTTACTGGCGGCACTGGCGGCTGGGCTGGCCGCAGGGGGCGAGGCGGGGCCGGTCCATTCGGCGGCGCTGGTTGTCTGCCATACTCAGCCGTGGCCGATTGTGGATCTGCGGGTGGATTGGCATGAGGCGCCGGTGGCTGAGCTTGGCCGCGTCTGGGCTGTGTATCAGCCGCAAATGGCCGACTATATCCTCCGCGCCGACAACCCGACCGCTGCCCCCAGCTATGGCGTCCCGGGCGACGAGTAATAAGAACATGGCCACGGATTGGCATACTTCGCTTCGCTCAGCACAAGCTGGCACGGATTTTTTTTGATTTGGTCTGTGACTTCCGTTCGATGTGAATTCACACAAGAAAATCCGAGTTAATCTGTGTTAATCCGTGGCAAAAAAACTCTGGATGGTGAAATGATGGCGAGCGTGCGGATAGGTGTGATTGGGACGAGTGGGTGGACGGAGACGATGTTTTTGGCGAGCCTGGCGAGCCACTCTGGCGCAGAGGTCGTGGCGCTATGTGGCCGGGACGGAGCCAGGGCGAGTGAAGTGGCGGGGCGGCACGGGATCGCTGGCGTCTATACTGATTATCGGGCGATGTTGGCTGAGGCGGCGCTGGATGCGGTGGTGGTGGCCACGCCGGATGATCTCCATCATGAGATGACAATGGCGGCGCTGGATAAGGGGCTGCATGTTCTGTGCGAGAAGCCGCTGGCGTTGACGGTTGGCGATGCCCGGGCGATGTACGAGGCTGCGGCCGCGCGTGATATTGTCCACATGGTCCTGTTTACCTGGCGCTGGCAGCCCCATTTCCGCTACCTGCGACAACTGCTAGATGAAGGGTATGTCGGCCGGTTGCGTTATGCGGAGTTCCGCTTTATCGGCGGCTTTGGTCTGCTGGGGGGTGAGAGCTGGCGCACGAATAGCCAGCGGGCCAATGGGGTGGTTAGCGACCTGGGCGCCCATATGTTTGATTTTGCCCGTTGGTATGGCGGCGAGGTCGAAGCGCTCAGCGCGGAACTGGCCGTTTTGCGCCAGACAACTGAGCAGGCGCCCAGTAATGACGATGCCACGGTCAATCTGATTTATGAGTCCGGGGCGCGGGGAACGGTGCGGGTGAGCACGTTGGCTTACCAGGCGGGTCGTTGGCTGGAACTGGGCGTGTCGTTATGGGGCGATGCGGGCCGGTTGGAGGCGCGCCAATATTTTGCCGGGCAGGATGCGGGTGTGAGCATCCAAGGGGCGCGAGTTGGTGAGGAGAGGTTTCAGGAGCTTGTGGTACCGGCGGTGCTGCGAAACGGGTTGACGAACAATGAGCCCATGAACCCGTATCTCACGCAGGCGGCGGGGCCGCGGCTGTTTGTGGAGGGTATTCTGGCTAACCGGCCGGTCACGCCCAATTTCCACGACGGCTACCAGGTCCAACGCCTCATCGCCGCCGCCCTCGCCGCCAACGCCACCGGCCGGCGCGTTCCCCTGACCGACTATTAGGGGAGTTGGCCACAGATTAGCACGGATTAAACACGGATTTCTTTTTTGGATCGAGCAATGCGGCTGCCCGCAGTCACTTCTTACAAAAAATGAATCCGTGACAAATCCGTGCCAATCCGTGGCCAAAACAGCAACCAACAACTCGAAAAAGCATTGGCAAAGGAGCAACAGGATGGCGACGATTCGGAATAAGGTGAGTTGGGAACGGGCGCATATTGAGCGGGAGATTTACCAGGAGCTGATCGAGGAGATGAGTGAGCGGTTGGCGCGGGAGATTGCGCCGCTGACCGATGCGCAGGTGGGGCAACGGCCGGGGCCGCATCTCAACCCGATCAGCTATCTTGTTTTTCATATCTTGCGCTCCTGGGAGCGGGACCTGAACCATCTCATCCTGGGGCAGCCGCAGGCTGAGGATGCCTGGCACCGGCTGGGGCTGGTTGAGGAAACCGGCTTTGATCCGTCCGGCACGGGCTATAACGGCTGGGCCAACGGCACTGGCTACACGGATGCCCAGGTGGATGGGCTACCGGCCGGTAAGGGCTGGCTGCAGCGCTACCACGCGGGGCTTATGGCCGAGACCAGCGCCTATCTGGCCGGGGTGAGCGAGGATTTCGACGAATTCGGCCGGGAAATCCACCATGAGAATTCCCCCTTCAACCCCTTCACGCCGCGCTGGCGCCTGCAACACCTGATCACCCATTCCCACCGCCACATCGGCGACATCCAATTTGTGAAAGGGATGCTGGGCATGAGTGATGCCACCTATCCGGGGGTGGTGGACGAGTAGCGCTTCGGGGCGGCGGGGCGCAACCTGTAGGGTGCCTCTCCCGACAGGTTGCCGCCCCGCCGCCGGCGCGCGGAAGCGCGCCCAGGCACCGGCAAGGCTCGAAGTAGAGCCAAAGCAGGAAGTGGTTTGACGTGGTGGGCGCACTGCGTGCGCCACGGGGCGGGCGGCAACCCAACAGGAGAATCCCTACCTGTCGGGTTGCACCCACCCCATTCGGTCATTCGAGACGCACAATTTCCGGCACAATTTTGCGGTTGGAAAAATAGAACATGCGTGCTAATATTCATTAGTCGTGAGAAAAACCATTCACCCAGGAGTGTTACCATGCAGTTAGGCGCGTTTTCTGTCAGTCTGTCGGTCAAGGATCTGGCCACTTCGCAAGCATTTTATGAGAAGTTGGGCTTCACCGTCTTCGGGGGTAACCCGGAGTATGGTTACCTGATGCTGCACAACGGCGACCATGTGTTGGGGCTGTTTCAGGGAATGTTCGAGGGCAATATCCTGACCTTTAATCCCGGTTGGGACCAGGCAGGCCAGCCGCTGCCGGACTACACCGACGTGCGTGAATTGCAGGCGCAGCTCAAGGCCGCTGGCCTGGCGCTGGATAGCGAGGCAGATGAGACCTCAACTGGCCCCGCCAGCTTTGTGCTGAAGGATCCGGACGGAAATGTGATCCTGGTGGATCAGCATGTCTGAGCCAGTATTGTAACAAGCACTACTGGCACCAGTCAGGCAAAATTGTCTCTAGATCGTCCGCGAATTGACGTCCGGCGGATTCCTGCTTTCGCAGGAATGACCTCGCAACTTGCTCAGCCAGCCAGCTTTTTCATCCGGTTGAGCATTAGGCCCATGGCGCCAAAGGCCGTGGCGGCGGCGATGGCGATTTTGGTGACGTCGATGATTGGCTCGACGCGGACGCCGGCTTCGCTGATGCTGATGACGGCGACCGGCCGGTTGCTCGTCGCCCCGCCACCGCCGCCACCACCGCCAGCCCCTTCACCGACGCTCGCCGCTTCCTCGTCACCCTCAGCCGGCGCCACGCCGCTGCCGCCGCCAAAGCCATGGCCAAAGCCCAGCCCGACACTGACTTCGGAGGCGGTGATGATGGTGTGGCCGTGGTGCTCGCTCGGTTCGCTATAGACTGCGCCCTGCTCGGCCACGTCGTACAGCCGGTTCACCAGGGCGACGCCTTTGTCCCAGTTTTCGACTGGCAAACTGAAAAGTTGATCAGAGAATTTCTCTGGCATGATGTTTTCTCCTAATTTGTTTTTCGGCTAAAAAGCCCGCTGAGCGCTGTCAGCAAGCTGAACAGCGCGGCCAGGCCCAGGAAGGTGAGCTGGAGTTGGCGGGTCACGTCGGGGATCGGGATCAGCTGCTCACCCGTAGCATCGCTCACCAGGATGGCGCGGGGCCGCTGGTAGACAAAACCGGCCGGTCGCCACACGCCCGAGACGGTCTGGCGGCGCAGCGTAATCTGCCGCCCGCCGATGTTCAGAACCTCGTCGTCGATTTTTGTCGAAATGGGTGCCATTTTTCCTCCCTAACGGTCCAGGCGCAGGATGCCTTTCTCCAGGGCTACGGTGACCGCGGCTGTGCGGTCGCTGACATCGAGTTTGCCGAAGATGTGGATGAGGTGGGTTTTGACGGTTGCTTCGGAGATGTGCAGGGATTTGCCGACCTCGCGGTTGCTGAGGCCGCGGGCGACCTGGGCCAGCACTTCCAGTTCGCGGGCGGTGAGGAGTTCACCGGCCGGTTCGGTCACCTGCTTCATCAGCCGCGCTGCCACGGCTGGCGCCAGGACGGATTCGCCCGCCGCCGCCGCCCGGATCGCCCGAAACAGGTCGGCCCGCGGCGTGTCCTTCAGCAGATAACCGGTTGCCCCTGCCTCAACCGCCGCCACGATGTCGGCATCACTGTCGTAGGTGGTCAGGACGAGGACCCGGCTGGGATGGTTGAGCGCTTTCAGGGACCGAATTGCGCCGACACCGTCAGTGCCCGGCATGCGCAGGTCCATGAGAATCACGTCGGGGGTTGCCTGCAAGGCCAGGGCGACCCCGGCTGAGCCGTCGGCCGCTTCACCGACCACGTCAAAATCAGGCTGGGCGGCGAGCATCCCCTTTAGCCCTTCACGCACGACCAGATGGTCGTCCACAATGATAATTCGGATCTTGTTCATACTGGTATCGCGACCACGAGGGTCGTCCCTTCGTCGGCGGAGCTTTCAATGGACAGCGTCCCGTTCAGCTGGGCGACTCGTTCTCGCATCGCCTGCAAGCCAAAACCGCTGCTGGCGCCGCTGGCTTGCCCGGCGGCCCCATTCAAGCGGCTGCGGCTCAGGCCGATGCCGTTATCCTGCACATCCAGCATGACCTGTTCCCCAAAATAGGTCAACGTCACATTAACTTCGTCGGCCTGGGCATGTTTGCGAATGTTGCTGAGCGCTTCCTGTGTGGCGCGCAGTAAAGTGACCTCGATCTGCGGGTGCAGCGCCAGCGCCTCCCCGCTGAAATTGGCCCGTGCCTGGATGCCGGTTTCCTGTGACCAACTACTGACGACCCGTTCCAGCGCCTGAGGCAATGGCTCCTTTTCCAACAATTCCGGCCGTAAATCGGCGACCACGCGCCGGGCGGCCATCAGATTGTCACGGGCCGTTTGCCGCGCCATGTCCAGGTGACGCTGGGCGATCTCGCTGGTTTCAGGCAAGGCGCCTTCCAACGCTTCCAGATGCATGACGATGCTTGTAAAGCCTTGCGCCAGCGTGTCATGGATCTCCCGGGCCAGGCGTTGCCGTTCAGCCAACTGCCCCTCACGCCGCTCTGCTGCGGCCAGATTGCTTTGGGTTTGCTCCAGCTCCTTGATTAGCTCGCGCCGTTTGGCGCTCTGCTCAATGATGGCGTAAATCCAGAACGCCATAAAGATGCCACCTAAAGAGCCGGCCACGTAGTAGATGACAAAAGGGCTGCTCCAGCTCAGGGCAATCCCTTCAGCCCGAGCCTGGGAGACAGCGACTGCTGTCGTCAGGATGAGCATGGCGGGGATGGCCAGGCGCATGTGCAGCAGGCTGAAAATCTGCCCATAAGCTGTGAACAGCAGGAAATAGAAGGCATCATCCAGGCTGATCAGCCAGATGGTGATCGCCAGCAGAGTGGCAACGTAGACGGCCAGCGGCAGCTGGTATTCACGGAAATTATCTGGCCGTCGGCGAATAAAGTAGACTACGCCCGTGTGGATGATTAAAAGAAGGATACAAAGCAGCCAGCTCAACCGCCGGCTATCTGGATCCATCCTGTCATTGCGCAGGGCGAAGAACAGCGAGACCAGGACGCTTAGCAAGAAAAGGAGTGTCCAGATCCAACCAAGTCTCTCCCAGGCGTCAACATGATGCTTTTCTTCAGGTTGATTTATTTGCAGCGTCATGGCACCAACCTATCCTCCCGGCGCTCGATGCACCGGGAGGATTTATCTTAACACAACTATTCCCAACGGAAAGAGCGGCTGGACAGGGTCACACCCAGAAGGATAAGAGCCGCCAGTACAATCAGCGAGGTCACATTCCAGCCCCGGCCGAACCAGAGATCCTGCAACAGGCCAACCACATGAGTAAGCGGCATCCATTTGGCCACTTGCTGGACCCCATCCGGCATCACCTGCAACGGGATGGTTGCGCCACTCAGGAACATCATGGGGAAGAGCAGCACCTGGCCCACCACGGTGGCGATCCGGCTGGTGGGCGCCAGGCTGGCCAGGAAGTAACCGACCGAGAAGAAGGCGATGGCAGCCAGGGTAAAGGCGGCCCAAATAGCCAGCCAATTGCCCTCAAAGCGCAGATCAAAAACCAGCCGGGCGATGACGATGAGCCCAACCAGACCCACCAGCGCGATCACGTAATTGATGACCACATCCGCAGCGAGGTAAGTGCGCGGATTCATCGGCGTCGCTTTTAGCCGGCGCAGCACGCGCTGCTCCCGCTGTGTCGCCGTCGCTACCGGGATGCTCACCAGCCCCACCGTGCCGATGATGATGCCGGACAGCCCGGCAATTGAGCCATCGATATAGCCAAACGGCGTCCCAAAGGCCGGCTCATTGCCATAGATGATGCCAAAAAGCACCAGCAACAAGGTGGGAAAGACCAGCGTGAAAAAGAACGCGATCGGCTCGCGGTAGAATAGTTTGAATTGAACAGTGAGAAGTTTGAGGAAGCTTTTCATGATAAATCCTTTCATGGGTGATTGTTTTAGTTGGTCGGCGGTCGGTACGGGGCTGTCGCCCCTTTCGGTTGTCAGTATGGGCCTGCGGCCCGTTCAGTAAGCGTTACTGAAAGCGGGCCACGCCCGCGTACTGACGGCTGAAAGGGCCACCGGCCCGTCCTGATCACCTTACTGACGAATGCTCATCAGGCTCTTAACCCATGCCCCGTCAGCGCAATAAACACATCCTCCAGGTCCGCCTGCTCGAGACGGAGGTCGCGGGGGGTGATCTCTGCTTCGGCGAGGGCGACGGCGACCTGGGCCAGGAGGGGGCCGTCGCCGTGGACTGTCACCTGGCGGCCGGCCATATCGACCCGGCTGACGGCGGACAGGTTGCGGAGCTGCTGGGCATCGTAGCCGTTGACGTTGGTAAAGTGGATGCGTGTGCCCTGGGCTGTTTGGGCGATGAGTTGCGCCGGCGTGTCCAGGGCAACGACGCGACCAGAATCGATGATGGCAATACGGTCGCAAAGCGCCTCGGCCTCGTCCATGAAGTGGGTGACCAGGACAACCGTTTTGCCGGCGTCGCGGATGGCCCGGACCATCTCCCAGGTGGCGCGGCGGGCCTGGGGGTCCAGGCCGGTGGTCAGCTCGTCGAGAAAGACAATTTCCGGGTCATTGACCAGGGCGGCGGCGATGAAAAGGCGTTGTTTTTGACCGCCGGAGAGCTGGCCAAACATCGTGTTCTTTTTGTCGGCGATCCCCCATTCAGCCAAAAGTGGTTCCCAGGGAACGGTCTGCTCGTAGAAGGTGGCCATCAGGTCGATGGCTTCCCACACCTTGAGCCGCTCCGGCAGGTTGGCTTCCTGGAGTTGGATGCCAATGCGCTGGACGACCGCTTCACGATTCTGCTGCGGATCGGCGCCCAGGACGCGGACCGTGCCGCCATCCGGCTTGCGCAGGCCCATGATGGACTCGACGGTGGTAGTTTTGCCGGCGCCGTTAGGGCCGATGATGCCAAAGATCTCGCCTTGCTGAACGCTGAAGGAGATATCGTCTACGGCGACATGATCGCCATAACGTTTGTGTAAATTCTGAACCTCAATAACCGTACTCATGCCTTTCTCCCGGACCGGGCGCCAGACGATGGGCGGCGCCGGTCTTGGTTGTTGTGAATGTATGGGAGAAGGATAGAGGAAAGGGAGTGGGCGCGAACCCACCACGCGGTGGAAGTTGGGGGAATGCGGGATGGATTTGGGGTCAGCCGGCTGGGGGAGGGGTCAACCGGCCGGTTGATACGGCGAGGGATTGGGGGGGACCCGACGGGTCGGTAACAACCCGTCGGGTTCCCCCCAACCCCTCAGCAATCTAAATCTTCAGGCCAGCCCGCGCAATCGTTCGCTCCAGTTCAGCGGCGGAATACGGGTCCAGCCCCATCGCCGGCGGGCGAACAGTGGTTGTGCTGAAGACGCCCCGTTTGTGGTAGATATGTTTGCGATAGGCCAGCCCGATTTTGGGCTGAAACTCGTAGCGGATAAGCGAGGCGTAATGGTCAAACGTGGCCCGCGCTCTGTCAACATCGCCGCTCCGATACTCATTGAAGATCTGGACCAGCACCTCTGGGAAAGAAAAGCCTGTCATGATGCCCAGGGCGCCCCGCTCCAGCTCCTCCAGGTAATAGAGGCCACCCAAACCACCGAAAACGCCAACTTTCCCTTCGGACAAGGCCGCGATCTGGCTCATTTTGGGGCCGATGGGCGGGTCCTCCATTTTGATGAAGGGGCAGTAGCCATCCCGACCCAGCCGCGCGATGAGCGGGGCTGACAGAATGGTGTGAAAGGAGTCCGGCAGGTCGTGAATCATGACCGGAATATCGATTGCCTGCGCCACCGTTTTGAAATGCTGATACAGGGCTTCGTCATTCTGGATTTCGATAGGGGCGACAAAAACGGCGTCAGCGCCGGCAGCCTGGGCGACCCGGGATTGCTCGACGGCACCCATCGTCCCCAGGGCGCGTACGCCCACCCAGACATCCAGCTCGCCGGCGCTTTGCTCAACGACGACTTCGATGACCTGGCGCCGCTCCGCCTCCGACAGCTTATGCGCCTCACCCATAAAACCGAGGATGGCGACGCCATTTACGCCGGCCGCTTTCTGGAAATCAATCAGCCGGCGCAGACTGGGGATGTCCAGGGCGCCATCGGCCAGGAATGGGGTGGGTAAAATCGGGTTGACCCCTTGGGCTTGCATCACTCTCCTCCTTCTGGCGGTGAGGGGTTGTGGGGGACCCGACGGGTCGGCTACCACCCGTCGGGTCCCCCACAACCCCTCACCCAATCAATTAACCGTTCTTAAGCGTACACAGCGCCTGGCGAATCTCGCCCAGGTGGTAGGCTGAATGGGCGACGACGGCGATGGCGCCGGCCAGGTGGGCCTCGGTGGGCCAGGCTGGCGCGCCATCGATCAGGGCGATGATGCGCTCATACTGTTTGTGCATCTCCGCCTGTATGGCCGCCCACTCCGCCTCATCCACCGCGCTGACGGTTTGCCAGATCAGGCCCCAGTCAGCCCCGGGAAAATCGACTGTCTGGATTGAATCAACGACGACTTCCAGGTAGTAGGCGGTGTGTTTCACCTGCGCCGCCAAGGTGGCGCAACGGCCACCCACCGGCAGGGACGCTTCCGCGGCGGAGACCTGGGCCAGCGTCTCAAATAGCGAGTCACCCCGGTCGAGAAAGTGGCCATCGACCTTGTAGAAGGTTTCGTGCAGCAAGGCCTTGAGGGCGGCCGTAAAATGGTTCGGATCAATTTGACTCATCAACAGTATCCTTTTGGGTGAGGGGTTGACCAACCCGTCGGGTCGGCCAACCTGACGGGTTAGCGAACCCGACGGGTTAAACTAGCGGGCACGGCGCTGCTGGGCGACGGCGACCAGCAGGATGCCGGCCATGACGATGGCGCCGCCGATCAGCCCCTGTGGCGTCGGGCTTTCGGCAAAAAACAGCCTGGACCAGATGATGGTCAGCACCGGTGTCATGGTCAGTAGGATGGTGTGGATGCCCAGCCGCATCTGCCGCAGCGCCCAGTAGTACAGCAGCCGGCTCACAACGACATCCACCGTGGCGGCGATCAGTACAATCAGCCAGGCTTGCCTGGATGGGGGCAAGGCAGCGTTGCCGCTGAGCAGGGTAAAAATCACCAGGAAGGCCGCCGTGGTGGCGACCCGGTAGAGAAAGAAATTGCCAAAATCCATGTTGTCGCCATACCGTTTGACGATGGCGATGTGCAGCGAGTAAAAGCTCAGGGCGCCGATGACCAGGAGAGAGCCGGTCCGAAATAGGTCGCCCGGCTGGAACGTGATGGTGACAGCGCCGACCACACAGAGCGCCGCCCCGATCAGTTCCTGCCGGCTCAGGCTTTCTTTCAGCCAGAAATAGCTGAGGGCCAGCGTCACCACCGTTGCGAACCGGCCAAGAATAGAGGCAGTACCGGGATCGATGAGCGTCACGGCGGTATAGTTCATCACCGTGGAACCAGCCACCAGGCCGCCGATCGCCAGGAAAAACCAGCGATGTTGCCAGAAAACCCGCCAATCGATGGCCCGCCGCCAGGCCAACACGGCACCGACTTCGATCGTTGCCACCAGCATCAAAAATAGCGCCGATACGAACGGTGACATGTAATTGGTCAGCAGCCGGCCAAATATCAAATGAAAGCTGTCAATCATCAGCATGGCGATGAGGACAGCCCAGGTTTGCGGAGATAATGTGTCACTGGTCGACGTCGTGGTCTGGTTCATAAGGGCGCTATTATACGCCAACCAACCTGGAGGTTAAGATCAGGTCTCAAACCAGTAACCGGTGATCAGGTAAACGCCGGGCGTGGGATTTTCGATGGTGAGCTGCAGGAACCGGCCGGGCGCAAGTTCCTGGGTGCCTTCGTCGTATGGATCAATGCCGGCGATGAAAATATCGTCAAGCGTATCAGCTTCCACGCGAAAACGACATTCCAGCCTGTCATCCAGGAAGCCGGGCTGAAACAGGTAGTATTCAACAGTCAGCTCGACCTCAGCCCGAATGCCAAGCGTATTCCGGCAAAGATCAATCTGGGCGGCGTCTGGTGCTGTGGATTCCACCGTAGCTGCCTCAGCGTCAAGATCGCCAGCCACCATCACCAGGCCGCCGGCGAGCACGACGATCACCACCGCGACAAAGGCGAGGCAGCCGAAGCCGCCCACCACGCCCAGAATGATCCAGTGCCGTCGGGATACCATTACTCACTTTCCTTGCGTATCAGGTGAGCCGCCAGCCGGCCGAGGATAAGGATGCCGACAAAATCAGCCGTCAAATCCATTAGATCAAATGAGCGGTGCGCCAGAAAAATCTGGCTGAATTCCTCAGCGGTTACAACCAGTGTGACCAGCAAGCTGCCCAGGAGCGGCTGCAGCGGCCCCAGACGGACACGGCGTGCCCCGAGCGAGGCATTGACCAGGAAGGCGAGCGTGCCAATCAGTAGGAAATGGCCCAATTTGTCCCCGCCGGGGACATTGTAGAAGGCACGAAACCCCTCAAAGCCCGTGTCGGCGCCGATCACGATGCCGATGAGCAAAATGATGAAGCCAATCGTGATCCACGTCAGTTGTTTGGATTGTCGCTGTGTCATACCTGTGCCTCCGCTGAACTTATTGACTGTAGTTCAGGTGGTTATAGAAATAGAAGAGACTGTCGGCGAAAAGCGCATCTGTAGGCGCCAGCCGGTCCGCCTGCTCGATAGCCTGCAAGGCGTTTGGGTCGGCTGGATCCGCCAGGTAAAGGGCCCAGCCGCGCAGAAAATGGGCGGCGGCGAGCTGGGCGTCCGTCGCCAGAGCCTGCTCGGCGCGGGCCACGATCACATCGCTCAACGACAAAAGTTGCTCGGCTGGCTGGCCGGCAAAAATCTCGGGCTGGCCGGTGAACAGTTCTTCGGGCGGATAGGGGCGCAACAGGGTTGCCGTGGCCTCATAATCGCCGAGAAAGAGATTGGTGAAAAGGCGCTGGATGTCTGTACCGTCAATCAGGCTGGCCTGCAAAGCGGCGACATGATACTCGATGAGGCTGGCATTCCAGGCGACGACTGGCTCGGCGCGGCTGATCGTCGCCGCCAATCCGGCGGCGGCCTGCCAGAAGCCGGCCTCGGCCAGGGCGACCATCTGCTGATTGGCCGCCTGCAACGCCGTATCGGTGGAGGCGACCTGCGCCTGTAGCCTGATCTCCGCCCAGCCGGCCTCTGTCCAGCTCAGGACACGGTACGCCGGTTGGATGATGCCGCAGCCGGGGCAGAGCAGCACGCTGTCATTGAGGACCAGGTCGGCCACGCCATCGCTGTTCAGATCGGTGATGCCGTCACTGGCCAGCACGGGATGGCAATGGGTCAGGCTGGGGCTGATGGCGCCGTCCTGGTAGTGCAACAACTGGTAACAGCTGTCGTCACTCGTTGCCGCCGGGCCGTTCAGCTCCAGCCAGATACCAGCCGGGCTGACCTGTACCTCGCGGATCTGCTCGGGCAGAAGCGTGTTGAAAAGCGTGAGCTCCTGTTCGGCGAGGATGTGGAGACCGGCCGGTTCCCGCCCCACCAGCCATAACCGGTGCTCGGCCGCCCCCCTGTCACCTACCGTATACGCGGCCCAAACCATCGTCTCGCCTGCCAATGGCGTCACGGCCAGATCCAGGCCGGTGGCTTCCAGGAAAGGCTGCAGCAGGGTCGCTGTCTCCGCCAAAAGGCTGGCCGGGGTTGGGCTGGCGCTCCGTTGCGGAGGCAAGGTTGCCGGTCCCGTTGCCGTCGCTGGCCTGGTTGGCTGCACGGTTGGGGGCAGGGTCGGTGCCGGTAAGGCGGTTGGGCTGGGGCTGGCTGGCGGCGCTGGCGCTGTCTGGCAGGCGGCCAGCATCAGGGCGAGCAGACATAGCGTGGGCAAAAAGCGCCATTTTGGCGCGGTAGAGTGGGCCATAACATGTTCCCTGCGCGGGCGTTGGGTACTTTATGAGCCGACCGGCCGGTCGGGCAAGCACTTGAGTGCGATGTTATACCATAAGCCGGTTTATGTTTTATAAAAATGAATAGGAGCTTAGTTCTCGTTGGACATCGCCAGACCATATTGCTAAACTGGTCGGATGATGCGGTTCTGGTTCTTGCTGAATGTGCTGTTTTTGACCCTGATCACGCCGGCTGAGGTTCATATCTGCCAGGCTGGTCTGTTGGAAGCACCCATGCATCTCAGAATCTGTGCTGGTGAGGAGAATGCTGAGACACAAATGCCGGCGGCAGCTCAGGCAGTGGGTATTTACGGCGCTGTGATGCCGTTTTTGTTGGCCATTGGCCTCTTCTGGGCCATTAACTTTCGTCTACCTCAGGTTGTTTGCCAGCCCCACGTTGTCGCCCTGGCCGTACCGACCCCGCCCCCACGCCTATAACCAGGCTGTTTCCCTGAAATGTTTGCAGCGGATGAGCAGCATCCGTTGTTTCTGGTTGCTAAAATGCCCCTGCCCTATGGCTGGCGGTTATTGAATAGGTGAATCGATGTCAGCAAAATCCCAATTAATCATCCGTCCGCGTCTGCTGGTAGGCATCTTCCTGCTGTTGCTGCTGCTGGCCCTGACCGGCCGGTCGCAAGCCGCGCTGGCGCATGGCCGCGAGGTTGTCGGCGACTATGTCTTCGTGCTGGGCTGGCTGTCGGAGCCGCCCGTTGTCGGCGAACGCAATGCCCTCCTGCTCGAAATCGAACATGAATCCAGCGGCGCGCCAGTCACCGGGGCCGAGGCCGATCTGACAACCGAGTTGGTTTATGCGGACCAGACCTTGCGTGTCAACCTGATCCCATCGGCTGAGGAGCCGGGTCGCTATACGGCCGACCTGATTCCGACGGTACGTGGCACCTTTTCGGTGCGGCTGATTGGGTTGCTGGACGATACCGAAATTGACCTGCTGATGGATGCGGATGAAGTGTTCCCGGCTACCCGGCTGCAATTCCCGGAAACGGCACCGGATACATTGACCGTTCGCAATGAAATGCAGGCGCAGATTGACCTTTTGACGGCTGATCTGCGTTCAGCTCGGCTCATCGCTTACATCGGGCCGATCATTGGCTTTTTGAGCTTAATCCTGGGTGCGCTAGGTTTGCGTAAAGCGTCCCAGTCTGGAGATACAAACGATGCGTGATATGAAAGTTGTACGTTACTTTTTACTCTCTTTTTCGCTGTTGGCTGTCCTGGCCCTGGCGGCCTGTGGCAGCAGTGTGGCCGAACCGGCTGCTGATGAACACATGGACGAAATGGACCATTCAGACATGGAAGAGATGGATCATGAGACATAGCTGAGCGCATGGACCCTCGATATGGAAGACATGGACCACGAGCACAGCGACGACGAAGCGGCCAATCGGATCCCTAACGAAAATAACGCCACTATTGATCCTGAGCCCGGCCGATGGCGCCACCTTTGCACGCAACGGCGAAGATTTACTCGTAGCGAAGTTGCCTTTGAGAACTTTGACTATGGTGTTGATGGCAACCATTGGCACATCTATCTCAACGATGTTTCCTTACGGCATGGTTGTAGGCTGAACACCAGCGAGACGGTGCGTGGCCTGGAGCCGGGTGAATACAGGTTGCTGTCGGTGGCCAACAGCGATCATATCGAATACAAGACGGTGCGATGATTCATATCACCGTCGAGGAATAGGTTCGCGAACCCACGGGTTGACCAGCCCGTCAGGTCCCCCTAACCCGTCGGGTTGGGGGACCCTGTCTTATGAAGCGTCCCGCATTTCTGACCATAACCTTGCTTTGCTGCCGCCGCCAGCGAGGCGCTGGCCCATGCGGTGCCAGTTACCTCCGGTGCCAACAGCCAATACCATCAGAGACGGCGCCTGAGGGCTGCGCATCCAGTTCAATGGGCCGGTGGTGCCGGAATTGAGCCGGATTGATCTGCTCACGCAGGCAGGACAACGCATTGAGTCGGCGCGCGCTGGCAGGCACCGAAAATAGCAGTCTCATTTTGCCATTTGCCGCCGCTGGACAATGGCACCTACCTGGTCAGCTGGCAGGTGCTGTCGGCCGTTGATGGTCAGCACCACCGGCACCTACTCGTTAGGTATCGGCGTGGCCTGTTGGCCGGGGTGGTGGGTAATACGCAGACCGCGGCGCAGATTGATCCGCTGAGTGCATTGCGCTGGTTGTCATTGACGGCGATTGTGCTGCTGTTGGGGCTGTTCAGTTTCGACCGGTTCTCTGGCCGCCTGCCCGACCGGCCAGTGACCTCCGGAAAATTAGCTTCGGTCGACCAAAGATTTACAACGCTGGCCTCATTGTAGCCTGGTGGCCGTGTCACTCATGATCGTGGCCCATGTTGACCCTGACCGATCAACACCCATGTGTTTACCGGCAACAACCTGATCGCCTGGTTGTCGACCCGTTGGCTGGATGGGCTGGGCCGTGACTCGTGACCTTATCCTGGCCGCCATACTCCAGGCGAAATTCGGGCTTTTCCGGCCGGTGGGCGAGACCCGCTCTGTTGGGCGGGTCTGGCGCTGACGATGCTGCTCGCTGGCGCGCTGATAGCCACAGCGCCGCGCTGTTGCGCGATTCTTTGAACGCAACGCTGACCGATCCGTTCATTTGCTTCGGCCGGTATCTGGGGCGGGGTTGGTTCAGCTTGCCTGGCCGCCTGGTATACCGGAGCGGCGCCGGCGATTCCGACAAGCATCAATCTGCACTTATTGTGCAATTTTCTCTACTGGCCGGCCCTCGGTCGGCTTTATGGCCAGCGGCGTCTATCAGGCTTCTGTCACGTCGCCACCTGGACAGCATTGTTCGGCACAAATTTACGGCCGCATCTTGTTGGCTAAACTCGGGCTGATGTTGCCCTCGCTCCCGACTGTCAACCTGTACATTAAACCGCGTCTGCGCCAGGCGGAGGCGGCGGCTGGCCCTGCCGCGCAGCGCAATTGCGCGACGTTTTAACAATCTGCGCGCTGGGCAATTCTGGCCTTTTCTCATCATCCTGGCGCCGCCGGACTACAGACGCCCAACGCGGCGCTGATGCGCCGCTTCCGGCTGACGAAGTGTGGGCAATTCTCAAAGCAGCAGGTCGAAGATCTGCCTTCACCGCAACCACTGAAACCGGCCTGGTCGGCAATAATGTTTTCGACATCGCCGTTACGGATGCTGCCAGGCAGCCGGTCAGCGACATCAGCCAAGTGGATATTCGCTTCACCTTTCTGAGCAATCGTTGGGCGCCAGCGAAGCGGTGCCGGAGAGCTCGACACGAGTCTTTACCGGCTGGAAGGGCGTTTATCAGCCTCATCGGCGGTGGCAGGTGGAAGGGTGGCCCGTGCCGGAGCGTTGGCGATGCTTTGCGCCCTCACCGGCTCAATGCGGGTCTGGGCAGCGCCATCCAGGATGTCAGGCGGGCGCAGCGCGGACGCCCTGGCCAGCACGACGACATTATTAAACAATGCCATCATCGGTTTCGGCCTTATTCTGCTGGGCCTGATCTGGTTTGGCTTCTCGCTTCCGGGTCGCTGATAGCCGGTTCAACTCATACCGTTGCTGGCCTTTTCACTGGCGCGTTCTGGATTGGTGGGCAGCAGCTCAACATTCTTTGGCACCGAATACACACCATCCAAATTCCTCAACAACCCGGTGTTGCCGGACCAGACCTCGATTCAGCAGGGGCAGGCCGCCTTTGAAGCGGAATGCGCCTCCTGTCACGGTATTCAGGGGTTGGGCAACGGCGAAGCAGCTCTCGGCCTTAACCCGGCGCCGGCCAACTTCACCGACGGCCACACCGATGCCCATTCTGATGGCGACCTGTTCTTCTGGATCCGCAATGGCAAGGAAGGGACGGCGATGCCCGCCTTCAATGAGCAATATACGGAGACGGAGACCTGGCATATCGTCAACTACGTGCGCCGGCTCAGTCAACAGTAAAAAGCGCTTGCAGTTTTTCGTAAGCGGGCCGGGGCGTTCCGTCCGGTTCGACGAGGCTGTAGCCACTCATCTCATCTTCAGCGGGCCGGCCAACTGTCAGGTTCCAGACCGTGAATAGCGTGACCCAGGGCCATTCACGCTGGCTGTGCTGGTAAGCGCCGGCCAGATAATCAGCCTGTTCAGTCAGGGAGACGGTGGGTTGCAGACGGGAATGGATGGTGTAGCCAAGCTCGGTGATCCAGACCGGCCGGTTATCCCCATATTCCCCCATAATCTGCCGCAAACTTCGACCCGGGCCAAATTCAGCCCATCGTTGGCCGCACCAGCCCATTTCCGCCGGCAGGCCAAAGCCATAGCCATGCACCGCCAGCACATCAAAACAGTCCGACCAGCCGACTTCATAAAGCTGGCGCAGAACTCCCGGTCGTCATAAGCCCGTGGCGAGATCTCGTTGGTCGGGGCAAGGCCGCCGGCGATGACCAGGGCGTCGGGATCAGCCTGGCGGATGGCGTGGTAAGCCAGGCCAACCAGGGCCGCGTAGTCAGCCGGCCAGGCCGCAGCCGTCGAAGTTGAGGAAGTGATCGGGCAGTTGCCGCCAGAGCGGCTCCATTCTGCCGCCAGGTTGGGCTCATTCCAGATGATGCAGCCGCGAATCCGGCCTGATGGCGGCCGCCAGGGCGGCGACAAAGCGGCCATAGGCGGCCTCATCAGGAAGCCGGCGCCCCTGTCCCGTTGGCTGAGCCGGCGGCGGCATGTCCAGGCGGACCACGAGGTTGAGGCTAAAGGTCGGCAACCGACAACATGGCGTCGGCCGCGCCCCAGTCAAACTGGTCTGGCCCGGGCTGCAGATCGCGCCGACCCAAAGACCTGGACAATTGTCTCGAAGCCGGCAGCCTGGGCTAGTTCAGCGGTGGCGTGGTCAGGTGACGTGTGGACCGCCCTGGCCCAGGCCGCGGCTGGCGGCTAAAGGGTGGGCGGCGGCAAGGTGGTGGCTCTGGGCAGCAGCCGGTAACAGGCGGCCGCGGTCCGGACGGCAGCGCCTGCCTGGTGGACCAGCCGGTCCGCCACCACCACCAGCCAGCGACGGCCAATCCCAGCAGCAGGCCAACGAGCAATATCCTTCGCATAGACAAAATTCAAGGAATGACGAGCAGATCGGCGATGATTTCAGGCGCCATCGGATCAGTCAGATCAACCACGGCGAGCGCTTCGCCGTTACTGTATTGTTGCTCATCATAGACGTTGTAGCGCATGTAGAGCAGCTCTTCGCGCAGATAGGCGCTGAAGGGATAACCCGGCAGGTCGAAGTTGCCCAGCGGAATGAAGTTCGCGCCGTCGCTGCTATCATATAGCTGCATGTTGAAAATATTGGTCTGGCTGTAGGCCTGCACAAGCAGCAAACTGTCAGAAAGATAATAGGGTTGGCCCTCAACCTGATGCGTGCCGACCAGATTGTTCTCCAGCGGCGCGCTCAGGTCCAGTACGGTAACAGTGCTGTGAAATTGCAGGTCGTCATCGATGGAAATGGCATGGTAGAACAGCTCGTGACCGCGCAGAAAGAAGCGCTCGGAGCTTTGCCGGGTGTCGATGGGGACGTGCTGCACAAAGCGCAGGTCACCCACGCCATCGATCGCAAAAAAATTAACCGAGAAAAGGCACATTGAGGCCCGACCGCACCAGTCAAAATCGGCCACCATCGCATAGTCGCCGCTGACCTGGGGATAACCCGGTTCGGCATTGGCGACAGCGCCTAGCTCACGCGGCTGCAACGGATCGCTGTAATCCATCACCCGGAGCAGCTGTTGTTCTGCGTCAATCTGGTAACCCAGGCCGTCGTAAAAGATAAGGCCATTAAAATTGGTTGTGGGCAATGTTCTCACAAGGGTCGGCTGCTCTGGATCTTCCAGCGAGTAGATACCAAATTGATAGGCAGTTGTGGCCATATCGTATTCTGTCACATAGAGGTAACGGCCAGCGACCCAGCCGTTATAGGCGGTGCGCCCGTTGCTGTTCAGGTTGCCCAGATAGACCGGGTTGGCGGGATCGGCGATGTCGATGATCTGTAGCTGATCACGGAACGCCTGGTAGAAATAATGGTCGTAGAAGGGACCGGCCGGTCCCCCCGTTCGCTCTGGCTTTTTCTGGCAGGCCAGTAGCAAAGTTGGCAGGCAAAATAGCGTGAGGAGAAGGCCCAGTTTTTTCATGTGATCATTAAAACATAGTTGGGTTCAGCCAACCTGACGATCTATCGCTGCCGAGACTACGCTCGCCCGCTGGCTTTTCCGCCTATCGTCGGACAAATATTGCATCCGTGGGCGGGTTTCAATTCGCTTGCTCTGACGTAAAATAAGTTCATGAGTCGCCACCGGAACTGCCTATGGCTTTGCTGAAACGATTTTTCTCCCGTTTTGTGCGCCTGCAATGGAAGCTGGCGCTCAGCTATTCGCTGGTCACCACGCTCATTGTCACGGTAACCTTGCTGGGACTGTTGTTGTTCGCCTACACGCTCATCGATGTGGAAGTGTTTGGCGTCATGATCAGCTCGCTACTGCCGCAGATGACCGAGGAGCTGCCTCCTTATTTTGCCGAGGAGGAGCCGGATGTGGCCGCGCTGGGCGAGTGGCTGGATAGCGTTTACAACCGGGGGCGACTGAACTTGCGGTCGGCCGACCTCATCCTGAATGTAGACGATGTGGAATATGTGGCGGTGACGGATGCGACCGGCCGGATCATCGCCGGTCGCCCTCTCGACCAGATCCCGGCCGACCTCCGCAGCGCGTTATCTGCTGAAGCTGAGCTGGTCCTCGATGGTGTTCTGGCCGGCGACCTGGAGTTGAGCGACGCCAATTACACCGACAGCGACAGTGGGGTGGCTTTTCTGGCCAGCCCGATCCTCGCAGACGATGGCCAGACGTTAGGAGCCCTGATCGTTACCCTGCGCATGCCGGCCAACAACAGTGACATCTTTACCGCGTCGCTGGCCGCCCTCGGCCCCATCATCCTGGGCGCGTTGCTCCTGACAAGCGTGGCAGGCACCATCTTTGGCTTTTTTGCCGCGCGTGGCTATGCGCGCCGTTTGAGCAACCTGACTGCTGCGGCTGATAGCTGGAGCCAGGGTGACTTTTCCATTATGGTTCAGGACAAATCGGCCGACGAGATTGGTCTGCTCGCCCGCCGGCTCAATCGCATGGCCCAGGAGTTGCAAACTCTGCTGCAAACCCGCCAGGAGCTGGCCATGCTCGAAGAGCGCAACCGGTTGGCGCGCGATCTGCATGATTCTGTCAAACAGCAGGTTTTTGCTACCGCCATGCAGACCGGCGCGGCCCGGGCTTTGCTGGAGAACAACCCCGTTCAGGCCAAAACCCATCTCCAGGAAGCGGAGCAGCTCGCGCAGCTGGCCCAGCAAGAGCTGACGG
Source organism: Ardenticatenales bacterium (assembly GCA_020634575.1). Next base: position 8,917 of record JACKBM010000028.1, on the reverse strand, counting down.
AGCTTATCCAGGAGCTGCGCCCGGCGGCGTTGGATGGGATGGGGCTGGTGCGGGCGCTGCGCAACCTGGCCGATAGCTGGACGCGCCAGCAAAACATCCCCACCCAGGTCCGGGTGCAGGGTGATCGACCGTTGCCGCTGCACATCGAACAGGCGCTGTATCGCGTTACCCAGGAGGCGCTGATGAACGCGGCCAAACATAGCCGGGCCGGCGCCCTGGATATTCACGTGGCCATGAGCAGTGACGATGTTACGCTGACGATTCAGGATAATGGCCAGGGCTTTGACGTCGCCCAGGTCAGTGGCACCGGCCTCGGGCTGTACAGCATGCATGAACGGCTCGCCGCCCTTGGCGGTAGCCTGCAGATTGAGAGCCGGCCGGGCGCCGGCACGACCATCGTCGCCCACTGCCCGCTGGTCCGCTACGAAAAGGTTTAATCATGAACGAGCCAATTACGGTCATATTAATCGACGACCATCGCATGGTGCGCCAGGGTGTGCGCGCCTTTCTCGAGACCCAGCCTGACATCCATGTCGTGGCGGAAGCGGATACGGGCGAGGAAGGGGTCCAGATGGTGCGCGACCATGCCCCGGATGTGGTCCTGATGGATCTGATCATGCCCGGCATGGATGGCGTGGAGGCGACGCGCAGCGTCAAAGAAGTCAGCCCACGCACCCAGGTGATTGTCTTGACCTCGTACCATCAGGACGAACACATTTTCCCGGCCATTCGAGCCGGCGCCCTTTCCTACCTGCTGAAAGATGTTGGCCCGGAGGCATTGGCGGATGCGGTGCGGCAAGCGTCCCACGGCGAGGCGGTGCTGCACCCGCGCATTGCTGCCCGGGTCGTCCAGGAGATCCACGGCTCGCGGGAGGATGCCGTCAACGCCTTCTCGGAGTTGAGCGAGCGAGAGCTGGAGGTGTTGCGTCTCATCGCCGCCGGCCATAGTAATCGGGAGATCGCCGAGCTGCTGTTTATCAGCGAGAAGACGGTCAAAAGCCATGTCAGCAACATCCTCGGCAAGCTCCACCTGGCGGACCGGACCCAGGCCGCCGTCTACGCCTGGCGCGAGGGCATTGTCCGCCGCGACAGCTGAGTTTGCCTGCCGGCTTCATCGTGTGAGACAATTCCCGGCTGACAGGTCAGACCGGAGGATTGTTTGATGATTGAGATCGGCCGTTTACACCATTGCACTATTGTGGTGCGCGATCTGGCGGCCAGCCGCCAGTTCTATGTCGATGTCCTGGGCATGGAACAGGTCCAGCGGCCCCAGACTTTTGACTTTCCTGGCCAATGGTTCCGCAAAAATGGCTACGAAATCCACACGCTGCATGACTCATTCAGCCAGCAGCTGGCTGGGGATCCGCCCCGGTCCCCCGAAAACGAAGTGCCCAACAATCGTCACATCTGCTTCAGCATCCTGAATGTCGATGCGGCCCTGGCTGGCCTGGCGGCCAACAACATCCCCATCGCCGCCGGCCCCCGCGACCGCGGCGACGGCGCCACCCAAATCTACATCTACGACCCCGACGGCCACCTCATCGAACTCGTCCACGAACCGTGGGGATGAGAGGTTTTGGCCGCAGATGACGCAGATTTTGAGGATTCGTTTATTCGCGATTTGTTGGTATCGTGCGTTTCAAACATCTGTGAAATCCGCGAAATCTGCGGCAAAAAGTTTATGAAAATGAAGTTTCAGATTATTTATTGGCGGGACATCCCCGCGCAGGTGAAAGTGCAGGCGGGCCGGCGGGAGCGGGCGACGCGGGAGCTGTCGCAGCGGTTCCAGGTGGCCATCGACGAAGCCGCCATGCGGGCCGGCTTTACCGATACGGATGCTTACCTGGCCGAATGGCGCGCCAGCGATTGGGAAGAGCGCGACGGTGAGCTGGAACCGCTGGCTGATGAGCTGGCGGCTGAGCTGGAAGCAAGCTACCCGCCGGAGCGAGTCCGGGCGATTATGGCCAACGGCGGCTTTGAGTCGTAAATCGACCTTAAAATATCTTCCTGGCGCTTGTCCCCCCTCCTGACTGTGCTACAGTCCAGACATGGCTAAACGAGCAATTTTATCCGTGTATGATAAGCGCGGGCTGGTTGATCTGGCCCGCGGATTGGTTGATCTGGGTTGGGAGCTGGTCGCCAGCGGTGGCAGCGCCCGGGCCGTCCGCGAAGCCGGCCTGCCTGTGACCGAAGTGGCAGACGTAACCGGTGCTCCGGAAATCCTGGGCGGGCGCGTCAAGACCTTGCACCCGGCTATTCACGGCGGTATCCTGGCCCGCGATATTCCCACGGATCAGGCCGATCTGGCGGCGCAAAACATCGCCATGTTTGACCTGGTGGTGAGCAACCTGTACCCCTTTGAAGAGACCGTAGCCCAGCCTGATGTGACGCTGGCTGAGGCGATTGAGCAGATTGATATCGGCGGCGTGGCCCTGCAGCGGGCGGCGGCCAAGAACTTCGTCCGCGTCACCATCCTGGTGGATCCGGCCGATTATGCGGCCGTCCTGGCCGAAATATCCACGGGCGGCACCAGTGCCGAGACGCGCCAGCGGCTGGCCATCAAAGCCTTTGCCAGCACCGCCGGCTATGATGCGGCTATCGCCAACTGGCTACAGCGCGAAGAACAGCTGCCGGAAACAATCCATCTTTCCCTGCTTCGAGCCCAATCGCTGCGATACGGCGAAAACCCGCATCAGCAGGGGGCGCGCTACCGGCTTCAGGGGCAAAGCGGTTGGTGGGATGGCGTCGAGCAACATTCGGGCATGGCGCTGGGCTATCTGAACCTCTATGACAGCGAGGCGGCCTGGCGGCTGGCCCACGAGCTGAGCGACGGGCCGGCGGCGGCGATCATCAAACATGCCAACCCGTGCGGAGCAGCCATCGCCGACAGTATTGAAGAAGCCTACCGGCTGGCCTTTGCCTGCGATCCCAAATCTGCCTTTGGTGGGGTGGTGGCCTTGAACCGGCCGGTCACCCTCGCCCTCGCCGAGCAGATCGTCGCCAACCCCAAGGCCGACGTCCTCATCGCCCCCGGCTATGACGACGATGCCCTGGAACTCCTGGCCCGCAAGCGCAAAAACACCCGGGTTTTGACTGCCCCGGCGCCCGGCGCCCCGGGGCGCATCCTTTCAGCAGTCGATGGCGGGTTTCTCGTTCAGGAACCTGACCCTGTGGCCAGTGATCCAGCCGCCTGGCGGGTGGTTACCCAGAAACAGCCGACGGAGGCCCAATGGCGTGACCTTGTCCTGGCCAACCGGGTTTGCGCTCGGACCAAGTCGAACGCTATCGTCGTGGTGAAGGATGGGGTAGCCTGGGGGATCGGCGCCGGGCAGCAGAGCCGGGTGGACGCCAGCGAACTGGCAGCCCGTAAGGCGGAGGGGCGCGCGGCCGGCGGCGCCGGCGCCAGCGACGCTTTCTTCCCGTTCCGCGACGGCCTGGAAGCGGTGGCGGCTGCGGGCGTCAGCTGCGTTATCCAGCCCGGCGGCTCCATCCGCGACGACGACATCATCGCCGCGGCTGACGAGCTGGGGCTGGTCATGGTCCTCACCGGCCAGCGCCACTTCCTGCACTAACCCACCCACCGGGCCACCGTCATCTCGAGCGCCGCTCACTTAACCAAGACGCTCAACCGGACAAAGCGAGAGATCTCTACCCTGGCCAGCCACCGTGCTGGCCAGTTCTCGCCTGTCCCAGTGCCAACAACCTGGCTGCAACCCTCAAGAAATAAAACGAGAGATCAGCCGATCGAACTCAAAAGAAAGCTCACCAGTAGCAAAAACCCCGTAAACGCGAATCCCGCAGCAATTACTACGCCAAAAATCAGCGAAAGCGTCACGCAGCCCACCAGCGTCGGGTTCTTGCGCGCCTGCTTTTCATACCAGCTTAGCTCGGCGACCCGGCCTGGCGCCGGGCTGCGCTCGGCCAGGATGAGGAGATTTTCCAGCGCCGTGACCCAATTGCGGGCCCGGCCCGGGGTGACTTTGCCCAGGGCAACCCGCTGTGAGTACAGCAGCTGGTCCGGCTGCAGGTTGACGGCGATATTGGGCGGCAACTCACCGGGCGGAAGCAGATGGTTGATCATCTCCAGCGCGCCCGGCTGCGCCAGCAATTGCCGCACCCACGCCGGGTCATGGGCCCAGACAGTCAGGTGCGCGAAATCCGGTCCCAGATCTTCCATCAGGGTCATACCGCTGCGCCGATTAATGAAAGCGGCGATGCCGCCGGCAACCGTGCCGGCCGAAGCCAGAATCAGCCGCGTTTTGAGCGGTGTCCCCATCGTGAAATTGAGCCGGTGACCGTTATAGCTGCGATAGCGGACAGGCCCGGCATAGCGCGTACGCGAACGGTAGGAGCAGTCTGCTTTCAGGGTGCGGCCCTTGTAAACACCGTTGTATTTCCGGCCGGACATCCCCATAGCCTGCGGTTCAATGCCAATAGATTCAAAGAAAGGGTCGAGGCGTTCGCTGATGCTGTTCATATAGGCCCTTATTTATACCTATGAATGTGCCGGTGGCACAGGCGTCTGGTCGTCGTTCGCGTTATCGTCAAGAGAATCAGCAGTATACCTGGGGCTGATTCTGTCGTTTCTACAGGTATTGGAGGTTAAATCTTTATGCTTAAGAAGCAACTAACTCGCCATCTGGCGATGGCGTTATTGACGATCCTGGCTTTGCTGGCGACGGCCTGCGAGGCAACCGAACAGACTGATTTTGGCGTGGATGGCATTCCACCGGCGCCGGTCCTGGCCGCCCACGATTGGCTGGCCGAGCGGCTGGCGATTGATGCTGAGCAGATCGAAATTCGTGCCCTGGACCAGGCTGAGTTTGCTGACAGCTGTCTGGGGCTGGGCGGCCCGGCCGAAAGCTGTGCTGCCGTTGTCACCTCAGGCTGGCAAACAACCATGGTCGTGAATGGCGAGGAATACGAGGTGCGTGTCAGCGATGATGGCAGCATCATTCGCAGCCCCCAGTTCCCGACCGGGGAGGCGGAGGCGCCGGGCAGCTAACCGCACCGGAACAACCCGACGGGTTGTTAGGGACCCGTCGGGTTGGGGCTAACCCGTCGGGTTCCCCCCAACCCCTCAACGGGCGGCCATGATGCGTCGTGGCCGTACCCCTGCTAAACTCGGGGCATCGCTCAGAAACCTCAATCAGGAGCAGCCCCATGAAAATTGTCGACATTCAGGCGATGCGTCTGCGCGTGCCGGACCGGCCGGTTCGCACCTCGCCCCGTCGTCCTTCCTGGTGGGTCCACACCGAAGTGGCCAACCCGATGTCCTGGTATCCCCGTTACAAGCCCCACCGCGATCTCTGGTTGCCTAAATGGGAATCAGTCTGGTGCAAAGTGACTCTGGAGGATGGCACCTGGGGCGTTGGCCAGACGAGCCACGGCGGGCCGGTCGCCGCCATCATCAACGACCACCTCGGCCCGAACCTGATCGGCGAGGATGGGCTGGCCATCGAAAAGCTCTCGGACATGATGTGGCGCATGACCAAGCCGTATGGATCGACCGGTCTGGCCGCTTATGCGGTCAGCGCCATCGACCTGGCCCTGTGGGACGCCAAGGGGCGTGTGCTTGGCCAGCCAGTCTACAGCCTCATTGGTGGGCCACAAAAAGAGAAGCTTTTTTGTTACAGCACTGGCAACGACGTGGATTGGTACCAGGAACTGGGCTTCCGTGCCTTCAAATTAGCCTGCCAGTATGGCCCAGCTGATGGGCTGGCCGGCCTCGACAAAAACGAGGCCCATATCGCCGCGGTACGCGAGCAGATTGGCGACGAATGTGAGCTGATGTTGGACTGTTGGATGGCGTTTGACGTGGATTACACCGTTCGTCTGGCCGAACGCTTGCGTCCCTATCGCGTGCGCTGGTTGGAAGAATGTCTTGTTTCCGAAGATTTTGATGCCCACCTGGAACTGCGTCGCCGGCTGCCCTGGCAAACCCTGAGCACGGGTGAGCACTGGTACACCCACGTCCCCTTCCTCTGGGCCCTCCGCCACGATGCGGTGGACATTCTGCAGCCGGACATCCAATGGTGTGGCGGCCTGACAACTTGTATCAAGATCGCCCACGCGGCGGAAGCGGCCGGCAAAAAGGTTATTTTGCACGGCGGCGGCCACACCGTCTTCGGCCAGCATTTCAGCTACGCCATGGCCGCCGTTCCCTGGCTCGAATACTTCATCAGCTCCCCGCCCGGCGTCCCCCTGGCCGAAGCGATCAACATCCCCGGTCAGGCTGCCGCTGAAGATGGTTGGCTGGTGCCCAACGACGGGCCCGGCTTTGGCCATGAGCTTCCGGCGGATTGGTTTGAGCCGTTTTAGTAGACAGCGATATAGGGCGAGGGGTTGGCTAACCCGACGGGTCGGCCAACCCGTCGGGTTGGTGGATTGATGACCGAAAATGGCTAGATGTGCCGCAGGACCGTGTAATTGGTGAGAAGATGGCTTTGCGCCGGCCGGTTTTCGTCGGTCTCGACCATGCCGGTAAGCAGCAGGACAAACATGCTCAGCAAATCATTGACGACTGTCTGGCTATGCTGGCTGTGAGCGCTAAATGCATTGACGAGGAGGAAATATTCACTTAGCCACTCCAAATCATCCTGAATGGCGCCGGCGACCTGGTCGATGATATCAGCCGGATACGGGGCGCTGAATTGACGGAGGACCTGGTCGACCAGCTCACAGACGCGCGCTGTATGGCTACCAACCGGGACTCGCCCATTGTCCGCACCCTTCTCGGACCGGACCGGCCGGTTGCTGGCCCCAGGCTGCTCCCAACCCAGGTAGGGTGCCGGCTTTGATGAGGCCAGGTTGCTTTGTAATTCGTCGCCATTCATCTGTGATTCCATTGGTCCGTCTCAATGTCCGTCTGGACGCAACCGCATACGCTGCCTGGCGCGGGGCCGGCAGTTCTGCCATTTTTGCGATGTCGTTGGTAAAAAGTTGGGCCTAAAGCTGGCCGAATAGCCTAGCCTGTCTCGCAAAAGAGACAAAATCGCGCCCCGTCAGAGGAGGGATTGAAAAAACGGAGCGCGATTCTGTGTGCCACTGTTAGAAGAGACACCGGACTTTGGTAATGGTCACAATGAGCTGTTGGCTATTAGCTGTTAGCTGTTAGTGGGCCGTTCGCCTTTGACATCAGGCAAAAGTGCCAAATAATCCTAACAGCTAACAGCTAACAGCTAACAGCTAACAGCTAACAGCTAACAGCTAACAGCTAACAGCTCTCCCCACCGCCTCCACAATCAACTCATGCTCCGCCTTATGCAGCCGGGCGCTGTAGCTTTCCAGGGTGTCATCCGGGAAAAAGGGGAGTTCGCGCTGGGCGATGACCGGGCCTTCGTCGACGGCGGGGATGACGTAATGGACCATGCAGCCGCTGCCGCTGACCTCGCCCCGCTGATAAGCTTCAAAGGCGCGTTCGATAGCGTTGGCGCCATTGAATTGGCCGGGCAGGGCGGGATGGAGGTTGATCATCTGGCGCGGAAACTGGTTGATGACTTCGGCACAAAAGATGTGCATCCAACCAGCCAGAACGATCAAATCGGGGCGCAAATCCCTGATTTGGGCGGCCAGATCGAGGTCGTATTGCTCGCGGCCACGCCCATCGTCGCGGTAAGGCTTGAGCGGGAAATAGATCGTGGGCACGCCTGCCTGGGCGGCTCGTTCCAGCCCGTAGGCCGCCTTGCGGTTGGCGATGACAGCCACTATCTCGGCCGCCAGCGCACCCGTCGCGGTGGCATCCAGCAGCGCCTGCAAATTGCTGCCGGAGCCAGAGATAAGGACAACCAGTCGAGCCTTGCTCATGCGGCCAGCCTCACCTTGCCCGCGCCGGCCACGATCTCACCAACGAGGTAGGCATGTGGCAGTGCCTCGTGGGCTTTTTCGAGCGCGTCTGAGCTGAGCACAGCCAGCATCCCCATTCCCATGTTGAAGGTCTGGAACATATCAGCCTGGGAGATCCCGCCTTCGCTCTGGATCAGTTCGAAGATCGGCGGCACCGGGCAGCTGCCAACGTGGATGTCAGCGGCGGTACCGGCCGGTAAGATCCGCGGCAAATTGTCAATCACGCCGCCACCGGTGATGTGGGCCAACCCCTTGATCGTCACGCCAGCCGCCTGCAACGCCCGGATCTCGGCCAGGTAACATTGGTGCGGCAACAGCAACGCCTCGCCGACGCTCAGGTCGCCCACCGGCCGGCCCTCGTGCCAATCGATCCCGGCCAGCACCTTGCGCGCCAGCGAATAGCCATTGGTATGCAGCCCGTTCGACGGAAAGGCGATGATCTGATCGCCAATCTGTATGTCCCGGCCGTCGATAACGCTGCCCTGGTCCACCATGCCGATGACCGTCCCGACGATATCTAGCTCTCCTTCCTGGTAGACACCTGGCATCTCGGCCGTCTCGCCGCCCAGCAAGGGGATGCCCAGCGCCTGGCAGGCCGCCGCGATCCCGTTGACGATGGTGCTGATCTGGATCGGCTCCAGCCGCGAGGAGGCGACGTAATCCAGGAAAAAGAGCGGTGTCGCGCCCTGAACCAGGATGTCGTTGACACAATGGTTGACGATGTCGTGGCCGACGGTGTCCCAGCGGCCCATGGTGGCGGCCACTTTGGTCTTGGTACCGACACCGTCGGTGGAGGCGACGATGACCGGCCGGTCCAGCTTTTTCAGCGCCGCCGCATCATACAGCCCGCCAAACGCCCCCATCCCGGCCAGCACTTCCGGCCCGTAGGTCGCCTGGATGGCCTCTTTCATCCCGGCGGTCGCCGCCGCCGCCGCCGCCAGGTTCACCCCCGCGGCACTATAAGCATCCTGCTGCTCACTCATCAATACTCCTTGAAGAATTTTGGCCACGGATTAACACAGATTACACACGGATTTTTCTCTTATATTTCAATAATCCGTGTTAAATCCGT
>JACKBM010000027.1 GCA_020634575.1 Ardenticatenales bacterium | reverse complement strand
GTGGCCAGCCCACCAGTGGCCGAGTTCGCGATTCCCGAGGAGTATGAGATGCCGCACATCATTTTGCAGACCACGCTGACATTGCCGCAGGTCAAGGCACAGTTCAGCCCCTTTCATCAACCGGCCGGACCGGAAGGCCACATTCGCTTCATGCAGCTATTTGAGAATGTGCGTGATCAAAGCCTGTTGGTGGAAACCCATGTGGGCGAGGTCGCCGTGACCCAGCATCTGGGGCTGTCCATCAGGCAGCGGACGCCCGGCGAGCTCATCCTGGGCCTGGCCGATTTCGGCTTCCCGCGGCCGACGCTGGGCACCCACGTCGCCATCCAATACCTGGCCGATTGGTTAATGACGTTGGACCCGGCTGGCGCCATCGTGCAATCCAACCTCCGTTCGCTCGCAAGCACCTGAGTGCATTGAGACGGCGCCGCAAGCGGTGGAGGCGCCAGCCCATGTTGCCTAAACTGGCAGCATGGGAACTATTACGCTTGCCAGACCGGCCGCACGAATGCGCTGGAGCTGGCCATCATTGCTCGAACTACTCAACGTATTGTTTAATCAAATCATTATCCTGTTTGTCTGGCTGCTGGCGGGAGCTTTGTTGTTCAGCCAGCTCGCCCGTTACAGTTGGCTGGCGGATCTGGCCGCCAGCTTTCGTTCACAACAGCTGATCCTGCTGGCCGGCGGGTTGATGCTGGCCCTGGGCCGCCGCCTGTACGGGACGGCGGGTTTAGCGACGATCCTGTTTCTCTCGGCCGGAGCCGTTTACTGGCCGTATATGGGGGCGGCTTCAGGGGGACCGGCCGGTTCCCCTGATGTCACCATCCTTTCCCACAATGTCTACATCGGCAACCGGGATTTCGCCGCCATCCGGGCCGAGATTGAGGCAGCTGATGCCGATTTGGTGCTGCTGATGGAAGCAACGCCAGAACTGGGGCAATTCCTGGCCGAACTGGCCGATTACCCCTATCGGGCGGAGCGGACTGATTATTCATCGTCGGGCCTGATCCTGTTGAGCCGTTACCCCTTTTCTCTGACCGACGACCCCTTTCTAACGGCCAATTTGCGCTCATATTTTCTGGCGGAAGTTGCGGGACCGGCCGGTCCCTTCCGACTCCTGGGCACCCATACCTTCGCCCCGGTGCGCCCATACGCCTGGGCGCTGCGCAACGATGAGTTGCCAGTCCTGGCGGCGTTTGCGTCGGCCCAGACGGGGCCGCTTGTAATTGCTGGTGATCTGAACGTGGCCAGCTCCTCGCCACATTTTCAGGAGATGTTGGCGACCGGGGCGTTGCAGGACGGCCGGTCTGGTCAGGGCTTGTTGCCGAGCTGGCCGGCCGCGGCTGGCCGCCTGGCGGTGCCGATTGACCATGTATTGACGCGCGGTGGCGTGACGGTGCGTGAGCTGGAGACGTTGGCACCGGCCGGTTCTGATCATCGGCCCCTTTTGGCGGGGTTGCACTTCTCATGAGATCGGCCGCGCTGAAATTGACGAAATTTATCGACTGGCCAGCGGCTGATGCTGGTCCTGGCGGCTGGTTGCGCTGGGGCAGCCGGCGTCTATTGGAACTGTCTGTGCTGGGGGTCTTCTTTTTCTGGTTGCTGACCTTGCTGGCTCGCTACGGCTGGCTCTTTGATACCCTGGCCAGTCTGCACACCCTGCTGGCGCTGGTGTTGGCCGGCACGACCGTCATGACCTGGCTGCTTGGTTACCGCAAGGTCGGGCTGCTGCTGGGCGGCGTTTTCCTGCTCAACCTGCTGCCATTTTTCCCCTTCTGGCTGGGCCAGGCGCCGGTTGATCCAGCGCCTGATGGCGTCCGGGTTTACACGGCCAACCTGTTTCTTTACAACGATCAGTACGCGGCCATAGCCGAACAGCTGGCTGAGAGCGACGCCGACATTGTTCTGCTGGTGGAAACTGATCCCGATTTCTTCGCCGGGCTAAGCCCCTTTGTGGATTATCCCTACAGTTATCATGAGGCCAATATCTGGGAAGAGGGACTTATTCTGCTAAGCCGCTGGCCGCTGACGCTGCGTGAGGATCCGGTGCTGGCGGAGACGCTGCGGTCGTATGTATGGGCGGAGGTGGCGACACCGGCCGGTCCCATCCAGTTCCTGGGCGCCCACACCCTGTCGCCGTCTGGCCCGCGCTCCTGGTCCTACCGCAACATTGAGCTGGCCGCCCTGGCTGACTTTGCCGCGGCGCAGTCCGGCCCGCTGGTTATCGCCGGCGATCTGAACGTCACCGTCTGGTCGCCGGCCTTTGCCGACTTGCTGGTTGACGGCGGCCTCGTTCAGGCCAGGGCCGGGCAGGGCGTTTTGCCCACCTGGCCCGCCTTTGCCGGCCCTCTTGGCGTCCCCATCGACCAGATCCTGATGACCCCAGACCTGGCAGCCCTGTCCTTGCGGGCGTTGCCGGCACTGGGCAGCGACCACCGGCCGCTCCTGGCTGAACTGGTCTGGCGCTAACCCCCCGCCTAACCTCCGGGAGGTCCTAGAAGGAGCTGGCATGAGCAGCGTCTAAAGGACCTCCCGGAGGTACTACACTCAACGCTGTTCGACCTGTTTTTCCGCCGCGAGTTTTGCTGTTTGTGGGGCCGGTTGCCTATCAACCACATTCCCCTACACTTGGCCCTATGAATGAGTTGGAACAATTGCATGCGGAGATGCGCGCCTGCCGGCTGTGTCTGGAGGCAGGTTACCAGATTGTGCCGGGGGCGGTGATGCAGGGCCAGGCATCGGCGCGGGTACTGCTGATTGGGCAGGCGCCGGGGGTGACGGAGGTGGCAGCGAAGCGGCCGTTTAATGCTGGCAGTGGACGTAAGCTGTTCAGCTGGCTAGGCGAGGTTGGTTGGGAGGAGGCGTCGTTTCGGGCGACGCATTACATGACGTCAGTGACCAAATGTTATCCGGGCAAGCCGGAGAATGGGCGCGGCGACCGGGTGCCGACGCCGGCGGAGCAGGCGCTGTGCCGGGGCTACCTGGAGCGGGAGATAGCGCTGGTCAACCCGGTGCTGATCATTCTGGTGGGTAAATTGTCGAGCCAGCTGCTGTTTCCGGCGCGGCTGAAGCTGACAGAGACGATCGGCAAAGGGGCCTATTTTGCCCCAGCCGCGTTGGCCCGGCCGGTGAATTTTAAGCTGAAACAGGCGACGTTGCATGAGCGGTATGTGGAGTATGGGTATCGGACCGGCCGGTGGGTCATTCCGCTGCCGCATCCCTCCGGCGCCAGCGTGTGGCCCAATTTGCCCCAGAACAAACCGTATTTGGAGCAAGCCTTAACGCTGTTGCGCGATATCAAGGAGAGTTGGGAGCTGTAGGTCGGGTCCTGGCATTGCATTCGCGTAGTCATTCCCGCGAAGGCGGGAATCCATGGTAGGCTCTTCATGGGGAGTCGAGCCTGGGTGTTGTGATAGCAGGGTTGGTGTGTTACTTCCCCTCGCTCGGGTGCGCGGGTGTGATGGTTGAGGGGTGGCTCGGGGTGACAGGGTTAGGGTGATACCTGGTAGGTGTAGTAGAGCGGGTTGGCGAAGCGGCCGGGGAACTCCTGGCTGGTGCCGCCGGGGTAGCGCTGGCTGACGTCAGTGAGTTCGCCGTAGCGTTCGGGCAGGAAGATGAAGACGAGCTGGCCCGTCGTTGGGGGTGGCAGTACGTCCAGGGTCCGTTCGACGTCGAACAGGTTTTGGCCGAGCTCATACTCATCAGCGAGGAAGCTGATCGTGGGGAAGCTGGCAAACATGGTAGGCGCCCCGAAGAAGTAGACGGTGTTGTCCCCCTCCAGGGTTGTCATGTAGCTGGCCATTTCGTAGGCGATTTCGGTGTTGCGGTCGCCAAAGCGCGGCTCGGCCGCATACGTCCCGTAGTAATAGCTGATATCCAGCCCGGCCATGACCAGGACCATCAGGGTGAGTAGCCCGAGCTTGTAGTTTTCGTTTGGGAGCAGGGGCGCCAGCACGCGTTCTACGAACAAGTTTAGCGGTAGCGCCGCCAGTAAAGCCAGCGCCGGCGCCGCGACCAGCAGCCGCTGGCTGCTCGGATTGCCCTGCAGCAGCGCCGCGCCAAAAATCATGGTGGCGCCGACCCAGAGCACGAGCAGCCGGTAGGCTAACGCCCGGCTTTGCGCCAGCGCCAGGCCCAATCCAACCATGAAAAGCAAGGCGGGCCAGAAGCGCAGCAAGGGGGTGCCTGGATTGTAGACGGTGCTCTGGTCCAGACTGTAATTAAATGCCAGAAAGGCTGTCTTGAGTTGGGCCCAGAGGATGGCCAGCTCCGAGCTGCCGCTGTTGATGGCTTCCGTACGCAGCCAGCCGCTGCTGAAGATGCCGAGGATGTTGGCCCGTTCCATAAAGGCGGTCGGGTTGCTGTTGTAATGCAGCAGCTGCGGCCAGGCGACGACCAGCGCCAGCAGCGTTGCGGCCAGCAAGCCCCGCCGCCGCGCCCAGAGCGCCCGCCGCCCCCAGACCAAATAGCTTAACAGGACGCCAGCCAGCAGCAGCGGCAGGAGGTGGCTGCTCGTGTACCAATACATGCTGAGGCCGGCAAAAAAACCGGCCAGCGGCCAGAGCCAGGGCTTTTCTTCACCATCGCGCCAGGCAAGGGCCAGGGTGCCGAAGGTTAGCAAAAGCAGGAATGGGTCCCAGATGTTGGTGATGCCCAGGCGGCTGTAGTGGAGATGGAAGTGGGAGCCGAGCAAGAGGATGGCGGCGCTGAGGCCAACCGGCCGGTTCCACAACCATTTGCCATACAAAAACAGCGCCACCACTGTCAGCGCCCCAATCAGGGGTGACCAGATTCGTAAGGCAAAAGCCGTATTGCCGAACAACCGCAAGGGCAGAGCCACAAAATAAAGCGGCAGGGTTGGATTGGTGAGCCAGCCGGTGGCAAAGGGGCTGACCGGCTGGCCGGACACAACCCGCAACGCATCCAGGCCGATGTTGGCCTCATCGCCATTGATGAAGGCTGGCAGCGACGTTAGCTGTAAGAAACGCACGCTAAACGCGACAAGGAAAAGCCCCAGTGCCAGCAGCCAATCCCAGCGGAAATTGTCCCGGTCCACCGGCGGCGCGCGCGGTGGGGCTAGGGCCGGCACGGGCCAGAGGGCGTAGAAGGCGACGCCTATCGCCAGAAACCAGCTGATGAAGGCGAGCGAGACACGGGGTACGCCGCCGGGCGCATTGGCAAAGCGATAGGCGATGATGCTGAAGAGGAAGCCGGCCAGGATAAGCCAGCGTTGCCAGGGGATGTCACGAAAGCCTGGCAGATCAAGTTCTGGAAAGCGGGTGCCGCGCAGCCGCAAACCCAGGAAGGCGAGACTGGCCAGGCTCAGGCCATACCAGCTCAGACCGCTGTTTGGCGAAGGCGGATGGCTGTTCAGGATGGCCTGTCCCAGCAGAGCAGAAAGGGCGGCCAGTAGTAGCAGACCACCATTCAGATACGGCGAGAGATTCAGGGCCGGGACGGCTGCTTGGCCCGACTCGGCGCCATCGGCCAGGGATTCGGCGACATTGACCAGGGTTGCGGCTGGTTCGGACGGGCCATCGTTGGCCGGAGCCGGTGCGGCGGGCAGGGGTTCGTCAAAGGTGATGCGTTCGTCGCCGTGAAACAGTGGTTCACGCGCCTGCAATTCGGGGATGCTGAAGGGGCGCGGCGCGGGCAGGGCCACCTGTAACTCAGCAATATCAGGATTGGGCCGGCCGGTTTTGCGGGCCAGCAGGAGCATATAGGCACCCTCGGCCGGCGGCGGTTCGTTGTAGAACGGGCGTAGCCAGCGGTCGGTCCCGGCCAGGCTGCTTTTCCAGGGGGCGATGATCCACCAGCCGAGCAAAAAATGGAGGATGGCGGCCGGCAATCCCTGCACATGACCCCATTCGTGGGCCCGCAGCGCTTCTTTCGAATAATAATATTGCCAGCGCTCGATGGTGAAGCCGGCGCGGGCCAGGCGGGCCGCCCAGACACGAGGTGAATCGGTGTGTTCGTGCCGAGAAATGAAGTTGAAGAAGTGGCGATAGCGCCCAGCCAGCCCCGTCAGACCCAGTCGCTCCAGGAAACGGGCTCCGGCGAGATTCTGGGTAAAGAAATGGCTGGGGGTCGTGATGATGAACAGGCCACCAGCCTGCATGACCCGGTTGGTTTCGTCCAGGACCGGCTGCAGATCCGGGATGTGTTCCAGGACCGAGTTGCTAAAGACGGTGGCAAAATGGTCGTCCGGATAGGGCATCCGGTCACCCAACGCCTGGGCCAGGGTGCGGTAGACGTTGCCGCGCAGGGATTTGCGCAGCGGCCCCCACCAGGGATCAAAGCCGGCCGTGAAGGGCTGGTCGTTAATCATGGTGGCAAAATGGCCGTCGCCGCAGCCGAGGTCCATGACCGGCTCGGTCATGGGGAGCTGGTAGTAAAAGCGGGCCTCGACGGCGCGCAGTAGGGCGCGGAAGGCGGGAAGGCTTTTTAGTTGACGCCAGAGGAGATCATCGACCTCTTGCGCCTCGGTCAGGGTCGGTTCGGACATGAAATTAGGTTGGCTGATGTTCGCTATTGAGCTGCCGGAGTTGATTATAACCGGCCGGTTCCGTTGCTTCACGTTCCAGCTCACCGCGGCGCAGTTTTTCGTATAGGGTGGCGTATTCCTGGGCCGTGTTGTCCGGCGCAAAGGTAGCGGCGATGGGTTCAGCCGGGCGCAGATAATTATCTTTGTGGCTCAGGACCTGGATGAGGCCACGGGCCAGGGCGGCATGGTCGCCAATGGGGGTGACTTCGCCCATACCGGTCATCGTCACCGGCTGGCGCACGCCGGGCAAATTGCTGGCCACGACCGGCACCCCATGGCTCATCGCCTCAATCTGTACGAGACCGAAGCTCTCGGTGCTGTTCAGGCTGGGTATGGTCAGGACGTCGAGGTTCTTGTAAAACGCCGTCAACTCGCTGCCGTGTAAAGTGCCCAGGAAACGATAATGGTCGCCCTGTTCGGCTAACAAGGGTTGGAGCCGTTCGTAGTACTCTTCCTCGCCCATGATGTTCTGGTACGGGCCCGCATGGAGGACGATGGCCTCGGGAAACCTTTCACGCACCTGGGGCAGGGCGCGCAACAGCACTTCCACCCCTTTTTCTGATGCCAGCCGGGCCGAGATGCCGATAACCTGGTGGCCAGCCAGCTTGTTTTTCTCCCGGAAGGCAGCGGCTTCTTCGTCGCTGCAGGGCGCCAGCTCCACGGGCGGCGGGATGATTTGCAGTTTGCGGCCGAGGTAGCGGCTGAGGAAGAAGGAGTGCATGCCGTAATCGCGCGTGTAGGTGACCACGGCATTGGCCAGCCCGCCGGCAATGTCGTTCATGGTCAGGACGACCCGATTGACGATCTTGTTAAAGCCGCCCTGGGGCAGTTGCAGGTCGCAATGGTAGGTGAGGACAACCGGCCGGCGCATCAACCGGCCGCGCAGAGCCAGGCCGGGCGCGTCAAATTGGGGCAGGTGCAGATGCATGATGTCGGCCCAGAGCGCCAGTTTGGTGGCGTGGTGGCCGAAGGTGGGCATGATCACCCCTTTGCTGACGCGAAAGGCAACCGGCACACGCACAATCCGAACGCCATCCATTATCTCTTCACGGGGCAAGTCGTTCTCGTATTGTGAGGTCAATACAGTGACCTCATGCCCTTGCCGGACGAGGGCCCGGCAGAGCCGTTCCACGTAGATGGTCAGGCCGCTGACATGCGGCCGGTAGTAAGTCAGAACTTGTAATATCTTCATGAAAAAGGGGGCCTTTGGCTTGATCCTTGCGAGTTTACCCCAAAACCGTTGGTGGAGGTAGTTGCCTTAAATACAGCCGCACGAGGTAAATGGCTCACACCGATTTGTCGCGGTTGGCCCAGGCGGTCGCCACGGCGAGGACGCGGCCGAAGGTGGCGCCAGTGGCGAAGATGCCGATAACGCCCAGGATGAGGACCAGCAGGAAGTTGATGGCGTGGTAGAGAAAGGCGAAGGCGGCGGCCGGCCCCTCGGGCTGGCCCATGATCTGGGTCAGCGCGAAGATGACGCCACCGTGGTAGACGCCCACCTGGCCCGGCGAGGAGGGGGCGGCGATGCTCAGAGCGGCAGCGCAGACGGTGAAGGCGGCCATCGACCAGGTTGGCGTGATGCCTACAGCCAGGAGTCCCCAATAATAAGCCGCGATAATGGGCAGCCAGACAAGCAGGGTGAAACCGATCAGTCGGGCGGCATCGCCCAGCCGTGTCAAACTGTCCAGCCCTTGCATCAGCTCGTCAAAGCGCTGGCCCCAGATGGCCCCATCGATCAGGGGCAACCGGTCCAGGATGGCCCGGGCAATGCGGGAGGCCAGCGGCCGTTGGTTGGCGGCCACAATGAGGATAATGACGCCGATAATAGCCAGCACGCCACTGGTGCGGGCCGCCAGGCGCAGATTGTCGGGCAGGCTGGCGGCATTGGCCAGCGTGAAAGGCAGCAGGGTTACGATAAATAGCAGGTCAAAAAGCCGTTCCACAATCATCGTGGAGAGGCCCTGGGCGACGGTCAACGGGGGCACGTTGCCAATCAGGACGGCGCGGATCGCTTCGCCCAGGCGCAGCGGCAGCAAGTAGTTGAACATGAAGCCGATGTTGATGATGTGGAAGGTGTTGCCAAAGGAGATCTTGTTGCCCAGCATAAAGCGCCAGCGATAGCCGCGCAGGATCTGGGCGACGAAGAGGCCCAGCGCGCTCAGCAGCAGAAAAGCATAGTTGGCCGTTTGCAGGGCGGACCAGATTTCGGCCGGATCAATGATCCAGAAGATCGCGCCCAGGCAAAGTAAACTGATAATCATGCCGATCCAGAATTGGGGCCGGCGCCAGATTGAGGAGTTCTCCATGGCGCTATTATATGCTGTTGTGGCCAAATAGGGTTCGCCGAATGCAGCGAGGCGCCGTGCGCCTGTTTTGCGCGGGCCGCTGGGCAGCGGGTGTTTCGGATGATAGTCCCGATCGGGCGAGTTATGATATTCTAGGCGCCGTTTGAACGGTGTTTTCTGTGTGCTGAACCGGGAGCGGATGTTATCATGCGGGGCGGGGCGCACGTTGTCGAGCATTGAGGAACGTTATGTTTGAGACTTTACCGGATACTGCCACTGATTTTATGGCCTGGACCTGGGCAGATATCGAACCCTATTTTGCCGATCTCCTGGCTCGCAAACTGGACGAAGCGTCGGTGGAGAGCTGGTTATCCGACTGGACGCGGCTGGCGGAGCTTGTCCAGGAACGGTTTGCGCGATTGTCTCTGGCCAACACGCAAGATACACGCGATGAGGCGGCTGAGGCGCGCTTCCACGCCTTTCTGAGTGATATCCAACCGAAGGCGCAGAAGGCATCCCATCAATTGGATGAGCGTTTGCTGGCCTCTGGTCTGGAACCGGCCGGTTTTGAAATCCCCCTGCGTAACATGCGTTCCGATGCAGCCCTCTTCCGCGAGGAAAATTTACCCCTGCGCGTCGCCGAGCAAAAACTGGGTTCGGAATACAACAAAATCGTGGGCAACCAGACCATTGAATGGCACGGTGAAACCAAAACGTTGCCGCAGCTGGGGCCGTTGTTTGAGACGCCGGACCGGCCGGTCCGCCAGGAACTTTGGCAGAAAATGGCTGGTCGCGTCATGCAGGATCGCGAATCGCTCAACGCCCTCTGGCAGCAGCTCATCGAAAACCGGCGGCAACAGGGGGCCAACGTCGGCCTGGAAAATTACCGGGCCCTGCGCTGGCGGATGTTGCGTCGTTTTGAGTACACGCCCGAGGATTGTGAGACGTTCCATCGAGCCATTGAAGAGGCTGTGGTGCCGGCCGCCAGCCGTATCTACGCCCGGGCCCGTGAGGCCGAAGCGCTGGACAGCCTGCGCCCCTGGGATGTGCGCGGCGACGTCTACACCTTTGATTTTCCTGCCTACGCGCCTTTTGAGGATGTGGCTGAGCTGGAAGCGCGCTCTGAGGTGATTTTCAGCCAGGTTGATCCCCAGCTTGGCGGCTACTTCAGCACGATGCGCCAGGAGGGGCTGCTGGATCTGCCCAACCGGCCGGGTAAAGGGCCGGGTGGTTTCTGTACCACCTTTGCCAACGCCAAGCGCCCCTTTATTTTCATGAACGCCGTGGGCACCGGCGGCGATGTGCGCACGATGCTGCATGAGTGCGGCCACGCATTTCACGTCTTTCAGAACAGCCGTTTGCCGTTTATCCACCAGCGGCGCACCACATCGGAGTTTAATGAGGTGGCCTCGATGGCGATGGAGCTGCTGGCGTCACCCTACATTGAAGAGGAGCGCGGCGGCTTTTTTGCCGTCGAAGAGGCGGCCCGTTATCGCCGCAGCCATCTGGAAAAAATCATTCTGTTCTGGCCCTACATGGCCGTGGTTGATGCGTTTCAGCATTGGGTCTACACGAGCATGGATCAGGCCGTTGATCCGATGGCCTGTGACGCCAAATGGGCCGAACTGTGGGACCGTTTCATGCCGGGTATCGACTTTTCCGGTTATGAAGATTGGAAGCAGACCGGCTGGCACCGCAAACTGCACATTTTCCGGCTGCCATTTTATTACGTTGAATACGGCCTGGCCCAGATGGGCGCATTGCAGGTGTGGCGCAATTCGCTGACTGATCAGGCCGGGGCGGTGCGGCAATACAAGCAAGCGCTGGCTCTGGGGGGCACGCAGCCCATCCCGGCCCTTTTCAGCGCCGCCGGCGCGCGCTTCGGTTTTGATACTGAATTGATGACGGAGCTCGTCGACCTCATCGAAACAACCATTGCTGAACTATGAGCCTTTTTCGCCTGACCGTACCGGCCCGCATCAACATTCTAGGTAATCCCAGTGATGGCAACGAAGGTGATTTTGCGACGCTGACAGCAGCCGTGGAGCTGCGGGCCGGGGTTTTGGCCCGGCGGGCACCGGCCGGTCATTACCAGTTCGATTGGTTGGCCGCCGAATCTGGGCCCGTCCAGGAATCGGTCACGCTGAACACGCTCAATGAGATGCCGCCGACCCGTTTCTTCCTGCAAGCGGCCTCCCTGGCGCAACTGTGGCAGCATAGCCCTGAATGGCAGCAAAAGGTCAGCCACCATGGCTTTCAGCTCAGCTTTTGGACCGACGTGCCCCGGCAAAGCGGCCTGGGGGGCTCCTCCCTGCTGGTGATGCTGACGCTGGCCGCCATGCGTACGCTCTATGGGTTGTCGCCCCGCCAACATCATGATTATCTGCTGGCTGAACTGACCCAGCGGACCGAAGAACTTGGCCTGGGTATCGCCTGTGGCTACGCTGACCGTTATGCGCCGCTGCTGGGCGGCCTGGCATACCTGGATTATCGGGGCAAGCTCATTCACCAGCCGCTGGGTGAGGAACCGCTGGTTACCTACGAACGGCTGGACCAATACGCGCCCGCTGTGCCCCTGGTGATCTGCACCTCGGGCATCCAACATGATTCTGGTGATGTCCATGGCCGGATGCGCCCCAGATATCTTGAGGAACACGCCGGCTGGGAGCAAACGGGCGGACCGCCTCCGCCCATGGTCCGTTTTATGCAATCTGCCTGGGAGACGGCCTGGCGCGGCAAATATGCCTTGTTGACCCATGATTGGCCTACTTTTGGCCAGCTGATGAATCGGAACCACGCCATCGTCGACGAGATGATGAATTACTGCGGCTTTAGCGATGGCGCCGGCTGGGCGAACAACCATCTTATCCAATCTGCCCTGGCGTTGGGGGCGCTGGGCGCCAAACTGACCGGGGCCGGCGGCGGCGGTTCGGTGTTTGCCCTGGTGCCGCCGGAGCAGCAGGCTGAGTTTCTGACTGGCTGGCGCCAGGTCGCGGCTGAGGCCGGGCTGGGCGAGGCGCGCTTTTTTGTGCCGGAACTGGCTCAAAAGGGATTGATCGTGGAGCAGGTGAGTTAGATGCAAGGGATTATTCTGGCGGCTGGTCGCGGCAGCCGTTTGCGCCCTCTCAGCGACCGTTACAGCAAGGGGATGGTGCCGATCATGGGCCAGCCATTTATGGCCTGGATCATGGCTGACATGCTGGCGGCGGGTGTGGACGCCTTTGTGCTGGTGATCCGGCCGGATGATGACGCCTGCCAGGCCTATTTTAGTCAGGATGAACGTTTTCGCGGCAAGGTCGACTTTGCCTTTCAGACTGAGCCGCGTGGTTCTGGTGACGCCCTGCGCCGGGCGGCGCCGTTTGTGCAGGGTGATGTGGTGATTTCGGCCTGTGACAATCTGGTGGATGCGGCGGCGCTGCAAGACTATCTGCGCCGCTGGCAGGGGCGCATGGGCGAGTTGGGGCTACTGGCGTTGATGCCGCAGAAGCGTGAGCTGTTGAGCCGCTCCGGGGTGGTGGTCTGGGATGGGGCGCGGGTGACCGAGATTATCGAGAAACCGTCGCTAGACGAAGCGCCATCGGACATTATCTCGCTGCCGCTGTATTGCCTGGCCCATGATTTTTTGGCCGAGCTGGACGAGATCCCGTTGTCGCCCCGTGGCGAACTGGAGATTCAGGAGCCGATTCGGCGGCTGATGGCCCGCGAGCCAGGCGTTTACGGCCATCTGTTTGCGCGGCGCTATACGCTGACGGCGCCCGAAGACCTGTTGTTGATTGGCCAGCACCTTTTGGACCGGGCCGGGCAGCCGAATTTCGTGGCGCCATCGGCCCAGGTAGGTGAGGGGGCGGTGCTGACAACCGGTGTCATTTTGGAGGCGGACTGCCAGGTGGGGCCGGGGGCGTTTTTGCAGAATGTGGTCGTGCTGCCGGGGGGTGAGGTACCGGCCGGTGCCCGCCTGCAGGACAAGGTCATATTTTAGATCTAGTTGATAGGCAATAAGTGACCGTCTTGCTAAGATAGTGTCTATAAGGACGGCATAGGAGGAAAACAGCCGTCGGCCAAACCTGGGGAGGCTCTGGTCCTGGCTGTTTTCCTCGCCTTAAAACGTCCAATCTACTGTGCTTTGTCAATTACTTGATTAGTTGTGGAGATAGAAAATATGACCAGCAAATCCTCATTTTCGGCTGCCGAATGGGCGCAACTTACCAGCGCACCTTACTGGGTCTATGCGGCCGTGGCGACGGTTGATGGCCGGCAGGCGATCCTGACGCGGCGCAAGGAATCCAAGGCGATGGATGACGCGTTGGAAAGCAAATCCAGCAACGCCTTTGTGCGCGCGGTCCTGGCTGACGTGCCGGAAGATACGCCCAAGGAGCTGAATCGGGCTAAGTTCACCGATGCCATCAACGCCCTGAACAAAATTGGGGATTTGCTGGAAGACAAAGCTGATGCTGCCGACATGGATGCCTACAACGACTTTTTGCTTGGCATCGGCAAGGCAGTAGCGAATGCGGCTGGCGAGGGCGCCTTTGGCTTGGGCGACAAGACCAGTGACGATGAAAAGGAAGCGCTTGAGGCGGTGACCAACGCCCTGCAGGCCTCGGCATCCGACAAAGCGGAGCGGGCCGCTGCCGCCCGGGCGGCTGATGCCGCAGCCCAGGCCAAGGTTCGGGCCCAGGCCAAAGCGCGGCGCGACGAAGCCGCTCAGAAGGCGCAGGCTGAGCGCGAGGCGCGGGAAAAACAGGCTGAGCTGCAGGCGAAAATGAAAGCGGCCCGTGAGCGGCAGGCCAAAGAGCGCCAGCTGGCTGAAGAAGCAGCGCACCGCCGCGAAGTTGCCCAGCAGCGGATCGAGGAGACGCGCAAGGAACAGGCGGCGGCCGCCGCCAAAGAGCGTCATGACGAAATGATGGCCGAGCGCAAGGCTAAGGCCGATGCAGCCAAGCAGGCGGCTGACGAAGCCGCCGCCCAGGCAGCCGCTGCCGAAGCGGAAGCAGCCAAATGGGTTGGTGAGCACACCGTCGTGTCCGGCGACACCCTCAGCGGCATCGCCCTGAAATTTTATGGCTCCGCCGCCCGTGATAAATGGATGGCGATCTACGAGGCCAACAAAGAGATTATCGGCGCGAATCCCAGCCTGATCCGGGTCGGCCAGACCTTCAAGATCCCCAAGCTGGATTAGGTAAACCGCAACAAGCTTTCAAAGAAAGTTTGCCGCAGATACTTCGCTGTGCTCAGCACAAGTTGCCGCAGATTTTTGGGATTGATTAGAGAAAAAAATCTGTGTAAATCTGCGGCATCTGCGGCTAAAGAATTCCGAAAAGCTTTCTCGGTTTTCCTAACGACCGTTTTTATGAGGAAGAGAAGAAGGAAAGGGCGCGGCCAATTGGCTGCGCCCTTTTTGATTTCTAAAAGCGGGGTTGTAGCTGCAGGATGTCGACGGCGTTGCTCTCGACGTCGGCCAGGGTGAACCACATCGGGTGGTAGAAGCCGGTGAGGTGGTCCTTGATCTGGTCGGCGTAGTGGCGGCTGGCCGGGTGGCCGGATTGGCCAGGCACGAGCTGGCCCCAGGCCCGCTCGACCCGCCCCATATCGACGATGAAGCGGAAAGGCGCTGAGATCCGGCCGGTCGCGCGCAGGTCGCTGGAACTGCCGCCGGATGCGTGTAGGGTGGTCGCGTCGCCGGGATAGGGATAGGGGCCGCGGTTGAAGATGCGGTCGAGCGGCGGTTGGGTGCCCAGGGAATGGGCAAAATGGAGCTTGTGCAGGGCGCCCCATTGCCAACCGGCCGGATCCTCGCCCAACTCCTGGCGCAAATACGCAACCGTCGCCTGCATGGCCAGCCGCATACAATCATCCCGTTTCTCGCCATGGCCCAGATCAAACCAGACCGATTCTGGCTTATCCAGTAAATTCTCCAACCATTCACGCACCCGGGCCGAGAACAGCGTATCTGAGGCCAGAATCGGGGTTGGTCCCTGGCCCATGGCCCGGTCCAGCAGGTCGCCCAGCTTCGGCGCCAGGACGAGACGGGCCATCTGGTGCATAAACACCTCGTAGACCGCCGCGGGCCGGCTTTCTTTGCGTAAATCCCCATCCCACAGGGTCATCTCCGCCAGCAGCGAGCCGATAAACGGGTCTGCCGTGGGCAGGACTGCCAGCCGGGCCGCCACCTCAAGCGCAGTCTGGGAGACGGTGTCATACTGCATCTGCTGCATCGTGATCAGATCGACTTTGTAGGGGCCTGTTAGCCAGGCGGCAATACGCTGGGCCCGGTCGCCTGTTGAGAAATCCTTACTGACAAAATAGGGGTAATACTCATCGGCGACGGCGTTGTTGGCGGTGCCGATGAAGCCGCTCTCCGGGTTGTGCTGATGGGGCAGCTCGTCAAAGGGGATGTAGCCGATCCATTCATGCTCACCTGCCCAGCCGGGCACCGGCACCAGGGCCGGTTCACCGTCACGCACCGGGATGCGGCCGGCGTGGGTGTGGGCGATGTTGCCTTCGACGTCGGCGTAGACAACGTTTTGTGTCGGCACAACCCAGCCGCGCAGCGCTTCATACATGGCGGCGCAGCTGCGAGCACTGTTCATTGCCAGCAAGGTTTCCTGCATGGCCGGGTCCGGCGTTAGCGCCGTCCATTGCAGCGCCAGGGGCTGGTCATGGAACGGCTCGCGCTGAAGTTCATTGCTCACGAGCTTGTTGATGATGGGGCCGTGGTGGGTGGCGACGACCAGCTCACGGACCGGGTCGGCGCCCTTGACGCGAATCCATTCTTCGCGGCAGGCAGCATCCAGCCATTCATCCTTGAACCGGTATTGAAACTGTTTCTCGCCAACCTGGCGCAGATCCTCGAGGTAGAGGTCCTGCACATCGGAAAAGCCGTTGGTGTAGCCCCAGGCGACGCGGCCGTTGTGACCGGAGATGATGCCGGGCTGGCCGGGGAAGGTGACGCCGGTGACCTGGTAATCGGGCGCAACCAGGTGGTTTTCATACCAGATGCCGGGGGCGTTCATGCCCAGGTGCATGTCATTGGCGAAGATGGCGTCGCCGCTGACGGTGCGTTCGGGGGCGACGGCCCAATTGTTGCTGCCGAGCCCCTGGTGAGGCGACGGCCCCAGCCAGCGGCGGGCCGATTCGGCCTTGTCGAGGGCGGCCTGACCGAGGTGGCTGAAGTCGGTACCGGCCGGTATCGCCGTTGGCCAACGGTCAAATTGGCCCGGTTCCAGCTCAGCCGCCAATTCCGGGCCGAGCCGGGCGATGAGCTGGGCCCGCAACAGCTCCGTCTCCCAGTTGACGGAGAGATTCCAGGCCATCATCTTGCTCCAGGCTACGGTGTCGGCTGCTTGCCAGGGTTCGGGAATGTAGCCCAGAATTTTGCACTCAGCCGGCCGGCGCCCCTGCGCGATGCGGGCGTTGACGCCGGCGGCATAGGCAGCCAGCTGATTGTGGGTCTCGTCGCTGAGCATGCGCACTTCCTGCTCAGCGACGTGGCGCAGGCTGAGAGTCCGTACCCAACGGTCGAGGTCGAGGGCGCGCGGGCCAAGGATTTCGGCCAGGCGGCCGGCGGCCAGGCGGCGGTAAAAGTCCATTTGCCAGAGCCGGTCCTGAGCGTGGACGTAGCCCTGGGCGAAGTAAAGGTCGGGAATGTTGTCGGCGTAGATGTGGGGGATGCCCCAGGCGTCGCGGTAGATGGTGACCGGCCGGTCCAGCCCATGCAGGCTGATGGTGCCATTGGTCTGCGGCAGCGGCCGGCGGAACAGCCAATAATAACCAGCACCCAGCGCCGCCGCCGTGGCTGCCAGCGTCGGGCCGAGGAATTTCCAGGTGTTTTTCATGGTCCTAGTATAAACGATTTGGAGCAGCGTGAGCGGGAAGATTGGTCGCGGATGAGCGCGAATGCCCAGAGTAGACTTTGCGCTCATTCGTGACCATCCTTATTGCGCTTCCCTACTAGAGCGGGTGATCAGGCGGTGGCACGTCCGGGGACGGGAAGCGAGCAGTTTTTTCCAGCACATTCAGGTCCATATGATTACGCATATATTTTTGGGCCGCATCTTCGAACGGTTGGAACTCCCACGGGGAATGCTCACCCTGGCGTAACGCTGCGTCCACCAGGCGACGACGGCGCTGGCTGGCCAGGATCTGCTGATGGAGTGCGGCGACTGCCCATTTCTGGTTCATTTCGGCCCGGAACTCGCTGCAAAGCGTCTGGAATTCGGGCTTCCCGGCCAGGTTATCCATTTCCAGGGGATCGTTGGCCAGATCATAGAGCTGTTCGGGGTCCGGTTCGCTGTAGATGTATTTGTAGTTGCCCCGCCGGATCAGCAGCAGCGGCGCGACGGCGCCTTCGGCCAGCATCTCGCCGTAGACGGTCCGTTCCTCGGCTGCTCCCTCGGCCAGGGGAACGAGACTTTGGCCGGCCAGTTCCGGCGCGGTGGCCGGGTGGCCCGCCAGCTCGCTCAACGTGGGCAGGATGTCGACCAGTGAAACGGGTGTTGCCACCCGCCGGGCCGCCCAGCGCCTTGGCGCATGCAGGATGATGGGCACGCGCGCCGACCATTCAAAAAACGACATCTTGTACCACAGGCCCCGCTCACCCAGCATCTCGCCATGGTCACTCACGAAGAGGATGATGGTGTTGTCCGCCTGACCCGTTGCTTCCAGCCCCGCCAGGAGCTGGCCGACCTTGTCGTCGATGTAGCTGATGGCGCCGTAATAGGCGTGGCGGGCGTTGCGGACGCGCTCAGGCGTCTGCTCGTATTCGGCCATCGCGCAGACATGGTGCAGCCGCTGGCTGTGCGGGTCCAACTCATCGTAGGGGAGCTGGGGGACAGCTGGCATGTCGATGGCTGCATGGTCGTAGCGGTCCCAATACGCTTGCGGGATAGCGAAGGGGTCGTGAGGATGGGTGAAGGAGGCCAGCAGGAACCAGGGGCGCGTGTCATCGCGGCGGGCCAACTGGCTCAGGTGGCGGACGCTGTGGTAGGCGACTTCCTCATCAAAATCGAGCTGATTGCTGCTGACGCAGGTGCCGGCCTGGACGACGCTGAGCATGTTGTGATACCAGCTGGGGCGGACCTCGGGCTGTTCCCAGTCGGGGGTCCAGCCATAATCGGCCGGATAGATGTCGGTGGTCAACCGTTCTTCAAAGCCATGGAGTTGGTCCGGCCCGACAAAATGCATCTTGCCAGACAAACAGGTCTGGTAGCCGGCGGCGCGCAGGTAATGGGCCAGGGTGGGGATGTCGGCCGAAAAATGAGCCGCGTTGTCGTAGGTACCTATCTGACTCGGCAATTGGCCGGTCATCATGCTGGCCCGCGAGGGGGAGCAGAGGGGACTATTGCAATAGGCGTTCTCAAAGACGACACCGGACGCCGCCAACCGGTCCAGGTTAGGCGTTTTGGTCAATGGGTGGCCGTAACAGGCCAGCGCCGGCGCGGCCAGCTGATCGACCATGATCATGAGAATGTTAGGTTGTGAAACTGATTGGTCAGGGTTGGGCATGGGGTTCCTCTTGAGCAATACAGATCTGATTATGCAGTCACCTGTGGCTGGGGGCAATAACCTGGCAGGGCATAGGCGGGGTGGGCGCAACCCGACGGGTAGTGATTCTCCCGTTGGGTTGCCGCCCACTCCGCCGGCGCGCTGGCGCGCCCAGGTTCGAGGCCAACGAAGCGGGCCTCAGCTATGGGCAGTCCTCCCACCTCGTGTTATAAAGACGGCTTTTGGGAAGGTGGTCGTATGAAAATTGCCGTGATGGCGGATATTCACAGTAACCTGGCGGCGCTGGAGGTGGTGCTGGCGGATATTGCCCGCTGGCGGCCGGACCTGGTCTGGGTCGGCGGTGATATCATCAACCGGGGGCCGCAGCCGGGTGAATGTGTCGCCCGGGTATTGGAAATGGTGGCCCGGGAAGAGTGGCAGGTCATTCGCGGCAATCATGAAGATTATGTGTTGAGTTACCAGGCAGGGGATTGGCCCACAAGTGGCCCGCCGTATGAACTGATGGGCCACGCCCGCTGGACATTTGCCCGGATTGAGCCGTATGCGGCAGCGCTGGCGGCCTTCCCGGATGAGCTGGTGTTGGCGGAACCGGCCGGTACCCAGCTCCGCCTGGTCCATGCCTCCATGCTGGGCAACCGCAACGGCATCTTCCCCAAAACCAGCGACGAGGAACTGCGTGAGAAAATCGCGCCGGCGCCAGACGTGTTCCTGGCCGGCCACACCCACCGGCCGCTGCTGCGCCAGTTGGATGGCACCCTGGTTATCAACGTCGGTTCGGTGGGGCAGCCGTTTGACGACGACCCGCGCTCGGCTTACGCCCGGTTAACGCTACGAGACGATGAATGGCAGGCCGAGATTGTCCGGCTGGCCTATGATCGCGCCCTGACTGACCGGCTGTTTTTTGAGTCAGGTTATTTGGCAGAGAGCGGCGATTTCGCCCGGTTGATCCTGGCTGAGCACCGCCGGGCCACACCGTTGATCCCGGGCTGGTACCGGGCTTACGAACCGGCGGTCCAGGCCGGCGAGATCAGCATGCGCGCCTCTGTTAACCGCTACCTCCAGGAACTTGGCATAACCGATGTTTAGAAGAGTGGCCACGGATTAACACGGATTTGGCACGGATTCTTTGAATGAAAAAAATCCTGCCAAATCCGTGTTAATCTGTGGCAAAAAAGGTTTCTCATGCAGGTGACGATTGCTTTGCAGACGGATAAGCGGCTGGCGGCGTATGGGCCGTTGGCGGCGTTGGTGGAGGGGTATGGCTTTGATGGAGTGACGGTGTACAACGACATGTTGTACCAGCCCGCCTGGCCGGCGCTTTTTGCTATGGCTCAGGCGACGTCGCGGATCAGGCTGGGGCCGGCGGCGGTGAACCCCTTTACCTCGCACCCGATCAACATTGCCGGTCAGGCGGCGCTGCTGGCTGAGGCGGCGCCGGGGCGTAGTTATCTGGGGCTGGCGCGCGGGGCGTGGCTGGATTATGTGGGGGTGCAGGTGGACCGGCCGGTTGCCGCCCTCATCGAAGCGTTCGCCTGTGTCCGCCACTTGCTGCGTGGTGACAAAAGGCCGCTGGCCGGCGACCATTTTCCGCTGGCTGGCGGCGACAGCCTGCGCTGGGCGCTGCCGGAGGAAGAGATCCCGATGTTGCTGGGCAGCTGGGGCCTGCGCACCATCCGGCAGGCACAGCCGTACGTGACTGAGGTAAAACTGGGCGGCAGCGCCAATCCGGCTGTGGTGCCCTGGCTTAAAGGGCAGCTATCTGATCCGCCAGCCGTGGTGTTGGGTGCGGTGACCGTGGTGGCCGAGGATGGCGCCAGGGCACGCGCGCTGGTGCGCCGCGAAGTGGCGTTGTATCTACCGGTGGTTGCGTCCCTGGACCCGACAGTGGCCATCGAACCGGATCGGCTGGCCAGAATCAAGGCGGCGGCTGATCGGTTTGATTTTGAGGCTGCTGCCGCTGATATTTCCGACGAAATCCTGGCCCAATTTGCCTTTGCCGGTACGCCGGCCCAACTCATTGACCATGCCCTGAGGCTTCATGAAGCCGGGCTGGACCGGCTGGAGTTTGGCACGCCGCATGGGTTGACATCGGCGGAGGGGCTGCGGCTGCTGGGTGAGAAGGTGTTGCCGGCTATCCGGCGGGAGACAGGCACACATGAGTGACGATTCATTACGAGCTGACCAGTTTCAACTGTATGACTTGACTGTGATTGTCGAAGCGATTGAGGGCAACTGCACCTGCGCGATGCAGGTTGGCGACTGCTTTTTTATGAAGGGGGGCAAGGTTTCGTTACCGGCCGGTCAGGATTTTTGCCTGTATGCGCTGCAGGCGGCGATCCCGTTGTTGCCAGCCAAGCAACGGCTGAATCATCCGGCCGATTGGATGGAGACAGATGCCCGCATTGTCTGCCCGGATCCGGCCTGCCGGCTCATCATGCGCATCGACCGGAGCGGTCAGCGTGTGCTGGACCATGATGACGTCAGCCCGATCCGTGGGAAGAGCAGGGGGCCGGAATGAGCCCTTCGCTGTTGCCAGACGGCGAGTCAGGTTAGCGCGGCGGTTGGCCGCCGCCAGCCTGTTTCCCCAACCTGACAGGTCCCCCAACCTGACAGGTCCCCCAACCTGACAGGTCCCCCCCAACCTGACAGGTCCCCCCAACCTGACAGGTCCCCAACCTGACAGGTCCCCCCCACCTGACAGGTCCCCAACCTGACAGGTCCCCCCAACCTGACAGGTCCCCCCAACCTGACAGGTCCCCCCAACCTGACAGGTTGGCGAACCCATTGCCAGCGCGCTGAATTCCGTTAAACTGTGCTGCTATGGAACGTCCTGATTTAACTGATATCGACCCGGATGTAATCGCTTACATTGAGTTTCTGGAGGAGCAGCTGCTGGCCGGGGTGGCCGACCGGCCGGTCATAGCCGCCCCCGATCCCAGCGAACCGCCCACCACCATGCAGCTCATCACCATCAGCGCTGCGGGTGTCGCCAAGCGGACGGCCCGGCATTTCTACAGCCGGCAACGGCGCGGCGGCATGGGTGTGTTTGATATGGAGACTTCGCCGGAGGATCCGCCCCGTTTCCTGGTTGTCGCCGATGAGTCAGCGGCGCTGTTGGTCTGGAGTAATCGGGGCCGGGTGTATCGCTTGCCGGTGGCTCAGCTGCCAGCAACCGATGTGCGCGGCAAGGGCACGGATATCTGTGAGCGGCTCAAGATGCTGAATAATGAGCGCATCGTCGCCGTGCTGCCGGAGAATGGCGGCGAGGAAGTGGCCCTGGCCAGCGAACGAGGCTGGGTACGCACCATTCGGGCCAGCTTTCTGGGCAGTTCGCTCATGCAGGGGATGGGCTTTCACGATCCCAATGAAGGTGGCGAGTTGGTCGCCGCTTGCTGGCTGAAACAGGGTGACGACCTGTTTGTGGTCTCCAAACAGGCATTGGCGATTCGCTTCAGCGCCCATCAACTGGGGGGCCGGCGCGGTCGTCTGGGGCTGCGCGTGGACCAGGGCGATCAGGTGCTGGCCATTGCCGCCACCCGTGAGTCTGGCGGTGTGCTGCTCCTGGGCGCCGACGGCAAGGGCACCATCCGTCTGATGGCCGGCTTCCGCCAGAACAAGGCGCCTGGCGCCGGTGGCAAGGTGGCGCTGAAAACCGACCGGCTGGTGGGCGCAGTTGCCGTTGACCAGAACGATGATGTCTTCATCA
Source organism: Ardenticatenales bacterium (assembly GCA_020634575.1). Next base: position 54,349 of record JACKBM010000027.1, on the reverse strand, counting down.
TTTCCGAGCAGAGCAAAATCATTCGCTTTGCGGCAGCCGAGATACCAGCCAAGGAGGGGGTCGTACAGGGCGTAAACTGTATGGCGTTGCGTCACGATGAAGTGACGGCGCTGACTGTTTGTGCCATGCCGGCTGATGTCTAGAACTCGCTGCTGGTTAGGGCTGGTTCTGCTGCTGGTAGCATGCCAGCAACCGCGGCCAACCCTCCCCGCCGCCAGCCCAGCAATAGCTACCGCGGCGCCGGTCGCGACGCAGACGATCGTCGTCCCGGCTACTGAGCCGTTTGCCCCATTAGCTACCCTGCCGCCCACACCCCGGCCCTTACCCAGCCCAACCCAATCACCTACCCCCACGCCTGAACCCTACACACGCTTTAGCTGGCCCCTGAGCGATGGCACGGCCGTCCACGGCTGGCGTCTGGGCGAGGGGCCCCAGGTGCTGGCGCTGGTCAACGGGTTGGCCGGCAGTGCCGATCCCACCTGGGGAGAACAGACAGCGCAGCGATTGGTCACGCAGGAATGGCCGGCGTCGCTGACGGTCTGGCTGCTGGCGCTGCCGCCTGAGCAGAGCGGCATTGACCGGCGCCGCAATGCGGATACGGCGCTGGATGCCTGCCCAGGCAACGATTGGGGACCTGATCCAGCCAGCGGCCAATATCCGTTTCAGGATCCCGCTTTGCTGACGCTGTATGACCTCGTGCGCGGCCTGCCGGTTGTGCTTTTCCTGGAGCCGGGCGCGGCCGCCATCCAACCGCCCTGTGAGGCCGGCCCGGCGAGCGCGGCGTTGGTTGCCTGGTTAACGGCGGCAACGGGGCGCCCCATCGTGGCTGAGCAGACGTCTGGTTTTCTGCCTGATTTGCTGGCGAGTTACGGTACCGCAACCGCATCTATTTATGGCGAGGTGCCGGATCTGGCGAGTCTGGTGAGCAGTTTGGCGGTGGATGGGATGAATCTGCGGCAAGCCGAGGCGCTGGCGGTCGGGGCCGAGCTTTACGCGCTTGAGCCGGCCGGGATGGCTTCGTGGCTTGTGGCGCCTGAACAACCAGACTTGACCAATGTGGTGGCCCTGGCCGTGGGTACAGAGGCTATTTACTTTCTGCAACAAGGCATTGTCTATCGTCTGCCCAGGGAAAACCAGCTCCTGATGACGCCGGTTTTGCGGCCGGGTGATCGGGTGGGGGACGTGACGGTGCTGGAGCCGTTGGATATTCAGCTGGCTGAGGCTGGGTTGCTGGTGCTGGATCGGGCTGGTGATGTCTATCGTCTGGGGCTCGATGGAGCCTGGACGGTGGAATGGTATGACCGGCCGGTCCGCGATATCTCCTCCCAATACTATCTCGCGCTGACCAGTAGCGGCCCGGTCCGGCAACTGTTGGAGGGAAGCTACCATTTTGTGCAGGCGTATGAACCGGCCGGTTCCCAACTGCTCTGGCTCACCCCGGACGAATTCGCCGTCGATCATGCCGCCGATGCCACCAGTAGTTTTCTTCTCACCGCCACCGGTTTGACGGGACAACTACGTCTTTACCAGGAAACGGCGCTAGTGGCTGATTTCCAGCCGACGTTTCTGCCCTGGCGGCCACGCCAGCTGGCGCTCAGTGCGGACACCCTTTATGTCCTGGATCAGGCCGGTTATCGGCTTCTCGGCTATGACCCGCAAACCGGTGCGTTACGGGCTATTTATCGCCTCGCCAGCGGCCAGCATATCCAGGCGATTGCAGTCGGGGCGGACAACGAGACGCTGGTGCTGGCAACGGCCAGTGGCTTCCACTTTGTGGGCCAGCCAGAGCTGGCGAACCACAACGTTGAGTGGGCCGAAGCGCCGGCTGCTGATCAGCTGACCCTTAATCCGCTGCGTGGGCTACGTTTGCCAATTCCTGGCTCACCCATCCCGGATCGGCTGTTACGCCTGCCGGGGGCGCCGCGCCATTATCGGCTGGGCATCCATGAAGGGATGGATCTGTATTGGTCGGCTGGTACAGCTGTGCAAGCGGTTGCCGGCGGCACCGTTCTTCGTATAGACAGTGAGTACGTGGCGGGTGATGAGGCCACTTATGCTGTCTGGCGGTCGGAGTCGCAGCGCCTGGGCTACACCTCAGATGCCGGTGAGGATTTTTACCGGGGGCGTCAGGTCTGGCTGGATCATGGCGATGGCTTGATCTCCCGTTACGCGCACCTGAGCGAGGTCGATGGCGGGCTGGTTGTGGGGAATCAGGTGAGCGCGGGCCAGTTTATCGGCCGGGTGGGCAATACCGGCTCGCCGGGCGCGCTGGTTAGCCCGGCTGAAGATGCGCATTTACACGTCGAGCTATGGCTGGCTGGCCACTTTCTGGGCCAATATCAACGGCCTATCGAAGCCTACGAGTGGCTCAGCATCATCTTTCGCCGCGGCGGCCAGTAGCAAGCCGGGCTTAGCCCCGGTCGCGCAACACCCCATAGGCCCGGCGTGTGGTCGGGTGAATGAGCCAAACCAGGCCAATCAGGGGTTGGACCAGCGGTAGATAGCCGTAGTCAGCGCCGAAAGCGCGCCAGGCGGTCCGGCCTATCACATCCGCGAAAGCGGGCGTCAGACTCAGTCCGCCCACGATGAAGGTGCAGAGCGTTTCCAGGCCCAACGAGATGATGGAGACCCACCAGGCCCATTTCGCCTTTTTGGCGAAGCCAATGGTAGCGACCAGGTAAAAGATCGCCGTCAGCAAACTGAGGCTGGGGGCCAGGTAGTTGGTGACCCCTTCCTTAAAACCAAGCTGGTACACAGCCCGGAAGCCAATCGAGAACGATAACACTGGATAACAGATGGCCAGGATGACGCCGGCGGCATAGAGCCAGCCCGGCATCTCGTCGTTGGCAACAGGTTGGGGAGTTGATTCTGCTTTGCTCATAAACCGTAGCCACACACATTCAGGATTTCGCGCGCGATCAAGGTGTGGCCGATGTGGGTGGGGTGAACCCGATCCTCAGCCCAATATTTGGGTGGGCGGGCGTCCATGGCCTGGTCGAAAAGCCCTTGCAGGCAGACGAGGCGCGTTTCGTATTCAGCGGCCAGCTCCTGGACAACCTCCTGATACCGTTCCACCATTTTGCGGAAGATATCGTTGCTGTCTGGTTCGATCAGGAAGGGTTCGACGAGGATGAGGCCGGTTTTGCGCTGGTTGGGACCGGCCGGTCGCGGCCGCATCCAATTCAGCATCGTTCGATAATTCTGCTCAAATTCGCCGACTGATACCGCTTCAGTGTGATGCTTGTCCAGAAAACGCCAGACATCATTAATGCCGATTTTGATGATCAGCCAGTCTGGTTTCTCCCGGGCCACATCTTTGTCCCAGCGGGTGACCAGGTTGCGGGAAGTATCGCCGGCGATGCCCCGGTTGATGATTTTGAGGTTGTGGTCAGCATAACCAGCTTCCAGCCAATCAAAGATAATCCGGACGTAGCCGTTGCCGTACGGCGCGTGAGCCCCACGCCGGCCACAATCGGTGATGCTGTCGCCGACAAATAGAATTGTTTCATTGGGTTGAAAAATCAGGCGTGACATGAGCGACAAGGTAGGTGAACTAAAATTTCGTCCCGCCGACAAATGGCCGGATGATCCAGAGTTAGAATTCTACCGATTTTTCAAATTTGCGATAGCCTACTTTGGCCAGGCCAATGCTCAGAAAATACAGGACAAGCAACGGCGCCATCGTCAGCGTCATCGTCACCGGATCAACCGTAGGTGTGATCATGGCTGCCACAACGGCGATGGCCACGACGGCGACGCGCCAATGTTCCAGCAGCTGCTTGCTATTGACAAGGCCAAACAGAGCCATGAAGTAAATGAGAATGGGCAGTTCGAAGCTGACCCCAATCCAGAAGATGAAGTTGGTTACAAAGCGGATATATTCGTTGGCGGTCCACTCCGGCCGGAAAATATCAGCCTCAAAGCTGCCCAGAAAACTGAGCGCCGTCGGCATCAGCACACCCACGGTGAACAAGACGCCAAGAGCAAACAAGACACTGGCGCTTAGCACAAAAACATAGACATGACGCCTTTCTTTCTTGGTCAGGCCCGGGGCAATGAACAGCCAGAGCTGCAAGATAAGCCACGGCATGGCCAGGACAGCGCCGGAAAGCAGGGCGACCTTGAAATAGACCTGAATGCCTTCGGTTGGCCCCAAGACCACCAGCTCATTCAGTTCGTTGCTGAGGACGGAAGCATTGACAAGGCTGAGACCGCGGGCCAGGCCAATCATCCACAGGAGCAACGATCGCACCCAGAAGAAACTGGCAATCGTCGTGATCGCCAGACCAGCGAAGCCCCAGGTGAGCCGAATACGCAGCTCATTAAGATGGCCGAGGATGGTCAGATCGTCGGTCTCACTGTTTTTGGCCGGTTGGCCCTGCTTGATAGTACTCATGATTCGGGATCGTCCGGTACGTCCATGGCTTTGGGTAAGGTGGATGGCCCGGCTGCGTCACCATGGCTTAGCTGTTCCGGCTGGCCGATGGTATTGCCATTTTCCGGTAAGGGCGTGCGCTGTGGCGCCAGCGCATTGCGTGTGGAGCTGACAGCCTGGTTGCCCTCCTGCATGGCTGAACGCGTAACGCCCAGCAGTTCGGAGCGCATGTCGGCGACCTGCCGGCGCAACTCCTGGACTTCCTGCATGGCGCCGCGCAGGTCATCTAACTCGGCCGCGTCCAGTTCGGCATTGAGCTGCTGCGTAAAGCCGCGCGTGATCTGCTGCAATTGAGCTGTCCAACGCCCTAATGTCCGGGCAACGCTGCGCATCCGCTGCGGCCCCATGACAACGATGGCGAGGATGAGAATAATAGCGAATTCAGACAGGCCAATGCCAAAGAAGCTATCCATAAAGTGATTTTACCCGAGTCGCAATTTCCCTGCATAAAACAGCTCCATCATATCATATTAACCTAACCTGCAGGATTGGCGGGAGCGGATGCGATTCGCCCGCCCGCATGTTATAATCCAGCCGCTAGATTGAACTTATTGGTAATCGGCAAATGCTTTCAAATTGATGATCACGCATGGCGTTGCCGATTCCTTGAGGAAACGCAGCCCGTGCGCCCGATTTTAGTCCGAAAGCACCTGCGGTTTGCCTTTTAGCGCTACAATTTTTACCAATTCCAGATCCAAGGAGCGATAAGTGAATCTGCATGAATTTCAGGCCAAACGCCTGTTTGCCAAATATGGCGTGCCCATTCCCCAGGGCGAGGTCGCCACAACACCGGCCGAAGCTCGGGCTATCGCCGAAAAACTCGGGGGCAATGGCGTTGTCGTCAAAGCCCAGGTCCACACTGGCGGTCGCGGCAAGGCCGGCGGCGTCAAACTTGCCAAATCACCGGCCGAAGCAGAGGCCAATGCGGCGGCTATTCTCGGCATGGATATCAAAGGGCTGACGGTGAAGAAAGTCCTGGTTGATGAACTGGCGCCCGGTATTGAGCAGGAAATCTACCTGGCCATCCTTGTTGACCGCTCCGCGCGCCGCAACATGGTCATGGCGTCAGCCGCCGGCGGTATGGACATTGAGGCCGTGGCCGCCTCCACGCCGGAGAAAATAATCCGGGTCCATATTGATCCGACCGAGGGTATAACTGAGGCGATTTCCCAGGAAGTGGCAGATCGTCTGGAATTACCGGCCGGTCCCCACTCTGAGTTCCACGGTATCCTCTCCAGCCTCTATGACTGCTTCATCAGCAGCGATGCTTCCCTGACTGAGATCAATCCGCTCATTATCACCGGCGAAGGCCATCTGATGGCTCTGGACGGCAAGATGTCGATTGACGACAACGGCCTGTTCCGCCAGCCGGAAATTGCGGAAATGCGCGACGATGACGACGAGACACCGGCGGAGATGCAGGCCCGTCTCAATGGGCTCACTTACATCCAGCTGGATGGCGAGATTGGCTGTATGGTGAATGGCGCCGGTCTGGCTATGGCTACGATGGACATCATCAAGCTGTTCGGCGGCGAGCCAGCCAACTTCCTGGACATCGGTGGCGGCGCCAGCGAGGAAGGGGTGACGGCAGCGCTCAAGTTGATCCTCTCGGATACACGAGTCAAGGCGGTTCTGTTCAATATCTTTGGTGGTATCGTCCGCGGCGATGAAGTGGCCCGTGGCATCATCGGGGCGCTTAAGCAGATCGATACTGATGTGCCTATGGTTGTGCGTCTACTGGGTACCAACGCTGAAGAAGGGCGCAAAATCCTGGCGGAAGCTGACATGATCACAGCGGAGACATTGACGGACGCGGCCCAAAAAGTGGTCGCCGCAGCGCGAGGGGAGGCCTAGCCATGACGATTCTCATTGACAACAACACCCGCGTGGTGGTTCAGGGCATCACGGGCCGTCAGGGCACGTTCCACACCGGCCGGATGCTCGCCTACGGCACCAAGGTCGTCGCCGGCACTAACCCGAAGCGGGCCGGTGAAGAGGTCCACGGTGTCCCCGTTTTTGCCACGGTCGCCGAAGCGGTTGCCGAAACTGGCGCCAACTGCTCCATTATCAGCGTACCGGCTCCCTCTGCCGCTGCTGCTATCGTAGCGGCGCAGCCAAAGTGCCGCTCTGTTATTGTCTGGCCTGACTGTTCGGCTATCCCGTCCAGGATACATTAAGGCGCGCCAGATCGTGGATTCATGGCGTCCGCCCTATCGGGTCCTAATTGCCCCTGGGTTTGATGACACCCGGCCAATGGGTCGGAACTATGATAACATCAACCAAAACCAGCCAAAGATACGGAACTGGAGATCAATCCATCCAGATGTCCGGTGCCGGGAGACTCTGGACAGCCGACCATTGGTGCCGGCAACAACAGGGGGACACATTTGATGTGGTCATCGAACTGGGCAAGCATCATCGGCTGCCAGCCCGGCTACTGGGGCAGCGAGTGCCACCAGATGTTGCCGCTGAACGGCGACGTAAACTCAAACGGGCTGCCCAGAAACGGGGCTCAACCCTCACCAGGCACGGCTGCAACTCTGTGCCTGGACCCTGCTGGTGACCAACGCAACGCCAGACCTGATTGCCTATGAGGAAGCCTTTGTCCTCATGCGCCTCCGCTGGCAGATTGAGTTGTTATTCAAGCTGTGGAAGTCCGAGGGCAAATCGACAAGTCGCGCAGCGACAACGTCTGGCGCCGCCTCTGTGAATTCTATGCCAAGCTCATTGCCATGCTTCTGCAGCAGTGGCTGTTGGCCGCCACCATTTGGGATTATGCTGACCGCAGTTGGGTCAAAGCCTGTCGAACTATCCGTCGGCATGTCATTCGACTAGCCACCGCCCTCCAGGACGCTGCGGCCTGCCGGCGGGTCCTGGAAGACCTACGGCGGATTCTCAGTCGAGGCTGCCGCATCAATAGAAGTCGTAAGCAGCAGCGAACCTTCGCTCTCTTGCTCGCTTGTGGTGATGACTTTGCTTAGCTTGATACCTATGAGACGCGCCGCTGGCGCGTCTCTACGTCTGCCGTGTCTCCCACAGGACCATGTGTCGCGCTGCCTGAGACGCGCCAGCGGTGCGTCTCTACCGTCGGCCAATCACCGGCATGTCGTCTGAAATCAAAACGTGAAACGCGCTAAACTGGGCACGTTTCACGTTTTTTCTGTCTGGGAAATGTAGAGGAACGGGTAGGATGAAAGTTCGCGCCTGGTGGCGTCAGTGGGATAAAAGCTGGTTGGCTGTCCTGGCAGTGGCCTTTGTTGGTTATGTGTGGCCGCTCCCAGCCGGAGCGACTTGCCGCAGAATACCGACGCTGAGCTGCATATCTTCCGCCTGGCTGGAGTTAAGCGGGTACTGCACCGGCGTTTATCCGCGCGCGCCGCATTTTACTTCGGCTATGGCTACCCCATCTTTTAACTATTACGCCGCTGAGCTACTACCCTGGGCCTTCACGGTCGAACTCATGCCGGGCCCGGATGCGGTTGCTGGGGTCAAATTTGTGCTATTGCTTACCTGGCCGGAGCCGTGGGCACGTTTGTTTATGCGCCCCCATTGGGGGCACCGGCTGGTCTCGTCGCCGCCGCCGCCCACACCTATGCTCCTTACATCCAGTTTGTCGATCCCCATGCCCGTGGCGACCTGGCTGAGGTTCTGGCTTTGGCCCTGAGTGTTCTGGCCGGTGACCGGTCCTGCGTGGTGGTGGTTGGCTTTCCTGGGGAGCGACGGTACCATTGCTCACGGCGGCGGTTATCACCAGCCACAACCTCCTGGCCCCTCGTCTTTTTTGCTCTGTTGGCCTGGCTCTTGGCAATTTGCTTTCGCTTGGTGAGAGGCAGCGCAACTCTGGCTGTTAGGTGCGTTGGCTGGGCGTGGGCTGCCTTCTTCTGGCTGCCGGTCGCCCTGGAGCAAAACGAGATCAATCTCAGTACCTTATTAGGTTCTGGCGAGCAAGATAATTTTGATTTCCGTAATCACTTTCTGGGCTGGCGAGAGCTATTGGCGCCCTCGGCCCGGCTGGACTGGGGGGCGAGTGAGCCGGAATTCCTCTTTAACCTGGGCATCATGCAATGGGGGCTGGCAATTGTGGCCATTGTTGGCCTGCTGGCAGGCAAAGAGCGGACAGGGCGGCAACTGGGTTATTTCGCGCTCGCCGCCGTTGGCCTTATCTTCATGATGTTGCCACTGTCAGAACCATTGTGGTCGGCGATACCGTTTGTTGAGTATCTGCAATTTCCCTGGCGTCTATTGGGGCCGGTGGCCTTTATGCTCGCCGTGTTGGCGGCGGCGGCAACGCGACTTCTGCAGGATTGGCTGTTGTGGCGGCCATTGCCGGGCCTGCTGTTGGCTCTATTCTCATTCTCGCCTGGCCGCTGAGCCAGCTCCCACCCTGGCCGGCCGACTTCGGGCCAACGGACACACAAACTGTTTTGGCGCGGGAACGGCAGGGGGTCTGGTTGGGTACAACCTCGACGGCCGACTTCGTGCCGATCACGGTCGAACAGGTCCCGGCCTCGCAGCCCTCCGTCAATGTCAGCCTGAACGTGGGCGGCCCGGTTGACAGAGTGAACTGGGCGACGGTTCCACAAGGCACGCAGATCGAAAGTACCGAGATCAACGCCCTGCATTTTCGCTATGAAGTATCCGGGGCGAAACCATTTGTGCTGCGCCTTTTCCTGTTTGACTTTCCCGGCTGGGAGACCCGAGTGGATGGTGAGCTGGTTGAGACCGAGTTGGGCCGGCCGGAGGGTTTCCTTATTGTGCCGTTACCGGCCGGTGACCATGTGGTCGATGTGGCCTTTCACGACACACCGGCGCGCCAGGCGGCCTGGCTGCTGACGGCGGCGGCGCTGCTGGCGCTGGCCGGCGGTGCATACTGGTTGCGCCGGCACAATGCCGTTCAGCCTCTTCCGGTAACGGAACCTGTGGCTGGCTGGCTAGGTTGGCTGCCAGTCGGACTCATGTTCGTGCTCATTTTCCTGGTTCCGCAAAGTTGGCTGCACTTGAGTTCGGCAGGCAACGTGGCCGAGCCGGCCGAAAATGATCTCTATGCCAACCTAGCCGATCAGATTGCACTCCTCGGGTACGACCTGAGTGATGCCAGCCCAGCCCCGGGCGAGACGATAGACCTCACCCTCTACTGGCGCGCTTACAACCGCTTGAGGAGAATCACCAGGTTTACGTGCATCTGTTTTGGGAACTGCCGGTGGTGGTGAGCCCCACCTTGTAGCCCAATCTGACAAGATCAATCCGGGTGAATTTCCCCACGAGGCGCTGGCCGCTGACCGCTACGTACGCGATCATCACGAATTGCTGATCCCGCCGATCTGGCCCCGGCCGGCTCATCCTGCGGGCCGGCATCTGGAATCAAGCTTCGGGTTGGCGCTTGCCCCGTCTTGACGAGAACGGCGCCGTCATAGATGATGGTATCGAACTGACCATTCTGGAGTTGGCACAGTAAGATGCGTGTGATTAGCGGCACGGCCAAAGGCCGTAAACTGAAAAGGGTTCCCGGCGATTCAACCCGGCCCATTATGGATCGGGTCAAGGAAAGCCTTTTCAATATTGTTCGGGAATGGACGGGTGAGGCACGCTGGTACGACATGTTTGGCGGCACCGGCGCCGTGGGCATCGAGGCGTTGAGCCGGGGGGCGGCACAGGTCACCTTCACGGACAACACGCGCGCCGCTATCCTCACCATCATCGACAACCTCAAGCATACCCGGCTGGATGATCACGCCATTGTGCGCCAGATTGACGCGTTCCAGTTTGTGCGCGAATACCAGGGTGAGCCGTTCGACCTCATCTACGTGGCGCCGCCGCAGTACAAATCGCTCTGGCGTGACGCGCTGCTACTGTTGGATGAAGCTGTCCCCACCATCCTCCTGGGCGATGGCCTTGTGGTTGTCCAGATCGATCCCCGTGAATACGAAGCCCAAACGCTGCAGAACCTGATCCTCTACGACCAGCGCACCTACGGCACGACGATGCTCTGCTTTTACGAGCAGCCTTCTGCTGACACTTCTGACTGACCCACCCCCTGCCACCGTCATGTCGAGCGCTGTCGACATAACCAGAATGCCAATCGCGGCAAAGCGAGACATCTCTACGCTGGCCCGGTACAGCGCGGACGGGTGGGGCCGGTCACGAGCGGAGGTAGAGATTTCTCGCTTCGTAACGACCGGTGTCCTGGTGAGTTCCAGGGCGCTCGAAATGACGTGAGGGCGGGGTTAGCTGTCCAGGTTGATCTGGATGGAGCAGCTGGCGATCTCGTTGCTGGTGCCGTCGACGATGGTGAGCTTGATCGTGTAGCGACCGTCTGCCCAGCCATTGAAATTAGCACTGCCAAGCAGACCATTGATGACCTGGTTGCTGACCACCTGCCCAACGAGCGATGCCCATTGATTGCCGGTCTGAGGGCCATTGATTTCCAGCTTATAGAAGGCAAAACCATCACCCGTAGCTGTGCCCAGGAAGGCGACAGAGCCGAAAACTGTGCTGCCGTTGGCCGGCTGGCTGATGTTGACCAGCGGTGAACAGCCGGCTGTTGTGGCCGGCGCTGCGGTTGCAGACTCCTGTGTAACCACGGTACCTTCCGAATCAGTCACCGGGGTGGTCCCGCCGCTGCCGGGGGCTCCGGGTGTGGTGACGCCGGCATTGGGGTTGGTGCTGGCGACGTCATTGGTGCCGGGCAAGGTGACGGTGGGGGCCAGAGGCGAGGTCGGCGTGGCGTTGAGATCGTCCAGAAAGTCTGTTAGCGGTGTGGGCGAACGTAGTGGTGTACGGAATATATCGGGTGTTGGCGTGGGCGGGCGCAGCAGTTCGGCTGGCAAGTTGGGCTGGATGCGGGTATTGACATAGACCACGCCGGCGACAACCGAGAGCAACAACAGAATGAACAGGAGCGCATTGCCCTGCACGCGACCACCTGTTTCCCGTTCAAGCCCAAAAGAGGCCCGTCGCAATAGCTGGCGGGCCCGAATAAATTCGCTGATATACCAGAAAAGCCCCAAACCGCAGATGATGTAGATCCAGATATCATTGCGGATCAGGAAAAGATAAAGACGATCCATCGGCGCCTATTTTGACGAAAGCGAATCGTCGATGCAACTTTCAATCTGGTCTATACAGCGGGCGCTCATTTGCTGGCGAGGCGGGCTAGAGGCCGGCCAGGACACCGCGCAGCAGGGCGGTCAGTTTGGGAATGACGATCCGGCCGGTTTCCATCACCTCTTCATGCGTTGTTTCCTGCCCGGGGGGCGGGTCTGGCAGAGCGAGGTTGGTGATAGTTGAAATCCCCAGGATGCGCATGCCGGCATGGCGCGCCACCAGGACGGAGGGCACCGTTGACATCCCCACAGCGTCAGCGCCAATGCCGGTCAGGTAGCGCAGCTCAGCTGGCGACTCGTAGTTCGGCCCGGAAACAAAGACATAAACCCCTTCTTGCAGGGTCATGCCCTCGGCGGCGGCAACCTGGTGCGCCAGCTGACGCAGGGCCGGCGTATACGCTTCGGTCATGTCGGGGAAGCGAGGGCCAAAATCATCCACATTGGGTCCACGCAGCGGGTTATTGCCGGCCATGCCGGGGATGTTGATGTGGTCCCGGATCAACATCAGGTCGCCCGCCTTGAAAGACGGGTTCATGCCGCCGGCGGCATTGGTGACCAGGTAGGTATCAATGCCCAGCAGCTTCATAACGCGCACGGGGAAGGTGATTTGCTGTGGTGTGAACCCCTCGTAGAAATGGGCGCGACCTTGCATGACCAGGACTGTTTTGCCTTCCAGGGTGCCGATAAGCAACCGGCCGGAATGGCCAGCCACGGTGCCAACAGGCCAGTTGGGAATATCTCCGTAGGGGATGATGTCGGGGTTCTCAACGGCATCAGCCAGTGACCCCAGGCCAGAACCCAGCACCAGCCCTATTTTGGGGTGCTGGGCGCTGCGGGCGCGAATGGCATCGGCTGCCGCTAAATAGTCGGAAAATTGAAGCGAATTGCTCATGGGACGACCTATCAATGAACAAAAAAGCGGTGGCTTCTCTGTAAGGCCACCGCTTTTTCCGTCTGCTTTGCGCAAAAGGAGCTAGTTTTCGTGCCCCGAAATCTGCGTGTAAATCTGCGTCGTGGAGATATTGGCATGACCCAACAGCTCCTGGATTTCCTGCAGATTCGTGCCATTCTCCAGCTTATGGGCCGCAAAACTGTGGCGCAGTGTATGCGGCGTAACTGGTGTACTCAGGCGTGCCTGGCGGGCATACGTCTTGATGATGAGCCAGAGACCCTGACGGGTCAGCCGCTGACCGCGATGATTGAGAAACAGTGCTGTCTCATTGCGATTTTTCAGCAGATGAGGCCGGCCCCGATTCACATAAGCGCCCAGGATGTCCCGGGTGTGATCGTCAAACGGCAGTTCGCGGGTTTCGCTACCATCTTTGCCCGGGCAGCGGAGCATATTGGCCTCAATATCGAGGTCATCCACCTGCAGGGTGACCAATTCCGTGACGCGCATGCCGGTAGCATACAACAGGGCGAGCAGGGCGCTGTCACGCATTCCCTTGGCGGTGCTTTTCTTCGTCGGCGCTGAGAGCAAGAGATTGACATCTTCAGTTGTCAGCGTTTGCGGAAGACGTTTTTCCACCTTAGGCGAATCGATCCCCTCGGTAGGGTCCGCAGAAATGAATCCTCTGGCAAAAAGATAATGGAAAAATGATTTCAGGGCGGCCACCTTGCGGGCTACCGACGAAGGGGCGTAGGAACGGGTGCCCATCATGGTGACATATTCCGCCACGACATCTTCAGTAACGTCAGCCCACTCAGTTAGCTCAGGTTTCTGTGCCAAAAACCGAAGGAATTGGCCAAGATCATTTCGGTAGGCGGCTATCGTGTTATGTGAATAATTGTGCTCGCGCCGTAACGATTTGAGAAATGTGGCTAACTGCACATCCATCCTCGACCTCTCTTGATACTAGCGCTAACGACATGGATGGGGAGTTCACGTCGACCATTATCGTTAGCATATTATGTTATTTCCCGTCAAAAAACATTATAGCAATACTTTCCATAAAATCAACCGGATTGTAAACATAAATTGAGTCAAAAGGTCCTGTTTTATCGACATAAAAACGGGCGGAAAGCCGCCCGTTATACCCTTAACAATTGTGTTGTTTTGACAAAAAACAGGTCTATTCTGGGCCTGTGGCGATGGGTTGATCGCCGGCCCGGCTCCATTCGCTCCAGGAGCCAACATAGAGTTTGGCATCACCCAGGCCGGCGTATTTGAGGGCCACAAGGTTCACGCAGGCGGAGACGCCGGAGCCGCAGTAGAAGACGGCGTCGGCCGGGTCGGTATCGCCGAGCAGGGCTATGAACTGCTCGCGCAGCTCAGCAGCTGGCCGGAAATATTTGTCGGCCAGGTTCCGCTCAAAGTGGAAATTGCGGGCGCCGGGGATGTGACCGGCGATGGGATCGAGGTGTTCCATCTCGCCCAGATAGCGGGGCATCGCCCGCGAATCGATGAGCAGTTTGGCCTGGGGGACCTCATCCATCTGGATAAACCGGCTCGGGTCAGGCGTACCGTTGAAGGTACCGGCCGGTACACTCTCAACCCCGCTCCGCGTCTCGCCACCAGCAGCCAGCCAGCCTTGCCAGCCGCCGGAAAGCACGGCTACCGCCTCGTGGCCCATGTAGCCCAGCATCCACCAGAGCCGGCCGGCCACCATACCGCCGGCATCGTCGTAGACGATCACCTGGCTGTCCGGATTGACGCCCAATCGCTGCAGGGCAGCGTTGATGGCGTCAGGCGCAGGCAGGGGGTGACGTCCGCTGTCAGTGACGGGCTCACTGCTCAGATCCCGGTCCAGATGCGCATAAACGGCGCCGGGAATGTGCGCTGCGGCATAGGCGCGTTCGCCGGCCGCCGTGTCTGCCAGGGAAAAACGGCAGTCGATGACCAGCCAGTCCGGCCGGCCCAGATTGGCTTGCAAGGTAGGGACATCGATAATGGTTGTGTACATGTTGCTGCTCCTGTTGTCGTCGTGGGATTATCTATCGAAATGGCAGCATGGTCCAGCCATAATTGGGCCGGAAAGCTGTCTGTGAAGATTGAGTGAAAAAATGGAGATGGGTGCCGGATCAGGCCATTTCGGGTCGATTGGCAGGCAAAAGGGCCGGCCGCAGGGCGACCAGTAACTCGGACGCGGCGGGCGCGGCTGCGTTGTCATTGCGGGTGCCAAATTCAACTGTCCAGTACCAGATGTTGGGCGCGTTGGGATTGTAGGTATAGCCCAGGCCAATTTCGTTAGCGGCCGGATTCAGGATCATGCCGCGATGGCTGGGGCTGTTGACCCAGAATTCGACAACAGGCACGGGGCTGTCATAACCCCAGGCTGTCGCTTCACCGGCGTAGGCGCCTGTGTAGCCGAAGCGCTGCAGGCGATCGGCCGGTGAGGAGCCATCGACCCCGGTGTGACCGGTATAACCGTGTATCGCCATATCATCAGTATGTTGCTGAGCGGCAATCGTCAACTCGTAGTTGTAGCTGACTGGAGGCAAGCCGTGGAGGCGCCGGGCTTCATTCACATACCAGAATAATTGCTCGGGAATGCTGGCGCCTGGGCCAGCGTCAGTCAGGGGTTGTTCAGGGGCCACTTCTGTTGGTTGAGTTGGCTGCCCAGAGGTCCCCGGGGTGCGGATAACAGGTATGTAAACCGTCCAGATGCCGGGCGCTACGCTGACAAGTTGGGTAACGCTGGTGGTGCCGTACGCGTTGCTGGCGTGCAAGGTCACAGCAAATTCGCCGCTAGCCCGATAGGTGTGGCTGATGGATTCACCGCTGAGTTGGGTGCCATCGCCCATCTCCCAGGCATACTCCGTGACACTTTCATCGCCAAAGGCCTGAAACTGGGCGGGGATATTGGCGCTGGCGGGGGCGAGCAAAACCATATCTGCCGTTGGCGCCCGGCCGACGAAGATCATGCCGCTGGCCACGGAGCTGCCAAAGGCATTTTCTGTTTGCAGGGTGACCAGCAAATTGCCGGTGATGTTGTAAACATGAGTCGGATTGGCTTCTGAGCTGGTCTGGCCGTCGCCAAAATCCCAGAGATAGGTCAGGGGCGCTTCGCCACCGCTCAAATTATGGAAGACGACGGGTTCGCCGGCAGCCACCGTGTCATCGGTAATACTGAAGCCGGCCACCGTCTCCGGCCCAACGGTTACAAGACCGGTGACTTCGGTCGCGCCCAGCGGGTTGGCAACTCTAAGGGTGACGGTGTAGGTACCACTGGCCGGGTAGACCACAGTGGGATTGTTCACTTCGATGACGCGGCCGTCACCCAGCTGCCAGGTCTGCACGATTGGGCCGGGGCCAACCACGGCAGCGTTGAGCTGAACGGGTTGGCCGACGGAAACGGTTGCTGGATTGAGTGAAATCGTGGCGCTGGGCATCACGCCAAGCCAGTAGTCAGCCTGATATTGACGAGTGAGGCCGTTATGCGTGACGCTGGCGAGAATGGCCTGGCTGGGATGGGTGAAGTCCGCCGCGGTGAGCTGGAACTCAAACTGGATCTGGTTAAGACCGGCCGGTGCCAGCACCGGGTACCAATCCACCTGGTTGGCGCCGAAGTTAAGGGTGGTACCGGCCGGTAACTGGGCCGGGTCTACCAGCATCTGGGGCGGGAAAGCCAGGATAATTTCAGGGGCAATGGTCTCGTCGGTGTTGTTGCTGATGGCGGCGGTTACCCGAAATAGGGTGCCTGGGGCGCCCACGGGCGGGTCTACCGTCAGGTTCAGACTGAGCGGGTCAGGCGCCGCTTCTGGCGCAGCGCCATTCCCTGTATCTTCCTGGGCAAAAACAGGTTGACCGATAAAGGGCAGGGCCAGGAGGCCGATTATGACGAATAGCACCAGAAGAAGGCGAGCACGTTGCTCCATGGGCGGCAGTGTAGCAGAGAACGCGGGCGGCAACAAGATAGAAGATGAATAGAGCATAGGTGTCTGGCATGTCCGGTTGCGGCTTCGTTCATCATCCCTATAATGAGTTCGCATAACCCCATTGTGTTGCACCCTGCAATCAGTTTTGTCTTCGGCGTGTCCCTCTGTCGCCGGAAAGGAGCCTTTGATTCAAATATGCTGCGAGAAAAGCTTTTGGGAAACCGTGTCGTGCGGCTGAGTGATGGCAAGATTTTAGGTACGGTGACACGAATCTATCTGGAGGAAAACGGCCAAGATCTGGTGAAGATTGCCTATGGCCGGGACCATTTTGTCAAACAGAATCAGATTGTGCTATTGGGCGACGATGTCGTATTGATCAGGGCGCAACAAACACCCGCCGAGCAGCAAGGCAAGAAGCGGTCGTCAAAATGGCGCAAGGCGAGCCAGAGTGGCATGCTCAAGGCAGCTAACAAGATGATCAGCCAGGAGGCGACCGGGGTTAACTGGTGGGTATCCCGGGGACCATGACCAAACTCCTATCGACGTGACCCGCGCGAACGGGGACATTAGGGGCGTGCGGTCAGCTTTGGCCGGCGGTATGGTGCTGCCGGCAATTAGCAAGCCAGCCGCAGGTGAGACCTCATGACTGTGCAGGGTATTTCAGTCGTTATTCCAGCTTATAACGAAGAAAATGGCATCGGACCGACGCTCAAAGGGCTCATCGACGTCCTTTCAGCTTCTGGCCTGACCTATGAAATCATCGTGGTGGATGATGGCTCGCGGGACAACACCGCCGCCGCAGTGCATCAGATACCAGGCATTCGCCTGATCTGCCACGCTTTTAATAAAGGGTACGGCGCCTCGCTCAAAACGGGCATCCGTCAGGCAAACTTCGACACCATCGTCATTACGGACGCTGATGGCACCTATCCCAACGACATGATCCCGACGCTGGTGACCTACATCGGGCCGTTTGATATGGTGGTGGGAGCGCGTACTGGTGATAGCGTGGCGGTGCCGTTGGTGCGTAAACCGGCCAAATGGGCGCTGCGTACATTGGCCAATTACCTCAGTGGCGTTGAGATCCCGGATTTGAACTCCGGTTTGCGTGTCTTTAAGCGTGACGTCGTCACTCGGTTCTTCCGCATGCTGCCTTCGGGCTTCTCCTTCACGACCTCCAGCACGCTGGCGCTGTTGACGAACGACTTCAACGTCAAATACGTGCCGATCAATTATTTTGCGCGGACCGGCAAATCCAAAATCAATCCCATCAAAGACACGATCAACTTCTTTTCCCTCGTAGTGCGGGTGATTTTGTCTTACCGGCCGCTCAGGGTCTTTGTCCCTGTCGCCTTGCTGCTCCTCCTGATCGGCGCCGTCAAAGTCATTTACGACATCAATGCCTACGACTGGCATATTGCCACCTCCACCGTCGTCTTTATCACTCTGACCTTCCAATGGATCGTGTTGGGGCTGATCGCCGACCTGGTTGTGGCCCTGCATAAAGGCGAATGAGTTCAGCGGCTGAGCTTCCTGCGGCGGCCAACCGGCGCTGGCTGGTTGTGGCCCTGGTGTTGCTGGGGTTGTTGCTTTTTGCGGCTCAGGTCTGGGTGACCTATACCTATTTCACGACTCAGTTGCCGGGCGGCAATGATTTTTACCCGCGCTGGTATGGGGCGCAGCAACTCTTGCTGGAAGGGCGTAACCCGTATGATCAGTCGGTGACGCGCGAGATCGAAGCCGTCCTCGACCCTTTGAACCAGCGGACCAACAGTTTTAACTTCGCCTTTCCCCTGCCTGTCATTTTCAGCTTCTTCCCATTGGCCTGGCTGAGCTATGCCTGGGCCCAGGCGCTCTGGATCGTCATTATCATCTGGCTGGCCTGTGCGGCGCAGCTTATGCTGCTGTCACTGGCTCGATGGCGCCTGACGCCGGGCACGGTGCTCGCAGTTCTGCTGTTGACGCTGGTTTTTTACCCGATCACGCGCACCATTTTCCTCGGCCAATTTACAGTCCATGTACTCTTTTTCCTCGTTCTGGGCCTGTGGCTGCGGCGGCAGGGGTATCAACTGGCGGCTGGCATAACGCTGTCACTGGCAATACTCAAGCCGCAACTGCTGGTGCTGCTATTGCCCTGGCTGGGCCTGTGGTTTCTCTACCGGCGCGAATGGCGAACGCTGGCCGGGCTGCTTGGGGGCGGCGTGGTTCAATTGTTGCTGAGCCTGCTATTGCTGCCCAGCTGGCCGCTGGATTTTGTGCGTGGCCTGGGCGAATATGCCGACCGGGCGGGCGGGCGCAATTTGCTACAAATTTTGCTGGGTTGGTTACCGGCCGGTCTCCAATCCCCCACCGTCACCCTCGCCAGCCTGCTGCTCCTGCTGCTCTTCCTCTACCAGATTCGCCAGCCCGCTCTGGCCCTGCTGCGGCGCGAACCGCCAGCAGCCACTGAGCCAGAGCAACTTTTCTGGCAAGGTATTTTCTGGGCGATTGTGGTGACGGCCCTGGTGCCGTTTCAGACCGGGACAACCAACCAGACGCTGTTGCTCATCCCTTTTATGATGTGGGGCGGGGCGCTGGTTCGGGCGGGCAAAGGTTACCTGTTCTGGCTTGCGAGTTTCGGCCTGGCCGTTGGCCTCTGGCTGTTATTCCGGGTTACGTTGCGCGGTGCGGCTGAAAGCGAGCTGATGTTCCTGCCGCTGCCGCTGCTGGCGGCGGCTGGCCTGGTGTTCTGGCAACGGACGGTAGCTCGATGAAACGCTGGGTCCAGGTTGTTCTGATTTTGCTCGGCATCGCCATTTTTATCTACATTTTGTGGCAGAGTGGCCCGGATGGGGTGGCCGCGGTCCTGGCGGGCGACTGGCGTTATCTGTTGCTGGCGCTGCTGGCCACCGGCCTGGCCCAAATGATTTCGGGTTGGCGTTTGCAGGTCGCTCTGGCTGCGGTGACCGGTCTGGACGACGTGGCAGCGCGACGCCGCTGGCCCTGGCGGGCGACCTACCATGTGACGTTGACGGCTCAACTGATGGGCATGGTGGTGCCTAGATTGCTCAGCACATTTGGCGGCAAAGCCGCGGCCTTAAAAGCGTATCAAACCGATTTGCGGGAAAGTGTCCCGGCCGTTTTGCTGGACAACATCTTTGACATCCTGGTGATGGCGCCGTTGATGGCGCCAGGTTTTCTTTTTGCGACGGGCATACTCAATGTTTTTGGGCTTTACGCTGGTTATGGGGTGATTTTGTTGTTGCTGCTGCCGCTGCTTTCGTGGCGACCGGCTGAAGCAGTCTGGCTGCCCCGGCTGGCCTATCTGGAGCGCTTGCCCTGGCTGGGTAGCCGGATGCACATGCTGTTGGCGCGCTTGCTGATTGTCTGGCCGCCGGCGGCGGCGGGCCGGCGGTTGCTGTTGCTGACAGTGCTGTTGAATGGGTTTTTGGCGCTGCGCTTTTATTTCATCGCCCTGGCGCTGGGGCTGGTCACGACGGCGACGCTGTTCCTGGCCCTCTATCCGATGGCCCAGCTCAGCCTGATTATCGCCCTGGCGCCCGGCGGCCTGGGCGTTTTTGACTTGAGCTGGCTGGGGCTATTGAGCCTGGCGGTGGTCAGCGGCGCCGAGTATTTTGCGGTGGCTCAGCGGATTTATGTCACCGTCATTAATCTGTTTTGGGGCGGAGTGGCGATATTGCTGGCCCTGACATTGGGGCGACCGGCCGGTGCCGCCCCGGACAGCCTGACACCCTCTTCGCGCAATTCCCAATAGAGTGGTCGCACTGGTGGCAAAGAAACCAGTGTGAAAAGCCAATTTTTCACGGCTTTCATCTGCAATTTGTGGCTGGTTGGGGCATAATGATGGGGCTGGTTGCTGTCCCACCCGTAAAGGGCGTTGTGGCTGGCATCTGACGGATCAGGGGAATTATGACTGGTACAGGTAAAAAGAAAAAAGAGAGCCGGATCTCGGGGCTGTTTCGCCGCCGGCGGGGGCTGGAAATCACCGGCTATCATGTGGGTGATATTCGCACCGACCAACATGTTCTGGTGGCGGATTCCGGCGCTGTGGCCGGCAACATTTACGCGCCGGAAGTGATCGTGGCGGGTCTGCTTAAGGGGCTCATCGCCGCGCAAACCACAGAAATCAAGGCGAGCGGTCAGGTCTGGGGCGATGTGTATGCCACGACTCTGGCCATCGAACCGGGGGGTAAGCTGCATGGCTGGTTCAGTACCATTGGCGAGGAAGGCTATCAGCTGTTGAACAGTGGCTCGGCCTCTCTCAAGGAAGTGACGGCCGAAAGCCAGGAACAAATCCCTGAGTTTATGGAATCTGTGGCGTTGCCGGCCGTGTTTGCCGAGAGCGACCTGGAGCAGACGCAAAGTGGCCGATTGGGCATTATGCGCCGTCTGCAGGCAGAGGCCGCCGCCGCGGCGATTGCGCGTCGCGAGCTGGAACTGACCTTTGAAGAGCGTCTGGCGGAAGCGGCCGGTGATGAAATGACCACGGCAGTGGCCTTGCGGGAAGAGCTGCTGGTTGTCCGCGCCGAGCTCATGACCAGCCGCACGCAGCTGGACGATGCCAACAGCATCCTGGAAGAGCAGGAAGAGGCCCTGGCTGCCCAGGCGCAGCAGCTAAAGCAGCAACTGGTTGATTTGGAGGCGCGTCAGGCTGACGTAGAGCGTCTGGAGAAAGAGCTGTCGGAGAAGACGACGTTGCTGCGCGAAGCTAACCAAGGGGTGAGCGAGCTAAATTTGCAACTCGCTGCCGAAATGGAAAAGAGCGGCAACATGGCAGAGCGGACGGCCAATCTGGAAACGGCTTTGCAAGGCAGCCTGCAACGCGTGTCAGAGCTGGATGAGGCTTTGATTCGCTGGCAGGAGCTGGCGGAAGAGTCCAACAGTCAGATCGAGTTGCTGGAGGCGGATCACAGCAAATTACAGATGGAGCTGTCGCAATATTTGCCCACGCTGACGGAAACACAGGCACAGCGCGACCAGTTGCAGGCGGAGCTAGATACAGCGACGGCCGGACTGGAAAGCGCGCAGAGTGAGTTGAACCGGCTCCAACATGCCGAGGCCGAATTACTAACATTGCGCTCTGTGCATGAGCAGGTGGTGGATGAGCTGGAGCAACTGCGCCTGACCATGCGGCAGCAGCCCCAGGAGTTGGTGACTCTGCGGGCAGCTTTGAGTGAGAGCTCGGCCCAGATAAAAGCGCTGGAAGCAGAATTGCTGGAGGCCCAGGACAAGGCACAGCATTTCCATGAGCGTCTTTTGTGGGCTGAAGCGACGCGGCAGAACACCAGCAGTGAGCTGGAAGAAATTCAGAAGATTGTCCGGCAGCGCGAGGAGCGTATCGCTGCGCTGGAAGCGGAGCGGGACAAGATCCGGGAAGCGGCTGAGAGCTGGAAAGAGAACGTGGGCCGCTCCTTACAGCGGCTCAGTGTAGCAGAGGCGGAGGTGCAATCACTCCGTGAAAAGCGGACGGCTGATCGTGAGATTGTCGCGCGACAGCGGGAGCGCGAGGAAGAACTCAAGCTGAACCGCTCCTTGCTGGAGGCCAAAGAAGAAGAGATCAGCCGTTACGCGGCAGATCTGGCGGCGCAGGGGCAGAAGTTGGCTAATCTGCACACCAATCTGGTCGAGCGAGAAATGGCCTACGAAGAGCTGCGCCAGGCGCACGAGAAAGTGAATGGTGAGCTCGGGCGAGTCAAGCAGGCCGCCGGCGAGCGGATCAAACAGTTGAATGCGGAACTGAGTAAAAACCGACAGCAGTTGAAGGAAATAGCCGCCTGGATGGAGCGGCGCCGACGTCAGGAATAGTTATGTCAGAAATCGAGCTGGGAATTATCGGTGGCTCTGGTCTTTATAACATGACCGGTCTGTCCGATGTGGAAGAACGTCAGGTAGAAACGCCTTTTGGGGCGCCGTCTGACACTGTTACGATTGGCACCCTGCATGGGCGCCGGGTGGCTTTTCTGCCGCGGCATGGACGCGGGCATGTCCTGACACCATCGGAGGTGCCGTACCGGGCTAATATTTATGCCATGAAGAGCCTGGGCGTACGCTACCTGGTGGCGGTGAGCGCCTGTGGTTCGTTGCGTGAGGATTATGCGCCAGGCCACATCGTCGTGCCGGACCAGCTTTTTGATTTCACCAAGGGCGGCCGGGCCCGCTCCTTTTTTGGTGAGGGGCTAGTAGCCCATATCTCGGTGGCGGACCCGTTTTCGCCGGAACTGAGTCGTGTCGTGGCAGAGGCTGTGGCTACTGCCGGTGGGACGGTCCACGAAGGGGGTACCTTTATCACCATCGAAGGGCCGCGTTTCAGCACCAAGGGAGAATCCCATACTTTTCGCCAATGGGGGATGAGCCTGATTGGCATGACCACCAGCCCGGAAGCGTACCTGGCGGCCGAGGCGGAGATCGCTTATGCCTGCATGGCGCACGTCACCGATTACGATGTCTGGCACGAAAGCGAGGCGCCGGTAACGGTTGAAATGGTTGTGCGCACGCTGCTGGCCAACACGGCCGTCGCGCAGGCGGCCATCAGCCATATGGCGGCGACGATGGCGTCGTGGGCGGGTGAGTTCCCGGCGCACTCTGGCCTGCGTGACGCGCTTATCACCGACCGGGCTCGTATCCAGCTGGAGAAGCGCCAACAGGTGGCGCTGCTGGTGCAGAAATATCTCCAATAGTTTATGAGTCTGGAGCGGCTCCCGGGGGAGTCTGTCGAGCAGGGGTATGAGGCGGGCCGGCGTGAGCGCCAGCTCCTGGTACCGGCGCTCCTTTTTGTCTGGCTCAATGCGCTGGCGCTGGTGCTGGCGACAGATGGGACGATTGGTTGGTCCATTTTGTGGGCACCGGCCGGTTGGACCCTCCTCATCTTCGCCGCCCATTATCTCCTCAACCGTTTTCTCCACTATCACGACCCCTATTGGCTGCCCATCATCGGGTTGTTGACCGGCTGGGGGCTGGTGCTTATCGCCCGCCTGGCCGTCAATTTTCTCTGGCGGCAGCTGCTCTGGCTGGCCCTGAGCTTTGCCATCATGCTGGCGCTGGCAATTTTGCCCCGCAATCTCCGCTTGCTGCGGCGTTACCGATACACCTGGTTGTTTTTGGGGCTGATCCTGCTGGCGGCGACGCTGTGGCTGGGGGTCAACCCAACCCGCTTTGGCGCGGAACTCTGGCTGCCGCTGCTGCCGCAGATCAGCGTCTATTTCCAGCCATCCGAGCTCTTGAAGCTCCTGTTGCTGATTTTCCTGGCGAGCTATTTTGAAGAGCGGGGGATGTTGTTCCGGCCGGAGCGAGGCGCTATCGCTGTGATCCCTTATCTGGCGCCAATTTTCCTGATGTGGGGTTTTTGTATCGTCTTGCTGATCTGGCAACAGGACCTGGGCGCGGCCACGCTTTTCTTTTTTGTTTTCCTGGCTTTGTTATATGTCGCTTCTGGCGATTGGCGCTTTCTGGTCGGAGGTTTTGGTTTGCTGCTGCTGGCCAGTGTTATTGGCTACCTGGCCTTTTCCGTGGTCGCGCTGCGTGTGGATAGCTGGCTGAACCCCTGGCCGGCGGCGAGCGGCGCATCTTTCCAGATCGTGCAGTCGCTTTATGCGCTGGGTGCCGGGGGCATCAGCGGCAGCGGCGTGGGACAGGGCTTTCCCGATTACATCCCCGTAGTCCATTCTGATTTTGCCTTCGCCGCTATCGCCGAGGAATGGGGGATGATCGGGGCTCTGGTCGTCCTGCTCTGTTTCGCCATCCTGGCCCACCGGGGCCTGCGCATAGCCATTCAATCGCGCCGGCCATTCCGTATGTATCTGGTGACGGGCATTGTCGTCTTGCTGAGCGCGCAGACGTTGTTGATCACAGCCGGCGTGACCAAGCTGTTGCCGCTGACGGGGGTCACGTTGCCCTTTGTGAGCTACGGGGGCAGCTCGCTGATGATGACTGGCGTGATGGCGGGGCTGGTACTGCATATTTCGACCGATCAGGGGCAGGGATCGGCCGGTCCCTGGAGCAACTCGTGAACCCGCAAGGCAAGCAGCTGCGCCAATTGGCCGGCGCACTCTGGGTGCTCTTTTTTCTGGTGGCGGTGACATCGCTCTACTGGGGTGTCTGGCGCCGTGAGGAGCTTGCGGTCCGCGATGACAACCCGCGCGTTGTGGAAGCTGCCCTGCGTATCCAGCGGGGTACCATTTTTGATGTCCAGAATGTGATCCTGGCGGAAACGATTGGGCCGTCAGACCGGACTGAGCGCAGCTACCCGTTGGCCGATATTGGCCCGGCGGTTGGCTATTATAGTTTCCGCCATGGCGCCGCTGGTATTGAGTCGGGTATGGCGGCCGTCCTGGAGGGCAGCGATGAGAGCGAGCTGGACCGGCTGTGGCGGCAGGCGCTGCATTTGCCGCAGGTGGGCCGGGATGTGCGGCTGACATTGGATAGCGAGTGGCAGCTGTTGGCCGAAGCGTTGTTGGGTGACCAGCGTGGCGCTGTTCTGTTGCTGTCGGTGCCTGATGGGGCTGTACGGGTGATGGTGAGCCACCCTGGTTTTGACCCGAATGAGCTGGATGCAGCGTTTGAGGACCTGGCAGTGGATGCTGAGGCACCGCTGTTGAACCGGTCCACGCAAGGACTTTACCAGCCAGGTCTGGTGTTACAGCCGCTGCTGTATGCGGCGGCGGTAGAGCAGAGACGCATTATCAACCTGGCCAACGCGCTGCCCCACATGAGCGATCCGGTCGAGCTGAGCGACCAGGTTTTGACCTGTGAGGGCGATCCGGCCGGTGACGAAAGCTGGACCATGAGCTTGCAGGCCCGTTGCCCGGCGCCGCTGTTGACGCTGGCGAGTAGCTGGCGGCCCGAAGAGCTGGTCGCGATCCTGGATGGCTTTGGGCTGACCACACCGCCGGATTTACCACTGGCTACGGAATCAGCCGGGCCGCTGACGATCACCGATATGGAGCGCTCTTTGCTGGGCCAGGGCGAGCTGACGGTTTCGCCGTTGCAGATGGCGCTGGCGTTTGGTGCGCTGGCGAATGAAGGGCGGTTGTTGCGGCCTCAGCTCGTTGCTTCGATCATGGATGAGAATGGCGCCTGGCAGTTAGCGACCGAGAATTTTCAACCCGGTTTGACCGCCGTGTCGGCGCTGGCGGCCCAGGAAGTTTTGGCGGCGCTACCCCGGCAAGAAGGGATCATTGAGCATCATGTGCTCACTTTGGCCGGACCGGCGGAGAGTGAGAATGGCTGGTATTTGGCGCTGGCACCGGCCGGTGCGCCCCAGCTCGTCGCCGTCGTCGTGGTTGAAGATGTGCAAAACGAAGCGCTCGCCCAGGAAATTGGACGAGCGCTCTTGCGGGAAATTCTATTCGGCGGGCGCCCTTAGGACGCGAATGCTCTATTCGCCGACGGCGACGCGCATCAGCTCCTGAATCCGCGGCAACATCTCGGCCGGGTTGGGATGGAGCCCTTCCTGAATCAGGGCGCTGTTGTACAGCTGCTCGATAACCAGGTCTACAACCGGATCATTCTCGTTGGCTTCCAACTTGTGGGCCAGATTCATAATCAACTCGTGGCTACGGTTGATCTCCATAATGCGGGCCGGAACCTCATACGCCTGATCCATGTAGCGCTGTATGCGTTCCATCTCTCGGTTGGGCGCGTCTTCAGGCGCGACCAGGCGGATGGGGCTGTCCTTGAGCACCTTGCTGGCGCGGACTTCAGTCACCTTCTCGCCCAACAGCTTGACGGCGCGACTCACAAGCAGGTTAAACGCCTTATCCTCAAGCTTGCTCTCTGACTCAGCGTCCGCATCCTCTGCCGCTTCGGGCAGATCGATGTCGGCGTCGCTAATGTTCTTCAGCTGCTTGCCTTCGTATTCGTTCAACATGGGGGCGACGAAGACATCCAGCGGATCGACCCAGTAGAGCACCTCAATGTCACGGGCCTTAAACGGGTCCATGTGCGGGCTGTGGGTAACCGAGCGTAAATCATCGCCGAGCACGTAGTAAATGTGCTCCTGCTCCTCAGGCATGCGCCCAATATAATCCTCCAGCGAGATCAGTTTGCCGTCGCTTTTGGAGGAATGGACGCGGTAGAGCGGCAGGATATCTTCTTTAGCGGCAAAATCAGTCGCCAAACCTTCCTTGAGGACGCGGCTGTACTGTTTCCAGAACTGTTCGTACTTTTCCGGCTCATCCTTGGCCATATCGCGCAGGGTACGCAGGACGCGGCCCTTGACCATGCGGGCCAGCTGGCGCATGAGGCGGTTGTTCTGTACCGTTTCCCGGCTGACATTCAGCGGCAGGTCTTCGGAGTCCACAACGCCATCGACAAAGTCCAGCCATTTGGGTAACAGATCGGTGCAATATTCCTGAATGAGGACGTTGTTGGTGTAAAGCTTGACGCCGGGTTCCTTGCGGGCGGCGAACATGCTCTTCTCGCGTTTGGGTGGCACAAACAGCAAGCTGCGGATGTGAACGGGCGCGTCGGAGGCAAAATGGATGTGAGCCAGGGGCTCCTCAAAATCCATCGTCAACGTCTGGTAGAACTGTTTGTAAGCTTCTTCCTCGACCTCGGAGGCGGATTGGCGCCACAATGACGTTTGCTGGTTGGCCTGCTCATCGCCGACGTAGATGGGGTAGCTGATGTAATCAGAATGGGTCTTGATGACCTGTTTCAGCTTCCACTCGGTCGCGAATTCGTTGGCGCTTTCTTTGAGCGTGATGTGGATTTCGGTACCGCGGTCGCTCTTGTCAGCCGGTTCGATGCGGAAGCTGTCATCGCCGGTGGAGACCCAGGCGGCGGGTTCTGCATCCGGCCGGTAGCTGCGCGAAACCACGCGCACCTCGTCAGCCACCATAAACACCGAATAAAAACCAACACCAAACTGGCCGATCATGTCGGCGATATCACTTTCGCCTTTTTTGAGCTCAGCCAGGAACTCACGGGCGCCGGATTGGGCGATGGTGCCCAGGTTGGTGATCAACTCCTGCTCGGTCATGCCGATGCCGGTGTCTTTGATGATAATTTTGCTGGGACCTTCTTCGTCCTCCTCCGGCTTTTCGACCGTGAGGCGGATTTCCAGCGGCGCGCCGGCGTCGTGGATGTTTTCGTTGGTCAGCGTTTCAAAATGGAGCCGGGTCAGGGCATCCGAAGCGTTGGAGATCATCTCACGCAGGAAGATCTCTGGCTCTTTGTACAAGGAATGAACCAGGATCTCCAGAAGCTGCTTGATCTCAGCTTTGTATTGATAAGCGTTTGTTTCTGCTGTGGTCATTGTCCCCTCTCAAGAAACAGATTTCACAATTTTGACCTGCCCATAATAGGGAAGCAATGTTAGACAAAAGTAAGAGTCTGCTGGAAGCGGCCAAATCAGTATCAGGCTTCAGCCGAATTTTCTGAGCGGCGCCGGCCCAGCAGGAAGAAACCCACCACACCGAGGCCAATCATCAGCGCCCCGCCCATGAGCAGACCATTGCTGCTCCCGCCGGCACTGGAATCATCTTCGCCCGGTGGTAGGGCCGCTGTAGCGACTGGCGTCGCAGTTGCCGTCGGGGCGACGCTGGTGGGAGTGTCTGTGGCCGGCACGGCGGTGTCGGCCGCCGCGACTTCTTCATCAGCTTCTTCTGCGACCGGAGATGCCGTGGCGGTGGCGGTGTTGGTCGGTGTTACCGCGGTGCTGTCTGGCGCCGGGGTGTTGGTGGCCGTGGGCAAGACGACGTCGCTGCAGGCGACGATGGGTGTTGGTTCCCAGACCGGGCCCGGGGTTGGTGTGGCGCCATTGAGTTCGGGAACGGGCACAATGGGGACGGCGGCGGTATAGCCGCTGACCAGAACGACACTGTCTTTGACCCAGCCGGTGTTGCCGTCGAATAGCTGGATCTGCCACCAGTCACCGTATTGGTAACGACCCACAATCGGGCGGACCTCGAAATAAATCATCTGGTAGACCGATGGGTAATCCGTGCCGGGGCCGCCGCGGACGTTCAGGTTGCTGGTGAACGAGGTGACCGTGGGCGCCAGGCTGCAAGGCTCAGCCGTCGGCAAATAGCCACCGGGCGGGGTTGGCGCGGGCGGCCCGTCGGTCGGTACGGCTGAGGTAGCGGTGGCTGCACCGGCGACCGGCGTCTCGGTTGGGTTGGTGCCGCCACCACCGCCGCCGCCGCTGGGCGTATCCGTCGGGCAGGGGATGGTGAAACCGCAATCCTGCAGCGGGTTGGTGGCACCGGCCGGTACCACCAGTAGGCCAAGCAATAGGCCGAGCATCAAAAAAATCAGAAAGAGGCGCAAAGATTTAGCCATAGGTCAACTCTTATTGATAAAGGAACTCAAAGCGTTCGTCGCGGGTAAGAATCGTGGTGAGCGTGATGAGATCGCCATCTTGAGTGGCCCCGGCTGGCAAGGCTAATGGCGCCATCCCCTCCGGTAATACCACCTGAATTTGCAGGGGCAGGTTCGCCAGGCCAGGCTGTTTCTGGACCAACAGCGAATAGCGCCAGACGCCATCGCCGAGATGCTGGCTTACGCCGGCCGGCAGAGCATACAGGAAAAAGGCCGTTTGCGTCTGCGCCCGGTGCAGCAGCATGAAGTTGGCAAAGAGGCTCAGGCCGGTAACCGGGTCGGTGACCGCAGTGGCCTGGCCCGGCCAGGCCAGATTGGTGATGAGGTCGGTCGCGGCGACGGGGTGCACCGAGCTTTGCTGGAGGAGGCTACCGGCCGGGGCATACACCTGAAAATAGACCCAGTAACAATCATCCAGCAGTTCGTTATAGGCCAGGCCGCCGGCATAGGTCTTGTAATGTTCGCAGCCGTTGCCATTTTCCGGGCTGAGATGACGGAACTCAACCGTCGTTCTGGCGTTGCCGCCGCCGTTGTTGTCCAGGAAAACGGTGTAGTTGAGCTGACGCTCGATGGCCGGGTTGACCTTGGAATATCCCAGGTTCGCCTCGACGAGGAACAGGAGATCTCCGGCCGGTGTCCGGTCGATAGCGCTGTCCCAGCCAAGGCCGGTGAGAATCGCTTCTGTCGCCGGGTCGCGAAAATAGAGCTGCAAATGCTTTTCGGCGATGGCTGTTTCCATGATCTGGGCAAATTGCACCGGGTCCAACTCGCCCAGGCTATTTTCCAACTGGGCCCGGATGGCCAGGGCCAGGGGGCCAATGAACTCTTTCCGGGAAACGATCCATTCAGACACATCCTCGCCTTCCTGTATGCCCCACGCTTCCCGCATGAGCTCGACGACATTGTTGGCGCGCATGGTGGCATCCAGTTCGGGCACAAAAACGGGTCCGGTAGCTGTCAGGAGCAATTCAACGAACCGTTTGTCCAGGGCGATGACGCCATCGAGCGGCACGTCCTGGCCGTAGGTGTAGAGGTCCATGGCCAATTGGGCGGTAGTGGGAAAATCGGCATACCAGTTGGCATCGCGGAAGAGCAGGTAATAGAGCCCCATGAAGTTGAGCAGCGGTTCCGGGGCAGGGCCGTAATCTTTATTGTCAAAATCGTCGACGTAGTTGGCGTCCTGGAACGCCATGCTCACAATATTGCCAGCTTCGACGGTCAGGAGGCCGGCGCCGCTGATAAAGCCACCGCTGGGGCGCAGCTCATCCTCGTTCTGGGCCAGGATGAGATAGGTGCGCCGGCCGTTTTGACCCATCAACTCGGGTAGAAGCTGGATGGCGCGCAGCCCGTCCTGAGCCAGGGGCAGGTTGTCATCCAACTGCTTGAAGAGTTGCTGGACGCGCCAGGGTAATTCGTCAAGATTGTCAATTTCAGCGCGGGCGGCGGTCACGCGGTCCACCGCCAGTTGGGCCTGGATCAGGTCGGCCTGGCCGTCAGCGACAACGCCGACGAGGGCAGGCAGGCTGGCCGGGCCGCCGCCGCTATTTTGAACAATGGCCAGGGCGGGTTCGAGGGCATTGAAGGCAAAGAGGGCGCCCGCCGTGCCGGCATCCGCCATTTCCATGAGTTGGGGCGAAACGGCCAGCAGGCCACCGACCTTAGGCAGCCAGCCGAACCGGCTGGCCAGCGGCAGGAATGGCCCGACTTCCGCCTGCAGTCCAACCACATCCTCGCGCAGGCCCAATAACAGTGATTCTGCCGCGGCCGGCTCAACGTTCATAGGGCCGGCGGCCAACAGCGCTTCTGCTTCAGTCTGGCGCGCCTGCAGCGAATCGACGAGCCGGTAAATGCGCCAGCCCTTGAGGAGCAGGGCCACGATAATGAGCAGCAGGCCGCCGAGAAGAATGTATTGGGGAAGGCGTCGTTTGGTGGAGGCACTCATAGGAAAGATGGCGCGGCTCAGGGCGCCACATCAGATAGATTCGGGCAGAAGAGGGGTTGGTCAGATGCCAGGGCAATGGCGCAGACGGCGCGCTCTGTTTCGTTTGCTGCCAGGAATGCGGGCCAATCGTTCACGCCCAACCCTCTCAGTTCAGGATAATGTCTTTGCAAGCGGGCCCGGTACCAGTCAAAACCAAAGAGATTCTGGTCGACGATGATCAGGTCCGGGCGCTGTTTTTCGGCAAGTTGAAAGTACCAGAGTGTAAAAATCGTTGGATCACCCGGCGTTGTTACAAGCGTATCTGCTGGCAACTTGTCCAGAATTGGAACGGTCACGGCGCGGAGGTTATTCGGCTCAACACTCTGCCCCTTTATGGGAGGGTAGCTAAAGTTTAGCGTAACTGCCAGAAGGGGCAACATCCAGGCGGCGCGGGGCCAGCGCTGCCAGACGGTTGTTAATGGTATGCTCAGGAGCGGGATGGCCGGCAGGGCAAAGACGATGGCATCGGCACTGTCGTAGAGAAAGGCGTAGCCCAGATAGGCGAGGCCGGCCAGGCTGAGGGCCAAGATTGGCGGCCGGTTTTCGGGTGGCGTTTGCCGCCAGACCCAGGGAAGCAAGAACCAGCCGAGCAGGATGCCATGCGCCAGCAAAATGGGCCACCAGGCGCCGAGCCGGAGTAGCCATTCGGCCGGCGGCAGGGCAAGGACCTGATGCTGGTAGAGGCGGCCGCTGATGAGCGAGGCGAAACCGGATATCGTCTGTGGTTCGCCCCAACTGATCACACTCTCCGGCCGGCCCAGCCAGGGCACAGTTAGATAGGGTGTCAGCCCCAGCAGGATGGCGCCGCCCAGCCGGCCCCATTGCGCCCGCGGCACGCGCCAGAAGGTGAGCGGCAGAAGCAGTAGCGACGTCAGATGGGTCGTCAGGCTCAAGCCGGCCCAGAAACCCAGCCAGCCGCCGGCCTGCGGCCGTCGCCACCACCAGTACAACCAGAGAGACACAACCAACAGATTAAGGGTGTAGACCTCGGCGATCACGGCCTGCCCCCAAACGAGCGGCGCCGTCGCCACAAGAAGGCCCGCCAGCACGGCTGTATGCATTTTCCTGTTGCCCATAGTGGCTGTGACAGTCGCCGCGCTCGCGGCCGCCAGCAAAGCTGAGAACAGGTGAAAAAGACGGGCGATTGGTAGCAGCGGCAACAGGCTGAACAGCTTGCCGAGCCAGACGTAGGTCGGGTAGCCGGGCGGGTGGGGCAACCCCAGGGTGACAGCGGCGGCTATCAGCTCACCGCCGTCGCCGCCATAGTTGGCCCAGCTGATATCGGGTTGCAGCGTGAGCAGGTAGAGGCCGAGGGCGAGGCAAAATGTGGCGGCTGGCGCCAGCCAGGGTTTCGCTGCGCGGGCCATGGTCAGGGGGTGGGCTTGAGCCAGTAGCGGATCATTCGCAGGAGCAAGCGGCCCAACGTGAGCAGGGAGGCGGCGCCGCCGGCCGTTTCCTGCTCCAGACTGTCCGGCGGCGCCAGGATGCCGTAAATGTAGCCGCAGCCGAGGGCGATAGAGCGAAAAAGGAGCAGATAGGGGGCGAAGAAGATCATCGGCCGGTCGTGCTGCCAGGTGTGGCGCAGGAAGCGGGGTGTGGTGGCAGCGAAGGCCAACAACAGCAGCGCCGGCAGGAGCCAGGGCCAGCCGCCCAGCCAGAAGCTGCTCAGGGCCGCCAGCGGGCTGCTACCCAGGAAAAGACCGGCCAGAGCGATCTGGAGCTTTTGCAGCCGGGGCGTATGTTTGTCCGCCACCCCCTGTTCCGGGAAACGGCGCATGATCTGGGCGACCCAGTAGCCATTGACCATCTTTTTGCGCAGATAAGCCCAATGGGTCGCGGCATGGAAATGGTAGACAGCCGCAGCCGGGGCGAAGGCAAATTTGCAGCCGGCGGCGGCCAGCCGGTAGGCCAGCTCGCGATCTTCGGCGTAGGGGAAACGGGTGTCAAAGCCATCGTGGGCCAGCAGGATATCGCGCCGGAAGGCGGCTGAATAGGTGTCGACCATGTTGATGGCGCTCTGGCCGGCCAGCTGGCTATATTTCTCCTGATACTCGAGCTGGACAAAGCGGGCAATCGGGGCCCGCTGGCGGGTGCGATAGACCCCTTTGCTGCCGGCGATCGTGTTATCACTCAACAGGGGCGCGACGATCTGCGCCAGCCAGTCTGGCAGGGGCTCGCAGTCAGCGTCGGTGAAGCAGACGATGTCGCCATGGGCGGCGGCGATGCCGGCGTTGCGGGCGGCGGCGGGGCGACCCCGCTCTTTGCGGAGGACGCGGGCGCCGTAGCTGGCGGCGATAGCGCCCGTGTCATCGGTTGAGCCATCGTCAATGACGAGGATTTCAAATTGATCGGCCGGAAGGGTCTGCTGCTGTAACGCTTGCAGGCAAGCGCCGATGGTGCGGGCGGCATTGTAGGCAGGGATGATGACCGTGTACATGGGTCAACCTGGCCAGCGGGGCCAGCGCCAGCGGCTGCGCACCGTGGCCATGAAGCCCAGGATAACGGTCGGCAGGATGACAACCCCGTGGAAAACCAGGGCGTAGCTCAGCCCCAGCGAATCCGGCAGATCGGCAAACTGGCGCAGGACAAAGATGGTCAGCCATTCAAAGATGCCAATCTTGAGCGGTGTGCTGGGGGCAACGAAACCCAGGGCCAGGGCCATATTCAAAAGCGCGGCTTCGACAAAGCCAAAGGGTAAGTCGAAGGCAAAGAAGATGACATAGGGGGTGGCAATTTCCAGGAGCGCGATGAGCGCTGAGCTTACGAGCAGCAACAGCACGGCCCGACGGTCTCTGAGGGCAGCCAACCCCTCCAGCCCGGAGATGGCCATACGCAGCAGCCGTTCCTCCAGCGGCGCCGGCAGCCAGGCGCCGACCTTTTTGCTGAGCCGAATGATGAGATCGGTCTGAAAGGCAAGCAAGTAGAAAACAGCCAGCAAGGGAACTACCACCCAGGTTGTGGCTATGACTGGCGTGCGCACCATGGGCAGGACGATGAAGGGCAGGAAGAGCAGCAGTGTCAGCAGGACAAAGAGCAGGTGGAGGCTTTTTTCGACGACGATGGTGCTGAGGATGAGGGTTTTGGACCGGCCGGTCCGCTGGTTCAAATCATAAACCCGGGCCAGATCGCCGAAGCGCCATAGAGCCAGGTTTAGGAACTGCCCCAGCAACAGTGACCAGAACAAATGGCGAAAAGCCGGCGCCTCCTGGCGCGGCGAAAAAAGCTGCTGCCAGCGCCACGCCTTGGCCAGCCCGGTCACGCCGATAATCAGCAACCCCAACACAACCCAGCCCAGGGCGGCTCCGCGTAGCGACTGTCCCACCTCGGTCAGATCTACATCCCGACTGATGTACCAGATGGTAACCGCCGTAAGGCCCAGGCTGAGCAACCAGCGTAGCCAGCGCCGCCAGTTTTTCTTTTCTGTTTCAGCTGGGGCGATGAGGTCGGTACCTGGCTGTTCGGGTTGGTCGGCTAGCAAGACAATTCCTGATCGAGAGCAAAGGGGTTGCACATGTGCGGCAAATAATACGCGAAAAGGGGATGGGGGGCGAACCTCAAATCGCTAACTCAGTCTGCGTTTAGCCACCGTTTAGATAATCTTGGCGCAGAGAAACTTGCGGCTAAACTGAGACTGACCGATCCGCAATTTTCCAGGCGACCCAACCACCGATCGCGCCGGCGATGATGCCCGCCGGAATAGCGGCAAGAGCGTCGCTAATTTCTGCTGTGTTTTCGGGTATCAAGACTAGATTTATCAGAATAAGGCCAACGGGATAAACAAGACCTATGCAAATCCCAGTCAAGAGTATCATCTTCGCTGTAGCCGTGATGCCCGCCTGTCGATAGCCAATGGGAAGCAAAATACCGGCGCAACAGCCCATCATCCCTCCGATCACAGCGCCAAAGAGATAGATGGGCACCATGGATATTAGTAGAAAAACTGAATGAAGTGAAGGTTGCCAACCGAGGCTTATCAGCATTGTCAGGATGGTAAATATTAAGCCACCAACTGCGCCACCAAGCAGACCTGAAAGCAGATTGGATCTGAATCGCTGCTTTGTTGCGAGTAGTTGCATGATTCATTGCCTCCTGGCTGTTAGCATCAGCCGCCCGGCCGGATTATCAGTGCACTGGGATCGCCCAGGAGGCCGAAGGTGTCGCTGACCTCGCGAATGCCGCCGTTGCTGACGTCCAGGCCGGCTTTGGCGATCTGGAGGGCGTCGCCGATGCGTTCGTTGGCCGGGTTTTGCAGCTCGTTGAGCAGGCCCAGCGCCAACGGCTCCTGGCTGGAGGAGAGCGTCAGGCTGGTTGCGCCGAGCAATAGGACCGGACCGGCATCATTGAGCAGGAGTGCCTCAGAGATGGATTGCACGGACGGATGGGCGAAAAAGCCAGTCAGGCAGGTGAACTGGAGGACGATGGGTGGGGCTACATCAGCCTCATCCAGGTCACTAAGCGCCTCTTCGCTCAGGACATCATCCCGGCCCCATTTGTCCAGGCTACCGTGGCCGGTGTAGGTGACCAGCCAGGCGCCTTCGTTCCAGATGTCGGTGACTTCGTCAGCGGGGGCGCCATAGAGGCGGCGGCTGCGCTCATTGTCGAGGTTGCTGGCGGCGAGGAAGCGGTCGCTGATGACGGCAAACTGTTCTTCGGTGCCGTCAGCCGTGAAAATGGCCTGGTCGCTGGCCTGGCCCGCTTCGTAGGCCAGGGTGCGGGCGACGAGATCTTCAACCTCACCGGCGCTGTTCACGGGCCAGCGGCCCACAGCCAGATCCGGCTTCATGTCACCGTCAACATCGGCCAGGCGGGTATCACTGACGGTTTCACCGCTATAGGCGACCGGCACAATCAGCGAGGGCACGTTGCTGGCCGGCACCGGCCCCAGGAAGCCCTGGTAATCATAGCTGGCATCGCCAACCAGGAAGAGGTAGCGTGGGGCCGGCTCGGCCCAGTTTTCGTAGGCGTATTGGACAAACTGCTGGATGCTTTCGGGGCTCTCCAGGCCGTAGCCAAATTCATCGTAGATTTCGGCCAGGGGGACGACAGCGACAGTCAGCCCCTGTTCCTGACGCTGGGTAACGAGCGGTTCCAATGCCGGGATGAACGGGTCGGTTGTGACGATGAGCAGATCGGCCTGGTTGCTGGTGGCGCGCCAGTCGCTGGCCCGGAAGCCGGTGATGCTGGCGGGCTCGCGATAGCCGTTGGGGCCAACTGCCAGCAGCGTTTGCCCGTCGGCGATACCGATCTCAGCAATGCCGCCGACAAAATCCCAGCCCGTGATTTGGATGGGTTCGCTGGCGTTGCTCACGTCAAACACTTTGGGTGGGGCCGAAAAGCCACTCATGGGGACTAGGCCGCTTACGCCGTGGACCTCCAGCCGATCATCTACTGCTGTGGGGGGCACTTCGATATCGAGACGGAGCCAGTTGAGCTGCATGGTGTCGATCAGGACGGCGCCAGGGACGCTGTTGTCGATGATGATCTCATTGGTTCCAGTGTGGAGAGTACCGGCCGGTACCGCCAAACTGCCCTGCTGCCAGGTTTGCCCATCCCAGGCGATCGTGCCTACGCGGTTGCCGTTAATCACCAGGTCAAAATCGTGATCAATGGCCGAACTGTCATTGTAGGTGGCACCGTACAGTTCCACGGTGGCGGTGGCGGCGCCGCTGCCCACAAAGGGGATGGTGGCTGAGAGGACGCCGGTTGATTCCGGCCGGATTGTCTGCCAGAACCAGGTTTCCTCATTTTCCTCGGTGCGCGCGTTGCTGACATAGACGTTTTCCTGTTCCAGCAACAGGGTGTAGTTGATCTGGTTCAGGCGCGGACCGGCGTCTGTGCTGTTCGCCATTGCCGCGATCTGGGTACCCGTGGCGCCGCTGCGCAGGAGGTAGGGGCGGTAGGCGGTGTAGCGGTTATCCGGGGCGGCGCCGTAGAAAATAAGCTGATCGCCATCAATCAGGAAGGGGATGGGCTGATCGCCCTGGCTGAGGGCCAGATTGTCGGCGGCCAACGTCTCCAGGCTGAGGCCGGCCTCGGCCAGAGCGGCCTTATCGACAGCATACATGCCGGCCTGGTCAACCAGGATTTTGACGGTGCCGGCCTGGAGTTCACCGGCCGGTTCATCGACAGTCTCTTCATCGCGGTTGCAGGCAACCAGAGTGAATATGGCCGCCAACAGGAGGCAACCCATGAGGAAGGTGGAAATACGTTTCATACCGATATGTGTTGGTCGGGAAACCGCGCCTGCTGCTCGGCGAGAGGTATTACTCAACCGCGGCGGTCTGCCCGGGTCAGGCGGCATACAACCGCCAGCAGTAGAATACGACTGAAAACGCTGTTTACGCGCGTTGGCGAGTAAACAGGATGATCGAGCCAAACATGCCGCCGGCAAAAACCAGCATGGCGGCGATGAAGCCAATCCACAACAAAAGCCGTTCTCGGCTCTGGGTTTCACCCTGTTGGGCATCGCTGCCATTCAGGAAATCATTGGAGCTGACGTTGTTGCCGGTCGTGTTGTTAAACGTACCGGGAAAACCGTTGCCGGGAACGGTCTCACCTTCAACTGCCCCATTGTCTGTGCCATTGCCCTGCCCGTTAATTTCGCTAATTGGGTACGGGGTCGCGGTCGGCAGCCCATCCGGGTAAGTTTCAGTATTGTCCGTGCCTTCGCTGGGGCCACCGTCAGGGGCCGGGTAGTCGCCAGGAGCGGACGTGGCGGTAATCTGGGCGATGGCGCCGCTATCACCAGTGCTGCCGCCGGGCAGAGAGCTATTGGCCAGGGTTGCCGTCGGTTGCGCCGAGGCGCCGGTAAAGCCACCATCACCCCCACTACTGGTGGGCTGCGGAGCAGCGCTGGTCGCCGTGGCTACCCCCTGCCGGGTGCTTTCCGGGGTGGCAGTGGGCCCGCTACCGCCACCCGTGGATTGGGTGGCGGTAGGTTGAGGCGTGTTGCTTGGCTGGGGGGTGAGCGTGGGTGTCGCCGTGCTGTTACCACTGCCACCGCCCAGTCCAGATGGTGTTGGCGTCGGTGTGCCTGCCATCGTATCTACCCGCACCATGTCGCCGGGCGCGTCATGATAGTTGACCGCGCCGGAATTTTCGTGCTCAACAATGATGTACCAGTAAGTTGTCTCAGGATCAACATCGGCATCAAAGGCGAGGTAGTCGCCGCCGGTGATACCTGTGCCCATCGGGGGAACTAAGCTGATAAAACCTGGCCCGTAAAGCTCGCCCTCAACTTCAACGACGATCAGTTCGAAACCATCGTCTTTGTTCGCTGGTTGCGTGCTGCTCTCGACGCGCATGATCTCGAAGCCCTGGGTGTTAAGCTCGGTGCCTGTCCCCCATTCCAGCTCCACGATCTCTCCGTCCCAGAAGCCTTCAAAGTAGTCCAGGGTGATTGCTGTGGGGCCCTGGGCGGCCTGGGTCGGTAAGATCCAGGTCAACCCGATGAGACCGAGCAGGCCGAGACTGAAGATGAGACGAAATGTCTGCCGTTTGCTTAGCATATGGTTTTGCGATCCCTGAGTAACACGTCGTTTCGGCTCGTTGGCTGCATTGAATAGTACCCCTATTATGACGTGCCGTTACCTATTTGTACAGTGTTGTGTGCCAGCACTCATCATCGCCGGACGATGATGGGCAGGAGAATCTTCTGCATGATGTCATAGCTGACCGTCGCCTGGTTGTTGGCCATATTCAGGTCAAAACCGGTGACCTGGAGCTGGGCTGTATGGTCATATGCGCCGGCTACGGCGGCGACGCCATAGATTTCCAGCGTCGCCTGGGCACCGGCCGGAATACCGGCATGTACTGTATCTGTCATGTCGGCCCCCCAGCTCAGCGCGAAGGTCGGTTCCGGGCCAACCAGCGTAGCCGTGGTCGTGGCGCTGTAGCCCAGGTAAGTAACCCCCACCGGCATTGTGTCTGTGATGACGACATGCGCCGGGTAGAGGGCGTTGTTCTCAATTGTCAGCGTCAGGGTGACCGGGTCGCCAACCAGGAAGTTGGTGGCGTTCACCTGCTTGTCCAGGGAGACTTCAGACCGGAATAGATGCATTGCCGGGTCGCCCTGAAGGACAAAAGAGTATAGCTCGGAGACATCGTAGCCAAAGGTCTGGCTGGCCTGCCAATATTGCGTTTTGGAGAAGTTAATGGCGTCGCCAAAGCGGACGATGCCCTGGCCGAAGAGGGCGTCATAAACTTCTATCGATAATAGTTCATGCTCAAACCAGAAGCCCAGCCCGGTTGAAGACCAGTGACCGGCAGTACCTTTCATATCATAACCCAGCACCGTCTCACCCAGACCAGGGAAGCCTGGCTGGGCGAAGTTGCCATCCAGACAATCGAGGCTGAAGATGACAGGGGGATTCCCCGGATTTAGCCAGAACGATGGGGAATTGACATGGAGAATAGCATTGGACGGCGAATTCGATGCCCAGGCATTGACAGCGCCGTGACCGCGATAATTGAGCAGCGAGATGCCATTCGGGCTGTTGATCAGGTCCTTCATGGACTGTCTCAAGGCATCGACTGTCATGTTGTCCAGGCAGAGCGGATGGGTCGTGAAGCTGCCGGGAATGTAGGAGGCAGTCAGGATGTTCTGCTGACAGAAGTCGCCGCCTTCATCCGCATTGTCGGACACGAAGAGTACCTCTTCATGTCCATCCAGGCCGGCTACGCTTTGGCCGTTCTGCTCGTAGAAGATGATTTTATCAACCATCGCTTGCGCTTCTGCATTCGACTGCGCCGCCAGCCGGCCGACCGCGATATCAGGAATCAGGTCTGTGCCGATCAGGGTGCTATAAATGTGGTCCGAAGGCACCAGCCCCAGGAAGCGATCCACAAATTTGAAGTCCGTGACGACGAAATTTGGTTCATCGGCGATCCACCAGGATGTGCCATTCAGCGTCGGATGGCCGTTTGGGTTGATATTGGCGTCGCCAAACAGGACGACGTAGCCTGGGGCACTGGGCCAATCATTCATTGCATGGCTCAGGTAGTCTTGAATGGCAGTTGGCAGGGCAAAGCCATAGCCATATTGGTTGTAGATGTCCAGAACATCCACGACTTGCGTGGTCATGCCGCCGTAAAGGGCGTTGCTACGGTGTGTTGCCAGGTTGTTGGCCGCTGTCAGCATGGTGCTGTGGCTGATGGCAATCCAGTCAGCGCCACCGGCCGGATCCAGATCCGGCCCGTTGTACTCAGTCAGGTCGGCTGGTGCCACATCAATGATGGCCGCTTCTGTGGCGACGATATAGGCAATATCGCCAGTCGTACTGTCACCGAAGCTGACAGAATACGGGCCGCTGCCGGTGATCGACGCGCTGGTGCTGTCCAGGCGTACCGGCAGCAGTGGGTTTGTTATCTCCCATATGTGCAGATCGGCCGGGACGTTGGTTGCCAGCTCGCTGACCGTAAACGCATGTTGGCCAGCATGATCAAAAATGAGCTGATCATCCACCGCCACAAAGAAGCGGTTGTACTCGACCGTGATGTCATTGATGAGCAGGCGGTCTGTGGTGCTGTTTACGCCATCATCAATATTGGTAGCAAACACGACGTTGACGTTGTTTGTGCCATCCAGAAGGGTCGAGGCCGGAATGAAAGCATAGGTATTTTCGCTGCGGCGTCCTTTCCACGGTGTTGGCGACACCCCGACATTGGGGTCGTTATTGAGGGTGACCGTGGCGGCATGGTCTTGCTCGACGAGGCCCAGCAATACCTGTCCCAGCGAAAAGAATTCGACCTTGATGGAGGCATTGGCGCCGCTGGTATCTGGGTCCGGCAGATTAATGGGGTATGCCTTGCTGAAATTTTCTACGGACCAGGTCACATAGTCATAGAAGTAGGCATCCGGATCATTGGGGAATTCGTCCCAATGGTTGGTCTGGGATGTGTAGTACCAATTTTGCGCTTCCAGGATGACGGTGTCGCGGAAACTGGTTGCGGCTGGTTGGCCACTGTCGCTGCTGCTATTGCCAGCCAGGGTTGGCGTGCCGCCGGCCCAGATCCAGTAGAAGTTGGTATCCTCGTACAGTTCCTCATAGCGGCTGGAATCAAAGATTTCGCCATAGAAGCGGACGGCTTCCCCACTTTCAAAAACATTGTTGCCATTACCAACAAACTGGTAAGCGACCGGGTTGCCCCGATACATCATCTCCAACGTACCCGGATCGATGTTGTCGACGTCCATACCGGCTGCCTGAAGGTCCGCGTAGCTGATCTCATGGATGCCGTCGGCGGTGACTGCAATCCGGTAGGTATCGATGCCGGTGGGGAAGCTGGAGGCGCCACCGGCCGGTGCCGGCGTATGTCGCCACTGCCCGGCCTGTTCAAAATTAAGGATGCTGCCGGCGAACCCCTGCAAATAGCCG
The DNA here is from genome assembly GCA_020634575.1 of Ardenticatenales bacterium. The sequence goes on along the minus strand of JACKBM010000027.1, from coordinate 13,318 downwards.
TCATCGCGGTTTGTTAAGGGGCCATTCACAGCCATGTCACTGCCCTGGAAATGAACCGTCACAGTCATCTCCGTGATCAGCGCGGCGGTGCCCGTGGCCGGGTTGTAGCTCAGGGGGAAAAGCTTGAGGGATACGACGCGCAGGTCCCGCAAATAAGCCGGCTCGGAGAGTGTAAAACGCTCGCCAGGGTAATAAGCGTCGAGCTCATAGATAGCGGCATCGGCCTTGTCTTCCAGGGCGAGCGCATCGATATCAATGTCGACTTCAGCCAGGTTGCTGAGGTCCATGTCAAGCTCATTTTGCTGGGGCGCCGGGTTGAGATAGCCGACCTGCTCGATCTGTTCTGAACCATTAATAACCAGCTCAGCGGTGGCTATGGCGCCAGGCGGCAAAGCGATCAGGGTCTGATAATACGGCAGTTCTGGGGCGCCCGGAGCTCTCAGAAGGCTGGTCAGCCCGTCAACCGCAATGCGTCCATTCTGTAGGGACATCTCGCCGGGGGCAAAAGTAAAGGAAAATTGTTCGTCGCTGCTGCTTAAGGCCACAATGCGCGAGGTGGCATCTGAACTGGAAGTGTCGCTTCGGGCGGCCAGGCCAGCCAGAGGCAGGGAGAGAAGGATGACAAAAATGGTTACCGCAAGTAGAGAAAAGGTCCGTTTGGTCATTAGTTAGTTAGCTCCGAACAAATTGGTCTTGTTATCCCCGGGCGGCAGCTCGTTGGCGGAGCCTGCCGCAGCAAAAATGCACTCAGATGAACAGATACAGTGTAATCAAACAGCCTGGGCCAGCATGTAGCCACGACTCACCTTTTGGTACTACGCTGCGCCCATGGTACTACGCTGCACGACTATTGAAACGAGAAATGTCTTTAAAACGTCCCGTTTTCTCATCTGGAGAATCAGATTGTGGGCCAAAAGATGAGGTAAAGCTTAATGTGGTTTCCGGATTTTGCGCTGGCGGTCCAGGCCTGTTAGCAGCAGAATCAGCCCTACAATGACACTGACAGGGATGGCGATGAAACTCCACCATTCAAAGCGATTAAACTCCCCGGCAATGAGTTCATCCTCATGGCGAATGGTGGCGCCGCTTAACTCGACATCTTCAAGGACGTAATAGTAGAGCTCGCCAGACACAACATTGTCATCAACGAAGAGGTACGTGGCGCCTGAGCTGGGGTCCGCTTCGCTGGCGATGAGCCGCTCGTTCAGACGAACGTAGTCACCGTCGGGGCGGTCAGCACGGAAGATATTGAAGCCGGCTGTTTCAAACTCTGTCTCCGTAGTCCAGGAGATCTCAATTTGCGCCGGCCGGCTGATCTGATAGAGCAGGATGGCAATGGCCAGAACCAACCACAGCCCGCCAATAATCAGCAGCGGAACGGGTGAAGGTGGGGCAGAGGTGACCGATTTTGTCATGGCCCAACCGAAAACCGCTTAGCGACTGCTGCCAGACAGCCAGCCCAACAAGCGCCGGCGGGGGCGCCCCGGCCGGTTATCGCCATATTCATAAGAGTAATAGCGGTAATAATAGTAATAATCGTAATAACCGCCGCGGCCCTGCCGCTGTTGGTTCAGAATGGTGCCATACAATTTGGCATCCGCCTTGTTCAGGCGCTCGGCCGCTTCACCCAAGGATTCCCGCCGCGTTTTGCCCAGCTGCACCACCAGAGTCACCCCGTCGACATGACGGGCCAGAATAGAGGCATCAGCTACAGTGAGGGTCGGTGGCGTATCGCAGATGAACACATCACATTCCTCTTTCAAGTCATTGATGATGTGGACCATGCGCTGGGAGTTAAGCAGCTCCGCCGGGTTGGGCGGTAATGGGCCGCTGGTCAGGACGCGGACGCCAGGGACCTTCGTGTTCTGAACATGATAGGAAACCGGCGTGTCAGCATCCAGCAAGGCTGTAGTGAGCCCCTGATTGTTGGAGACTTCAAAGATCTTGTGCTGCGTCGGCCGGCGCAGGTCTGCATCGACCACGATGACGCGTTGGCCCGTTTGGCCGATAGCCACGGCCAGATTGGCGACGGTTGTAGATTTACCTTCGCTGGGCGACGAGCTGGTAACCAGGAAAGAATGGAAGCCATCATCGATGGCGCTAAAGCTGAGATTGGTGCGTAGAACGCGATAGGCTTCGGATATCGGTGATCGCGGCGTGTGATAGGTGACCAGGCGGTCGGATTGCGTCTCACCTTTAATGAAGGCGATGGCGCCTAGCGGGGCCAGGTTCTTATCGGCGGCCAGCTCATCGGGCGTGCGAATGGTGTCGTCAAGATACTCAATCAGAAAGACAATGCCGATGGCGGTTATGGCGCCAATAAATGTGGCCAGCAATGTGTTGGTCAGAACTTTGGGCCGTATCGGATTGAAGTTCGGGATGGCGGCCTCAACAATGTTGATTTTGTCGACCTCTTGGGCAAACTGCAGATTCAGCCCTTCGCGTTCGCCAAATGCTTCTTCATAACTGTAGCGGGCTTCGTTAAGCTGCCGTTCCAGGCGGGAAAGCTGCACGAGGTCGGGATCCTCGCTGGTATTCAGCTCATTAATTTTTGTCTCAATTTCGGCAATATCCAGGTCCAGCTCAACCAGACGGCTGTCCCAGTTGGCGATACTGGTTGAATAGCGGGCCGCATTCCGTTCCGCATTGAGATCGATGAAGACCTCGCCGACTGTATTGGCAATGGCAGCGGCCAGCTCAGGATCGGTATTTTCGACCGTCAGCAGTATGAATTGGGTACCGGACTGATTGGTAACATCAATGCCGCCGACGGAGGTGAGGCCCAGGCGGGCAGCCGTTTCCTCACGAACCGGCCGGGTCCGAATCAGTTCCACATAGGTCTGGCTCAGCAGTTCCTCGACAATGATGTCCCGGTAATCTTCACCCGGGGCCAGGTCAACCATGAGTTTGGCCTGGGCCTGGTAAACCGGCTCGGTCTGTTTATTAACAATGTAGGCTACGCTGCCCGTGATCAACGTCACGAGGACAATGAGCCAGGCCCATTGCCAGAAAAGAGCTAGATATCGTCTGACTTCCATGAATCAGAAACTCCCTATGCACAAGATGAACATCAATGCCAGGCTTCGCGACGGGCCTGGATGAGCTGTAGCAGGCAAAACAGGCTAATGACAAGCCAGAGGATGGTTTCCCAGATGGTCTGGCTGGTGCCGGCCAGGCCGATTCCAATCAGCAGCAAGGCGATCCAGGCTGTCATGCGAAAAGATCTTTGATTGAGCTGTTGACGGACCGGCCGGTTTTCCTCTGCTGCCACCCACCAATGGTAGCTAAAACCGGCCAACAATGTTGCTGCCCCTATCAGCCAGAAACTGTGGAAGATGATCCCTAACCAGTCAATCACCGCGGCATTATAACATGCCGCTTAGCCGCGGAAAACTGGATTATGTTAAAATTGCCTGGCGCAATAACTACAGGTCCTATTGTCCCTAAAAGTTCAGGGCAACGTATGGTACTCTGCTCCTAACTGGCTTAATCGGCTGTTAAGGAGTTTACGCTGGCCCCGCATTCAGCGAATGATGGGCCTACTGATAAAAATTATGGCAAAAAGTAGAACACAATACGTCTGCAACAATTGTGGCCGTCGCACGCCCCGGCATATGGGCAAATGCCCGCAATGCGGCGAGTTTGGCACCTATGTTGAAGAGATAATTGAACGGCCCAGCAGCGGTGTCAGCACCCGTCGCCAGGGGATCATCAGCCAGCCTCAGCGGCTGGGTGAGGTGACGGCAGAGGGCGTTGACCGGCTGTCGCTGCCGCTTCAGGAGCTTTCCCGCGTGTTGGGCGGCGGCCTGGTGCCGGGCGGCCTGGTGCTGCTCGGCGGCGATCCCGGCATCGGCAAATCAACGTTGCTCCTTGAAGTAGCCGCCCTGGTCGCCAATGAGCATGGCAACACATTGTATGTTTCCGGCGAGGAAAGCGTCCGCCAGATCAAAATGCGGGCTGACCGAATGGAAGTCAAGGCCAATGACCTGTTCCTGGTCACGGAAACCGACTTCAATCTCATCCAGAATCATATTGTTGACACCCGGCCGGTTATGGTCATCGTCGACAGTATTCAGACGACCCATGCGGGGGAGCTGAGTTCGGCAGCGGGTAGCGTGAGCCAGGTGCGTGAATGTGCCCAGCGCTTCCAGGAGATCGCCAAGCAGCAGGGCATCACCATTTTCCTGGTCGGGCACGTGACCAAGGAGGGGGCCATCGCCGGTCCGCGGGTGCTGGAGCACATCGTTGACACCGTGCTTTACCTGGAAGGCGACCCGTTCCATCGGTACCGGCTGTTGCGCAGCGTGAAGAACCGTTTCGGCGCCACCAGTGAGGTCGGTGTGTTTGAGATGGCGGAAAAGGGGATGGTCGAGGTGACCAATCCCTCGGAGCTGTTCCTGGCCGAACGGCAGATCAATGCCTCCGGCTCGGCCATCGCCGTGACGATGGAAGGGACGCGGCCGCTCCTGGTGGAGATCCAGGCGTTGGCCAGCAGCACCACCTTCCCGAACCCGCGCCGGACGGCCAATGGTATTGATTACAACCGGCTACTATTGTTGACGGCGGTGTTGACCAAGCGGGTTAATTTGCGCCTGTACGACAAGGATGTTTACACCAATGTGATCGGGGGCTTGCAGATCCGGGAGCCGGCGGCGGACCTGGCGATTGCGGTGGCGGTGGCGAGCAGTGCGAAGGACCGGCCGGTTCACGCCGACATGGCCTTCATCGGCGAGATCGGCCTCAGCGGTGAGCTACGCGCCGTCAGCCAGCTGGACGCCCGCCTGCGCGAAGCTGAGAAGCTGGGCTTCAAGCGCTGCATTGTCCCCCGCTCGTCGGTCCGCCGCGAAACGGTCAAACCCGAAGGCATGACCCTCATCACCTGCCGCACCGTCGCCGAAGCCCTCGACAAAGCCCTTCTGCCTGAGTAGCTTGTAGATAGACTGGTTTTTTGCCACGGATTAGCACAGATTTAACACGGATTTCTTTATGGATGGTCAGTACCCATCAGAAAAAAAGAATCCGTGACAAATCCGTGTTAATCTGTGGCTTCTCTTCCTTCTTACCTCTTCCGCCCCAACCAGAGGAAAAAGCCGCCGATGAAGGCGAAGAGGCCGACCACGCCAATGAAGATCGGCAGGACGCCGCCAACTTCGACGCCGCCGATCTCCGGTTCAACCTCAGGGATGGGCGTTGGCGTTGGTAGCGGTTCGGTGGCAGTGGGTTCCGGGGTGGATGTTGCCGTAACGGTGGGCGATGGCGTGTTAGTAGGTGTCGCCGTTGCTGTGGCCGTCGCCGTCGGTGAGGGCAGATCGGTGGAGCCGCCAACCTCGACTGGTGTGGGCGGTAGCTGCACAATCACTTCCTGGTCAATGCGCAGCACCGAGTCCCCATTCAGACCACTGATCGCATAAAGCTCTTCCAACGACAGCTGGTAAAGCAGCGCAATGCTGATCATGCTGTCCCCAGGCTGCACGATGTGGACAACGGTGCCGTCATCCAGCAAGCGGGAAAATGGCGAACTGGGCACAAACGGGGTGGGGCCGGCGTAGTTGGCGCCGTAACCCAGCACCAGTTGCTGCCCGATGGCGATGAGAGAGTTCTCGTCCAGGTTGTTGTAAGCGTAGAGCAGCTCCAGATCGATGCCATAGCGGGTCGCGATCAGGATAAGCGTATCCCCGGCCACCACTTCGTACAGAATCACGCCATCTGGCCCCGCCGTTGGTGAGGCGATCGGCGTGGGCGTGTCCGTGGGCGGTGGCGTGTTGGATGGGGTCGGCGACGGGCCTGGGGTATTCGTGGGCAGAGGCGGCTGCGTGACCTGCGCCGGCGGCGGGACAGGGGCAATCGCACCCGACTTGAAGCTGGCGCTTAATTGCCGCGTCAGGTCGAGATAGTACGAGCCAAACTCAACGCTGGACTCGATATGGCTGCCTTCGGCCCATTCATTAAATGAGGTAATGATCAGCATGTCGGGGCTGCTGGCGGCGGCCCCGGTGAAGCTGGCCTGGTAGTAGGCGCCCTCGCTGCGGTCCCGGTAGGTGCCAGGGCTGGAGATATGGGTGTTATCAAAGCCGGGCATGGCGGTGCCAACCCAATATTTGTAGCTGCCATAGGTGCTGGCGGCGGCCCGGGTGTTGCCGGCCCAGATGGAATTGGTACCGGCCGGATTGGCGGACCAGGCAATATTGTAAAGATGCAGACCATCAAACACCGAAAGGATGGCTGTGTCGCCGCCTTCGGCGATCCAGATGCTGTTGTGGTCCGGGTCAACCGCCTGCCGGATCGCAGCCCAGTCGTCCACCGTCAAGACCCAGTTGGCCCAGAAGAAAATGACCGGTTTGCCGTCCACGCGCAGGTAGGCTGGGTGGGTGGCATGGGTCGCCAGCAGCAAGTTCAGGGCGTCGATCCGCTGCTGATTGGTGCTGATAAAACCGGATGAAGTCTCAAAATCAATGGCGGCCTTAAAGCCGGAGGCGTTGGCGGTGTTGAGCAGGGTGACAAAATTAGATTCGGTCTGGTTGCCCGGCCCATACCAGCTCTGCACAAAGCCATCAATGCCGGCGCCCTGGGCCTCGCTGACATGGCGTTGAATGGTGCCGGCATCTGATGAGTAGTAGGGTTGGGGGTTGGTAAATGGCGTGCGGCCCGGGCCAAAAGAGCTGGGATCATACCAGGCGTAGTAAAACGCCAGGACCGGCGCGCTCTGGGCGTGGACAGGTGGGGGCGCCAGCGGTGAGGTGAGCAGACGATCCGAGCCGGCCACGCCCCATAAAAGCAGCAGCATGAATAGGCCCACGATGAGGCCGCGATAAAAAGGTAATTTTTTCATAGGTTGCTAGTTTGGCGCCGGCCCGTGGTAGCGGTATTCCAGCACAGGTGTCAACAGATGGTCCAGGGTTCCCAGCACTTTGTCCGGCTCGCTTTGTTGTAACCCGGTGCTGAGCCCCAGTAGCATGTCGCCCAGCGAGGGCGTCCGCTGATATTCGATGGTGGCGGGCGTTCCGGTGATGCCACCTAACGCCGCCGCCTTGGCGATGGCAGCGTCAAAATTGCCCAGTTCGTCAACCAGCCCGTTGGCCAGCGCTTGCCGGCCACTGTAAATGCGGCCGTCCGCCAGCAGGCGGACTTCATCTTCGCTCAGGCCACGCCCCTCGGCGATGATCCGGACAAATTCCTGGTACGCTTCGTCGACCAGGGCTTGCAGGATCGCCTCCTGTTCCGGCGTCAGCTCATCCCAATAACTGCCCAGGGCCTTATTCTCGCCGCTGGTGATATTCTGGACATCGATACCGACCTCTTCGATCAGGCCCTCGACGTTGTAGACAGTCATGATGACGCCCAGGCTGCCGGTCCAGCTATCAGCGCGGGCAATGATGTAATCGGCCGGGGCACTGACGTAGTAGCCGCCTGAGGCCGCCAGGCTGGCCATACTGACCACGACCGGCTTGTCGATGGCTACGATCGCGTCATAAATCTGCGCGGAGCCAGTTACCGAGCCGCCCGGGCTATCAATCCGTAACACAATGGCCTTCACGGTGTCATCCGCAGCGGCCGCCTCGAGATCCGCGATCACGCGGGCAGAAGCCGCGCCGGCCAGGTCATCGGGATTGTCGCTGGCGGTGATGGTCCCCTCAATTCGGACGATGGCGACGGCGTCGCCCGTGCCGCTAATCTGGGTGACGGGGCCAAGGGCCGGGCTGGTCGATGTGCCCAGGGCAAGGATGCCAAGGAAGCCCAGGATGCCGCAGGCGCAGATTGGCAGTAAAAAGCCGGTGATGGCACCCACAACTGCCCAGAGAGCAGTCCTGTTTTGTCCGCTGTTTTTGAGTTGGATGACAATCGGTTGTCCGTTTGCCCCTGTTGCCGAATACTGTTCGTCCATGGCCATGGGGCGGGATTATACCTCAATTACTGAATTGCCCTTGTGTATTCACTTATTTGTGTTAATATTTTGGGCTGTTGCTTTAGCATTTCCGCTCTTAATAACAGACGTCAAATAATTAAGGGCTGTGCCCAATCCCGGGCGAATTCATGGAAAGGAGGCGCAACATGCGCGAATATGAATTGACGGTCGTCACCCGTGCCGACCTCGAAGAATCCGTCTTAAACGAAACCTTAGAATTTATTAAGGGGCTGATGGCTGAGGCCGGAGCCACCGACGAAGGGACGCAGACCCATGTCTGGGGTCAGCGGGCGCTCGCCTATCCCATCGAGGATCACACCAGCGGCTACTACGTCATGTACGAAGTTGGGCTTGATCCGCTGAAGACTACTGAGATGGAGCGGACGATGAGCTTCCGTGAAGAGATTCTGCGCCATCTGCTGGTCCGCAAGGAAGAGTAGTCAGTCGTCTGCGATTGCACGTTTCCTCTAAGATACCCCGGGGAATATTCCCATGAACAAGGGCCTGAACAAAGTAATGCTGATCGGCGTGGTCGACGATGAGCCGGAAACGCGTCATGCGCCTGGTGGCCGGCCGGTGACTTCGTTTACGTTGGCCGTGACGCGTAGCTGGGCTTCAGTTGAGGGGCAGAGCAAAGAGGAAACGGAATGGTTTAATATTGTCGCCTGGGGCAGCCTGGCCGAGATCTGTGATCGACGGCTGGAGCGCGGCAGCCGAATTTACCTGGATGGTCGTTTGCAGACGCGCCGCTGGCAGGATAGTGCAGGCAAGAGCTATTTCCGCACAGAAGTAGTGGCCACTGAAATCCTGCTACTGGATCTGCACACACCCCTGGCTGACAATTAGCGGAACCGAATCTTCGCATAGACAGGCTTAGAGATTATGGCCAAAAAACAAGAACAAGAAGAATCACAAGATGCGCGCCGAAACCGGCGCGATGTTTTGCTGGAACGGAAATCATCGGCCGAACGGCAGCAGGTCCGTACGGTTGTATTGGCAGTTGTCGGTCTGCTGCTTCTCATTCTGGTGGCTGCCCTGATCATCGAATATGTGGTGCGGCCCAATCAGGCTGTTGCCACCGTAAATGGCGATGAGATCACCCTGCGCCAGTGGGAAGAGCGGGTTAAGTTTCAGCGTGCCCAGCTCATCATCAGCCTGGAAGAGATCACCGAACTGCAGAATGGCGACATTGGCATGACGCAACAGTTTGCCGGCCAGCAGATTGGTTTACTCGCTGCTTCCCAGGCGGAAACTCTGGGTCAGCTCGTGCTGGATCAGATGATCGATGAGGTGCTGGTCCGTCAGGAAGCTGATCGTCGCGGCATCACGGTGTCCGAGGCGGAGATCGACGAGCGTATTGCCGAGGGCTACAACTACTTTGACGGCGAGTCACCGACACCGTTCCCGACTTCAACGGCTACGGTTGAACCGACCCCATCGCTGACGCCCATCCCCACGGATGTCATCACCGAAGTGGTTGACACGCCGACCCCATTCCCCACGGCCACCCTTGGCCCGACGAGTACGCCGCGTCCAACCGCCACCCCGGTGAGCGAAGAGACCTTCCAGGAACTGCTGGACGAGGACATCACTTCTTTCCGCGATCTGGGCGTTGATGAAGACACCTATCGCGCTGTCATCGCAGCGCAGATTCTGAATGAAAAGCTGCTGGAGCAGCTGGCTGATGAGGCCGAAGTGCCGGAAGCTGGTCCGCATGCGTCAGTTTACGTCCTGTACTATGCCACTCGTGAAGAGGCGGAAGCTGCCCAGGCTGAGATCAGTAGTTCTGACTTTGTCACAGTCTGGAATACGGTCCGCAGCGCGCCGGTTGACCCTGCCGCAGCGGAAGCGGGTGTTACACCTGCCCGCGCTTCAGAGTTCCTCTGGCGCAACGAGGAGAGCCTGACCACCACGTTCGACGAGGAAATTGCGGCGATGTTGATGGAGATCAACCTGGACACGCCGACCGAGATCCTCGAGCAGGACAATGGTTCCGGTACGATTGTCTATCTCATTATGCAGGTCAGCGGTCGTGAGATTCGGGATTTCACCGAGAACAAAATCGACAACGACCGGCGTCAGGTCCTCACCGATTGGGTGGCTGATCAACGACTGACCGGCGTGCAGCAGACCGAGCTGTGGCGCAATCGCGTCCCCAGCCGGCCGCGCCTCGACTCAGATTACTTCATCGCTCAACCGACATTCACCGTCGCGCCGGTCTTCGTTCCTGAAGAGGAAGACGGCGGCTAAGCGAACAGCCGATTTCGTTTATCTGAAGGGGACCCATTCGGGTCCCCTTTTTTTATATCAATTCCTGGGCGTTGATGTATTCTTCCGGCTTGATGGAGATAACCTGGCTGACGCTATCCCCACCCATACTGATGCCGTAAACCGTTTGCGCCGCCTGCACCGTGCCGCGGTTGTGGGTAATGACGATGAACTGAGTCTGCAGGCTCAGCTCGCGTAGCAGGTCGCGGAACCGATTGACATTGGCTTCGTCCAGCATCGCGTCCACCTCGTCCATGACACAGAATGGCGTGGGCGAAACCTTGAGCAACGAGAAAATGAGGGCCGCTGCTGTCAGGGACCGCTCACCACCGGATAACAAGCCCAGCCCCTGCTCACGCCGGCGCGGCAATTGCGCCACGATATCAACGCCACTGACCGTCAGGTCATCTGGTTCGGTCAGGACCAACTCGGCAGTGCCGCCGCCAAAGAGCTGGGCAAAGGTGCCGCCAAAGATCTCATTGACCCGGGTGACGGTGTCGGCAAACGCCTGGGAGGTCAGATCATCCAGCTCCGCGATGACATGGCGCAACTGCTTCTCGGTAGTGGTCAGATCTTCAACTTGCTCGGTGAGGAAATCGTAGCGCTGCTCTGTCTCTTCAAATTCGGCCGGCGCGTCCGGGTTGATGGCGCCCATGCGCTGCATCTGGCCCCGGTAATCCTGGATGTTGCTCTCAATGTCCTCAGGGAGTTCGTCGACGATCGGAAGCTGCTCAACGATGCCTTGAAGAGGCAGGGGTGATTGCTCAGCCTGGTCATCTGAACTGCTCAGAGAGACCAGACCAACATCAGCCTTGATCCGCTCGCGCAAGCCCTCGACCATATTTTCGTGCTGACTCATGGCAACCTGGGCGCGCGTGTAGACGGTCTCCAGGTTATGCGTCTGGCGTTGCTGCTGGATGACGGCTTCTTCAGCCGCCTGCATTGCCTTCTGGCTGGCGCCGCGGGCCTCGCGTAAGGGTTCGAGGGTCGCCAAAAGCTCCGTTAATTCTTGTTGTAACTGCTCTTCTCTGGCAGTCGCTTGCTGCAAATCAATATCACGGCGCTGTTGCTGTAGTTCGCGCTGGCGACTTTCCAGCCGCTCCAGCTGATTGTTGAGCTGGTTGAGCGCGGCGCGCCGGCTATCCACCACCGCCTGCCGGCCGGCCACAATCGTTTGGGCGGCATCAACCTGTTGCTGCCAGTTGCGCTGCTCCTGGGCCATCTCCGCCGCCGGGATGGTCGCCAGTTCCTGCCGGGCGTGGGCCAGGGCTTCGGTCCGCTCGGCCAATTTGGCTTGCAGCTCGGCCAGCTGCGTCTCGGTATCGTTCAGCCGCTTTTGCAGCCGGGCCGCTTCGGCAGCCTTTTCCTGCCGTTGCTTTTCCAGGTAGGCGACCTGTTGCCGCTGCCGGTCAAGCGCGCGCTGGGCCTGGCTGACCTGTTGATTGGCTTCCTGTTCGCGCTGGTTGGCGGCTCGTTCCTGGGGTTGGAAGGCATCTACCTGTTCCTGCAGGGCGCCCAGTTCAGACTGGTGTGCGTCGACCAGCTTTTGCCGGCCGGCCAGCTCACTTTGGGCGGCGGCGACTTCCTGTTGGGCAGCGCGCCATGCCTCTTCGCGGGCCAGCGGGCTGTCAGCTGTTGAGCGTGGCTCGCGCCGCACCAGGCCGCCGCCTTCGACGATGAGGCCGTCCGGGGTGACGGCCAGGGCACCGGCCGGTAACCCCACCCCCACCTCATAAGCCGCTGTCGCATCCGCCACCAGAAATACCCCATCCAGCAGGTAGCGGCCAGCCGGCGCGATCCGATCACTAAATTCAATCAGCTCACTGGCCCGGCCCAGAATGGGGCCGGCCGGCGCAGCTGGCGCGTCTGGCGCCGCCAGATCACCCGCCACGAGCAGGCTTAGCGGGCTGGCCGGGTCCGCCTGCCTGAGCAGTGACCAGAGATCCGCATCATTGTTCAGCAGCAGGGTCGTCAGCCGCTGGCCCAGCGCCGCTTCGATGGCCGTCCGGTATTCGGCTGGGATGGTGAGCCCTTCGGCCAGGCGGGCGACGCTGGGGAAACCGGCCGGTAATGCCAGCTCCTTCTGCCGCCGTTCCGCCAACATCTCCAGCCGTGTCTCCAGGCGAGCCAGCTCTTTGGCCTGCTCGTTGAGCTGATTGCTTAACTGTCGCCCTTCCTGCCGTTTCAAAGTCAACTCTTTTTGCCGGGACGCCAATTCGTCGCGTCCGGCCTGGCGCTCCTGGCGGATAGCTGTCAGCGCGGCCTGCGCTGCGGCCAGGGCCGTTTCCAAAGCCGGTAGTTGCTCGCTGCCTTCCGGGGCTTCGGCTTCAGCTTGCTCTGAGCCCGTTTCCTGGTGCCGCTCCTGTAACTGGACCAGGCGCCCCTGAAGTTGGCCAAGATTGTTCTGCGTGTCCCGCTCAGCTTGCTCCAGCCGGCTGACTTCACGGCGCCAATGGGCCAGCGCCTGCTGCTGCCCGGCCGACGCTTCCTGAAAGGCGCGCTGTTTATACTCCGCTTCAACCACGGTGGCCTGGGCCACGCCCAGGCTTTCCAGGGAGACAGCCAGATCCTGGCTGGCGCTCTGCTTCTGTTCGGTCAGACGGGGGATTTCCAGGGCCAGCTCGCTGAGCTGATTGTTGAGCATCTGCTCCCGCTCCGCAAAGATGGCTAGCTGGCGTGTCGCCATTTCCAGCTTTTCCCGCTTGCCGTCCCGCTTCTCATTCAGCTCGCGCAGTTGCTCTTCCAGCTCGCGCAGCTTGTTCCGTTCCTGGGCGACCGCTTCTTGCAAACCGAGCAGCCTGTCCCGGCTTTCCGACCAGTTTTTCTCCGCTCCCTGGCTTTCTTCTTTGAGTTGCTGGTAGCGATGCCGGCCCCGTTCCCACTGGAAACCATACCAGATGCGCAAGAGTTCGCGCAGATCTGCGGCCACCTGCTCGTAGTTGCGGGCCCGGCTGGCCTGCCGCCGCAGCGAGCTGAGCCGGGGCCTAATTTCCGAGAGGATATCGCTGACCCGCTCCAGATTACGCTGTGTATCTTTCAACCGGCGTAGCGATTCGGCCCGCCGGGCTTTGTAATGACTGATCCCGGCCGCCTCCTCAAAGAGTGCCCGGCGCTCGTCAGATTTGAGTGACAGCGCCCGGTCGATGA
>JACKBM010000026.1 GCA_020634575.1 Ardenticatenales bacterium | reverse complement strand
ATGGGCGGCAGATCGATGACAACCGTGTCCGGGCTCAGGGTCGCGGTCAGATCCACAACACGGACGGCGCCATCGCTCAGGGCTTGGGCTAAAGCAGCTAACGTTCCAGACATAATTTTCTCCTATTGGGCGCTGGCCCCTTTTTTCTCGCGAATGTATTTGGTGAAACGGACGGCATTTTCGGGCAGTTGAAAATCCATGCCAAAATGGTCTGGTCCAACGGCATCGACTTTGGCGACGATGACGCTCAGGTCATCCCGGTCGAAGGCATCGCCAACCGCTTCCATGAATTCAAAGGGGGTTGACGCTTCGGCCACATGGGGGCAGCCGGCGCCGCGGGCGATGGCCGCCAGGTCGGTTGGCCCTTCGCTGGTGTGGGTGGGGAAGCCGCCCGTGGAGAGGAGGCTGCCATTGTCGAAGATGATGTGGACCAGGTTACGGGGGCGGTAGCGGGCCATGGTGGCCAGGGTGCCGAGATTCATCAGCACGGAGCCGTCCCCATCCAGGACGACGACTTTTTCTTCCGGCCGGTTCATGGCCAGCCCCAGCCCTATGGATGAGGCAAGCCCCATCGCATGTTGCAGATAAAAGAAGTTTTCCCGGTGACCGCAGTCGTATAGCTCCTGGGCACAGGCGCCCATGATGGTGACGACCAGTTTGTCCTCCAGCTCCGGGTAAATGGCGGCGATACTTTTGGCGCGATTCATCCTAATCCTCCATCAGGTCCCGGGTGAGCAGCAGGGCGGTCGGCCCCAGCGAACTCAGGGAGAGGGTGTGGGCTTCGCGGATCTGCTTGCCCACTTTGGCGGGGTCGTCGGCGTAGGCATAGGGGATGCCCAGGGCACGCAGGACCGGCTCAGTGACGATGCCGCCGCGCGTGTGCCAGGGATAGGGTTCGCCCATATGGCCGCGCAGGGCGATCAACATGCAGAGGGGAATGCTATACAGTTGGGCCAGGGAGACGATGCCGTTGATGGCGGCGAGGAAGCCATGATTTTGCATCAACAGGAGGTTGGGTTCGCCGGCAAAATAGGCGCCGGCGGCGATGCCAATCGCCTCCTCTTCCTTGGCGACTTCGACAAGGTTCATGTGAGGGTCGTCCTCAGCCATTTGCAGCAGGTAGACCAACCAGGTTTCCGGCAGCGCCGAGACATATTTGATGCCGGCGTCTTTGATGCCCTGGTAGACGGCTTTGGAGTTATCGAGGGAGACGGTCATAGGCAGCTCCTGTTAACGAGCGTCCGCTGGGGCGGAACAGCGAATTCAATTGGGATGGGCGCCATTGTAGCCAAGCGGGCGGGCGACGGCAACGCGCGCTGCGCTGAGGGGTTAGCCAACCCGTCGGGTCCGCTAACCCGTCGGGTTGCCGGACCCGTCGGGTTGGGATACAACCGCTGCTGATGAGCGCCCCGCAACAACCCAACCTCCCAATCGACGCTGACTTTCCCGTGGAGCTGGCCAATGACCTGGCGCGGCGGGAGGTGTTTAACAAACACCATTACCGGCCGAATAGCTACCTGCACAAATGGTGGGCACGCCGCTGCGGCACGACTTTTCGACTCATTTTAAAAGGCTTAGTCGAAGACGAAGCGCTGCGGGATTTTCTGGCCCCGGCCGGTCTCCAGGGCAAGATCATTCTCGACCCGATGCTGGGCGGCGGCACCACCCTCCATGAGGCGATCCGGTTGGGTGCTAACGTGGTGGGGGCGGACATCGACCCCATCCCGGTCCTGCAAGCGCGAGCAACGCTGACGCAGGTCCCGTTGGCGCAACTGGAGGCGGCCTACCAGCAGCTGACAGATGGCTTGTGGCGCTCCCTCGGCGCCTATTTTGCCGTGGAGACCCTGGCCGGGTACATGGTGCCGCTGCGTTTTATGCTGTATGGGGTGCGGCGAGCCTGTGCCTGCGGCCCCGCCATCCAACTGGATTCTCTGGACCTGCGTCCTCACGATGAAGTGCGGGTCGATCCGGAGCGGCTGGGCGTCTGGCAGGGCGACCGCTGGCAGGGCGCTTTTATTGATTTGCCGGCCGGTGTCCGCCTGATCGACAAACGCAGCCGTCACTGCGCCAGCTGCGGCGAGAAGTTTCAGGTGCCCCCGAATCTGCCTTATCGTGAGCAGCTGGTGCCGCTGGTGACGGTGGCGGTCTGTCCGGAGGCGGGCGTGGAGTACCGGCCGGTCTCGCCCGACGACCAGATGCGGCTGGCCGCGGCGCAACTGGCCGTCTCGCGCACCTGGCAAGACGCGGCGTTTGTCATCCCGCCCGGCCCCAAATCGCGTGACCTGCATTATCGTGGCATCGACAATTACCGGGATTTGTTTAGCCCGCGCCAGCAGCTTTACCTCTGGGAGAGCCGGCGTCTGCTGGCCGAGTTCCCGCCCGAAATCAGGCTCAATCTGGGCCTGCTCATTTCCACATCGCTGGAATTTAACTCGCTGCTCTGCGGCTACAAGGGCGGCAATGCCCAGCGCCCCGGCGCCATTCGCCACGTCTTTGCCCACCATGCGTATGGCTTTCCCTATACGGTAGTGGAGAATAACCCATTATTTGAACCGGCCGGTCGCAAAGCATCGGGGACGCTCGGGCAGTTGTTTCATGATCGCATTCGCCGCGCCCGGCAATGGGCGGCGGCGCCGGCGGAGCGGGTACCGGCCGGTCGCGGCAGCCAACAGGTGCCTTTGCCCGGCGAAAAAGACGGTGGGATGGCAGTGCTCACAGCCGCCGAACTGGCCCAGGGTCAGCGCCGCTTCCTGCTGCATCATGGCTCCGCCGTCGACCTGCCGCTGCCGGCTGACAGCATCGATTACGTAATTACCGATCCACCCTATTTTGACAGTGTCCAATATGGCGATCTGGCCAACTTCTTTCGCGTCTGGTTGCAGCAATTGCTGCCGGAGGCGGCGGATTGGCAATATGAATTGGATGCAGCCGCAATCGATCCGCGGGAGCCGGTGGCTGGTGCGGCCTACGATTACCTGGCGGTGCTGGGCGGAATTTTCAGCGAGTGCCAGCGCGTCTTGCGGCCGGATTCGGGGCGCCTCATTTTTACATTTCATCATGGCAAGGCAACCGCCTGGGCAGCGCTTGCCGGCGCTTTACGGCAGGCACGTTTTCAGCTGGTGAATTACTATGTGGTTCACTCAGAGAGCCCGGCCTCGGTCCATATCAATGGCCTTAATGCCCTGACCCATGACGCTATCCTGGTGCTGGCGCCGGCCGTGAACCGAGAATGGCAACGACCGGGTTGGCCAGCCCACGCCGACAGCGAACAGTTCACCGCCACCTGTGCCCGTATGCTGGGCTGGTCGCTGAGTGATGCTGCTGATGAGACGGACTTACCCGCAGCCTGGCAGGCGTTGCTGTCCTCTGGCTAAATCAGGGCGCGGCTGGCAGCAGGCGGACGCTGCTTGTCTCCGGCCGGAACTCATTGCGTATTTCACCATCCCGATTGATGACCAGCAGCACAATATCCGGCACCGTCAACAATTCACTGTAAAGCAGATTGTCGCCATCCAACCAGCCGTGAAACTCATTGATGCGCTCCGTCGTCAACCATTGGACTGGGCCGTCATAAGGCGGCGCCAGCAGCCCGAGCTGGCCGTTTTTCGGCTCCAGTTGCGACCCTTCCTGGGCGACATCGACGGCCATAAAAGCCAGTTCATCATTTGGACCGAAGTAGGGGCGGCCAATGAAGCTGTGACTGTCGACGACGACCGTTTGCTGGGTGGTCTGCTGGACCAGGTCGTAGATGACGATGGCTTGCTGACTCACGTTGGTGTAGGCGAGCTGGGCAAAATCAGCCGTAAAATCGTTGATGCAGAACGGCCCCGTCGCCTCCGTGCAACTAAACAGCTCTTCGACGGCGCCGCTGGCGGGATCCAGCCGGTAGAGGTTGCTGTATTCGCCGCTGTAGATCCAGCCGCCGCCACGGCCATTGGGCTCCAGGCTGAAGAGGATCCGGCCGGATGTGTCAAAACCAATCGGATAGATGATCTGTAGCATCAGCTCTGTCAGGGCTGTCTCAACTTCATAGACAACATGCGGGTCATCGCCAGCGGTAGTGGCCAGCCAGAGCGAGGCGACAAACCTGTCATCCCGCCCCCCGCCGGCGGCCCAGGCGAGCGATTCGCCGCCAGGTGAGATGAGGATGTTACCAGTGTGGAAGTTGCCCGCGAAGCTGAGCAGCTCAGTATGGCTCCCATCAACGCCGAGCTGGACCAGACCGATGGTGTCCGCAGATTCGTACAAAACCCCGTAAACCTGGTTGTCATGCCATAAATTGGCGAAATCGAAGCGCCCATTGCCAAGAAATACCATCTGGCACTCTGCCAGCGATAGCGGATCGACGAAGCGGATGCCATCTGATACTGGTAGAGTCAACAAAGGCGGCTGTAATAACGTGCAATTATCAACCATCTCGAAGATGGGGGCTGGCGTAGGCGTTTCGGTTGGGGCTACAGCCGTGTTGGTTGGGGGCAGGGTGCTTGTCGACAGCGCCGTGGGTTCGGCTGTGGGCGGTGGGAGAGTGGTGGCGGCCGTCGGGGTAGGAATGTTTTCCGATGCGGCGCTGGTACAGCCGGCCAGATGGTAGGCGCTGAACAGGGTAAGCAAAAGGAATAGGAATCGTCTCATACCAGGGCTAACGGTGCAGTCTGGTAAAAGTTACGCGGCGAGGGGTTGCCCCGAACCCGACGGGTCCCTGCCAACCCCTCCCTCCATCTTTACAGAAAAACAGGGCGGCAAACATCAGTTTGCCGCCCTGTAACATACTGCAGAAGGGATCGACGGTTAGCCGTTCAGGAACTCTTCCAGGCTGGCTTTGGTGATCCGGTAGGCGCTGCCGATCTTGCGCGCCTTCAGGTCGCCGGCCTCGATGGCCGCCACGATATCTGCTTCGCCGACCTGGACGATGGCCGCGGCCTGCGCCGGGGTCATGACGTCCGGCATGGCACCGCCGTTGCCACCGTTACCAGCGGGAGCCTGCTGGCCAGAGGCGGCCGCCTGCTGTTGCTGCTGCATCTGCTGTTGCATCATTTGCTGCTGCATCATCATCTGCTGCTGCGCTGCGGACATCCCCATCATACCCATGCCGATCTCGGCCAGACCGCCGCCACCGGACTCATTCTGGGCCGCATCGCGGAAGGCGTCCGCCTGCTGCTTGGCCACATAGCCGGAGGAGAGCTCGACAATACCGGCTTTTGTAATCAGCTCAATATTGTCTTCATGCAGCATCAGGTTGATGTTCATGTCAGCCAGCTCGAGCCCTTCGGCGTCAAATTCTGGCTGGAGGATACCCATCAACAGGCTGTTGATTTTGGTCGTGTAGGCCGGGAAGGAGAAGGGGTCAAACGTCGGGTCGTTGTTACGCAGATCGTAAACCAGCTTGGTCATGTTGCTGGTCATGCGCTGAGTCACTTCCGGCTTGATGTAGTCAGCCACTTCCTTGAGACGGACGCTGTCCTTGAAGCCGTTGATGCTCAGCAGGAATTGCCACGGATCTTTCACCCGGAAGCGGAAGGTGCCGTTGCCGACGATGGCGCTGCCCCCCGGCGGTAGGCCGGAGTGACGGACTATCATCGGATTCTGGGTGCCCCACGGCACGCTGAATGGGGTGATCTTGATGAAATAGATGTCAGCGGTGAAGACGTTCTTGCCGCCAAACAGTTTGTCTTCGACAAAGTCAGTTAGCCACGGCACGTTGGCGGTGGTCAGAACATGGGTGCCCTGCTCGAAGGTGCCCATTGACTTGCCCTGGCGGACAAAGATGGCCACTTCACCGGGGTTGACGATGACAGGCGAGCCCAGCCGAATGTCACCCAGGCCGCCCCGGGGGAACTTCTGGACCACTTCATCGCGCAGCCACGAGTCAATTGCTACTCGGTCAAATACTTTCGCCATAATTCAATAACTCCTTATTCAGAAGCCCGGCAGACGGGGCCTGATTTAGCCAGCGGTGCCGGAGAGCAGGTCCTGGCGCTGGTTGAACGTCTCATTGGCATCGCGCAGGGTCAGATCCAGCGCCCGAATCGAACCGGCAATGTCACCATCTTCGGCGACGGCGGCTTCCAGGGCGCTTAACTGTTTGGCTGCGGCACTCACATAGTTCAGCATGCTGTTGTCAAAATTGTAGATCTCTGCCAGCTCTTCTTCCTTGATCTTAATCGGATCAAAGAGGCCGGCATAGCCAACGGGCGCGGCGCGCAACTTCTTGGCCAGACCCATCAAACGAGTGTCGACCGTTCCCAGGCTGTCCGCATGCTCAATCGATTTCATGATGTCCCGATTGAGATCCAGTTGGATATTGCCCAGGGAAAGGCGCAGGTCGTCAATGTCACGGGCAATGGCGTTGCGCATCAGCTGATCAGCATCGCGCCGCTGCTCCCGTTCACGGTAACCACTAAAACCGGGGATCTTGCTGGCGATTTTGCCGAGGAACGTTTGTTCATCGGTTATTTTTTCAAACATATCTCCAACAGAAGATGACCCTTTTTCACTCATATTGTTCTCCTTCAACAATGGATCGATCCTGCGCAACCCGAAACAGGTAATAAAACCAGGTTCATTCTAGCACAAGACAGCCGCTTTTGTCTTGAATGTGGCCCTTAATAGGACCCCATTCCCATGATAAATCAGATGATAGTTGGCAAAGCGATCACAAATCGATCTGAACAACCTTTTCTACGACATTTTGACATGAGAAGTTGCGGAAGCGGGCATTTCCCTAGTTTCCGAATGAGGTGAGATAAAGTGATTGGCCCGCGACAGTCACAATGCGCAATGGATTTTCCACGACGGCAAAGTCTGCGGCGCTGCCGAACAGCTCTAGCCCGTTGGCATCTGTGGCGCGGAACTGGGCCAGAACTGTGCCGGCCCGGCTGAGCTGGACGATGCGGCCACTGCCTGGATCCAGCACAAAAATGGATGCGTTGAGGCCGGTGCCGACGACCTTGACGGCCGCCGGGGCCACAAGCGGTTCGGCCAGGCCCAGGCTAGTTTCGTCCCAGAGGACCCGGCCGGTTCGCGAGTCAAAGTATTGAATCCGGCCGTCATTGTGGACCAGGATGATGTTGGCATCCTGATCATAGATGTCCAGGTCGACTGCCTGGGTGAGATCGACCGCGTTCAGGAAATCCACTGTCCGGTCATCATCCTGCATGACGTAGCTTTCGCCCTCAGGATAATAGCGCCAGACCACGTTAGCACTCTGGTCGAGGATGTAGAGCCGTTCGCTGTACGAGGTCATGGCAACCGGCCGGCCCCAATCACTGGAGAGCCCCAGGGCAATGTAATTTTTCAGCGGGGGCGAGGGAACATAGGTCAGTACCGCGCCCAGCGCCCGGTTTGTGTTCAGGTCCAGTACCGCCAGCGAGGATTGGGTGCTGTTGGCGCCACCCGGTCGCCAAAGCAGGTCCAGCATGGTACTGGCGGTGGCACCGGCGATGCTCTCGCCGCCAAAGAAGATGACCTCCGGGTCGGTGGCGGTCATGCTGGCGTAGGATTCGTCCGTTGGATAGTAGTAGACGATGTTTTGCACGGCGTCCAGCGCAAAGATGCCCCCATTAAGCCCTTCGCGGAAGATGACCGACTGTAGATCAGCTTCAGAGACATGGGTAAAAATGGTGCGGGTGTTGAGCCGCTGGACCCCTTCGATGCGGTCCAACCCGGCGGTTGCCGCCAGGCGCAGGCGCAGGACGTCGCCATCACCACGACGGATGGTCTCCGCTTCATCAGCCAGGCGGATGACCTCCTGGTAATATTGGCGGGCAATGGCCGGCTCATCGGTGGCATCGGCCAGGGCGATCAGTTCGTTCATCGCTTGCTGCCGTTCACTGAGCTGCTGCTCGATGTTGCGCTGCAGATAGACGCCAGTCACGACGGCAGCGACGATGATCGGGATGAGTAAAGCCAGGAGGGTGGGCAGGGCGATGGGCGCCTTGCGATCATCAAATTCATTGGGTTCGGCGGGCCGGAAGCGCGCCAGCAGGCTGGCAAAGCCGCCGGTCAGCCGGGATAGACCACGGGCCGTTTCGGCGGTAGCGCGGCGGGCGGTCTGTTCGACGTTGATATTGGGTCGGGCGGCGCCGATGGGGCGATTTCGCGGCCGCTCCGCGATGCGCGCCCGGCCACCGGTTTCTGGCATATCATCCAGGGGATCATCGCTAAATTCGATGAGGAGTAACCGGCCGGTTCCCGGCCCCACCAATTCCGCCAGCCGGGCCAACCCCGGTTCCATCTCCAGATCCACCAGAGCTGATTCAAAAATATCACTGGAAAGGTGGCCCAGGCGCGGGTCTGCCATGAGCAGTTTGTCGCCCGGCTCCAACATGTTGTGGAAAAAGCGAATATCGATGCCGGCGGAACGGCCCAACGGCGTGATGTGGTCTAGCTTTACCGGTGGTAGTTTTTCGACGCCGAAATTGCGACCGATCAATGCCAGCGCTTCGCCGGTTTGGACCATGTACAGATCATAATCGCGCTGTACCGCCAGTGCGAGGGCGCCATGGCGCGGCTCGCTACTATTCGCCATGTTGTACTGAAATAACAGCTGATTGGCGTCCAACATTGCCTTGCGCAGGGCCGAGGTGACGCTGCCGGCTGACTGATAGAACCGGCCGCTGATTGCCTCAACCAGGTCCTGCGCCAGCAATTCCGTCTCATCCGGCTGCCCGCTGAGGGAGAGGTGGATGAACAGTTTGTCCTGAGCCCGGCTCCGATTCGCTGAGCCTGGTGAGGGATGCGCGGTTACCCCCGGGATCTCGGCCGAATCCTGGCTGGCGCCGTTGAGAATGTAGAGTTGCCCGGTTAATGCCTGCAGAGTCATGAAATACAACTACTAATTGTGGTGATGAAGTGAGCAAAATATAGCACGGGAATCGACATAACACAATCCTTCGCTTCGCTCAGGGTAACAGACCTGGGCTGGGTTTGGGGCGCCGGAGGTGAGGGGTTGGGGACCCGTCGGGTCTGGCACCCGTCGGGTTACCCACCCGACGGGTCGGGTACCCCTCACTGTTGGTGGGGTGTGCTTGGTTATTTCTGAACAAGGGCGTTACAATCCGGGGGCTAACTGATTGATTGGAGGAGAATCACCGATGAAAGTGATTGTAGCCGGCGAAGACCCCTTTGTGAGGGAAGTGGGCAAACTCTGTAAGCGGCACGGCCATGATACCACGATGATCCTGGTCGAGGATTTTATCAGCGCCCTGCAGAGTGGCTATATCCTGGATGACCTGGCGGATGCTGAGGTTATCATTGAACTGCATAATGAGTCGGCTGCGGCCAAACATGAGCTGCTGATGGCGATTGGCCAGGCGGTCCGGCCGGATACGCTTATCCTCGCCTCAGCACTGGCCACGAGTGCCACTCAGGCCGGCGGCTGGGTGCCCAACCCGGAACGAGTGGTCGGCTTCGGTATCTTGCCGCCGCTGGTGGATGTGGGTGTTGTTGAGCTGGCGGGCGGCTTGCTAACCGGCGATGAGGCGATGACGCAGGCCAAGCATTTCTGGGATCAGCTTGGCTATGAGCCGGTGATTGTAGGCGATGGCTCCGGCCTAATCCGGGCGCGCATCATCGGCTGCTTAATTAACGAAGCCATTTCCGCTCTGCTCGAGGGCGTTGCCACAATTGAAGATATTGACCAGGCGATGAAGCTGGGTACCAATTACCCGTTTGGTCCGCTGGAATGGGCTGATTACCTCGGCCTGGATACGGTGCTGGGGATTATGCGCGGCCTGTATGATGAATGGGGCGATGACCGCTACCGGCCATCACCACTCCTAAAACGGATGGTGATCGCCGGCAAGCTCGGTAAAAAGAGCGGCAGCGGTTTCTACGAATATGATGGTGTAAAAAAGGGTGGAGCTTAGCTCCACCCTTTTTCATTTAGTGACGTTTACTCACCGTACTTGGTGACGTCCGGCCCAACCAGTTCGGCGAAGATGCCGTAAAGCTCACCTTCTTCCGCATGGCGGCCATTTTCGTGCTTGGAATACAGCTTGTCGCCATTGACGACGAATTCATAGGCCCCCTTGGAGCCGTTGACCAGCTTGAATTCCGAGATAATGTGCTGATAATCACCCATGATTTGCTCTGCCGCACGGACAGCTCTTGGTAGGTAATTTCAAGGCACGCAATAGGTCAGTTCGATACTGTATTTCTGGTCCATCTGGTGATCCTCCATTCACAAGTGCTAGATGGTTCGATAAGGTGTGAACGTTTTTAGTTTACCTCGATTAACGTACTTGACAATCGATCGGGGCTAAGATACCATTTCCTCCGCCTAAGGGCCTGTAGCTCAGTTGGGAGAGCGCTACAATCGCACTGTAGAGGTCAGGAGTTCGAGTCTCCTCAGGTCCACTTTCTCTTTCCCCCAGCAAATAGCAGAAACTGTTACAACAGAAATTGCTGCCAATAATGCAGTGTCGATGGGTGCATTTCCAGCAACTCCCTGACGATTTCTATTTCCTCATCAACCGGCAGCGCCGTTTCGCCCTCATTTTCTACTTTGTCCTCGAGCCATTGCGGTTGCCAATGGGGCAGCTCAGATAACCTGGTTGGGAAAACCACGGCTGCCTCTTTTAGCAAACCGGGCACCGTAGCTCGGACCTGGCGTAGTTGCAGGATGAGGCTGGGGAGCCAGGGAATAAGGCGTTCATCGGGTACGGTGGCAAATATCTGGCTGACAATTTCGACGACGAAGCGACCCATTTGTGGGGCGAATTCCAGGCCCAGCAGGAACCCGGTCAGGTAAGCTGGGAGTTGCGATAGCTGGCGGGGCTGGTTGCTGATGTCCGCCAGGTGCGCGCGGATCGAGGCAATCGGGCGTTGGCCAACGAGCCATTCACTGGTCCAAAACAGACCCAGCTTTTCTGGTTGCATTGCCTGTTCGCGGCATTGTTGCAGGCTAATAGCCAGTTGGGTGCGTGAGCAGCCCAGGGATAGCGCCAGGGATTCCAGGGTAAAGATGAAGTTCAACATGCCGCTTACTTCGGCTGGTGTGGTGCCGGGATCTGTCAGAGCATGGGGGAGCAAAGCGCAGTAATGGGCGTAACCGGTGGCGACAAATGAACTGAGCCAGGTTGGCAACCCGTCAGGCTGGCGGCGGTAATATTGAACCAGCTCGCGAGCCTGCTCAAATAATCTGTCAGCATTTGTGGCGCTGGTCTCCTGCGTCAGCAACTCGATGGCTTGCTGGCCGAGTTCGCTGGTCAAACGGGGAGCCTGCAAATAGAGCAAGCTGGCCTTAACGATACCGATTGCGGCCGCCGCTGTGGTTTTTTCCTGATATAGACGTTGACGCATGCGGGCTTCGAGGACCTGCTCGATGGTCACGCCTTCGTAGCCCAGCTGAATTACCGCGCCTTGCTGCTTGCCAATCCGTACTTCCCATGACTCCTGGATGGGCGCATGGTCAAGGGTGCGTTCGCCAACGATGGGCTGCACGACCTGATCGCCGAGCAGAAAATTAAGCCGCCAGAGTAGCTCAGAACAATCGATCAGCTCAGGGGACGTCGTTAAGTCGAGCAGGGCGCGCTGGTTGGTGCGAGCGTAGAGGTCGATTGGCAGGGGAGCCAGCCGATCATAGATGTCACGGGCTAGCGGCGGCAGCGATTGGTAACCGATGGTGCCAATTCTGTCACCACCAAGGAGGATGGCGCAGAGCTGGGCGACGGTCCGCTTCTTCGGGGTCCGATCCTTTTCCAGGCAGGTAACCGCCGCATCGGTGAAATCGTAGGCGGATGGATGGTGGCGGTTGCGCAGGTTGGCGAGCCATATGGCCGACTGATAGATGGCGATGGAGTCCGCGGTGCTGGCCAGATAGCCGTTACGCCGGGCCAGGGCCACCAGGCGCACAGACCAATCCAGAAGTTGCTCTTTGTCTTCGGCGCCGCTTTGCGGTGATTTATTCAGGATTGTAGCCAGGGAATCCGGCCGGTTCGCCATTGGCCTCCGAGCAGCCTTGCCGGACCGCTTTTGCTTGCCGGCATGAAAGGGACGAAGCCCGGCGGCGCGCATGTTTTTCTGCCAGCTTGCTGCTGCCAGGGCCACCGTGCCCGGTGGATTGCCAAATTGATACTCAATGGCCCGATAACTTGATGGGATGAGCCCGTACAGCCACGCTGTTTGGCTGGGCGCCGGCAGTTCCGACCCATGCTGGTCGTTTTGCGTGCCGAATTCGGGGACATCTGAGGCAGCGTGAACAGCGCCACAAATGTAAATGGCTTGCTCCGGCTGTATACGGGTGGCTTGCAGGTGTTGCTTGATGCGCCGCCACATATGGCGTTCGCGCGCTTCGTCCTGCTCCAGATCCACCTGGCGGCGCCCTAGCCGCCGGATCAGGCTGCCCAACAGGTACAGGATCTGCTTGTAGCCGTCACTATCTGCCTGAATGACGGTGCGTTCGACGTACATTTCCCACCATTCCGCAAAATGGCGCGTGTTGCTGTGGCGCAACAGATGCTCGATAAAGAGCCCCAGGGTGGGCTCCACATCACCGCTACGGACGGCGATTGATTTGCCATGGAGTAATTCAGCTTCTTCGGGGGGTTCGCTGTTGGGGACCGGCCGGTCCTCCTGTCGCGCCTGCCAGGCAAGAAAATGGTCGACGGGTTGATCCACAAAGACCAGCTCCGTTTCCGGATGCTGCTGGCAGTAGGCGATGGCTTGAAACTCAGCCGATGCTTCCGTTAATGGTGCAATGATAATGGCCGGCCATTCAGTCGCCTCGACCAGATCGCTGCGGCTGGCAAACGCTTGTAGCGCCACAGGCAGTTTGCAGCTCGCCAGATCCGGCACCAGGCCGCGCAGATCTTCACACATTTCGATGAAGATAACCCGCGGCGGATCGGCCTGAAGGCGACGAACAAGCTGCAATGCGGCTGCCGGGGAATGATGCGCCACCGGGAAAATCTCCAGCGGTTCAGCCACGGCGCGCCTGACGTCGGCAACCATGCTGCGCATCAGGTCGGCCATTGCCGCGTCATCCGGGGCAAACTGCTGAGCCAGCGCTTCAATTTGCGTTTGGAGTTCAGATAACATTACGTCCCGTCACGACTTGAGCTTCTTCATTGCCTGTTGGCCGCCGGCTAAAAAATCTGACCATTCCCGGCCAAACCGCTTGCTATGTCCCGCCACGACCTCATGCCAGAATTTGTTCATGACAGCCGAATCTTCCGGCAAGCGGCGCACCAGGGTGCTGATAAGTGACTGTGCCAGTATGTCGCCCGACAATTTCTGGTCACCAAAATAGCCGGCATGGAGCAACGCATCTTCCAGCACGCCAATTTGCTCGGCAGTGGATAAGGCGGATTCCAACCGGTTGTCGTCACTGCTGGCGGCAGCGTTATTTTCACGGAGATCGGTAAAGGTTTGCAGTAACAGGTCCAGAAGTGTCGGCGGCAAGTCGACCGATATCTGTTGCCGGGCCAGCAACTCCTCCGTTCGGAACATTACGATTTCCTTCTCCTGCTTCTGGTTTGAGATAACCGGAATATGAACAAAGTTGAAACGCCGCTTCAGCGCCGAGGAGAGCTCATTGACGCCGCGGTCCCGGCTATTGGCCGTCGCGATGATGTTGAAGCCTTGCTGGGCAAAAACCGTGTGTTCGTCCCGCAATTCAGGGATCGCGACATACTTTTCGCTCATGATCGAGATCAACGCATCCTGGACATCGCTGGGACAACGGGTCAGCTCTTCAAAGCGGCCAATGGCGCCCAGCCGCATGGCGCTCATGATGGGGGATGGGATGAGCGACGTCGGCGATTGGCCGGCGGCGATAACCATGGCGATGTTCCAGGAATATTTGATCTGGTCCTCGGTTGTGCCGGCTGTGCCCTGAATGACGAGGGTGGAATTGCCAGAGATGGCGGCGGCCAAGAGCTCGGCCAGCCAGCTCTTGCCCGTGCCCGGATCGCCAATGAGCAAGAGGCCACGGTCGGAAATGAGCGTGACGATGGCGCGCTCAACAATGCTCTGGTCCCCAAACCATTTCTGGGCCAGACCCAGGTTCGCGTCGCCAAGGATAAAGCGGCGGACCATTTGCGGTGACAGAGCCCAGTTGTGGGGGCGCTGGCCATCATCCACTTCGCGCAGTCTGGTTAACTCGGCCGCATAGCGGGTTTCGGCCGGCTCACGTAAAGTCAGATCGTCTAGCGACATAGTCGGGTCTCCTAAATGACGATAAATTGCTTGAGGTCACGAATAAGCTTCTGGGGCGTGCCGGTCAGGATCGGCCGGCCCATCTCTTTGAGCTTTGTCCGGAACCATTGGTTGACGCTGAAATAGCCGGAGCTGGTCACTGCCCCGACCGGGAAGAAGTGGACGCCTGACTGAACCAGGCTATTGATCGTGCCCAGAAGCTCCTGGTCGCTGCCCCCTTCGTAAAAATCGGTGATGAGGACAAGGGCGGTGCGCCGCGGCTCACGGATCTTCTCCCTGGCGAATTGCAGGGCGTTGTTGATCATGGTGCCGCCGCCCAGCTCGGTCCGGATCAGCACTTCAAACGGATCGTGGATGTGCGGCGTGAGGTCCAGGATGCGGGTGTCAAAGGCGATTAAGTGAGCCGTGACATGGGGCAGGCTGGCAAAGATGGAGGCCAGGATGGTGCAATGAACCATCGCATTGACCATGGAGCCGGATTGATCAGCCACGACGATGAGGTCCATGGGCAGCTTTTTGCGCCCATGCGGCTTGAAATAAAGCTGGTCTACCAGCAGCTTGCGTGATTCGGGATCGTAGTTGGGCAGGTTGCGCCAGACTGTTCGTTTGACGTCCAGGTTGCGCGCGGTGCGGCGGGGCGGGACGGAGCGGTCGATTTTACCGGCCGGTGCCCGTTGTACCTCCAGACGCAATATCTCGGCCAGCTCGGCAACATAGGTGCGGATCAGACGTTTGGCTTCCTCAAGGGCAACGCCGGAAATGTTGCCTTTTTGGCGCAAGAGCTGCTCGACGAGGCCTATGGACGGCGTCAACTGCCGGGCCAGTTGCCTGTCCTGCAGCAATTCAGCCAGCCGCATCCGGTCAATCAGGCTCTGCTCCAGTTCCCGGGTTGCCAGGCAGATTTCTGGCGACGGCATGGCTCGGCCATGTTCCGGCGAGACCGAGGCGCCGGGCCCCTGACCGCGAAGGGAGCCTTTCTCGTAACCGAGCGCCCGTTCCAGGAATTCCACCGTGCGCAGCCATTGTGAGTATTGTGCCGCGGTCACTGTTTCTTGCTGCGTGAAGGGACCGAAGCTGTTAAGCAGCAGGTGCGAGGCTATAACTGCCCGGCGCAGCGGCTCGCCTGGCTCACCCAATTTGAGATCCATCTCGTCAAAATATTCCGGAAAGCGCTGCAGAAAATTGTCAGTGGAGATATCCGGGCGCAACAGCAATCCAGGCATGCCCAGCTCGGCGACAGTCTCATGGGCCAGTTTTTCCAGATTGGGAGCCTGTTCTTGCTGGCCAAACATGGCCGCCAACATGCGCCAGTAAATGATCTGGCGCCGTCCCATCGTTTCATCCATGGCTAACTCATCCTCAGAAGGCGGCTGGCACGCTCCTGCAACATGCTGACCGTCGTGTTTTTAGGTGGTTTGAGCAGGATGGGGAGCGTCTTGCTGCTGCCAGAGAAGATAACAGAACCCTGTTTGCTCGTTGCCAGAATAGGTTGCAGCAGCAGAGCACCATCCTCATATCGCAAGAGGCCGACAACCAACTCCGCTGCGGCCATGTTGGCGGGCGCTAGTTCTGTGTCGACTGAGCGCCGCTCGTCCAGTCTGAACCGGTGGCTGCCGGCCGTTAACCAGCCGTCAGCGACCGAAAAATTGGTAAAACCAACCGGTTGCCGCCAGTGAAGTGGATGGGCGTTTGCGGGCAGCCCGCTGGGCAACGCGAACGGCTGGGGCGCGGCCGGAACCAGATAATCAGCGATGAGTTTGGCTAGTTTGAAGCTGGCGCCGTTGCTGGCACCCTGCGGTTGCCAGAGCAGATCGCCAGAGGCGCGTAGCGGCATCTGCTCAATCTGTAAGCTCTTTTGCTTCTGTAAAGCCTGGAAGAGCGGCAGCGCGTCGGGCAGGAGGAGGGCAGCTTCCTCGGGCGGGATGGCGTTGACCTTGGCGGCTGAGAGCGTTATTTTGACCCATTGGGCCGTGCTGTCGCCCAGTAGAAGGCCATGAAACAGCAAGCTGTAGAACTGCTCGTGACTGCGCTGTTCCAGGCCCAGGAGATGCAACTTGCCGCTGACCGGCCGGTCAACCTGATCGGCGGGCAGGGCCACGGTCAACAGCAAAAGATGACACCAGATGTCAACCCAGCGACGTAAAGGTAGGCTGGCGCCGGCCGTTGCTGGCACCAGCCTACCCATTTCCGCGACCCAACCCGTCAAAAGGCTGGTCAGAGGTGCCAGTTCTGGTTCGGTTCGCAACTGCTGCGTGGTACTCTCGATGAGATCCAGATCAGCTGCTTCCGCTCGTTGAAAGCCCTTGATGGCTATGTCTGTTAGCCAGAGCGCGACGGCTGACAGAAGTGGTGACGATGGCGGCAACACGGAGACGGAATTGGTCATGACAGGACTGGCTGGCCGTGCCAGCTGCTGGCCCACAGCGTTGTCCAGTAACTCGACCTGGGCGCCCTGTAAGGCGGCCCGCGCCGCCGCCAGTTGCAGGAACTGGGCTGGCTGATATTTGCCCTGCTCGATTTCATGCAGCGCTGCCGGCAAAGCGCTTTTCCCGGTGAAGCACAGGCCGAAGCGGGCCAACGCCTGCCGGGCATCGGGCGTCAGATGGGCGAAGCCGGCCAGCCAGGCCTGATCAATGCTGGCTAAAAGCGTCTCGAGTAAGGGAAGCGTAGCGGGTAGCTCACTCATGGTACAAACCAATCCATTTCCGGCAGCGGCCGGTTAAGCGGCGGTTGCTCAACCTGCTGCAAGTAGGCCAGAAAGCGGGCAAAGACAATACCGGCCGGATCCTTCACCACCCCGGTTGCTTGCTGCAGCAGGCCGTAAGGGGAGTCGACCTCTTTCTGGGGCGGTTGCAGGAAGTTAATGACGGCTGGCAGCCCAAATTGGGCCACGGCCTCCTGAACGAGCGTCTGCAGATGTTTGCATGGTGAACCTCGCAGACCGCCACAGGGCCGATTGTTATTGGTGCTGCAATAATATTGGAGGCTGCGCGCCTCAATGTAGGAGACATAGACTCGCTTGATATCAGAGCCGCTGGAAACAACGCCTTGCAGACGGCCGCCCTGCAACTCAACAAACGGCACCTTCTTGACATCTCGCTTTTCCGAATTCGCGCTTTCCCTTTTTGGAAGGAGAAATGTAGACATCCAATTCACCTGCTGGCCCGAAACATTTGTTCTATGATAATGCAAAAGGGTCTCTCTTGACAATCGTTTCGGTCTGGGATAATATTTCCTCCGCTTAACAGCCAGGGGCCTATAGCTCAGTTGGGAGAGCACTACAATGGCATTGTAGGGGTCAAGGGTTCGAGTCCCTTTAGGTCCACCAAAAAAAGAGGGCGCACCGGCCGGTGCGCCCTCTTTTTTTTCCCTGTAAAGGTTGCTAGGGCAGGTGCTTCAGCCTCACATAAGCCATATCTGACAGTGGGCTACGCACCGATGCCTGCCAGACAATCGCGAACTGTTCAGTTGCTTTCTCCAGATCACCTGAAAATTCATAGGCCAAACCCAGTAGATAACGGGCATACAGCACACTATGATAGCGCTGGAACTCCAGCTCCGCAGCGTTAACATCGTCAACCTGGTCAGCCAGATAAAGCTCCAGGTCGGGAATCACAACGGTGGGGTCTGCGCTGCTAAACAGGGTCCCTTCCAATATTTGTAGATTTTCCCACGAGTATCGGCCCTGATAATATTCATTCAGGATTCTGGGTAGCGGATCACCAGGTTTGAGCTCATAAGAGAACGGGATGTTCTCACTATCTGATTCCAGCACGAAGGTATGAAGCCAGGTGACGCCGCCTGTGTGAAGCAATTCAGCCGAGGTCACCACGCCGTCGAAACTGCCGACATACTGATAATTCACCCGATTATTTGCGGCGTAGAAAATGTACACTTCAGTACCGGTGCCGTATCGGTACGTCTTTTCCAGCATTACCCAGGCAAAAGGGTCGATGGTAGTAGTGCCGGCGAATTGGCCCGATGCTGTTAGCGGTAACCCCATTTCTCTAAGCCTGGCGCCGATATCAGGCAAATCGTCAGGGGTGAGAAAGCGGAAAAAGCTGGTTTCGGCGAAGTGGGCATTGCAGAGTCCGGTTGCGGCACAGGCGGCCAGAAAATCAGACGCCGGCTCGTAGGCCGCTAGAAACTGGCTGGCTTGTTGTTGCCAGATCGTACCCGGATAAGTAGGTGTCTCTGCCAACTGGGTGAGCTGGCGGCGGGCTGCATCGTCTTGTCCAGCGTTGGCGTAGAAAAGGGCCAGCTCAAATTGCAGCTCGTCCTGGGCATCTGGTGGGTAGGGTTGCTGATAAGCCTCATTCGGGTAGAGAGGAAAAACAGGCAGCAACTGTGCCAGGCGCTCAATGGCGTCTGGTTGACCCAGGCGCGCATTGTAATGAATGTGGCTCAGCAACAAATCTGTGCAATAGTCAAAACCATCTACGATCTCTAGATCCGCGAGTATTTCGGTACTCGTTGGATATTCCCAATGGACGAGGGTTACCTGTTCACCGCTCCAGCCATAGGTCCGGAAAATCTGTGTGCCGCATAGGTAGCGGTCCAGTAGTTCAGTAAATCGAATCTGATTGTGTCCGAACTCATCCATCACGACGTCCCACTCTGGCCAGATGCCAGGATAGGGAAATACTGGATCCCAGAGCAAGGGCTTGGGAGGAACCGTGGTGAGATCATAGACGACCATTCTGACTGTTGGTTCGCTGCCATATTGTCGAGATTGTGAGATGATCAGCTCAGCGTTGCCATCACCAGTCAAATCCGCTATTTGGTGCCAGCTGTTAGCATAGTGAGCCAGGCCATAGGCGTAATCGGTGTCGAGCGGATGGGCTGCATAGCCATTTTCATCTTCAACCAACCAGAAGTAGGCCGTGTTGAGGGCCAGGTTAAGCTTGACGAGGTGGCTATTGTTCAATGACAGGTTGGTGGTTAGCGGTTCAATGTCGAGCTTTAGCAGGGTTTCGTGACCGGCAAACCATTGTGGCAACGTCGCGACCGTTGTTTCACCGCTGTTCAAGGCAGCAACAATCAGGTCGCCGTAGGCAGTTGGGGCTTGCGGGCTGGCGGCGCCGGCCAGGATTCTGGCCCGCGACCAGTGCCATTCGGAGCCAATAGCCGGCTGAAAGCGGTAAATCGCCTCAGCCTGGGCCAGCCCGGCAAACATAAAAGAGAAGTAGTAGTTGTGATCATGAAGGCCGCGCCAGGGAATGCGAAGCGTTTCTGGGTAGTTGAGGAGGTTATTGATGAGCTGGTCGGCTTTGGCGGGCGTCCAGCTCTCGTCATCATTGCTTGCCGGCCTGGTTGCCGCTGGCGTCACGGCCGGTCCGGCAGTCGTCTCGCTGGCCTGTAACCCGGGAGTAGCTGCGGTTAAGGGAGGAAATGTTGCCGGGATCGGTTTACTGGTCGAATCACAACCGCAACTGATCATCAATAACAAGATCCCTATCAACCGTTTCCAGATGTTCATGAAAGCAGAGGTCCGGACAAAATATCTCGAGAATAGAGGGCACTACTCATCAATTGCCGCATTGAAATAGCGATAGTAGACCTCGGTAAAAACGGCCATCAAGAAACCAAAGCCGACCAGCATCCAAAACCACTCCGCTGGATTGGCTACCTCAAGCATCGAGCTCAGGAGAGCAGTTCGCCAATGGCGACTATCTGTAGCCCGCTGCAGGTTTGCAACGTTTAGGGCCCATAGTAACATGAGGCCCATTGCTACGCCCCACGAGAAGACGAATAGGAACCGTTTTTTGGGATCCCTGATTGGTCGAACTGACTTAGGCGCACCGGATCTTTGGGTATTTTTCGGCTGGCTTTCATTATGGCGGCTGCCCATAGTTATTCCTGAGAAGCGCCATGCGGCGCGCCGCGTTCAATAGGTTTATAAACCGTAGGGGCCAGGCGCCCGGGAATGAGGCATGCCCGCCACTCAGGCGTTTGTACCAGGCGCCTCGCCCGCTGCTGAACAAATCACGGGCGAGGCAACCGGTGGCTAAATCTTCTGGGCATTTGGGTTATCTTTGGCCTGCCAGTCAGCTATTAGCTGTTCAAATCGTTCGGGGTTGCCCGCATAAGGGGCGCTTGCTCTGGGCCAATGAAGCACCAAATCGGTGACACCTATCTCGGCATAATGGCCGACTGTATCCCGAAATGTCTCTAACGAACTAAGGCCGCCATCAAGTCTGGGTCCCGTTAAGACCAGGCGCCGTATTGTGGCCGGATCTCGGTTTTCGCGCTCGCAAACTGTCACCAGTCTCTCCCATTGTTTACGAACGATGGCGGCCCCTTCAGATGGCCCCACAATGTCAGAACGGCTGCGGTCACCATTGGTGATCCAGATATCTGCAAAGCGGGCGACAAGGCCTAGGCCTCTGGGGCCGGTGGCGGCAATGGCTAGCGGCAAACGGGGCCGCTGAACACAACCGGGATAGTTGCGCGCTTCTCGGGCTTGATAATACATACCCTGATAAGTGACTTCTGGCTGCCGCAGCAACTGGTCTGTTAGCTGTACAAACTCGGCAAAGCGGGCAGAGCGCTCAGCGAGCGTCCAGGGCTTTTGACCCATGCTGGTTGCATCCCAACCTGAGCTGCCGGCGCCGATACCCAGTATGAAGCGACCGGCAGAAATGTTATCTAATGTAATCAACTCTTTAGTAAAGGGCACCGGATGGCGGAAGTTGGGTGAAGCAACCATGGTGCCTAACTGAATGTGGTTAGTAGCAAGAGCCGCAGCGGTTAGCGTGGGCAGGGCGGCATACCAGGCCTGATCGCGAAATGAGCGCCAGGTGAGATGGTCATATGTCCACGCATGAGAGAATCCCAATGCTTCGGCACGTTGCCAATAATACTTTGCCTGCTCCCAGGAATGCTCGGGGAGAATAAGAATACCCAGGTTCATGAGTCCCTGGCCGCCCACGCCGCCAGTCGCTCAGCCGCCAGTTCCAGGGTCTCCATCTTTTTGCAGAAGGTGAAGCGGGCGATGCCGGCGCCGTCGGCCGGGTTATGGTAGAAGGCGCTGGGGGGGATGGCGGCGACCTTGACCTCTTTGGTCAGGTAGCGGCAGAATTCGATGTCGTTAGCAAAGCCGAGCTGGCTGATGTCGACCATGACGAAGTAGGTACCGGCCGGTTTAATCGATGGCAACCCCGCCGCATTCAACGCCCCGGTCAGAAAATCCCGCTTCTCCTGGTAATCCTCGCGCAGAAACTCAAAATAACCTTCAGTGTGCGCCATGTCAAAAGCAATCGCCGCCGCTTCCTGCAAGGGGTGGGCGCCGGCAAAGGTGATGAACTGGTGGCTACGAAAGACCGCATTGGTCAGCTCCGGCGAGGCGATGGTCCAGCCAATTTTCCAGCCGGTGGTGCTGAAGGTTTTGCCCAGGCTGGAGATGGTGATGCTGCGGTCGGCCATCCCCGGGATCTGGGCCATCAGCTGGTGCTGTTGTCCGTCAAAGAGGATGTACTCGTACACTTCGTCGCTGACAGCAATCACATCGTATTTCTGGCAGAGCCGGGCGATCAGTTCCAGCTCCGTGCGGTTGAATACTTTGCCGGTCGGATTGTGCGGTGTGTTGAAGATGATCAGCTTGGTCTTGGCGCTGAACAGTGCCTCAAGCTCAGTTGGGTCAATGGCCCAGTCAGGCGCGCGCAGGGTGTAGTAGCGGGGGACGCCGCCGGCCATGGTAATTGAAGGGACGTAAGAGTCGTAGAATGGCTCAAAAACAATCACTTCATCGCCGGGATCAACCAGGCTGATAATGGTGGCAAAAATCGCTTCGGTCGCGCCGTGCATGACCTGGATCTGGTTGTCCGGATCAACCTTGAGGCCATATTGCCGTTCCATCTGGCGGGCAATGGCCTGGCGCAGGCGGGGCCGGCCAGCCGCCGGGGCGTACTGGTTGATATCGTCGGCGATCGCCTGCCGGGCTGCTTCTTTGATAAAAGCGGGCGCAGCAAAATCGGGGAAACCCTGGCCCAGATTGACGGCGTTGTTGGCCACCGCCATGTTGGTCATTTCGGTGAAGATCGTGGTGCCAAAGTTGGCGACGCGGTTGGCAAGGTAGCTCATAGGACAGATCCTTGGGCACATCTTGGGTGCCCATTTCCTCCAGGACGGCGTTTGGGGGATAATATTAGCGGTAATTGGGTATTATGGGTAACCGTTCATGAATCCTTTCTCCCGTTTTCTCAGCCAATTTTTGCGGCCGGATGATGATATCCAGCTGTTTATTGCCCATTGGGACCGGCTAGAGGCGCTGGTGGTGCAGGTTTACAAGCGCCAGCAAGTGACTGTGGAGCAGGCAACGGCATTTGCTGAGAGCTGGCCCTGGCTGCGGCAGCAATATGGTTCGTGGCAGACGCGGCTGGCGCCTTATTGGCCGGAGGCGCTGGTCGGGGGCCAGCCGGCACCGCAAGACCCGTTTTTACGCTTGCTGGGGGCCGACCGGCCGGAATCATTCCTGGATGATTGGGAAGCACTGCAATATCTGCCCGCCGCCCGCGAGGCGTTAAATCGCTATCTGGTTGCCTCCGGCGAAGGGTCGGTATAGCCCACAGGCTTGCCTTTTGGCCTGTTCCGATTAGAATGAAGCAGTGATCTTATGTTATGCGGCTGACCAATTTGGGGTTGTCCTATCATGAAAGATAAAACTCTGGGGATGTTCTGGTTTGGCTTCGGGGCCACATTGCTCGGCATTTTCGTCTACCTGTTGTGGCGCCGCCAGCACGAACAACCCTTACAGGCGCCCGGTGTCGTGACGATCGGGACGCCGCCAGTAACCAATCTGGCCGCGCCGCCCAATTCGATGGATGCTGCCTCCGCCCTGGTCCGCAATGTCGCCGAGGTTGTTGCCTCGACTGCAGACCGGATTGAGCACAAACCGGTTCGTACGGTAGCTGGTGCGAGTGATGATTTGCAGCAAATCAAAGGAATTGGCAAAGTGTATGCGGCTCGCTTAAATGCGGCCGGTATCCACACCTTTGCTGACGTAGCCCGGCAGAGCCCGGAGCGCCTCGCCGAAATCGTGGCGCTTAAGGCCTGGCAGGCAGCTGACCCGATTAACTGGATTAACCAGGCGGAAGAGCTGGCTGCCGCATAAGTTGACGGTCGAACGCTTATGGAAACCTTGACCATCCTGGGGCTGCTGCTGGCAGCCATGCTTGTGTTCTTGTTAATTGCTTACTGGCGTTCAGCGCCGGCCCAGCCGGTGACCAGGACTTCGGATGAAGAGTTCCTGGTCCGCATTGACCAGGCGCAGGTCCAGTTGGAACAGGAACAGCAGCGTCGGGCCAGCGCCGAAAAAGAACGGGACCAGCTGGAAGCTGAACTGAAACAGTTGCGTGAGCACCCGCTCCCCAGCGCTGGGGCCAGGCAAGAACAGGTACAGCTTCAGGCTGAAAACGACAAGTTGCGGCAGCAATTGGCCACGGCGCAGAAGCGCTCGGCTGATCTGGCCGGTCAGCTCGCCCGGCAAACGCCGGCTGTGGCGGTGGCTGAGGGCGGCAACGATGCTGACCCGACTGAGTTGATTCGGCTGCGTGAGCAGATGGCTGATCTTGAGTCGCAGTTGCAGGATGCCCAGGCCCTGGCCGGCCAATTCCCCATCCAGGCTGTCGAAATTCGCCGGCTCGAGCATCAGCTAACCGAGATGCGGGCCGAGCGCGATGATCTGAA
Organism: Ardenticatenales bacterium; assembly: GCA_020634575.1. Next base: position 52,701 of record JACKBM010000026.1, on the reverse strand, counting down.
GGCGAAAGTAACCGAGGCGGCTGTTTATATTCGCGATGTGCAGAAGCGATACCAGCTGGTCCTGGACAAGATGCGTCAGCTGCTTGTCCAGCGGGAGCGGGGCGCTTCGCCGGAATCCCTGGCGTCGCTCAAAGCGCAAGTGGAGAGTGAGGATCTGGATTCTGCCACCGGTATTGCCGCGGATGATACAAAGGTTGCGGTTTCAGTGAGTCAGTTGCTACCGAAGGACCGGCCGGTTGATGAAGATGATCTGACGCCGCCACTAAACAAAAGCGGCAATGGCGTCCACAAGACGCCGACTGTCGTCAGCATCCTCGAGGTCGAGCCGGCTGAAGCAGCTGATGACGAGGCCGACGACGACATCCCCAAGACAGAATTTATGCCACTCCCGCCCGTTGAACCAACTTCAGCCAAGCGGAGTGTCGATCTGCAGGTGATCAAGGGTATCGGCCGAACCTATGCCCAGCGGCTGCGTGAAGCAGGCATTCACTCCCTCTCTGAGCTGGTTAAGGCAACACCGGAGCAGCTACGCGAGGTAACCGGCATCGAGGAGTGGCATGCCGCTGATCCCGCCTCCTGGATCGCGCAGGCGCGGCAACTTCTGGCCTCAGGCTGACGTTGCGGCCAGATGCCGTATGGTCGTTTGCAGCCGGCCATCCTCAATTTCCCATAAGTGGGTCGCAAAGCCATCAATAAAATAGCGGTCGTGGACCACGGCCAGAATGGTGCCGTCAAACTGGGTCAGCGCCTGCTCAAAGCGGCTGCGGGATGGGATGTCCAGGTGGTTGATGGGCTCATCAAGCAGAAGCAGGTTACAGCCCTGGATGACCAGACTGGCCAGCGCCAGGCGGGATCGCTCGCCGAAGCTCAGTTCAGCATTGGGGCGGGTGGGCGTATCGTCCTTGAAAAGGAAGTAATGCAAGAATGAGCGGATATCCGTTTCCGTCATCGGCTCCTGCGCATAGCGAGCGATGGTGTTGACGGCATTTAGCGCCGGGTCCAGTAATTCCTGTTCCTGAGCCATGTAGCCCAATTTGACCGTGTGGCCAAACTGCATCTGGCCGCTGAGGGGGGCGATCTGGCCGGCAATGGTGCGGAGCAGTGTTGTCTTGCCGCAGCCATTGGGGCCGGTGAGGGCGATTCGTTGGCCGGATTGCAGGACGACAGAGACGTCACTTACCAGGGGCGCATCTGCGGCATAGCCAACGGTAAGATTCTCCAGCCGCAGCACATCCCGGCCGAGATGAGCCATCTCGGTAAACTCCAGCTTCATTTGCCAGCTCTCTTTGGGCTTTTCGACACGTTCGTCTGACTCAATGTAGCGGTCCAGCTTTTTCTGGCGGGATTTGGCTTTGTTCGCCACTTTCTTGGCCAGGCGGCGCACATTGGGCTGTCGGGGCGTAGTTGAGCGTTCTACGGAGCGGGCCTGCTCGAAGGTGCGGGCGATGTCCTGGCGCAAGCGGCGGATTTCATATTCCTGCTCGCGATACTGGGCCTCCTGTTTGGCCCGAGCTTGCAGGTAACTTTCCAGGTAATCGGCGTAGTTGCCGGGATAGACCTGAGCGGTTCGGCTGTCCGGGTCGATGGCGACAATCTGGGTGGCGATCCGGTTGAGAAAGGTGCGGTCATGGGAGACAACCAGTACGCCGCCGGGGAAGCCCGCCAGCCAGCTTTCCAGCCATTCGATCATGCCGATGTCGAGGTGGTTGGTCGGCTCATCAAGGATGAGGATGTCTGGCTCCTGCAGGAGGATGAGGGCGAGGGAGAGACGGGTTTTTTGGCCGCCGGAGAGGTGACCGGCCGGTAAATCTCGCGGCAAATCGTCCAGCCCCAGAGCGGTCAGGATGGCAGCGCCCCGGCCGGAGTCAGCCTGGCTCAGACGATGGAGCAGGTGGTCATACCTGGCCTGAAGTGTCAGGTCATCGGGCGCCACGGCCATCTGCGTCGCCACCTCAGCCAGCTGCCGCTCCCATTCAACCTGGTCCCCGCCGGCGCGAGCCAGAAGCGTCTCCAGGCTGGCTGCCGGGTCAGGCTCAAAGCCCTGCGGCAGATAGCCGATCACCAGGTTAGCCGGGCTGGTGACAATCTGGCCGCCATCGGGTGATTCCTCGCCGACTATCAGCCGCAGCAACGTCGTTTTGCCGCAGCCGTTCGGCCCAATCAGGCCGACGCGGTCCTGGCGATTGACAGTGAAACTAATTTGGTTGAGAACACGATTAAGGTTGTAGGATTTGGAAACCTGATGCAGGGTAAGCAAAGTTCAACTCCGGGAGTAAAAAGGGCTGACAATACGGGTTAAGGGCGTACGTCTGGGGTTGAACTCAGTCTATCATCGGTCTCCTGTGCCTGTTTGGAAAGGCTAAAGCATTATGCCGTGCCGGGTGTGGACCGTCAACTGGCAAAATATAAATGAGCATGAGTTCAGCCCTGCCACGATAGTCTTGTCCGCGGACCGGCGACATAAAAACGCCGTGCTGACAAGGGCATAAGTATGCCTTCAGCACGGCGTTATAAATGTTGACATGAGGGCGGCGCCGGGCCGCCGCGTTATCTAGGCAATTCCTTCCAGCAGCCCGGACAATCCCAACTTTTCCAGCCGTTCTGACGTCGGCACGCCATCCTGGGTCCAGCCCATCAGCTCGTACCAGTAGTTACGGGCCGTACGGAACTTCTCCGGGGTGATCGCCTTGTCCTTGAGCGGTCCCTTGTTAAAGGCTTTCATCACCCGCTCGGGTAGCCGGTCATCCTCTTCGGAGAACCCTTCGCGCAGGTTGAACAAACGGCTCAGGGTTTGGGCCCGTTCGCCAATTGCCAGCAGATCCTGCGGCGCATAGTCGTGGCCGGTGACGCCGCTGAGCGCTTCGGCAACGTGCGTGTAATCGTAGGGATAGAAATGACAGACCAGGGCGCAGTCAGTGGCGTGGCGCCAGTTGACCTCGTGATAGAACAGCTCCATCTTCTGCGGCCCCAGGTCGTCAAAAGCCATCGGCTCAAATTCCTGGACGGCGGCGACCCGATTCAGGTTGTCGCCGGGCGCCATGTAGCCGGTATCGTGCATGTTCATCATATGGTCAGCGCCGACCGGAGCGGTAGCGTAGCCAACACCGAGCGCTTGCTTGGCCCGCGGCTCATGCATGGGCAGCTCCTGCCCCTTGACCTCGACCAGATATTGCTCGGCGCCGTTGCCGATCCATTCAGCCAGCCGCTTAGAGCCATCAGCCATCCGGGCGCCGAAGCCGCGCCGGTGAGCGATCATCTCGACGGCCTCCAACATGCCGGCGGCGTCGCCCCAGGTCGGCAGGAAGCCACCGGTCTGTTCAGCCGTCAGCAAGCCATTCTTGACACATTCCATCGTGAAGGAGATGGTCATGCCGAGGCTGATTGAGTCCATGCCCCAGCGGGCGGTGTGCTCGTTGGCTTTGTTGACAGCCAGCATGTCGGAGACGCCGCAGGCGCTGCCCAGGCTGGCCAGGGTCTCATACTCCGGCCCGCCATACTCTTTGGCAACTTTTACCTTGTTGATGTAATCCGAACGGAAGTAGGGGCTGTCCGGGAAGTCACCGCCATCGTATTCGACGACCTGTTTGCAGTTAATCGGGCAGGCCGCGCAGGTATCCCGCTCCAGGAGGATCGTTTCGCGGAGAAGTTCACCGCTGATGCTTTCGTGGCCCGGGAAATAGGGCTCGCTGAAGTTATTGGTGGGCAAGGCGCTGATGGGCGTCAGCGAGTTGACGCCACCAATGGTACCCATGTTGACCGCCCAGGCCGCTTTGGTCTCATAGTTGTCAGCCAGCCATTTGGCGACTGGGGTGGTCCGCTTGCGGTTGCTGACGGGCAGGCGCATACGACCGCGCACGGCGACAGCTTTCAGGTTCTTGCTGCCCATGACAGCGCCCAGGCCGCCGCGACCGGCGGCCCGATTGATGTCGTTGATGACATTGGCAAACAGCACCTTGTTTTCGCCGGCGACGCCGCATTGGGCGACGCGAATGCGTTTGTCATCTAATTCGCCCTGAATGGCCCATTCCACGTCCGCCGTATCCTTGCCCCAGAGGTGGTCAGCCGAGCGAATCTCGACCTCACCATCCTTAATCCAGAGATAGGCTGGCGTTTCGGCCTGGCCATGGACGATGAGCGCATCAAAACCGGTGCGTTTAAATTCATCACCCCACCAGCCGCCGGCTTCGGAGCTGGCGATGGCGCCGGTCAGCGGGCTCTTGGCGCCGACGCCATGGCGGCCGCTGCCAGGCAGGCTGGTGCCTTGCAGGACGCCCGGCGCGAAAATCAGGAGATTGTCCGGGCCGAGGGGATCGGCACCGGCCGGTAAATCCCGTAGCAGTAAATAGGCCACCAGCGCCCGGCCGCCCGCCAGCTTAAGATACAGCTCGTCCGGCGGCTCCTCAATCCAATGCTCACCCGAGCTCAGATTCACGTGCAGGAATTTGCCCCAACTACCACCAACAGTCATGGCTATGCCTCCTTGTCAGCCCCCACTCATCGCTGGTACCAGCGTGACGATATCGCCGTCACTCAATTCTGTCTGCCAGAAGGCCATATCGCCATTCAGCAGCAGCAACATCTCGCCGGTTTCCGGCAGCTCCAGACGCGCCACAGCGTCGCCCACCGTGGCCACATCGCTCACGATGGTACCTGGGGGGACCAAAGGGCGTAAGCTACCAGTCGCTTTAATTTCTACTTTCATTGGATCTATAACCGGGTTGTTGAAAAGCGCCGGCCGGTGGGCTGCGACCCACTGCTCAGGTGACGCTGGTTCAATTTGTAATGCTACGCAGCCAACGAGAAGGGCTAGTTCAGTTAGAAAGAATGCCTACATCTTACCTCAAATGAGGTGCTTATGCGACCACTTTGCCGCCATGAAGGGCCCCTCACCGGCCGGTAATCGCCCGCAGAAAAGCGGCATGTGTTACAATGCGGCGACTGTTCCCGACCCGGCTGTGGCCCAGGTAATGAGAGTTTATGTTAGTCGTCATTTCTGATCTGCATTTTGAGGAAGAGATTTCGTATACGATACCGGCCGGTGATGGTTATGACCAGGTTCGTTTTACCCGGAACTTGCCGGCCAAGGCGTTCGCCCGTTTCATTTCCGACCTCGCCGCTGAAGCAATCCGCAACAAGGCCCGCCGGCTGGACCTCGTCTACGCTGGCGACATCTTCGAGATCACGCGGACTCCTCTCTGGTGGGAAGGGGATGAGATGCTCGCCAAGCCGTATTTGCCCGCTAATCAGGCTGGGACGGCCACTGAAGCCCGCGTCCTCCACATCCTCGACGCCATCGCCGCTCCGGGCAGCACCGTGAATGACGTTTTGTCGATTTTCCAGCGTCTGGGCCGAGGCTTCTACGTCGACATCCCTGAGATGTATGAGAAGGAGTTTCCGGTACCGGTCTATCTCCATTATTTGCCGGGTAACCATGATCGTCATGCCAACGCCACGCCGGCCATCCGGCGCAAAGTGCGCCAGCTATTGGGTATGCCGGATAGCCCGGCTCCTTTCCCCAATGTGATCCCGTTTCAGGCGGAACGGACTCTGGTGCGGCATGGGCACGAGTACGATTACATCAATTTCAACCAGGATCTGCGCGAGGAGAAAACCATCCCGATGCATCTGCCCAACGCTGATTATATGGCGGCGCCGCTGGGCGATTTTGTGGCACTGCAGTTTGCCGCCCGCATGGGGCCGTTGTTCCGCGCCTATCACTCGGATGAACATATTCGGCGCGATCCGCTATTGCGCCGGGTCTATCTACGCATCCTGGAATTTGATGATCTGCGCCCGCAGAGCGCGGTCCTGAACTTTATGCTGAATATCCCGGACCCGCGGTTTACCCGCCGGGATATCTGGTCGAAGGCGCTGGAGCCGGTCGCCAAGATCCTGCTGGACGAACTGCATGACCATCCATTTCTGTTGTATTGGCTGGACCGGCTGGACAAGAAATGGCAGCTGGACACGGTTGATATCATCCAGGGTGTGCTGAAGCTGCAGCCTTGGAGCCTGTTAGGTGTGCCACTGGGCGTGTTGCAAGAAGCGTCAGACCAGGCGTTGTCCTCGATACGCGAGAACAACCCGGTGGCGGCGCTGGCGGCGCGGGAGAGCGTCATCCAGACCGGTGAGATGCTGTATGTGGTGGCGGGACACACGCACCGGCCGGATGTCGCCCTGCTCAAATGCGACCAGCACGGCGAACGCTATTACGTGGACACCGGCACCTGGCGCAACCGGGTATTGGCGACGCCCGATTTTACCGGTTTCGGCCGGCAAAAATCGCTCACCTACGTCACCATTTATGGTCCGGATGAAGACCAGGGCTTCCCGCCGCAGCCTGGCAAAATCAGCTCAGTCGATTACTGGTCTGGCCTGACCCAACGCTGGCCCGCTCACTGATCCGTCCCTTACCGGATATGGGGTGACGCTGCTAAACTAATTCTGAATCTGGCGCGGCACGATTGCTAAGGATGCCCGCGCATTTAGTCAAAGGAAAAACGATGAGTGACAATCCCTTAGTCAAACTACATGCCCATGGCCAGAGCTTCTGGTACGACAATATCCGCCGCAAATACCTGTTTGACGGTACCCTGCGTGATTTGCTGGCCAACGATGGTCTGCGCGGTATGACCTCCAACCCGTCCATATTTGCCAAGGCGATTGGCGGCAGCGATGATTATGATGAGCAGATGAAAGCACTCGTTGCGGCGGGCGCCTCGGTGGATGAGATTTATGAGGCGCTGGTGCTGGAGGATATCCGCACCGCCTGCGACCTGTTTGCCCCACTGTATGCGGAAAGTGATGGTGGCGATGGCTACGTTAGCCTGGAAGTATCACCGCTATTGGCCAATGATACGGCGGGCACAATTGCTGAAGCTGTCCGGCTCTTCAGTGCGGTGGATCGGCCAAACCTGATGATCAAAGTGCCCGCGACCCCGGCGGGGATCCCGGCCATTAAGGAGCTGATTAGCCGGGGTATCAATATCAACATCACCCTGATGTTTAACATGGCTCATTACGAGGCGGTGGCCCAGGCTTATCTTGATGGTCTGCACAAGCTGATTGTGGCCGGCGGTGATCCGACCCATGTGGCTTCTGTGGCTTCCTTCTTTGTGAGCCGGGTTGATTCGGCAGTTGATGCCCAGCTTGAGGCGATCGGGACGCCGGCGGCTGCGGCGCTGATGGGGAAGGCCGCTATTGCCAATGCGAAGGTGGTCTACCAGCGTTTCCTGGAAATCTTTCACGGGGAGCCCTTTGCGCCTTTGCAAGCGGCTGGTGCCACCCGACAACGGCTGCTCTGGGCCTCGACCAGCACCAAGAACCCCAGTTATCCTGACACGATGTACATCGACGAATTGATCGGCCCGGAAACGGTGAACACCATGCCGCCCGCGACGATCGATGCGTTCCGCGATCATGGTGTTGTTGCTGACCAGTTGTTGGCTGATGTGGCTGAAGCGGAAGCGCAATTGGCCGGTCTGACCAGCCTTGGCATCGACCTGTCAGCGATCACCGAGACGTTGCAGGAAGAGGGTGTTGATAGCTTTGCGAAGGCATTTGCGGAGTTGATGGACACAATTGAAAGTAAGCGCGAGCGACTTGCCGGGAGCTGATTTCGTTCTCTACTAAAAGGGCGCCTGCAGCGTCCTTGAGTGAAAGTTTCGTATGTATCGGCCAGCGGGGCGGCTTCTCGTTGCCGCCTCTTTGGCCGTATGCTAGAATGCATCGGTGGGGTGCAGACAGCTATCGCGGGACAAAAGGAAATCATGAGTTCAGGTCCAACCTCAATTCTTTCTACAACCGCGATGTTTGATGGTTTGTCAGCAACGCAACTGGAGCTGATCCAATCCATTGGGGAGATCACGGATCATGCTGCTGGTCAAATAGTTTTCCATGAAAATGCACAATCTGATGAGTTATATGTAATTCTTCGTGGTCGCGTGGAAATATTATTGAATCCTGGCCTGGTTGGAAAGATGCAGCAGGCCGAGCCTGTTGTCATTGTTGAGTTATTTCGTGGGCAGGTGTTTGGCGAGGTGGCCCTTGTTGATCAGGGGATGCGGACAGCCACAGCACGTGTCGTCGAAGAGCAGACGCGCCTTATGGCGATAGCCCGCGATCGACTCATGCGACTTTGTGACGCTTATCCCGAATTGGGCTACAAGCTCATGACCAATCTGGCAGCAGATCTATCTTTGAAGCTGAGAAACTCGGATTTGATGATGCGCCAATATCAGTTGCAGCTAGGACAGCAGGCCGAGTAATTGACCGCCTGTTGTTTCTGGCGAAATAGGCGTAGCGGTAAACGGGTGGCGAGACGCCGAAGCAATCTATGAAAGTCGAAGTCATTACAGTCAGCGACACGCAGCTAACCAGCGAACTGCCGGATGTTGAAGCAAAATATGCCGGTCGTGCTGTGCACTCCATCAACGTGGAGCTCAGTTGCATGATTACTGTCGCTGAGGTCGAGGACCTAGTGGCTGATGCGCTCTGGGGCAGCATGAGCCGGTCAGATGTGGTGCTGGTCATCGGTGATTTGCGACCCGGGCATGGTGTCTTGCTGCCGGCGGTGGCTAAATTGCTGGGCTATCGGCTGGTGACGGAAAACCCGGGTATCACGGGGGCAGCGGTTCTGGGAATGCCCGGTGAGAGCGATAAATATGCTCTGATGTTCCGGGGTCAGTCCTGTCTGGTTGTGCTTTTACCCAAGAACCGCATGGAATTGGCTTTCCTGTTGGAAACCGAGATTTTGCCCTTTTTGCGTAAAGAACCAGCCAGCAATAAGGTGGCCCGCTGGGGGATCTTGCGATCGGCCGGTGCCCTACGAACCATTATCGAAGATCGCCTGCGTGATCTGACGCTAAATGCCAGACAGCGCGTTCATTATGCCAGCTATGGCGAGCGTACTGATATCCGCATCTGGGTAGAGGCCGAGACAGTAGCCCAGGCTGAAATTGAACTACAACGTCTGATGCGCAATGTCCGTGACCGTCTGGGCAGCCAGGTTTATGGTAATGGCAGTGACCGCCTGGAAACGGTCATGTATGATCACTTAACACGCCATGGGCTGACCCTGGTTCTGGCTGAGGTCAGCACGGGTGGCGCTATCAACCGAGAGTGGCGTGAGCTCGCCGTCTCCAATGGGCCGGTGCGCTTTGCGGATAGCAAAGATATCGATGCTGCCATGCAGCGTTTGCGCGAGAGTGAGGATCCGATTACTGCCACCTGCCGTCGCGTTGCGACTGATTTGCGCGACAAGTATGGGACGGATCTGTGCCTCCTGGTGTACAACAGCGTGAACCCTGGCGGAATCCAGATCTTTGTTTGTCTGGCCAATGATATTTCCTTTGCTGAAGAGCAGGCCTCCTATGGCGGCCATCCCCAACATATTGCCGAATCTGCAGCCACGCGCGGTCTGACGACTTTGAGGCGGTGGTTGCTCGCCAACGGCTTCGACTAAACAATTCGCTTTTTAGAACGATCTCCTCTTGCCAGCGTATAGTAGCCTAACCTTGCTGTTCCCGGGGGTTTACTATGAAAATAGGCCTTGTCACCGCTTGTTACAAACCTGTCGTCAATGGTGTCACTCAGATGGTGGCGCTTTACCAGAAGTATCTCACCGACCTGGGCCTTGATGTAACGATTTTTACGCTGGGAGAGCCTGGCCCGGAGGGCGACGAACCCTCAGTTGTTCGTTCCCCAGCTATTCCTCTGGCGGACACCGGTTACTATTTTGGTTTTCGCTACAGCCGTCATGCCCAGCAGCTGCTGCGAGAGATGGATATCCTGCATTGCCATCATCTGGTCATGAGCATGGAGCTGGCCAGCCGCTACAGTAACGCCCCTATCGTTTACACCAACCATACCCGCTACGACCTTTACGCCAGTTCTGTTTTCTCCCTGGCTCAAACCACGTCTGACGCCATGATGCGACAGTTTTGGCCTCAATTTACCGACTATTGTGATACGGTGATCGCCCCCAGTAATGGGTTACGCCATATCATGCAGGAGTTTGGCGTGCGCCGGCCGATAGCCGTCATTCCCAATGGCATTGAGCTGGACAATTATTGGTCGCCGCCGGCGCCATTCAGCAAGCGGCATTTTGGCTTTGACGAGACGGATGTCCTCGGCGTATACGTGGGGCGGCTGTCGGCCGAGAAACGGCTGCCGCAGCTGCTACAGCAATTTGCTCTCGCGCTGGATGTCCGCCCTGAGCTGCGCCTGCTCATTGTCGGTGACGGACCAGAGCGAACAGCGCTGGAGCAGTATGTCTGGTCTCATGGGTTAAGCGACAGTGTGCGATTTGCTGGCAGCGTGCCCTCGCAAGATGTTCCCAATTTCCTGGCCCCGGCCGATTTTTTCGTCACCGCCTCCGTTTCTGAGGTCCATCCCCTGACCGTGATTGAGGCGATGGCCGTGGGTTTGCCCATCGCCGCCGTGTTCAGCCCGGGGATTGCTGACACAGTGGTGAATCAGCAGACCGGTTACCTGGTTCATAGCGGCTCTGGTCTGGCGGGGGCGTTGGTGGGGCTGGCCAGCTCGGCGGCCGTACGTGATCAGATGGGGGCGGCTGCCAAAACGGCCAGTCGCCATTTTGATATCCGTCAGACAGTGGCCCTCACGGTGGCTCTTTACGAGAAGCTCCTGGTACAAACGAGCGAGCGGCGCTACCGCCCGCTGGCCAATTGGCAGGAGTCTCTGGCCGAGGGACTCCGGCCGGTAACCGAGCCATTTTCCCGATTCTGGCGAGACCAATATTTGAATTTGATTCAGCCGCCTGGCGATGCTCGTCAGCACAAGGAGCGTGAGCAGGGTGGCTGAGAGACGGCAATTGGGCCAATGGGGTGAGCGCTACGCGGCCCAGATGCTGGCAGGCAAAGGCTACCGGTTGCTGGCGCAGAATTGGCGCTGCCCGGCCGGTGAGATGGACCTCATCATGCAAGACGGCGACGCCCTCGTTTTTGTAGAGGTTAAGACGCGGCGCGGCGGCTGGCCCGGCTCACCTGAAAGCGCCCTAACCGAAGCTAAAGTGACCCGCTTGTTTGCCATTGTCGAGCATTACCTTTTGCAGCATGATTTGTCCGAGGAATGTGAGTGGCGGGTTGATGCGGTGGCTGTTGAATTGGCCGCTGACGGCACCCTGCGGCGCTGCCAACATTGGCCGGCGCTGAGCCTGGACGGTTAGGCAAAACCGCTTAACTGCGCTACAGTCGGGTTCATGTTCCGCCTAGAGAAACCTGAGCAGGTGACCGGCCGGTTGCTGGTCATCCTCGGTCCCACCGCCGTCGGCAAAACCGCCCTTTCCCTCCAGATCGCCGGCCGCTTCTCCGGCCAGATTATTTCGGCAGATTCCCGCCTTTTCTACAAAGGGATGGATATCGGCACCGCCAAACCTGACGCGCGGGAGCAGGCTCTTGTCCCCCATCATCTGATCAACATCGCCGCCCCGGATGAGAACCTGTCGCTGGGCACCTTTCAGGACATGGCCTATGCGGCTATTAACGCGGTGCTGGCTGCCGGCGACCTGCCCATCGTTGTCGGGGGAACGGGGCAGTATGTCAGCGCAATTGTGGAAGGCTGGGGGATCCCGCGGGTGCCGCCGCAGGTTGAGCTGCGGGCCGAGCTGGATAAGCTGGCGACTGAGGAACTGGGTCGCTGGCTGTTGCTGCTGGACCCCGTGGCGGCTACCCGGCTGGATTTCCGTAACCGGCGCCGGGTGATTCGGGCGCTGGAGGTCACTCTGGTGGCGGGCCAGCCGATTTCCCAGCTTCAGGCGAAGCTGGCGCCGCCTTACGATATCCGGTTAATTGGGCTGACGACGGATCGGGAGCAGCTTTATGAGCGGATTGATAGGCGGGTGGACCAGATGGTGGCGGCGGGCTTTGCCAAAGAGGTCGGGGAGTTGCTGGCGGCGGGGTACCGGCCGGAACAGCCAGTCATGAGCGCTCTGGGCTATCGCGAGATGTTTGCCTACCTGGCCGGCGAGACCACGCTGGCCGAAGCGACAGAACGCATCAAATTTGCCACCCATGCCTTTGTGCGCCGCCAGTACAACTGGTTCCGTCGCGACGATCCCGCCATTCATTGGTACGAAACAGATGCCCCTGATTTCCCGGCAGTTGTTATGGCTGATCTGGCTGCCTGGTTACAGGCTGAGGGGTTGACCAACCCGACGGGTTAGGCAACCCGTCGGGTCGGCCAACCTGTCAGGTTGGCCAACGTGGCGTACAATGGCGTGGTGAGTTTGGAGCCTAAGTTCTACGTCCGGGATGTCCCGGTTTATGGTGATACGATTTTGTCGCCGATGGCCGGCTATTCTGATGTGCCTTATCGGCAGGTTTGCCGTGCCTTTGGTTCGGCGATGCATTACACGGAGTTTGTCGCCGTGGAGATGCTGCTGACCCGCAAGCCCAACCGCTATTGGGAACTGCTGCACAAGGCGCCGGGCGAAAAGCCGATGGTGTTCCAGATCTTCGGCAACAATCCCCAGACCATTCTGGCAGCCGCCCAGCGCATCGAGGCCTGGGGGCCGGATATTATCGACATCAACATGGGCTGCTCGACGCGGCGGGTGAGTGGGCGTGGCGCCGGTGTGGGCATGATGCGTCAACCTGAGGTCATCGCGGAGACGTTTGCCCTGCTCAACCGCCATTTGCAGGTGCCGATCACGGGCAAGATCCGGCTGGGCTGGGATGAGCAAAAGAACTTTCTGGAGATTGGCCGCATCCTCGAGGACAATGGCGCTGCACTGATCGCCATCCACGGCCGTACCAAAGAGCAGAAATATAACGGCAGCGCCGATTGGGATGCTATCGCCGCCCTGAAGCAAGCCGTTTCTGTCCCGGTCATTGGCAATGGCGATGTGCGGGAACCGGCCGATATTGATCGCATGCTGGCGTATACCGGCTGCGATGGGGTGATGATTGGGCGGGGCGCCATCGGCAACCCCTGGCTGCTGGCCCGCAAAAGTCGTGAGGATTTAACTGTAGCTGAGTTATTCGCGGCCATCCGTCTTCACCTGGCGGCGATGTTGGCCTACTACGACACCTCCCATGCCATCATCATGTTTCGCAAACATCTGCGCCGCTATGTCGAAGGTTTTGCGGTTCTGGATGGTTTCTTGCCCCGGCTGATGAAAATCAAGGAACCAGAACCCCTCTACGCCATTGTGGCGGAAATGGAGGCGATGTTGGCCGAGCAGCGTGAAGCGATTGCCTGAACTGTCCCCACCTTAGGTGAAGCAACCAAAGGGAACCAGTATCAGTACAGCGCCAGCGCCCAGAGCAATTCCAGCCAGGATCTGGGCCATGTTGTGGCGCTTGAGAAAGAGGCGGGCATAGACGACCAGCAAAAGCAGGGGCAGCAAACAGAGTGCCGGCAGCCAGCCAAAGACCAACGCCACAATAACCACCGTCGCCGTCATCCCGGCCGAATGCAGACTGATGAGCCAGTAGGCATTGATGATTCCAAGGGCGCTCAGCTCGATGATGTTGAAGATGGCCAGGCAGATGAGACCGGCCGGTCCTCCCGCAAACCGCAAAATCAAATAGGCCACAACCGCAAAAAACACAGCGCTGATGTAGGGGATGTGCCGTTCGCGCGTATTGCTCATGTGCAATTCAGCAATCCGGTTGGTGTAGAGCAAGAACAGCACAACCAGAATGGGGGCGCCCGAAATCAGCAAGCCGTAAACCCAGGCCCAGCCGAAACCCGGCCAGAAGGGCCGCTCACTCAGGGCAATTGCCAGCCCGAGCGCGGCAAACATAATCGGCGGGCTAATAACATTCGAGAAAATTCGGGCTGCCTTGACCAGGCCAACGCGGTCGCCCGCTTGCATATCTTTGGGGGTGGGCATTAAACAGTTCTGGAGGGCTACGGTGCAGTGGTTGAAGAAGCGGTAACGGCAAAAATGATCATGCCGACGTACATCAGCACGAAACAGCCGATCATCAGGACAAACAGGCCGCCGGCGGTCATGCCCACGATAGACAGAACCTTCGTGCGCTGACCATCAATGGCAATATTGGCATTGCGATAGGCGATAGCACCCAGGATCAGCGCCAGGATGGGCATGCAGTAAATGCCGCCAAAGCAGCTGGCCAGCGTGGTCAGACTGAGCATGGCCGCAATCAGAGCGCTCAGGTCTGTCTGGTTGCCGCGATAGATGCCGTCCCGGTCTGGAGTGAAGGTTCCTTCGGTTTTGAGGGAGATCGTGCCGGGAATGGCTTCCTGGTAGGTTTCCGGCGAGATCACCGTTTGTCCGGCTGCCTGCCGTTCGCGGGCATGTTTTTCGCAGAGGCGATGGCCATCGTCGGTGTACCAGAGGCAAAGTCCACACAAGCCATCGCCACAGACCTCACAGGACTCAATGGCGTTATGGCTGGGATGATATGTGCAACTGGTCATGATACTTGCTCACCGTCCTGAAATGGAAAACCGAACCCATCATACGGCAGCATTGTAACATGGCCGTCGATGGGTTCGGTTGAAATGTCGTTAAAAAGCAACGACGCCGGAATAAACGATCACGTCCCTTCGGTCCAGGAGTTGAGGTACTCTTCCTGCCGGGCGGTCAGGGTGTCGATTTTGACGCCCATCGCATCCAGTTTGATCTGGGCGATCTGCTGGTCAACTTCTTCCGGCACGCGGTAAACCTTGTTCTCCAGCTTGCCCTTGTTGTCCACCAGGTATTTGGCGGCCATCGCCTGGCCGGCGAAGCTCATGTCCATGACGGAGGCCGGGTGGCCTTCTGCGGCCGCCAGGTTAATCAGGCGACCTTCGCCCAACAGGTTGATGCGACGGCCGTCTTTCATGGTGAATTGCTCCACGAAGGGGCGGACGCGGCGCGGTTCGCCAGTTGACATCTCGGCGAGGGCAACCTTGTTGATCTCGACGTCGAAGTGACCGGAGTTGGCGACGAGGGCGCCGTCTTTCATCACTTCCAGATGGTGTTTGTCGATGACATGAATGTCGCCGGTCGCGGTGACAAAGATGTCGCCGATCGGGGCGGCTTCAATCATCGGCATGACGCGGAAGCCGTCCATGACTGCTTCGAGCGCCTTCAACGGGTCGATCTCGGTGACAACCACGTTGCCGCCCAGGCCGCGGGCGCGCATGGCGATACCACGGCTGCACCAGCCGTAACCACCGACGACGACAACCTTGCCGGCGATCAGGTAGTTGGTGGCGCGAATGACGCCGTCCATCGTGGATTGGCCGGTGCCGTAGCGGTTATCGAACAGATGCTTGGTCAACGCGTCGTTGACGGCCATCATGGGGAATTCCAGGGCGCCGTCGGCGGCCATGGCGCGCAGGCGGACGATGCCGGTGGTCGTTTCCTCGGTGCCGCCCAGCAGATTCGGCAGCAATTCGCGCCGGCTTTGGTGCAGGGTGCTGGTCAGGTCGGCGCCATCATCCATGATGATGTGGGGCTCGTGGTCGAGCACAGCTTTGATGTGCTTGTGATAGGTCTCGTTGTCCTCACCCTTGATGGCGTAGACCGGAATTTCGTAATGGGCGACCAGCGAGGCGGCCACGTCATCCTGGGTGCTGAGCGGATTGCTGGCACAGAGGACGACATCAGCGCCGCCGGACTGCAGGGCAACCATCAGGTTGGCGGTCTCGGTGGTGACGTGCATACAGCCGCCGATGCGCAGGCCGGCAAAGGGGCGGTCCTCGGCGAACCGTTCGCGGACACCCTTGAGGACGGGCATTTCGGTGGAGGCCCAGTCGATACGGAGCCGGCCGCCAGGTGAAAGATCGGTGTTTTTGATATCAAAATCCATTCGCAATAATCTCCTTGCTGCTTGAAAGAGTAAGACCGGCCGGTCGCCAGCGCAACCCGTTCTTAAAGCCGGACTCGTTTTGAATTCAGATCAGACGCCCCACAGTGTAAATCGCCAGGGTTAAATTACACCTTGCGCTGAGGTTGCGCCTGGAAAAGTGACTCAGTTGGTAAATCGTTACGGAAAGAAGGGGGTATTCTACTTGTTACCACCTAGTAGAATATCAAGTTGTCCCTCATCGTCAAAATGTTGCCGGTAGCGCTCCACAAATTCGGCCGGCGAGAAGCGGTGGTTTTGCGTCCCCAGCTGTTCCAGGCAATAGGTGGCCGACAGTGAGCCCATCCGGCCGGCGACCGACCAGGGCAACCCCAATTCAATACCGCGCATGAGCCCGGCCCGGAAGGCGTCGCCGGCGCCGGTAGGCTCGATGATATGGTGCGGCGGTACGGCCGGAATGTCAAAACAGTCGCCGTCCACGTAAAGCAATGCGCCTTCGTCAGCCTGGGTAATTAACAGGCCGCTGGCGCTCTCCAGGATATCTTTTTTGGCCATGCCCGTCTTCTCGCGAATCAACGACAGTTCATATTCATTAACTGTCAGCAGGGCTGCTCCCTGAATCCCGACCAACAAATCCTCAGCGGTGGCGCGGGCGGTTTGCTGGCTGGGATCATAGATGTAGGGGATACCGAGCCGTTTGCATTCTTCACAATAGTAGCGCATGGCGCCGGGCTCGTTAGGCGAAATGATCGCCAGCTCAGCATCGGCGGCATGGGTCGCGAAGGTGACTTCGCGCGCATGCGCCATCGCTCCGGTAAAGAAGGAGGCGATTTGATTCTGGTCCAGGTCTGTGTTGACGAAAAATGAGGCCGTAAAAATGTCATCAAAGATCTTGATGGCCGACGTATCAACCCCCATCTCATCCAGGCTGTTTTTGTATTCGTAGAAATCCTGCCCGGCGGTAGCCATGATGCGCGGGCGCCCGCCCAGCAAGGCCATGGTGTAGGCGATATTGGGGGCGATGCCGCCGCGCTGGCGCTTCATGTCATCGACGAGGAAGCTGACGCTGATATTATGCAATTGATCTGGCAGCAGGTTGTCGGCAAAGCGGCCAGGAAACGACATGAGATAATCGTAGGCAATGGAGCCGGTAACGACGATGTTCATCTGCAATCCTTATGATTTATTGTGTGGAATGGTGCTGTATTGCGCCTCGGTTGAGGCAGGATTGGTGGCGGCACCATGTTTCAGCGCGGGCGAGAGGCCGAGGCGGTCGCGTAACATCGTATAGACCGCCGCGAGGGCATCGCGTGTTTTTATTTTCTTGCCTTCTTCGTAACTGCGGGGGTTGTAACTGATTGGGATTTCCAGGATCTGATGGCCACTCAGCAGAATCTTGTTTGGGAGTTCGAAGTCAAGGTCAAAACCGGAACAGGTGAGGTTGAGGGATTGGGCGACATCGGCCCGGACCATTTTGGAGGCGGTGGCTACATCGGTGAGCTTGCCACGGAACAGCAGGTTGGTCAGCCAGGTCAGGGAACGGTTGGCCAGCAAGGTGCTGCGGTACCGGGATTTGATCTCGCCACCCAGGACACGTGAGCCGAAAATGGCGGCCGCTCCCGTCTTTTCCGCCAGCTGGCAGAATTTGCTCTGTTCGGCCGGATCATATTCTGTATCCGCATCCTGAATAAAAAAGTAGTTACCGGTCATATGGGCGATGCCGGTCCGAATGGAAGCACCCTTGCCCTTATTCACCTCGTGAAACAGGGTGACGATTTCCGGATCATCGATCTGCTGCAGGATCTCCCGGGTGCCATCGGTGGAGAAGTTATCGACAACGATGATCTCCCGGCCCCAGTTTGAACCTAAATTAACTGCCTTGGTGGCGGCGATGATCTCCTGAATTGAGGCCACCTCGTTGTAGCAGCAGATGATGACGGACAATTTATTCATACGCATGCAAATCCTGGCGCCCTTCGACAAGCAGAATATCAATACTTGCTGAAGAAGCGGCCGAACGTCTCGATCATGTAGTCAAGATGCGGCTCAGTCAGGCCCGGGAAGACACCCACAAAAAAGGCGTCCTTCAGGATGCGGTCCGCAACCGGGAGGGCGCCGATCTGGCGAGCGTTGATTTCCTGGTAAGCCGGCTGTTTCAGAATATTGCCGGCAAAGAGCAGCCTGGTTTCGATATGGTTGAGTTCCAAGAAGCGGGTCAGGTCGTGCCGCTGAAAGGGTAGATTTTCGTTGAGAAGCAGCGGGAAGGCAAACCAGGCGGGATCGGCTCTGGGGTGCCACTGGGGCAGACGCAGGAAATCCTCATATTGGCGCAGCCCGGCATACAGATAATGAAAATTGTGCCGCCGTCTGGCCACAAATTCCGGCAGCTTCTCAACCTGGGCTACGCCCATCGCCGCCTGGGGATCGGTCAACTTGAGGTTGTAGCCGATTTCAGTGTAGTAGTAGCGATGGTCGTAATAGCCAGGCATGCCGGGAATCTCACGCTCAAAACGGATGCCGCATTTGCCATTCACCGGGCTGTCGTAGCCACACCAGCAATCCCGGCCCCAATCCCGCACCGCACGCGCGATCTTGGCCAGCTTCGGCCGATTGGTGAACACTGCGCCGCCTTCGCCGACGGTGATGTGGTGGGCCGGGTAGAAACTGAGCGTGGCCAGCTCGCCAAAGGTGCCGACGAATTGGCCGTCCCAGGTGGAGCCCAGCGCGTCACAGGCGTCTTCAATCAGGTACAGATCATGCTGGCGTACAAACGCCATAACGGCGTCCATATCGGCCGGGTTGCCCAGCGTATGGGCAAACATCACGGCTCGGGTGCGGGGGGATAGCGCTTCTTCCAGTTGGCCCGGATCCAGATTCAGGTCAGCCAGGTTGCTGTCGATAAAGACCGGCACCAGCTGGTTCTGAATGATGGGGTTCACCGTGGTCGGGAAGCTGGCAGCCGGCACAATAACCTCGTCGCCAGGGCGTAAGGGATTGTCCAGTTGGGACGAACAGAGCGTGGTGACGGCCACGAGATTCGCCGAAGAGCCAGAGTTGACGGGTACGATTTCACGAACGCCAAGGAAGCGACCCAGGGCATTCTCAAATTGCTGGGCGTAGGGGCCGGCCGTTAACCAGAAGTCCAGCACGGATGAGACCATGTTTTGCAGTTCAGTCTCGTCAAATACCCGGCCGGCATAATGGACGCGGGATTCGCCGGCCACGAACGGTTTGCCCGCGTGGACCAGCTGGTAGTAGGCCTCAACCTGTTCCAGGATAGATTGACGGAGCTTTTCAGCTTCGGACATGTGCGAATATCTCAGCTTGCTGTCAGGGCGCGGCTGTGAGCAGCGCCATCGATGGCCAGGGTGCTTTTCCCTGACAAAACACGCGGATTATAGCACAGAGAGACGCTTTAATCGCCAATCGGTCACGGCGTAGGCGTAGGGGTGTTGGTTGGTGGGACAGGCGTAGGCGTTGCGGTGGGCGGCGCTACAGTGTTGGTGGGAGTGGGTGTAGCCGTATTGGTGGGCGAGCTGGTAGGTGACACGGTAGGCGTTGACGTTGGTGTATGCGTTGGCGTGGGCGGCGCCGTTGTGCTGGTGGGGGTATGGGTTGGTGTCGGGGGCACGGCCGTACCGGTTGCCGTGGGCGATGGGGGGACGGGCGTGTTGCTGGGCGTTGCCGTGATGGGCGGTGGCGGCGTGGGAGTATTGGGCGGCGTTGGTGTATGCGAAGCGGTGGGCTGTGGTGTGCTAGTGGCTGATGGGAGCGGCGTGAGAGTCGCTTCGGGCGTGGCGGTGGGCGTGTTGGTGGTTGCTGAAGGCGGACCGGAATTAACCGGAATACCGGGCAAGAAGATCTGCTCACCGGCCGCTATCGTGATGTCATTGAGCTCGCGGCAATTGGCCTGCAAGATTTCGGCGATACTGACACCGAGGTCAAGCGAAATGCGGAAAAGATTATCCCCTGGTTTGACCTGGTATTGCACCCAATTGCCGGGCGGGCCGCAGGCAAAGGCTTCGGCTGTAGGGGCAGGTGTGCGCGTAGGCAGGGGGGCCGCCGGCACGAAGAGTGTGGAGCCGGGAATCAGCGCGTCACTGCTCAGACAGTTGGCTTCCATTAACTCGACGGCGCCGAGATTAAAGCGGATGGCCAGGCGCAGCAGTGTGTCCGTGCGGGCGACGGTGAGGGGGATCCAACCGGCCGGTGGCTGACACACGGGTGGTCGAATGGAGGCTGAGGCCGAAGCCGAGGCAATGTTACTTTGCGTGGGTTCGGGGCTGGCGGTGGCCGTCGGCGTTGTGGGCGTGGCGCCGAAGAAGGCGGGGCGAAGCTCAAGCGCCGTGCGGTTTACCCGGGTTTCGATGGCCAGGACGACGTCCTGGGGCGTCAGGCCATCTGACAATGTCAGGATCAGCGCCATAAAGACGGTAAGGCCGACGATCGCGGCGGTGATGATACTGCCCAGAAAACGGCGCAGGAGACCGGCCGGTTGCTCTTCCATCCTATGCCACCCGTTCGCGCTCCAGTAAGAAACGGCCAGCATCATAGCCATTGACCAGGGCCGTGGCCGGCATCTCGCCCTTGAGCGGGAGAAGCACGATGAAGCTGTTGCCCACGCCAACCTGGCTCTCGATCCAGACCCGACCGCCGTTGGCGACTGTCAATGCATGAGCATCCTGAATGCCTTCGACAAAGTCAAAGCGCCCCTTGTGATCCGGGGAGAAGACCAGCGGTAATTCGTCCGGCGTCAATCCCTTGCTGCTGTCGGAGACGGCAATGCTGAGGAAGCGGATGAGGTGGACCTCGTTAGCGCCGTCGGTTTCATTGATGGCGCCGGCCTGGGCCACCAGACCAACGCGGCTGTTGGGGCGGGAGACGTGGCAGGCGTTGTTCAGCAGATGGGCCACGATGCGGAATAGGGCTTCTTCGGGGATTGGGGCTGGCGGCAACGTGGCGGGCAGATCCAGGTCAAGGTAGAGTGCCCGGCTGTGCAACTGGTTGATGATCGTGTCCGTGGCCATTTCGATGACCTGGTTGACATTGGCGGCGGCGGCTGGCTCAGGTGGGGCTGCCGCGCTCAGCCGGGCTCGATCACCAATCTGTTGCAGGATGGCGCGCATCCGGTTGACATTGTTACCGATGCGTTCGGTGTATTCTTTCTGGCTGCGCGTGAGTAGCCCGGCCGATTCTGTTAGCAATAGTTCCGTGTAACCGTTGATGCTGGTGAGCGGGGTACGCAGGTCGTCCAGCAGCAGGACCAGGGATTCATCCAAAGAGATGCGGTCCTGCTCGCTGAGCCGGAAGCGCAACGCCTGGAGCTCAGCCTGGGTTGTTTCCAGTTCGGCCGAATAGCGGGTGATAGCCTGAACGACCCATTCGGCACTCAGACCGCGGTCGCGAGCGGCTGCCAGGGCCAGCGCTTCCTCAGCTTGCAGCAGCGATTCACGCAAGGCGGCGATTTCCGACTCCAATGCCTCGATGCGTGGGGCATGGATGGGCGGTTCCGGCCGCCTGGCCTCGCGTGCCTGTTCCCGGGCCGCTTCCATCTGCTCGATAGAGCGGGCCAGTTCGACGGCGTGGGCCTCTTCGGCCAGGGCGCGGGCCTCGGCCCGCTGCAATTGCAGGCGCAATGTTTCGAGCTGATTGCGGGCCTGGTCACGCTCCTTTTCCATGATCATTAACCGGCCGGCAATTGTGTGTTCGTCCAGGCCGGGGGTGATGGTGGAGCGCTCGCGTAGCTGCCGCTCATAGTCGCGCGCATTTTCAATGACGCGGGCCAGGAAAGGGCTCAGGGCCGTTAGTAAATTCGTCTGCCGGACAGGCCATTTTTCCTGTTTGGCCGGTGCGCCGAGCAGCAGGACGCCGACTTCCTCGTTGTCCGCATGGAGCGGTTCAATCAGCAGAGGCCCGAGGTCGCCGACGTTGAGCTCGGCGTACAGGTCACGTAGCTGGCGAGCGCCCAGACCGTTGTGGACCAGTTCGACCCTGTCGCGTTGTTTTAGAGCCAGGCGCAAGGAAGGCCAGTCGGCCAGGTTGAGCTCCCAGGCCTGCCGGCGCAGCTCCTCGCCGACAAGCTGCCGGCTGACCACATGGAGGTGACCTGGATTGATGGTCGAAAGCACACCGATCGCGGTCCATTCGGCCGGGATCAGATTTTCCACCAGGGCCAGCGCTTCGGGCAGGCGCCGGCTCATGTCGGGATGTTCCAGTAGTTTTTGGCTATGGTTGAGCGTTTCGGCGATTTGCTGGTTTAGCGGCCGGTTGTGGTGCGTGGCGACGGCCAACCAGCTCAGGTTATAGCGATAAATGGCCACAGCCAACAGCGGTAGGGCCACCAGGTAGCCGAGGCGGAGCCAGAAGGGTGCCTGATTTGCACCCAGGAGCGGGTTGGCGGCGCCGATCAGGTGAGCGGTATGGGCCACAATGAGGGTGCCGATGATGGTAGCGTGGGTGGGCCATTCGCTGTAGGACCGGCCGGTAAACGGCAACGTCGCTAAACCCAGTAACAATATGACCAGTTGGATGATGGTCCAGATACGGGCCAGATTTGTTTCGGCAAAAAGGGTTTCCGGCGGTTGCAAGGCCCACTGATTTTGGAACAAATAGTAGAGCAGGCCCGTGACCGCCAGACTTAATACCAGCAGCATGTGGGTAAGCCGGGGCAGGCGCTCGGGGGGCGGTACCAGCATCCAGGTAATGAGTAGCACCGTCGCCGTGTTCAGCGCAGCTTCGAGGGGCAGAAGCTGGCGGTTCAACTGCTCGTCACCCTGATTCAGGGCTATGAGCACAAAAACAAACAGGATCAGCCGGGTGACCAGCAGCAGCAGGGAGCCAACCAGGAAACGCCGGACCAGCGGTTCGCGCCGTTGCCGCCGCCATTGGCTGAGCGCCAGCGCCAGACCCGCCTGAATCGCAAACAATGTGATCAGGTAATAGGCGATATTGTCGACGGCCGAGACCCGTTCAATAAGCTGCTGGATAGAGAACATCAATCCGCTACACACTACATAAAGTGACTTAATTTTGCGCCCGGATTATAGCATAACAGAGATCGACCGCGATCGTTGTAAATTTGCGGTAAAGGGGGGCGCCGGGGATTACCCGATTCCGGCTGGCTTCGGTACAATCGGGTCATATCCCGATACTAACCCTAACTGTTGGAGGCAAGATGATCCACAAGAGCCCCTACCCGGATATTGAAATTCCCGAGGTTACCGTCACTGCGTATACGTTGCGTCGGGCCGCTGAGCTGGCTGACAAGCCGGCCCTGATTGATGGCCCAACCGGCCGGACCCTGACATTCAAACAGCTGGCCGGCGCCATCCATATGGTCGCGGCCGGATTGCAGCAACGCGGTTTTGGCAAAGGCGATGTGATGGCGATCCTCAGCCCTAATATCCCCGAATACGCCATTGCGTTTCATGCTGTCGCGACGGTTGGGGGGATCAATACCACCATCAACCCGACGTACAATGCCGAAGAGATCGCCTATCAGCTCAAAGATGCGGGGGCGAAATATCTGCTTACCATTCCCCTGTTCATGGAACATGCTGTGGCGGCAGCCGCTGAAGTTGGGGGCATTGAGGAGATCTTTGTCTTCGGCGAAGCAGAGGGGGCGACGCCGTTTGCCGCGCTGCTCCAGAACAATGGCCAGCTCCAACCAACCGAAATTGATGTGAAAAATGACCTGGTTGTTTTGCCCTATTCCAGTGGCACAACCGGTTTGGCCAAGGGTGTGATGCTGACCCATTACAACCTGGTTGCCAACATGGCTCAGGTCGTGACCATGGAGGCGCTGGAAGATAATGATGTGCTGGCCGGGGTACTGCCGTTCTTCCACATTTATGGCATGGTCTTGATCCTGAACTATGCGCTGGCGGAAGGGGCGACGGTCGTGACGATGCCGCGCTTTGACATGGTTCAGTTCCTGGAGTTGATTCAGCAGCACAAAATCACGGTGGCCCACCTGGTGCCACCGATCGTACTCGGCCTGGCCAAACATCCGATTGTGGACAAATATGATGTTTCTTCTCTGCGCTCAATCATTTCCGGAGCGGCGCCACTCGGGCCGGAGCTGACGGCGGAAGCGGCCGGCCGGCTGGGCATCATCGTCAAACAGGGTTACGGGATGACAGAGTTGAGCCCGGTCAGCCACTTTATGGCCGGTGAAGAGAGCATCCGTGATGGCTCCGTAGGCTACGCTATTCCCAACACCGAGACCCGTGTTGTCGATGTCGCCACCGGCGAGGACCTGGGTCCGGGACAGGATGGCGAGCTGTGGATTCGCGGCCCGCAGGTGATGCAGGGTTATCTCAACAAGCCTGACGCCACGGCGGAAACCATTGTTGAAGATGGCTGGCTGCGTACCGGCGACATCGGCCACATTGATGTGGATGGTTATTGGTTCATTGTCGATCGGCTCAAGGAGCTGATCAAGTACAAGGGCTTCCAGGTGCCGCCGGCCGAATTGGAGGCGCTGCTGATCAGCCATCCGTCTGTTTCTGACGTAGCTGTTATCCCTGTCCCCGACGAAGAGGCAGGCGAGATTCCCAAAGCGTTTGTGGTCCGGTCGGGCGACGCCAGCGCCGAGGAACTGATGGCGTTTGTGAAGGAGCATGTCTCTACCTACAAGCAGGTCCGCGAACTGGAGTTTGTGGACGCAATTCCGAAGTCGCTTTCTGGCAAGATTCTGCGTCGGGTACTGCGTGACCAGGAAATGGCGAAGCGAGGCGGGTAGGCCAGATCCCTGGAGCAGCATATTGCTGTGGCAGCGTTAAAACGCTGTGCTGATGGTGTGTGGTGAAGTGCCCTGGAAGGGCACTTGCGCACGGTCAGCATGGCGTTTTTTTGCCTCCAAATCGCTGGCTCCTGCAACATCCCGACATTTCCTGAGCCTCGTCCAATGGGGCCATGTGACCATCAAGAGCAGGCGAAGGACCCCTCCTTGAGGCCATTAGTAACGAATCTGTGGCAGCCCTTCACTTCGCTCAGAACAAGCTGTTAAAACGCTGTGCTTATTGTGCGTAAGTGCCCTGGAAGGGCACTTCTCCATTCGCCATCAGCACAGCGTTTTAACGCTGCCACGCTGCCCCATATATTACTCCTGCCGGCCACCGGCCGGTCTCATCTACGCAACAGCTCGGGGTCTCTCGCCCTTTCTCATTGACCGTCTGACACGACAACCGAGGCTCGAGATGACGTCGGTAGATTAAATTTGCTGGCGTTTGCCTCTTAACGCGCTGCTTGGCTACGCTACAGGGCCATTTGCACACAATACCCCTTTCTCATCCACACCCCCTTGACAGTTACAATCCCCATCAATATAATTTAGCCTCACCTAAATTAGGCTAGACTAAAACCTGTGTTCATTAGGGTAAATTTATGTATCTTGATCAATTGACGCCGGCCGCCCAGGATTACATCAAGCTCATTTATGAGCTGACTGAGGGCGAGGGCCGGACGACGACCAATGAGCTGGCGGCCGAAATGGGCGTGCGGCCGGCATCGGTGACGGGGATGTTGCAGAAGCTGGCCCAGGCGGAGCCAGCCGTCATCGATTACGAAAAATGGCGCGGCGTGGGGTTGACGGCGACCGGCCGGTTGCTCGCCCTCGAGCTCATCCGCCACCATCGCTTGCTGGAGACGTTCCTGCATGACCACCTCGGTTACGAATGGGACGAGGTTCACGAAGAAGCGCACCGGCTGGAGCATGTCATCAGCGAGGCGCTGGAGGATCGCATGGCCGAGATGATGGGCCATCCCGAGCGGGACCCGCACGGGGCGCTCATCCCAGACGCTAACCTGGAATGGCCAACCGAAGCGGCCCGGACCCCGCTCAGTGCCTGCGCTGCCGGCACGGCGGCCACCATCGCGGAAGTGGCTGATGAAGATGCCGGTCGCTTGCAGGCGTTGGCAGCCATTGGCTTGCTGCCCCATACGCCCATCACCGTGGTCAGCACTGGGGATAGTGGCTGGCAGCTGCAAATCGGCGCTGACACTGCCGCCCAGGCTGTGCCGGCCACCCTGATTCAACACATTATCGTTTATACCGATACCCCTGGAGATCGTTCATGAGAAAAGCCGTCACTCTTTTTCTGTTGCTGATTTCAATCGCTGTATTAGCTGCCTGTGGCGGAGAGGCCGCTGACGCCGGGGGCAAACTCCGCGTCGTCTCCACGACGGGCCAGATTCACGATGCTGTCCTGAACATTGCGGGTGATCGCGTAACGGCGACGGGGCTGCTGGGCCCGGGCATTGACCCGCACCTTTACGTGGCCACGGAAGGCGACGTCAGCACCTTTGCCGAGGCAGACATCATTTTTTATAACGGTCTCTTCCTGGAAGCGCAGATGGAGCGGATTCTGGAGCAGCTGGCCAGCTCCAAAACAGTTGTGGCCCTCGGGGACGCCCAACCGGAGGCACAGTTGATTGCGGTTGGCGGTGGTGAACACGATCCGCATATCTGGAATGACCCGGTTCTCTGGTCCGGCGTTGTTGAACTGGTGCGCGATACATTGATGGATGAAGATCCCGATAATGCCGATTTTTACGAAACGAACGCCGAAAATTACCTGGCAGAAATCGCTGCCACGCATGAATATGTCCTGGAGCAGGTCGCGACCATCCCGGAAGAAAAGCGAGTCCTCATCACTGCCCATGACGCTTTTGGTTACTATGCGCGAGCTTATGGCTTTGAAGTAGCCGGCCTGCAGGGGCTTAGCACCGAGTCTGAAGCCAGCACCGATGACGTACAGCATCTGGCTGAACTGATTGTGAGCCGGGGCATTCCCGCCATTTTTGTGGAGACCTCGGTGCCGCCGCGCAACATTGAGGCGGTGCAGGCAGCGGTGTCAGCGCAAAACTTCACCGTCAACATTGGTGGCTCGCTGTTTTCGGATGCTTTGGGGGAGCGGGGTCATGAGGCAGAGACCTACATCGGCATGTTACGCTACAACACGAACACTATCGTGTCGGCGCTGACTGGAGGTGAATAGATGAACGGCAACCCCAAAGCTTTGGAAGTCACTGACCTGACCGTGGCTTACGCTGAAAAGCCGGTGTTGTGGGATGTGGATTTGGAGGTACCGGCCGGTACCCTCATGGCCATCGTTGGTCCCAACGGCGCTGGCAAGACGACCCTCATCAAAGCCATTCTCGGCCTGATTAAACCGGCGGCTGGCCAGGTTCTGATTCGCGGCAAGGCCTATGCCGAACAGCGCCGCCGCGTCGCCTACGTGCCGCAACGCGGTAGCGTGGATTGGGATTTCCCCACCAGCGTCCTGGATGTTGTGATGATGGGGCGTTACGGCGAGCTCGGCTGGTTCCGCCGGCCCGGCAAGAAAGAGCGGCAGATGGCCCTCGACGCTTTGGAAAAGGTCGGTATGCATCATTTTGCCGGCCGGCAAATCAGCCAGCTTTCCGGCGGCCAGCAGCAGCGCGTCTTTCTGGCGCGCGCCCTGGTCCAGGAAGCGGACATTTACTTCATGGACGAGCCATTTCAAGGCGTCGACGCCACCACCGAGCGGGCCATCATCGGCCTGCTACAGGCGCTGCGAGAGGCTGACAAAACTGTCATCGCCGTCCACCACGATTTGCAGACCGTGGCCGAGTACTTTGACTGGGTAACTTTGCTCAACGTGCGCCGGATCGCCAGCGGCCCGGTGGCGGAAGTGTTCACCGAAGAAAATCTGCGCCTGACGTATGGCGGCCGTGTTGGCTTTGTTGGCGGCGTGACGCGTCACGCCGCGGCCCTGGCGGAGGCGGATTGATGGATTGGGGCCAGCTTCTCTACGACCTCTTTTTTGACTATACCTTACGCACGGTGGCCTTAGGCACGGCGATTGTTGGCATCGTCGGCGGCGTGCTGGGCAGTTATGCGTTGCTCCGCAAGCAGAGTCTGTTGGGAGATGCCATTTCCCATGCAGCTCTCCCCGGCGTGATCATCGCTTTCATGATTACCCGCAGCCGGGCCTCCATCGTCCTGATGATCGGCGCTCTGATTGCCGGTATCCTGGCTACCCAGGTTGTCCTGGTCGTGGTGCGCAATACGCGTATCAAAGAAGACAGCGCCCTGGGCATTGCCCTCTCTGTCTTTTTTGGCCTCGGCCTGATGCTGTTGACCCTGACCCAGCGCATGGTGGATGCGCGCCAGGCGGGGTTGGACCGCTTCCTGTTTGGCCAGGCGGCCACGTTGGTGCAGGCCGACGTCATCACCATGGCAATAATTGGCGTCCTGGCCATCGCTCTGGTTGCGCTCTTCTGGAAAGAGTTCAAGCTGATCAGTTTTGATGCTGAATTTGCCGCCAGCATGGGCTTTCCGGCCCGGGCGCTTGAGGTGATGTTGACAACGCTGTTGGTAGTCGCCATCGTCGTTGGCCTGCAGGCGGTCGGTGTTATCCTGATGAGCGCCATGGTTGTGGCGCCGGCGGCCGGGGCGCGCCAATGGACCAATCGCTTTGGTTTGATGGTGTTGCTCGCGGCGCTGTTTGGTGGTCTGAGTGGTGTGATCGGCGCCGTTATCAGCAGCACGGGGGCGGGGCTGTCAACCGGCCCGGTCATTGTGCTGG
The DNA here is from genome assembly GCA_020634575.1 of Ardenticatenales bacterium. Next base: position 24,344 of record JACKBM010000026.1, on the reverse strand, counting down.
TCATCAGCTGTATCACCATTCTTTCGATGCTAATGGCGCCAAACCGCGGCCTGATCTGGAACTGGTGGCGACAGGTGCGCCAGCGGCAGCAACTGCGCGTCGAGACAATTATGCTGGACCTGTGGGCGCTATCCGGGCAGCACGAGGCACTGGATTATGGCCATTCCCTGGAAGCAATTCATGCGATGAATCCGGGCCGGCGCGGCGAGGCCCGGACGTTGGCCGCCCTGGAGGATCGGGGTTGGGTGCAGCGGGCCGAGAATGGGTTTTGGGCGTTGACACCGGCCGGTGCCCAACAGGCCCAGTACATCCTCCAGCAAACCAACCACGCCCAAAGCGCTCTCACGCACAGCCTGCAGAATAAGGTAAAAGTAGCCTGATGTCTCCTCAAACTGAAATTCAACTCATTGCGGCTGTCGTCGCCGCCGCCTGTGCGCTGCCCGGCGTCTTCCTGATTCTGCGCCGGATGGCGATGATGAGCGACGCCATCAGCCACACCGTCTTGCTGGGCATCGTCCTCGCCTTTTTTGTCGTCGACGACCTCAGCAACCCTTTCCTGATGGTGGGCGCGGCGCTGATGGGTATCCTGACCGTCACCCTCGTCGAGGTGGTCAAGCGGACCAACCTGGTCAAGGAAGATGCGGCCATTGGCATCGTTTTTCCCGGCCTGTTTGGTCTGGCCGTTATCCTGATTTCGATTTTTGCCCGCGACATCCACCTGGATCAGCATGTTGTCTTCCAGGGCGACCTGGCCTTCGCGCCGTTTGATCGCCTGGTCCTGTTTGGTGTGGACTGGGGGCCGCGCACCCTGCTGGTGATGTTGGGCATCTTCCTGTTGAATCTTCTGCTTATCAGTCTCTTCTACAAGGAGCTGAAGCTGGCCACGTTTGACGCGGGCTTGGCGGCCGCGCTGGGTTTTTCGCCGGTCCTCATCCATTATTTGCTGATGACGATGGTTTCTATCACCGCCGTGGGCGCATTTGACGCGGTGGGGTCAATTCTGGTGATCGCGTTGATGGTTGTCCCGCCGGCGGCCGCCTATCTCCTGACCGATCGGTTGGGCTGGATGATGATTTGGAGCGTGGCCATCGGGATTGCCGGGGCGGTGACCGGCTTCTGGCTGGCTCGCTGGCTCAATACGACCATTGGCGGCTCGATGGTGGCAATGATCGGGGTGTTATTTGGCCTGGTTTTCCTCTTTTCGCCGCAGCGAGGTGTGGCTGCCATTGCCCGGCGGCAACTGCGCCAGCGCTGGGAATTTGCCCAGACGATGTTGGCTATCCATCTGCTGCACCATGAAAATACGCCCCAGGCTGAAGTCGAGTGCCGGGTAGACCACCTGTGGGAACATTTGCGCTGGGAGCCGGATTTTGCTGAGAGAGTGATCCGCTACGCTGAAGATAAGGGCATGGTGCGGCGGTCGGCGGGCTTGCTTTTCCTCACCGGTGAAGGGCGCCAGGTGGCCCAACGGGCGATGGTGCACAGCTAGTCTAGGGCGCGCCCAACCCCATCTGTTCCAGCAGCCCCAGGCTGATCAGCCCCAGGGCGCTGAGGACAAGCAGAATGACCAGGGTGACGGCAAGGCCGGCGCCCACCGCGCCGCTGCCCAGCCCCCAGAGCGCCAGCTGGCGGCCGTTGTCGCCCCGTTCGGCAATCTCGCGTAGAGCAAAGCTGCCGCTGAACAGGGCGGCGATCCAGCTCAGCAAGGCGATGCCCAGGCAGCAGATGGCAAAGGCCGAACCGGCCGAACAGAAGCCCAAAACCACGATTACCCAGCCACCGATGCCGGTCAGAAAGCTGACCAGCGCCAGGTCATTCGTAGGCGGCACCTCTGGGGCATCGATAAAGCTGAGGTCGGTTGCGTCATCCGGTCCGGGCTGGCTCTTCATGATATGGATCGTAAAGGGAATTGATCGCCTTGTCTAGTTGGTTGGACCACAATCTGCGAAAAGAAGTTTCAATTGGTGAGGTGGGGTGCGCCCCGGCGCCTAACTCGCCCTAGTCCTTTAGCTCTTTGATGATCGCTTCCACCACGGCCTCAAGATCAATCGCGTTCAGATCGAGCTGGTCGGCGAGGCTTTGGGCGCGGTCGGGGTCGCAAAGGGCGGGGAAGATCTGGCAGAGGACGCGGCGCAGCGCCATGCGCCACAAATCCAGTTGCGCTCCCGCATCCGGGCGTGGCGGGGGCGGGGCGGTGGTGATGACGGGGGCGCGCCGGCGTGATGGAACTGGCGTGGGCTCGCTGGCTGGTGGTGGGGTTTCACCGGCCGGTTCCGGCGCCGGCTGCTCAGCGGGCGGCCGCGGTTGGTCGGCAAAAATGGGCTGGACATCAAAATTGAGCTGATCGGCCAGCACGTCGAGCCGGTTGGCGGCGGCGTATTCGGCGATGGGCCGGCCGTCCTGTTCGCCGGCAAAATGAAGACCGACAGCCCGGTTGTTGCTCTCGTTCACCCAGATCGCGCCCGAGTCACCGCCGCCGCTGAGTTCGTAGTTGACGGCAGGCCAGGGGGCGCGGGGGACGATGCGCAGCTGGTTGTGGAACATGACGAAAGGCCCGTTTTCGTATTTGAAGCCCCAGCGAAAGACTGACGCCGTCAATGATCCTTCGGTGACGCCGGTGGTCCGGCCGGATTTAACCACTTTTAACCCCAGCCGCGGGTCCGCCTCGATGCCGGCGAGGGGATTCAGCGCCAGCAAGTCGCGCGCAAATTCGCGGTCGCCGCTCAATTTGGCCAGCGCAGCATCGCCGTGCCGATCCAACTGCCAGCGCAGCAACTCGGCAATGCGGTCTTCCTGGCCGCCGCCGTCAAAGGGGCCGGGCTGGTAGATGATTTCGCCGGGCTTGCAGGCGTTGCTGCCGCAGAGAACGTGCCAGTTGCTGATGACGCATGGCGCGCCACTCTCTCTGTCCCAGACGATGGCGCCCAACGTCCCCGCCGAAACCCGGGCATTGCCAACGCTGATACCGCCAACAATCGGGTCGATCCGATTGGTGCGGACGATGTTGGCACCGGGCGGCGCGGCCGCGGCTGGCTTGTAGCTGGCTTCGATCACGTCAATGCGAAAATCGCCAAGCAGGCTGGAATCGCCTTGAATGGAAAACGAGGTGCCCGGTTCCAGGGCGCTGTTAGGCAATTTGCGGGCCACATGCACGCGAATGGCCAATTCGTCGGTCAGGTGGCCATCCTCTAACCGGTAGCCGACATCCAGCCCGGTGACGCCGGGCCGATTCAGCCACAATTCGCGCACCTTGTCCAGCTGTTGAATCGCCGCCTGGACGATGGATTTACGATACCGTCTGGTCATAATGACACGTCGTCAGCAAAGCCATAGTTGGCCGGGATAACGATGACAGGAATACCACTCAATTCCTCGGGAAAAGGGGCCATCGCGTTTTCGTTATCTGATCGATGGACGTGGACACGAATGACAATCTCGTCGCTCCTGACCCCGTTCGCATAGTTGAAACCAACATCGCAGCCGACGACATCCGGCCGGTTCAGCCATTCTTCGCGCACCTTATCCAATTCGGCGATGGCGGCCTCGACACGGGCCGCGGTTTCGTCTGCCATCCGGCTCTCCCCACTCAAAGCGTAAAGGCGATCTGGGACAATGTTTTTAGCGACGTTGCGCGCGACGCATCAGCATTGCCCAGGACGATGTCGGTAAACAGCTCGCGGATATTGTCACGTTGATTGGCGACGTAAACAAGCCGGTTAAGAACGGGACCGTTGATGTACCAATCGCGAATGCGGCTGCTAAAGACAAATAGCTCCTGGAACCGCTCACGCAAGGCGGTCTCATAGCCGGCCAGCGCCGCCGCCGAAAAATCGCCCGCCGTGAAACAATGGCTGAGCTGGGCTGCGGCCAGCTTGCCGGACTCCAGGGCGTAATCCACCCCCTCGCCGGTGACCGGGTTAACCAGCCCGGCAGCTTCACCCACCAGGAGCAGGCGCGGCCCCGTTACCGGCGCAGTGGCAAAATCGGTGCGCAGGGGGAAGCCTTTGATGGGGCCGCTCTGCCGGGCGCCGGCTAACATCTGGCGCATGAAGGGCGCCGCGACGAACTGTTCCAGAATGGTTTTGGCGTTGATGGTGCTTTTCTGGCGCCGGCTGGGAATCAGGCCCGCACCGATATTGGCGCTGTGGGCCGAGAGCGGAAAAATCCAACCGTAGCCCGGCAGCGGCACGCCATCAAAATGAAACTCGAACTGCCCCGATAGTTGCGGGATCTCCTCGTAATAGGTGCGGGCCGCCAGGATCAGGGGCGGGATTTCCTTGAGCAGACCGAGTTGCAGCAGCAGTTTGGTGCTGGCGCCGATGGCGATGACCGCCATCCGGCCGGTTACTTCATACGCCTTGCCCCCACGCCGCCCCCGCACTCGCACCCCGCCGTCGATAGGCTCAATGTCGGCGACATGAACGCCGCCGCAGAACTGCGTACCCGCTTTGAGTGCCTGCTGGCGAATCGTCTCATCCAGCAGGAGCCGGGGGACGGCCAGCATGTAGGGCGGGAAGTCGCCCCGGTCTGGCATGGTCGTGCTGATCGGTCGGCCGGATGGGGCGTAGACGGTGGCCTGCTCCATGACGCAGCCCTGTGCCGCCAGGCTGTCCAGAACGCCGATTTCAGCCAGGACATGGAGCGCTCGGGGCGTCAACCCGTCGCCGCAGGTTTTATCGCGGGGAAAATCCGCTTTATCGAGCAAAAGGGTGTTCAGGCCGGCCTGGGCCAGGTAAAAGGCGGTGGTTGAGCCGCCGGGGCCGGCGCCAATCACGATGACATCATGGGAAAAAGAGCGATTTTGACCCGTACTGCTGGGTGGGATCATAGAAAAAGCCTCAAAAGCCTGGATTGTGCCTGACTATGGGGCGATTGTGCCACGACTGTGGGCAGATGCCAACTGGCTATTCGTTGTCCAGGGTGGCTGGCAGGGTAAAGCGGAAAATGGCGCCGCCTTCGGGATGGTTTCTGACGGTTATCTCGCCGCCCAAAGCAAATACGGCCAGCTTGCAGAAGGCCAAACCGAGACCAGTGCCGCTCTCTTCAGCATTTCCGGTGGCAAACTTGTCGAAGATCGAATCGATAATTTCGTCCGGGATGCCATTGCCACTATCGCAGACCTCAATTTCCACAAACGATTCGTCTTCATTGCCCGTAAGTTTGCGGACGCGCACCTGGATGTAGCCCCCTGAGGGCGTGAACTTGATCGCGTTGTCGAGCAGGTTTTGCATGATCCGCTCGACCAGGATCTGGTCCACCAGCACCATGGGCGTCTTTTCAGCCCGCTCCACGATGATCTCGATCTCTTTGGCGATGGCCTGAGGCAGGATCTGTTCGACGGCGGCATTGACGAGATACTCGACGGGATATGGATAGGGTGAAACGGGCATTTCGCCGCTTTCCAACCGGCTCACTTCCAGGATGTTGGAGACCAGGTCCAGCATTTTGCCGGCACTGCGGAAGGCAACATCCAGCATTTGCCGGTGATTGCGGGCCAGGTCGTCACCAGCCAGTTCCAGCACGTACTCAAGGGTACTATGGATGGTGGCCAGTGGGCTGCGCAGGTCGTGGACCATGGTATTGGTCAGTAATTCGCGCATCCCTTCGAGCTGTTTCTGCTCGGTGACATCCTGGAGCAGGAACATGCGGCCGTAGGATTGGCCGCTCTGGTCGACGGGCAGGCTGGCCCAGTCGATGACGCGCGAGGGGCTGCGGAAGGTGCCCTTGCCCGGGGTGACGTCGCCGGCGTGCAGGCGGCGGAACTCGGCGTGAAGGGTATGGCCGAAATTGTTTTCGCCGCGGGGCTGCCCCTGGCTGAGGGAGGCAAAGGACCGGCCGGTCCAACGCTCGCTTTCGCCGGGCAATCCCAGTAATTCCAGCGCCGTCGAGTTGATAACGGTGATGTTCAGGTCCACGCCGACAAGAATGATGCCATCCCGGCTTGACTCAATCAGGGCATGCAAGCGACTGCGCTGCTCCTGTTCCGCTTTCAGGCTCTTTTCCAGGGCGATCTGCGACTCGATCTGATGCGAAATATCGGTCAGGACCAGCAGCCAATCGCCACGGTAAGGGCCGGTCTCATCTTCCAGGTGGTAGATGGAAATGAGCACCGGGATTTCCTGCTTATCGGCTCGCTGAATCTTGCCTTCCAGCGAGGCCGGCACCCAGTTGCTGGTATTGCCGGTTCCCAGGATTTCCTCAACGGCATTACGTGTGGGGGGCGCAAATATTTTGACCAGGTGTTCGCCTAGAAGCAGGTGCGATTCCTGGCCCGCCAGGTGGCCAATGGCATCATTGACAAAGGAGATAATGCCATCGCGGCCGATGACAATGCAGCCTTCGCTCATTGCTTCGAGCAGCAGCCGGTAAATATGTTCGGCGGTGTCGACAAAGCGGAGGGGGTTATCGGCCGGATGCTCGGCCGGCGGCTCGATGGCGGGGCTGGCTGGCAGGCAATCAACCACGGTCTGATACAGGTGGCTGAAGATCTCGTCCTTAAGAAGGTAGCTGGCCGCGCCCTTTTTGATGGCTGAGACAGCCAGCGCTTTGTCATGCCGACCGGTCAGGATCACGACTGGCAACTGGGCATGGGCTTGCGTAATCTCGTCCAGGAAGGAGAGCGAATTGGTGTCCGGCAGGCCGTGATCCAGTAGAACCAGATCATACTGATTCGCGACAAGCTGGACGCGCGCGCTGCTGGCACTGCCACACCAATCAATCTGGAAGTTTTGTTCAGACAACACTTCGCTGACGAGAATGTAATCGTCTTCGTTGTCTTCGACCAGGAGAATCCGAATCATAAAATGTAACGCTCTGGTTGCCTCTGTGGCGGGCCCGATTAATTCGAGGAAGGCACGCGACTGACCAGCTCCCAATACATCGAAAATTGTCGAGCAACCTCAATGAAATTATCAAAGCCAACCGGTTTGGGAATGTATGAGCAAGCACCGGCGGCAAATGATTTGACGATATCTTCTTCGCGCTGACTGGTGGTAAGGATGACAACCGGAATATGGCAAAGTGACGGTTCTGCCTTAAGCTCGGCCAGGACTTCAAAGCCGTTTTTCTTGGGCATGTTGATGTCCATGAGGATGAGGCCTGGTGTGGCTACGCCTTCGTACGACCCTTGCTTGCGCAGGTAGTTCAGGGCTTCTTCACCATCCCGCACCACATTGATCTTATTGATGATGTTTGCCTCAGCAAAGGATTCCATTGTCATGACGATATCATCATCGTTGTCTTCAACCAGTAGAATTTCCATTGTCATTGACTCGTGTATCGATCTGATCATCTCTTATTGCCTTGCCAAAGGTAATATAGAAGATAGAGCCCCCTTCAGGGCGAGCGTCAACCCAGGTGCGGCCAGCATGGCGCTGAGCAATTTGTCTGGTAATGGCCAGACCAGCGCCGGTTCCCTCTATCTCGCGCCCCACAGCGCGCTGAAAAAGCTGAAAAATCCGTTCCCGGTGTTCCGGCGCAATGCCGGGGCCGCGGTCTGCTATGGCCAGGCCCGCTACAGACTCATTTTCGTAACCCGAAACGGTGATTGCCGGTGGCTCCCCATTTTGGCGGTATTTTAGGGCATTATGTAAAAGATTGTAAATGGCCTGTGTGGCCCATGTCGGATTGACGTACAGCTCTGGCAGGGCATCGGCGATCTCGATTTCGGCGCCACTGGTGGCGATGAGATATTCAAGGCGCTCATGGGCTTGATCGACGAGCTGCCGGGCTGGTACAAGCTGACGCATTTCCTGGGAGCGTCGTACCCGCGAGAGGGTCAGGACATCTTCCAGCAAAGTCTGCAAACGGTCAGCGGCGCGGACTGTGCGGCGAATGTAATCCTGCCCCCGTTCATCCAGGTCTGCTTCGTAGCGCGTGGCCAGAAGGCGTGAGAAGTTGTGGACGGAACGGAGTGGCTCTTTCAGGTCATGGGAAATGACGTAAAGCAATGTTTCCAGATCCTCGTTCGCCTGGGCTAGCTCGCCGGTCCTTTCGTTGACGCGGCGTTCCAGGATGTCACGCGTTTCAGCCAGCGCGATGTTGGCGGCGCGCAAGGCTGTTTCGGCACGACGGCGCTCACTGATCTCTTCCTGCAGCTCTTCATAGGCGATGGCAATTGCCTCGCTGCGCAACTGGAGTGATTTCTGGCTGCTTTCCAGCTCACGATTGCTTCGTAACAGCGCATTTTTGTGCTCTTCCGCTGTCGTTGCTGCCGTATCCAGGGCACTGATGGCCAGCCCCAGCAGGACGACCAGGAGGATCAGATTGGCAGCCTGGGCGAACCAGTAGCTGGTCAGTGAATCGGGGGAAAGCGGTGCCGGTAAAATGCCATTGAGTTCCATCCATAAAACGACAATGCTGCTCGTAATGGCGATGACGGCGGCCGCAATGCCGGCCCGCTGACCCAGTAGGAGGCCGGCCAACATGACAAGGACAAAATAGCTGTTGAAACTGGCGCTACGGATACCGCCAAAAGCGATCATGCCATAAGTAATTATCAACCAGCCGGCTACGATGAAAATGAGTGCCACCGGGATGACATAGCCACGCCGGAAGATGGCGATAAGCAGCAAAATGAGACCGAGGATTGGGACGAGAGAATACGTTGTATACGCGGCATCTGCCAGGATAAGCGGGACACAGAGCGTGTAACCCAGGACAGTGATCAAGGCAGCCCACAGGATGTGATTCAACAGCCTGGCCTGACGATTGATTCTTGGGTCGGCATATTGGGGCGGCCGTAGCCAGTTGAAGATCGATGCTAACAAACTCTGGTCCTTTGCTGCTGGTAACAGCCAGGGCGCAAGCCAATTCCTCGCTGCTTATTTTCGCATATTGTTACCATAATCTCACGTGAAAAAATGGCAAAGCCTAGACCGGCATAGCCAGAGTTGCCTGCTCTTCGCGTGGATCAAATGTTAGAACGATGGCAATGTCCGCTGTCCGGTTGGTCTGGATCTGGGCAGAGCCACCATGTTTCTGCATGATCTGGTCGATGAGGGTGAGCGTGCTTCCAGGCCTGGCCGCCGGAGTGGCCTCTTGTTGCCCAACCAATTGAAAAAGTGATTGCCGTTGGGCTTGTGAGAAATGCATGTCCGCCAGTTCGATAATGAGTTGGGGACCGGCCGGTCCCTGCGCACCCTTAAATTCAAAATGAACGGCCTCATCAGCCTGCGTCAGGAACAAAATGTTGCGCAGCAGCTGAAACAGCCCCTCAACCAGCCATTGCGGATCGGCAAAGAGCTGCGGCAGCGGCGACCCAACCGTTACCTTGACCGCGCCCCTGTTTATCTGGGCTTCCAGACGTCGGAGCACTTCATTGACTATTTCTGTGGCCGCAACCCATTCCGACGGCGTCACGAGCCGCTGCGCCCGAGATAGCAGCAAAATCTCTTCAATGACACTGTCAAGCTGATTAGCGGAACTGATGACTTCTTCCAGGCTGTCGCAGCCCGTTGAGCCCAGGTCTGCCTTATAGCGGCGCAGCACCAGTTGCGAGAAATTCTGGATGGCCCTTAGCGGTTCGCGCAGATCATGTGAGGTGACATAGAGTAGGGTTTCCAGATCCTGGTTGGCCTGGGCCAACTCCTCGGTGCGTTGCTGGACGCGTTCCTCCAGCACCTTCTGGCTGGCCTGCAACTCGTCATTAGCTTCATGCAGTGAGCGCTCCGTCTGCCGGCGCATGAGGATTTGCTCTGTTAAACGTTGCTGTTCCTGGAGCATCTTCTGCTGCTGGTCCTGGGCCCCCTGAAAGGTTCGCTGCATCACCTGTACCATGTATTGGACGATATAAACCATCATGACAAACAAGATGAGCAGCGTCAAATAATCCATCGTCAGGCTGTTCGGCACCACGTTCCAGTTGGCAATTTCGTTAATGCCCCAGTAATAGCCAAAGAGAAGTCCGCCCACAGACATAGCGCCGACGACGATTGTGCCGGTCCGGCCCAGCAAAATCGTGGCCAGAATCAGGACGACGATAAAAAAGGCGCCCTGGCCGCGATGGAAAGTACCGGTATAGATAATTTGCAGCAAGGTCGCGAACCAGACTGTGCCGACGATGATTCGGTTGGCCAGCCGGTTGTTCTGTCGCCGCATGGCGAAATACACGAGGGCTGTACCGATGAGGAATAGCAGTAAGGTCAGCGCCATGCGCAACGCGATGCGTGGCTCATGTAATAGCAGACTAGCAACCAGACCAGCGGTAAGCAAAATGAGGATCACATAGAGCGTGCGCCATGTCAGTTGTGGGCCAAAATCTGATAGGCGGTAGCGTTGTGGGGTTGCATCAAGCTGCGGTGTCATTCGTTCGCTACTCTGGATGCTGGCCCGAATGTCAGGCAGAAACTGGCGCCGCCGCCGGGTCGGTCTTCCACCCAGGCCCGGCCGCCGTGGCGATTGGCGATCTGGCGCACAATGGCCAGTCCCGCCCCCGTGCCGGCAACTTCCCGATTGACGGTCCGTTTGAACAATTCGAAAATGCGCTCGCGATACTCCTCGGCCACGCCGGGGCCTCGATCCAGAACGGCGATGCCCAGTCCACTGTCATCCTCATAACGCTGGATAAGAATGTCTGGCGCTTGCTCAGGCTGATGATATTTCAAGGCATTGCCAACCAGGTTGAACAGCGCTTCGCTGGCCCATAGCTGGTCAACATAGAGCTTGGGTAGATGCGTGTCGACGACAATGTTGGCGCGGCTGGCTTCAATCTGGGCTTCAAGCCGTTCAAGCACGTGGGCGGCGATGGTGTTCAAATCGGTAATGGTGGGCACGCTGTCAAGTTGTTGGACCTCAACAAGTTTGACCACATCGTTTAGTAGCTGGTCCATCCGATCGGCCGCGCGTACCACCCGTTCCAGGTAACCGTGCGCGGGGGATCCGGCCGGTTCCCCCGCCAGCGCCAGCGCCTGGCGCGATTGCTGGCGGATCTGATTGAGCGGCTGTTTTAAGTCCAGCGAGGTAACCTGTAACAGGGTTTCCCGGTCCCTATTGGTCCGGGCCAGGTCGCGGGTCCGGCGGCGCACGTTATCTTCCAGCCCCTTTTTTGTTTGCGAGAGATTATTGTTGATTTCGCGTAGCTCTTGCTCGGCGATCTGCTGGATGCGAATCTCCTCAGCCAGGCGCCTGTTATCCTGCACAATCTGCCGCTCACTGACCAGGATTGAATCCAGATCTCGGCTGATGTAGGTGGATGCCACAAACATCAGGGCGCTGATGATGACAGTCAGCGAAACCAGGACCGCCAGGTCGCCTATCTTAATCAGGTCAGACGATTCCCGGATCCGAACACCGCTCAACTCTGACAGGTAGAGCAGTGTCACGATGATGATGGTAAACAGGCCCACAAAAATGGTGTCGCGGCGGCTCAAGATCAGGCCAGCCATGGCGATCAGACCCAGAAGGGCCGCTACCTTCATGTCCCGCAGCCCCGTTTCGACCCAGATGGCGCCGGTAAGATTCAGCCCCTGCATGACCAGCATCAGGATAGCAGCCAGCCGCAGCTTGCCTCTATTCAAGAGAATCTTGGCACATACGTAGACAAACAGGTCGACCGTAATGGCGTTCATAGCCGGGTCACCAAAATGGCTGATATCGGCAATGGGGAAAATGATGAGGATAAGGCTGACGGCGATGCCCTGAATCAGCAGCATGGTATTGAGGATGCGCGCGGGCCGTCTCTGCGCGTCGTCATAGCGGTCCGGCAGACCGAAAAAGCTAACTGTTGCTGCCAACATAAATACCCAATACTAGACGTCAGTAGCCAACTGCTGGCTGCTCCTATGACGCATTGTAACGGGCGGTATGAGGTTGTCTAAATGGTACTATAGTGGGAAAAACCGGCCGGTATCATCCCTGACACCGGCCGGTAAGTCATCAGTCAACCACGGTGTGGCTCTGTTCTTTCATGTACTGCGGCAAATAGTAGAAGCTGCCCGCCGCCTTGGCGGTGCCGCTGCTGCCCTTCCAGCCGCCAAATGATTGGTAGCCGGGCCAGGCCCCGGTTGTGGCGCCGGTGGCCCGGTTGACATACAACGTGCCTGCCTCGATGTTGTCGAGGAACCAGTTCACCTCGTCCGGCGCCTCGCCGAAGAAGCCGGCTGTTAGCCCCAGATCAATGGCGTTGGCCCGGGCCATCGCCTCATCTTTGTCGTCAAAGCCGTCGATGCAGACGACTGGGGCGAACATCTCGTGCGTCCAGAGATAATGATCGGCCGGCAGGTCGGTGACGATGGTGGGGGCCACGAAGTAGCCGTTTTCTTCAATGGTTTCCGCGCCAGTCAACACCGTCCCGGCCGCGCGCAGATCGGCGGCGTATTTCTTGTAAGCGTTGTAGGCGTCGCCGTTGATGATGGGGCCCATGTAGTTCTGCTTCTCGGTCGGGTCACCCACGGTGATTTTTTCTTTAGTCAGCGCGACCAATCTTGCGATAAACTCATCTTTCACCGCGTTATCCACAAAAACTCGCGAACAGGCGGAGCATTTTTGACCGGTCAGGCCAAAAGCGGAACGCATGACGCCAGTGGCCGCCGTTTCCAGATCAGCCTTGCGCGTGATGATGGTCGGGTTTTTGCCGCCCATCTCGGCGATAACCGGGCGCGGGTAGGCGCCGCCGGCGGCAAATTGGCGGATGATGCTCATGCCCACATCGTAGCTGCCCGTAAACGTGATGCCATCAACATCGGGGTTGGCCACCAGTGCTTTGCCCGGTTCGTCGCTGCCGAGAACCATGTTGAAGACACCGGCCGGTAAGCCCGCATCGTGGAAACATTGGGCGATAAGGTAACTGGTCAACGGCGCATCGTCGGCTGGCTTGAGGACGACGGTGTTGCCGGCGGTGAGGGCGGCACCGGCCGGTCCGGCTGAGAGCGCTGCCGGGAAGTTAAACGGCGCGATCACGCCCCAGACACCATGCGGCTTCAGCACACTGCGATTATGATGCCGGGGCGATTCCTGCAACAACGGTTTGCTGAAACCGTCGTTCGCAGCCATCGAATCCAGGCAGTAGCGGATCAGATCAGCCGACTCCTCGACATCACCCAATGCCTCCAGCCGGTTCTTGCCGATCTCGAGGCTGACGACGGCGCCTATCTCAAACAAGCGGTCGCTGATCAGGTCAGCCGCTTTGCGTAGCAGGGCATTACGCTCCTGCCAGGGCATGGCTCGCCAGGCGGGGAAGGCGCGGCGAGCAGCGGCCACGGCCCGGTCAATTTCGGTCTTGCCGCCGGCGGCGAAGTGGCCGATGGTCAGATTCAGATCGATTGGGCTCACTTTGGCAAACGTCTTCTCGCTGCTGACCCATTCGCCGTCGATATACATCGGATATGTTTGGCCGGCATTGGCCCGCGCGGCGGCGACTTCCTCGTCATAATATTGGTCGAGTTTCGGGTTGGGTGACGCCAGGGTCGAGTAGGTGATCTTGATCTTTTCCCGCTCGCTCATCGGAAATCCTCCAGGGGGTGTGGGTATTCGTTAATTTGGGTTGACAGGGGGTTGCCCCGGGCGCGGCTGATTATAACATGCCGGTTGGCCATTACCATTGCGGATTAATGGTCGCCAGCAGCCGCCAGGGATCAGGCGCCAGCACGATCAGGGCCGGCTGACGCAATTCTTGCCAATATGGCACCGGGTCGACGAGGCCGTGGTGGGCCAGGAACAAGGTGATGGCCGTGCCGTGGCTCACTGCTGCAATAGTCTGCCCCGGATGGCGGGTGCGCAGCTCGGCCAGTGCCTTTTCAAAGCGGTTGACAACTTCGCTGCCGGTTTCGCCGCCAAAGACGTGTTCGCCTGGCTTTTGCAGCAATGCCTTGACGTTTGCCTGAAATTCGTCGGCCGGCATCTGTGTAACCTCGCGCCGGTCATGCTCCTGCAGGCCAGGCCAACTCGATGTGGGGATGTCCAAAGCGGCCGCTATGAGAGCTGCCGTTTCCTGGGCTTTGGTTTCGCTGCTGCTGTAGAGGTAGGTGGGGGCGTAGTTGGCGATGGTGGCGGCGAACTGGGTGGCGCGGGACCGGCCGGTCAGGCTGAGTGGCCACTCAGCCGCCGGCCGGTTCAGATCCAGCGCCGATTGTGAATGCCGGATCAGTAAAATGCGTGAATCAGCCACTGAGAGAATCCAGGGCAATTTGCGCTGGATAGAAGTTGCTGTTCAGGTCAAGCGCTTTTTGATAATCTGCCCGAGCCTGGGCGAAATTGCCCAGATAGGCATTGGCATGACCGCGGAAGAGATAGGTCTCTTCGACGTTTTGCCCGCCTGATGTTTCCAAAGTGGCATTGGCCAGGTCTAGCATGTCCTGATAACGGCCCACTTTCATGTACGCCGTGTAGGGCCGGAACTGATACCACAACATCCGATATGGCAGGCCGATCGCCCGGGCGTTATCAAAGGCCGCCGCGCCGTCCTGGTAATATTGATTCTCACCAGTCAATTCACCCAGCCGCGTCAGATTGGTGCCCAGGTTGAACCAGGCGTAAGCATCTTCCGGGTTTTTGTCGATGTCGGCCTGGGCCTTGAGGGCAGCGTTTTGCCACATGGTCTGCTCATCCAGCATCTCCGGCCCGAGGATATCCCTGATGAGGGTCTCGTCCTCCAGGGGATAGATCACGACGAAAGTGTAGTTGAAATGACGCCAGTAATCTTCCAGGACGTCATAATCTTCGGTCGTGCCCTCGTAAGAGAAGGGACGCTGGTAGGTGTCCATGGCGGCGAACTGGCGCGTTTCATCGTCGAAGCCAAACAGGGTCAGATAATGGCCATACCAGCCTTCCGCCGTATTGGGGTCGTACCCTTTTTCCACGATAACCGGGTAGCCGGCGGCGATGATCTGCTTGAGTAGCGTCAGGTTGCCGCCACTATGAGCGGAAGAGCCCAGGCCGGTAAATTCATTGACGTAATCGCGCAACTGCCAGGGACTGACATTGCGGTCTTCCGGGTTGGGCTTGAGGTAGGAGGCTACCTCACCCTGCGTGATGGCGTTGCCATGAAAATTTAGCACAACGGTCATGTTGGCCGGCCCGCAATTGTTAAACTCCTGCGGGATATTCTGTAAACCCTCTAGCCGGGCCCGCGCTGGCAGCGGCCGTGGTGTGTTGGTGGGCGTTGGCGCCGGTGTGTCCGTGGGCAGCGGCGTGGGTTCATCGGTGGGCGCGGCGGTTTCCGCAGCGGCGGGTTCGGTTGGGGCGGTGGTCGGCGCTAGGGTGGCGGTAGCGGTGGCGACTGGCTCAAAGACCAGGGTGGGGACGGTGATTTCACTGACGGCGCCGGCGGCGGCGGGTAGATCGGGAACCGGCGTCTGAACCGCCTCAAACAGACCGACCGAGATGGGCAGACGCTCCTGGATAGCCAGTTGATAATGCGAGGGCATGGCTCTGACGATCTGGGGCAATAAGAAAATGCCCAGGGCGACCAGCAGTTGCGCCGTGGCCACCACGGCGATGATTCGTTTGCTTCTTTTGCTCATATTTCACCTGGAAATCAATTATCGTTGGCGTCTAGATCGGCCAGCGCTTCTGCCGCGGGCTGGTAATTGGGATTAAACGCAATCGAGCGTTGCAGATTTAGCCGGCCTTCCTCTACCTGACCGAGCGCGATCTGAGCCAATCCTTTGAAATAGAAGGATTCTTCGAAGTAGGGGCGATCCCCCATGGTTACATCGGCCAGGACGATGACATCTTCGTACCGGCCGGTCTCATAATAAGCCTGATAAGGCCCGAACTGATACCACAACATTCGCCACGGCAGACCAATTTCACGCGCCTTGTCGAAGGCCAGCGCTGCTTCGTCAAATTCGCCCAGGGCGTTGTAGATGGTGCCCAGGTTAAACCAGAGATAGCCATTGTCTGGCTCGGCGCTCAGCTCCGCCTGGGTCTGCGCCAGGGAGTTTTGCCACATGGTGGCGTCTGTCATGTTGTCGCCGAGGATGGCTTCCACGATCTGGGTCTGGTCCGGCCGGTACAATGCCACATAGTTGCGATTGAACTGACGCCAGTAAGTGTTCAGCGTCTCATAATCCATCATACGCCCATCCGGCGTGGCATTTTCGCCAGGCACCTCACTGGTGCCGAACCAGGAATCATAGGTGTAAATGACTTCTGCGTCATCGTCATAGGCGACAACCAGCAGGTAATGGCCGTACCATTCCAGCCAGGCATACTCCCCGGGCGGATCAATGCCAATTTCGATGATGACCGGCACCCCATTGGCCAGCAACTGGCGCAGTGTGTCCAGATCGCCATTGGCCCGGCTAATAGCCACGAGATCGGTTTCATCGTTGACGTAGGCCGCCAGCTCGTCGGTGCTGACGTTGCGATCCTCGGTGCTGGGCTTGAGGATGGGCGCGGTATCATCCTGCGTGAGGTCAAGATCAAAATAACTCAGCGCCATCGCCAGGGTTGTCGGGCCGCAGTTGTTCCAGGTCTGAAACTCATGCCGGACGCCATCCAGGCGTGCCTGAGCACCGGCGCTCACCAGGGTGGACGGTTTGGTGGCGGTCGGTTCCAGGGTGGCCGTCGGTGAGGGTTCAGCTGTGGCGGCTGGCGCTTCATTGGTGACGACGGCTTCGCCAACGGTGATGATGACTGGCGTAGGGGTTGGTGGGTTGGCCGCGGTTGGCGCTGCGGCCAGCAAACTTGACGCGTCAACGGGCGCCGCCGCTGTGGGCAGCCTTTCCGGCTGATTGCGGAACTGCTCGTCGGTGATGGCCCGCGGCACATAGGCTGCCAGATAGCGGCTCGGCACCAGGCGCAGGATGGCTGGCAATTGCCAGTAGACCAGGGCTGAAACCAGGATCAACCCCACCAGGCCTGCCAGAATCCCGCGTCTGCCCAGGCGCAAGCGCCGGCGCATGAAGCGCCGCTGGCCAGCTCGCCGCGGCCGGCTATAACTACGATGGTGGTCGAACCCACGATTCCAATCCGAATTCATACGCTTTCTCTCCAACCCACTGGATTATAGCCAGTTGTCGATAGTATCCAACGAGACAACCGTAAAAAAAATCATCTCTCAACGATTATTCACAAAGCAAATTGTCTGTATTGGAACAGGTCTATTGTCGCCAGGAATAGTGACTCGACGGTAGGCTGGCCTACAATGGGGTACGCTCAGGAGAGGCTGGGTCTGGTTTGGCGGCCGGATTATGCCCTAAATGCGGGTAAAAGCTTCATTAAGCAAATCTGAGAGCATGGTGCTCTCAAGTTCAGTGGCGGCCGCAGTTTGCAGCACCACCGCTGCGGTGAGGTTGCTGCCCAGGACGGCCTGGTAGGGGAGTTCAGGTTCTGATTTTTGCCAGAGACGTTCCGTCAGGAAATCAAGCCGGCGTAAATGCAGGACCTGGCGCGAGCGTCCATCAATCCAGCCCACCATCAGCCGTTGATCGGTCAGGGCGATGGCCCCTTCCAGGTTGGGCTGCAAATCTTTTTGCGGGAGCACCCAGCGATGATCCAGAAAGCCCACCCGCAACTCGGCAATGACACGCCGGGCGGGTTCCTGGGGAAGCATAAATGTCTCAAAGAAGGTTTGCCAGGTCTCTTTCATGATTGATTCCTTGCCATTTTACGTACTTACCGGCCGGACCATATCAAAAGTCGCCGGCAAGGCGCGAAAGCCAAGCCTATCATACAGAATTTCTGCCGGATTGCCGCAGGTAACTGTTAACTGGACCCATGGCTCATGACCGGCCAGGGCGGCCAGACCGGCAACCAGAAGCGCCCGGGCCAGACCGCGGCCGCGATACGCCGGCAGCGTGGCCACGAAGCGAAAGGCCGCCAGCCCCTCCAACCGATCACTCATTAGAACGGCGACGATCTCTTTTGTCGCCACCTCTTCGACGAGTAGACAGGCCTGAGCCAATGCCGAGGAAGGCTCAAAGTTGGTCCAGAACTGGTCAACGCTACTGGCCCATTGCGCCACAGTGCGCTCGCCATAGCTGCCCGGACTGCCGGTGAAACCAGCCTGTAAGAGGGACGGCAACCCGGGGCGATGGCTTTCGTTCAGGGGGATGAGTTGGAAACCGGCCGGTAATTCGCTCACCATGGGGCTGACCGGCCGGATCATCCGGCGTCTGCTCTCGCTCACCGTGAACCCCTGCGCCACAAAAGCGGCCTGGTACTCAGCAGCGATCATCTGAGCGCGTATGGGCTTGCCCGGATCAGACCAGGCCTGCAATAGCGGCAGTAGAGCTGCCAGGATAGGGTCACAATGCTGCTGCGGCGGTATCAGGAAAAAGTCACCGATGTTGTTGGGCAACATGATCAGGCCGGCCAGGGGCTGCTGCTCGCGCTGGACCCAGTACAAGAAGGGAACCCCTGCCAGGGTGGCCCGCAGATCAGCCAGGGCGCCAAAAGCGGCGTCCTGGCTGGCCCGGTAGGCGATCCAGGCTGACACAAACGCAGACTCAGCTGCTTTATGCAGCGTCAGGCCACCCGACAGGGGGTAACTTGGTCTTTCCCGTTCAAATGCGCTCAAGCAAGCGCTTCCTGTTCCAGCGGTAGACGGGCATGAATCAGGCCGTCCTCGAACTCCAGCGAGAAGCCAAGCTTGAGACTGACCGCGCGCATCCCATTGTTGTTGGGCAGCAGATAAGCTGTGATCGTCTCCAGCCCCTGCTCATGGCCGATGCGAATGAGCCGGCGCAGGAGCTCCGTCCCCAGGCCGCTGCGCTGGTATTTGTCGGTTACCAGCAAGGCAAACTCTGATTCCGGGATGTTCGGGTCCCGGCTCAAGCGGCCGACGCCGATGATTTCGCGTTTGCCTGTCTCTTTGTTCAGATGGGTGGCAACCAGCGCCATTTCCCGATCATAATCGATGAAACAGAGCCGCATCAGCCGTTCGTGCGCCACCCGCTGGCTCAGGTTGAGGGAGCGGAAAAAGCGCAGATAAACCGAATGGTCTGACAACCCTTCGTGAAAGTCGATCATCATCGGTTCATCTTCCGGCCGGATCGGCCGGATATTAACCTCAGTGCCATCTTTCAGCGTATAAGGCTCAATGTATTGGACTGGATAGCGATGGATGGCTGAACGCGGCAGCGCGTTGCTGGCCACTTCCGGGCCATGCAGCACGATCCGGGCATCGACGGCAATCAGATGGTCTGCTGAAGCCAGCAGCGGGTTGATGTCGATTTCCTTGATTTGCCGCTGGTCGATGACCAGTTCGCTGAACTGGGCCATGATCTGTTCCAGCCTGGCCAGATCAACCGGGTTGCGGCCGCGGATGCCCTGCAGCGCTTCGTAGATCCGGGTCTGCTCCATCATGCGACGGGCCAGGGTGGTTGTCAGCGGCGGCAGCCCGAGGGCGCGGTCCTTGTAAACCTCGACCATGGTGCCGCCCGTGCCGAACAGCAGCACCGGCCCAAACTGGGAGTCCAGGCTGCTGCCGAGGATGATCTCGTAGCTCTCGCTCAAATCCAGCATTCGCTGCACGGAGACGCCCAGGAAATCCTTTTTGCTGAACCGTTTTTCCACGTTTTTCTTGATCGTGGCGAATGCCTCACGGACCTCTGCTTCATCGTTTAGATTTAGCTGGACGCCGCCCACGTCGGTTTTGTGGGTAATCGTTTTGGAATGGAGTTTGACGACGACCGGGTAGCCCATCTCTTCGGCGAGCGCGACTGCGTCATCTGCCTTGGTGGCGACTTCAGTCTGCAAAACGGGGATGCCGTACAGTTTCAGCAGATCTTTGGACTCTTTTTCGGTGAGGATGGTCCGGCCGGTAGCCCGGATGGCGCCCAATTGGCGGCGTACTTCTTCGCGGACCTCGGCCGCGTTTTCATTGAAGACGACCTGCGGGGTTTCATAAAGAGAATTGAGACGGCGCTGATAACGGTGCATGTAGTTAAACATGCGTGCCGCCGTATCCGGGTAGAGGAAGGTTGGAATACCCGCCCGGTTCAGTAGCTGCTCACCCTCGGCAATGTCGCCGCCGCCCATCCAGCTGGCCAGGATCGGCTTGCGACTGCGGCCGCAGCATTCCAGCATCTGTTTGGCAGTCGCCGCCGGGTCGGTCATTGCCTGCGGCGTCAGGATGACCAGCAAACCATCGCTGTTGCTGTCCTCGACGATGGTGTCCAGCGTTGCCGCATACCGTTCCGGTCCGGCATCGCCCAGGATATCGATTGGGTTGTGGTGACTCCAGTGTCCTGGCAAAAACTCATTGAGTTTCTCCATGGTCTCGGGCGCTAGTTGGGCCAACTCGCCGCCGCCATAAATCAGCGCATCGGTGGCCAGAACGCCGGGGCCGCCGGCGTTGGTGACGATGGTCAGGCGCGGTCCCTTGGGCCGTGGCTGTTTGCCCAGCACTTCGGCCATGTCAAACAGCTCCGCGATCCGGTTGACCCGCAGCACACCGCAGCGGCGGAAGGCCGCATCCAGGACCTCGTCACTGCCGGTCAACGAACCAGTGTGGGAGGCGGCCGCCTCAGCGGCCTCGGCTGTACGGCCCGGCTTGATGACGATGATCGGTTTGGTCAGGGCCACTTCGCGGGCGGCGGACATAAACGCGCGGGCATCGCCAATCGATTCCATGTAGATGACAATGCTCTTGGTGCGAGCGTCATTGCCGAGATAGTAGATCAGGTCGCCCCAGCCAATATCCAGCATGGAGCCGATAGAGACAAAGGCGCTGAAGCCGACATTTTCCCGCAGGCTCCAGTCCAGAACTGAGGTGCAGAGGGCGCCGGATTGGCTGATGAAGCCCACGTTGCCGGGCATGGCCATTGTGGCCGCGAAGGTGGCGTTGAGCCCGTTCTGCGGGTTCATAACGCCCAGACAATTTGGCCCGACGACGCGGATCTTGCCTTTCTTGGCAATGCGCATCACCTCTTGCTCCAGGGCCGCGCCCTCCGGACCAATTTCCTTGAAGCCGGCCGAAATAATGATAACGCCGCGGACCCCTTTCTGGACGCATTCTTCCATGATGGCCGGGACCGTGCTGGCCGGCGTGACAATGACGGCCAGATCAACGGCATCTGGTACCGCCTCGAGCGTTGGGTAGGCCCGGATGCCCAGGATACTTTTCCGCTTCAGGCTGACAGGGTAAACCACACCCCCGAACGGGGATGCGATGAGATTCGCTACGATGGTGCGGCCTACACTTCCAGGCCGTTCGCTGGCGCCGATAACGGCGACGCTTTTGGGGGCAAAAATGGCATCCAGCGGTTTGCGCGGATAATCCAGATCAGGTGTTTCGACTCCTGACATGCGTGTCATGCTCCTTGATTTCTAAAGGTGAAGAGCGGCTCGGGCTCGCTTAGGATACGGTGATTTGGCAGAAAATCAACCCCAAAACTGATCCTTCCGGCTCCAGTTTGCGCCTCATGCTTCATCAAATTGGATGGCGAACAGGACGAGTACATTGGTGAGCGTGAGGCCGCTGCCCAGATCCAGCCATCGATTGAGCGCGAAAAGGCCCAGGGCCAGCCCGGTAAACAGCAGAACGAGTCGCCGGGACAAAGGTTTGGGTTGGATGAGATTGGGCATGATCAGCTGCAGAAGCGGCCGGTTGCGGGGTAGCACCAGTGACAGGCTGATCGCCGCGAAGCGCAGGCCCAGCAGGACATGGAGCGCCAGGAAGACGAACAGACAGATGAAGGCAAAGAACTCGAAGCTGTTCAGCTCATTCTGGCTAAAAATGGCCGGATTGCTGTTTTGGATCGCCAGCAGCAGCAACGTTAGAAGGTACCAGAGATAAAAAATGGCCTGAGCCGTCAAAGATAGCCGGCGCGGCCAAAGCGCCTGCCAGAACAGGGCGATGGTGGGGATGATGGTTAACCAGATCAACCAGGCTGGCAGGGCTGGCCGGCCCGTGCTCAGCAATGTGGTCATGACGACGACGTGGACCAGGAACATTTTGCCTTCATTGACCCGTGGCAACAGCTCCTGGCCGAGGATGCCATGATAAAGAATGAAGAGAAGTACCAGCACCATGATGCCGGTGAAAACCGGGTCCAGCCACTGGAGCCAGGTCTGGCCTATCGGCAGCTGTTCCAACCCAAACGCCAGCAAGACGACGAGAAGTGCCCACAGCCAGACCTGGTAGCGATCCGCAACTTCGCGTAGCCACCGTGGGCCAACGCCTGGTGGCTGTAGCCAGGCTGGTCGGGGCAAGGGGCGGCCATCCAGCCAGAGCAGTTCGGCGGCCAGCCCGGCGAGCAGGGTGAGCAGTTCTGGCAATGTCATGACGGGTCCGGAGGCGGCAGCTCACGCCGGTACAGCTGGGGCCAATCAATTTGATAGCCGATGTAAAGGATATCCGGCCGGATAGCCAGAATCACCAGACAAAGGCCCAGCATAATAAAGAGGCCTTCCCGGCGCGGATTTTGCGCCTGGAAATAGTCCCAATGGTCAGCCAGCACGGGGCTAAACTGGAAGGTGGGGTCGTAGCGGATCTGGTGTGAGCTATTCAGCGCCAGCGTTTGCAGGCTGCCTTCAGGATGGTCTTCTTTTTCCAGGATGACATAGTGAGTCTGACCGGCCGGTGTCACAAACTCCACCTGTGCGTCGCCAACGTCGTACAGATACGTGATTTGTCCGGTGATCAATTTGTCGTCCCCGGTCAAGGCTTGAATATGATTGGGATGTTCGTTCCACTCACCGATGAGCAAAACAGCGCTCAGAATGTAGAAAAGCGCCGCAATGGGTGACAGAAATGTCACGAACCCATCGGCATATCGCCAGAATTGTTTCATGAAAAGATGCCAGCTGCTCCCCGTTTATTCTAGCGAAGATGTCAAGATGCTCGCTGCCAGGTCAGGCGCCAAACAGCTTGAGACCGTGGACACCACCATTGGGATAGTGCATGTAGAGCAGCCGGTTAAACGGGCCCCGCCAGGCGAAGTGGCGGAAGCGATGGTAACGGTCGGGTTGCAGCCGGGCGAAGGGGAGAATCGGTTGCCAGGGGCTACCGGCCGGTAATCCCAGGCGGATGGCAAATTGGCCGGGCGTTGGGACTGGCTCGTTGAGATAGGCCTGGCTGAGCATGTAGCTCTGAAAATCGGCCGGTGTCACGGTATGGCCATTGGCAAACGCCAGCTGCCAGCGAGGCGCTGCCGCCATCAATTCATCCAGACGATCACCGTCATTTTCCAGCAACCCAAAAAGATGCGCCGTCAATGGCGGATTGAGCCGGTGCAAGTAAGTGTCAACCACAAACTCACTTAGCGTCACCGGCGTAGCCAGGCTAAAAAGCGCCCGCTCGCCGAAGCCCGTCCGGGCCGACTCCCAGCCTGACATGTGCATCACCTGCCGCTCGCCATGGACGGCCATTTCCGGCTTGCCGTAATGCTCATTGGAGACGTGGGATATCGTCGCGCTCTGTAGCAGATTGGGCCGCTCGGGCAGCTGTTCAGCGGCGAGTTCACCAAAGAACAGGACCCGCGACAAGCCGCCTTCGTAGTACAGCTCCAGCCGGGCCTCAGTCGCCACTGTTGGCGTGATCACAAACTCATGCTCGCTGTCCGGTTGCAGTGCCGTGCGCTTCAAGACCTGGTGGTTTGCCCCGGTCAGCTCGTCGTGCAGGGTGATGCCGATGCCCTGGACCTGGTTGCCGGTGAACCAGCGGGTACTGCAATTGATCTGCCGGATGATGGCCCGCTGTTTCAGGCCGATGGTGACCCAGTTGCTGGCCCCGTGGTCGTAATGTAGCTGCTCAGCCTCAGGGTCGACTTTGGTAGCCCGGTGTCGCGCCGTTTCCAGCCCCCAATATTTGGCGCCCATATGAGTGAAGTCGCCGCGACAATCGCGCGGCTCCTCCGGCAGCACCATCTCATGCGGGTTGGTGAAACCGGAGTCAGAATAGCCGATCACAAAAGCAGGAATGGGGTCGAGGTGGCTCATAATGCCTTGTCCAGCCAATATTCGAAGGCCAACCGGGCCCGTTCGCCAATAGGCGCTTCCAGGCCACGTTGCAGTTGAGTGACCGGGCGTACTCTGCTCAAGTAGAGGGCATATAGCTCGGCCACGGTTGGATAGGCGGCCCCGGTTGCTAGATATTGGACCGGGTCGCCGGCTGTCACGGTGCCTGGCTGAATAACGCGGGCATAGGCGCCGGGCCGGCCCGCCTGGCCAAAGCGCTTCACAAACTCGGGGTCGCCCATTTTGGCGGCGAATTTGGCACAGGGGATGCGGGCAAAGGTAAGCTCCAGGACGAGATCATTAATCTGAAAGCGATCGCCAATGTGGATCTCCGTTGTGCCAAAGCTGCTCAACGTCAGGTTCTCACCAAACATCCCATTGGGCAGATCGCGGTCCAGCTCAGCTTCCCACCAGTTGTAATCCTCTCGGCTGTACAGGTAAACTGCCTGATCCGGCCCGCCATGATTTTCCAGATCGGCGATGAAATCGTCGGTGGGACC
>JACKBM010000025.1 GCA_020634575.1 Ardenticatenales bacterium | reverse complement strand
ATCATAAAATTGCGGAAGAGCATAAGGAGGGCCAGTGGCAAAAAGAAGCGACCGGCTCGCGACCAGAAATCGTTCATCGCACCTTTAGCGATATTCGGCCGGGCGGCCACATCGCGGAGGCGCACAAACAGGATCGCCGTGACAATCCACCCCACAATGGCCAGGCGCCAGAGGCCCCCCACACCAAATAGCTCGATGCCGCCAGCCACCGCCAGGGGCCCCATCGTCCGCCCCAATTCGCCGGACGCCATGAAAAAGCTCATCCCCTTGCCGACCTGTTTACCGGAGATCCGGCCGATCATTGCCGGCGCCGGTGCGTGGAAAGCGGCGATGCTGACGCCGCCAGCCAGCAAGAGCATCACCAGCGCCACATAACTATTGGCCAGCCCCATCAGACTCATCGCCGTACCGGTGATGGCCGGGGCCATAATCACGAAATAGCGGACGCTGACCCGGTCCGCGAGATAGCCAATAAATGGGTTGAGAATACTGGGAATTTGGGCGACGATGGCCAGGCTGCCAGCCAGCGTGTTATTGATGGATAGAGAGTCCCGAATCAGCGGCAACAGCGGCGGGATGAAGGCGCTGTAAGTGTCATGGATGAAATGACCGCCGGCAATGGTCATGACCCGGTCAGTCTGGAACCCCTTGCTAACCTCCTCGTCAACAATGAGCTGCTCGGCCTCTTTTACCTGATCAATGGGGGGATTACTCATAATGCTTCCTCGGCAAGGGCTTTGATAACGGTATGCCAACGGCTATTCTAAACGATCCTGGCAGGATGCCAACGGCAAAGAAGCGGCAATGAGAACCTCATCAGGCTGGTGGCAGAAAAAAAGGTCTGGGCTGTAAGGAACAGCGCCAGACCTTTGTCACTTTACGAGAAATTTTCGATTCAGGCGGGCTGCGAGCCGAGCCGGGTGGCGGTAGGCTGGCGACTGCGCCAGGCGCCCAGGATGGCCAGAGCAGCAATCAGAACAGCGGCCACAACGGCGGTGTTGGCGATAATCGCTATGTTGGGGAATGCGCTGCGAATGCCAAACAGCGCCCAGACGAGAACGCCGGCGTAGGCAAAGTCACGCCGTTGATAAAGCAGCAGCCCGGCGACAACCACGGCCACAGACATCATGATGGCTGACCAGGTTGGCCCGGCAATACCGAAGCCATCCCAACCCCAATAAGCCACAACGGAAGCAATGTTGGCGATAGTCGCCACCGTGATCCAGCCGAGGTACAGGCTGAATGGGACGTGGACGAGCAGGCGCCGGCTCAGGCTGCGGGCTTGATGGTGCAGGCCATTGCGCAACCGCAGATAAATGGCGATCAGCGTCACCAGCAAACTGGCCATCAGCAGCAGGGAGAGCGCGAACTGTCCATAATGCCAGGCAAAGAGCCAGCCGGCGTTCAGGAAGCTGCTGAGGACAAACAGGCCGCCGATCTGGCGCTGAAATAGCTGGTCCCGCTGAGCGGGCAGCGCCTGATAAATGACAAAGCCGGCCAAAGCAAGGTAGATCAGGCCCCAGATGGAGAAGGTGTAACCGGCCGGTGTGAAGTACGAAGGCAACGCGTCCGAAACTTCAGCAGCAGTCCGCCCATTAAGCGGCAATGCATTAGACAAAATATTGACAACCAACACGGCCACATAAGCCAGAATATTGGCCGCAACCAGACGTGCAGGAGAAAGTAGTTTCTTGTTCATGTCCAGGATTATAGCCAATTGTCCATGTTTTGTCAATATATTGTCGTGGCAACCTGTCAGGTCGTGGCAACCTGTCAGGTCGTGGCAACCTGTCAGGTCCTGGCAACCTGTCAGGTCGTGGCAACCTGTCAGGTCCTGGCAACCTGTCAGGTCGTGGCAACCTGTCAGGTCGTGGCAACCTGTCAGGTCGTGGCAACCTGTTGCTAGTAGTCCATCATCTCCCACACCGAACGGTACGCCCCAACCGTTTCGCAGTAATCGATGAGGCGGCCGTAAAACGGCTCCGCGGTGATCGTGGCGCTGTCGCCGATGACGATAAGCCGGCGCCGGGCCCGGGTCAGGGCGACGTTGAGGCGGCGAGTCTCAGCCAGAAAGCCGATCTGCCCCTCCTGGTTGGCGCGCACCAGCGACAAAAGGATCACTTCTTTCTCACGCCCCTGAAACCCGTCAATCGAATTCACTTCAATCTCGTCCGGCAACAGCCCTTTGAGCAAGTCTACCTGGGCGGAGTAAGGTGTGATGACGCCAATGGCCCCGGCCGGTACCCCCGCCGCCCGCAATTCGGCCACCTGTCGGGCCACCAGGGCCGCCTCTTCGGGATTGCGCCGGCTCTCATTGGCACTTTTCTCTTCTTCAAAGCTCGCCCCGGCCGTATCGATGAAAGTCAACGGCGGACTGGTTAACTCGTTCGCCGCTACATCGGGCCAATCGGTGAGCAGATGGGTTGCCACCGACGGGTCAGCCAGCAACGTGCCCTCGTAGAACTCAGCCGCGCTGAAACCCATAATCTGCTCGTGCATCCGGTACTGCACATCGAGGCGCCGGGCCAGACGGGCGCCATCCAGCGTCATCAGCCGTTCCATGAGGGAACAGCCCAGCCCGGCCTGCGCCGCCTGCGGCGAGAGGATCGTGGGCGGCAACTGCTGATGGTCGCCAGCCAGAACCAACTTGCGGCTGCGACTGACGGGGATCCAGCAGGCTGGCTCGGTGCTCTGGCCCGCCTCGTCGATCACACAGGTATCAAACTCGCGCTGGCCCAGGATGGCACTATCAATTCCGGTCAGGGTAACCAGAACAACCTGCGCTCGATCCAGCACCTGTTCAACCGCCTGCGCTTCCAGCAGGCGGGCTTCATCAAACATCTCGCCTGCTTCACGACGTTGGGCCGACCGCGCTCCCTTCTCCGGCCGGGCGCGGCGGAATTTGCCGGCCTGCACCTGGAGTGCTGCCGCTTCTTTGCGTAACCGTTTGGCCTGACGGTAGGTCTGCTCATTCTCAACCTGAACTTCCAACACCAGCTCCTGAATCTGCGGCAAGATTCGCGCCGGATGGCCGATGCGGACCAGGCGCAAGCCGGTGCCGGCCAACCGCTCGGCGATGTTATCAACGGCCAGATTGCTGGGCGCACAGGCCAGCACCCGTTCACCAGCGGCAACCGCAGCCTGGATCAGCGCAGCCACCGCCATTGTTTTGCCTGTACCCGGCGGCCCATGGATGATGGCGATATCCTCGGCCGCCAGCGCGTGCCGTACAGCCTCCTGTTGGGATGGATTCAGCTGGGCCAGCTGACGGGCCCGGCCAGGGTTGGGACGTTCGTCGCGAAAATAAGCGTCGCGTTGGCCCAGCAAAATCTCGCGAAGCTCGGCCACGCGACCGCTGCCGGCCCCTTCGCAGCGAGTCAGGGCCCTTTCCATACGCTGCCGGCTGACCTCGTCGGCGGCGTGGCGGATGGTGAAGGTGGGCTGGGCACCGGCCGGTTCCGGCTCCCGCCCCAGCGCCAACTCGATCTGCCGCCGCCCCAGCTGGCTGATGACCGCCCGCCAGGATTGAGCCGCCACCCCCTCCTCCTCAAGCACCACCGGCGCGCCCACCGCCAACCGTGTGGCCGGCAGATCAGCCTGCTCATGGCGCGGCGCCAGCTTTAGCAGGTACCGACCACCCAGACCGACATCGCTCCCTTTGATTACCAGCCGGCTTAATTGCGGCTCATCTTCTCGTTTCTGATTCTTTTCCGCTTCCGCTTCCAGCGCCAGCCAACGTCGCAGCCGGGCAAAATGGGCCAGCCCTTCCCCTTGCGGCTGCGCCCAGACCCGCACCAGGCGATGTTCAACCTGAATCCCGTCCAGCGCCTTGACGGCACGGCCACCCTCACCGGGCGCCAGCCCAATTGTCGCCAGCCCACCTGCAAGCTGGATACGCCCGACCGCATCTTTGCGAATGCCGGCGTCTTCAATTAACAGGCGCAAAATGCGTCCCTTGCTCAGGCCCGGCGGCAAGCCATCAATAAAAATCAAGTCGTCCATCCGAAAACTGTATCCTATGTGCGGGCCCGCAACCAACCTGTCGGGTTCGGCAACCTGTCGGGTTCGGCAACCTGTCGGGTTCGGCTACCCGTCGGGTTCGGCTACCTGTCGGGTTCGGCTACCCGTCGGGTTCGGCAGCTACCTGTCGGGTTCGGCAACCTGTCGGGTTCGGCTACCTGTCGGGTCCGGCTACCCGTCGGGTTGTGTTGGGCGACGCCGCCGCTTACACTGTTGGCGTATTGGCAGAGGAGGAATTTGCTATGAATTGGTTACGCCGCTTGCTTTATATTCTTGGTGGACTCTCTCTGGCCTGCGGGCTAAACCTGCCCGGTCAGGGAGGCGGCACAGGCGGCTTTACCGACGGGGAGGCAGAGACCTTTGCCGCTCTGCCGCTGTACGGCGAACTGCGCTTCCAGATTTTAGCTGAGGGCAGCGCCTTCCCCATCAGTGGCGCGGTTCTGGAGGTGACAAATCTGGCCATTGAGGAACAAGAAACCGCAGCAGCAAATATATCTGCTGACGATGGTGTTCTGGTCGTCCATCAATTGCAGCGAGGGACGGTTTATTATGGCGCTGGCCCCGACGAACCGATATTCACCTTCTCAGCGCCCGGTTACCGTAGTATCACTTTCACAGCCACCGAGCTGGCCGAAGAGGCAGGTTTGCCGCTTTATTCCGATGCCGGCTTGCCAAGAGTAACCACGGCAAGTGGGCAGGAGCTGCCACTTTACGAGTTCACTATCTATCTGTCACCAGAGGAAAGTTCTGTGGCGCCGGTAGAAAGCAACGACCTGGCTGGGGCGCTGGCACTCATACAGGCGGCGACAACCGCTGACCAGGAAGCCAACGCCTTGCAAAGCATCTGGGAGTAAGCCGCTAGAGCGAGTGGACCGTCACCTTCTGTTCTGGACCGGCCGGTGCGCCAATCTCATTAATCAACGGCCGGCCAAAACCGGGCGCTGCAATGACAAAGCGGTCCCCCGGCTGCGTGGTGATGCCGGCGTTGCGGCTAATCGTCGCCGTGCCGAAGAAATGAACATGGACATCGCCCGGCTGGCGGAACAGCTCATATTTAAAATGATGATGCTCCAGCCCGGCGATGTGGTAAGACATATTGGCCTCGCCTGTCAGGAACGGCGCCTGCCAGATCGTGGCCCCGGCGCGCTCAACGCTGACCTCGCCGCGAATGTCAGCCGGCAGCTCACCAACCAGCAGCTCCGGTCCAAAGGAACAGGTGCGCAGCTTGGAGTGGGCCAGGTAAAGGTAATTCTGCGCTTCCATCACATGGTCGGAATATTCGTTGCCCAGGGCAAAACCAACCCGCAAGACGGTGCCCCGGTCAGCAATCAGGTAGAGGCCAACGATTTCTGCCTCCTCGCCCCCATCCAGCCCGTAAGCCGGCCAGGCCAGCTGGCCGCCAGGCGGCGCCAGGTTGAAGCCGTTGCCCTTGTAGAACCATTCCGGCTGGACGCAGATGTTGTCCGAACCGGCCGGTTTCCCCTCCGCCAACCCCATTTGAAACAGCCGCATGGAGTCCGTCATGTTGGTCACCTTGGCGGCATGCATTGCATCGCGTGCCTCGGCGCTGCCCAGGTGGGTTAGCCCGGTGCCGGTGACATGGCAATGGGCCGGATCCGGGTGATCCAGTGGCAAAATTAGCTCACCAGCCTCAATGACCGCGCCATAATCCAGGATGTCTCGGCTCAAATAACCGGTTACAACGTCGGCCAACTTACGACGTGTCCGGTAGGCTTCCCGGGCCAGATCAAAAACGGTTTGCAGCCCGGACAACAGCTGCAAGCGATCGTTGTCCAGCACCTGCGCCACCCGGCGCTCCTGCTGATGTTCCAACTGAACTAAGCGCATTGTCTCACCCTCTTCTTTCCTCTGGTTCTCAGATGCCATTCCGATGGGAGCGGATCAGCTCCTGTTTGAGCTGCCACAACTTTTCAGTCAGGGATACATGGTAAATGTGCGGATTGATCAAACGGCGCACACCCGCATCCAACCGCTCCAGATCAGCGATCCGCCGCTGCCGCATGGTTTCGATGGTGACTTGCTCGCCCGCCCGCTTCCCCTGGGTCCAGGCTGGTTCCAACAAAGGCTCGATCTCGGTGATGCGGTCAGGCTCCAGGAAACGATAGGTGTTGACTTCGGTTGGATGGCGCAGCAGGAGGCGGTCGCCCTGACGCGGATCTTCATCGTCCAGCCCGATCAAGTCAGCCGTCGCCTGGCCCCGCTGGTCGTAAATGCGCCAGACATTCTTGCTGCCCGGATTGGGCGTCTTCACCGGATTGTCGGAAATTTTAATGGCCGGCAACCAACCATTCTGCTGGTCGGATACGGCCACCAATTTGTAAACGCCATCGAGGGCTGCGTGGCCGCGTGATGTAATGAGATTGGTGCCAACGCCATAAATCAGCCGCTTGCTGATTGCATCCGCATCCACACCGTAGCGCGTAGCCTCATCCTGAATCTGGGCCAGAATTTGCAGAATGGTTAGCTCATCCAGCGAAGACGAAAGCACAATGGAGACATCGGCGAAACCAGCCTCGTCGAGCATTTTGGCGGCGCGCACTGCCAGATAAGCGAGGTCGCCGGAATCGAGGCGGATACCGGCCGGTTGGTGCCCCTTCGCCCGCAACTCCTCAAACACCTTGATGGCGTTCGGCACGCCGCTGCGCAGCGTGTTGACCGTGTCCACCAGCAGCACACAATCGTCCGGATAAAGCTCAGCATAGGCTCGAAACGCGCCCAACTCCCCTTCACCCAGCGCCATAAACAGCTGGATCAAGCTATGCGCGTGCGTCCCCTTGGCCGGATAACCAACCGCCTGCGACAACCCCACGTTGGAACTGAACGACGCCCCACCAATTAACGCCGCCCGTGCACCCGCATTTACACCGCGCTCCTGGCCACGACGCATCCCAAACTCCAGTAGCAGCTGGCCTCGCCCCGCCTGGCTGACCCGTGAGGCACGCGTGGCGATCAAGATTGGGTAGTTCAGCATGTTGAGCAGGGCTGTCTCCAGGATCTGGGCCATCGCCAGCGGACCCTCAACAATTGTCACGGGCACATTAGGATGGACGACGCGCCCTTCCGGGATTGCGGTCAGAGAGACGCTGCCAAAATGACCATCCCGGCGCAACCAGGCCAGGAAATCGTCAGCAAACAGCCGTTCACCAGTGGTGCCCGTCTGCTGCCGCAGGTAATCGATCTCAGCATCACCAAAGCGAGCCTCCTCCATCCAATCCAGCAACCATTCCTGCCCCGCATTGATGCAATAGCCGGCCTGGTGAATGCCATAATCCGGGTTGCTGCGAAAGAAATGGTCAAAGCGGGCCACCCGCTCATGCAGGCCATGGCGAAAATAGAGTTGGGCCATGGTCAGCTGGTACATATCTGTGTAGAGGATACCTTCGGCAAGCTGTTTTTTGATCTGTTTTGACATGATTAAATGATAACACCAGTTGGCGTGGAAGGCTGACGGCCGATCCGTCCAGCCCAATAGTCCCGCCGGTCCTATCCTCCCAGTCGACAACCTTAAAAAATTAATATGATGTAAAGCATTATACAAACAAGCTGGCCGGAATTGAGGGTTACGGTTGGCAGGAGCTCATATACGATGATTTATCCAGTAGTATCCAACAAAGACCAGGAGCAGCGGGAGCAGGGCCAGGGTTTAACCGAATATGCCCTCATCCTGGTTCTCGTCAGCCTGGCGGCTGTCGCCATCATGTCGCTGTTAGGGCCTTCGATCCGCGATCTGTTTGCCGAAGTCAACGCCAGCCTGGCAGGCGTCACCCCTGACCAATTAGTGATTACCCAGGCTGACTACAACCCCAGCAGCAATATGCTGCGGCTGCGAGCCACAGTCAATGGCGGTGTCGACGAGAATATCAGCCTGACCGCAACACCCGGTGGCGCCATGCATCTCGGCGATGATTTTTATCATTTGAATGTGCCTGACGCTGGCTGCCCCTGCACCATCACGATTACCTCATCCGGCGGCGGGTCGGTCACGGCGTCGGTCCCTTAATCAGCCGTGGAGAAGCTCCAGCTATAGGTTTGCCCGCTGGCAATGATGGTCACGGTATAGGTTTGGCCAGCTTCCAGCGGTGAACGTGGCAACATCACAATCGCATCCTGGGCACCGAGCAGGTAACGGCCGTTACTTTGAGCGTACGGGTCTGGGTTGGTGTAGCTTGTTTCGGTGAAAACGCAGGCCGCCAACCGCCGGTCACCAGCCATAAAGGTATAGCTGGATACCGATGGGGTCAGGGTGCCATCACCGAGTTGCAGGATAATGGGCGGGCCGGTCGGCCGGGTGTAGCCGGAGCAGCTATCAACCGGGTCGGGCCATTCGTACAGGCTGTGGCGCACGATGGGTGTCACGCTGCCGTCGCCCGGGAAGTAAATCGGATACGTCTGGTTGGCCGGAGGCGCGCCCACATTGCTGGCTACGTCCAACACAGCGGACATGTGAAAATTACCAACGGCCTCGTTGTAATCACCGTAGCCCACTTCAGCCAACCCCGGATCCAGAATCCGAATTAGATGGAAAGGTGCCGAAATCCAAAAGTTGATAGCCCATTCGTGATCCGCCTGGAATTGGGTGGTGGCAAAGATGTTGCCATTCTTGGCGGCCTGCAAACCCGCTTCTGAAAACAATGGGTTGCTGGGGCTTTCCGAATGAGCAATAGGTTTGTCATTGATGACCATATAACGGGCATGGGCCTGACTGCCCAGGGTCAAAGCGGGATTGTCAGCAAGAGCGGCCATGCCGGCCATGGTGCGGAACTGGTTCAGGTAACTGAGCCATTCAGCTACCGGTGGCGCCTCAACGCCGACCGGCGTGGCGGCAATCATCTCCAGGTCAGGAACAGGTTCCGAGACGGGGGGAAAGCTAAGCAACGCTTCGGATACCACGGGATCAGTGTCCTCAGCTGGCAGCGTTTCGCCAGAACTGGCGGCATCATCACGCAACAGGGAGACGGAATGGGTGATGCTGGTGCTGCTTTCCGCCACCGCCACCGCAAAACTGCTGGCGCCAGAGCTGACGGCGCGCAGACAAAAATTGACGCCCGTGTGCAACAATTGCCCCGTTGCCGAGACCTCAGCAAGGAGCGGATTGGTCGAAATCACTGACCAGCGACTGGCGGCCGGCGCAGCCCGCACCAGCCAGCGGCCCTGCCCGGCAGCAACCAGACCGTAACTGCCGTCGCTACCAGAATAAAGCGTAAGTAAGGTATCGTCTGTGCTGAAGATGAGGGTGGCGCCATTTACTGGCAGGTCCACCCCACCAACCCCATACTCACAAGCGCCATCGCCATCGACATCCTGGTAAACGAACCCACGAATACTACCCCGTGGTGTCGCAGCCAGACCTGAGATCGCCACACCCAATACGAGTACGAGAAGCCACAAAGCGGGGCGCTTTCTATTCATCCGGTCCTCCAAATTGCAGAACATTCCGGGCACTGCTTTTGCCGTCCGTCCACAGCATTATCAAGCAGCTAAAGATGGTGGGGAGCCCGATTCAGGCGCATTGTGCCATAAATGCAACATCATCAGTATACATAACGCGTGAAGATTAGGAAATGGGCAAAAGCAAACTGGCAAAAAAAAACGGAGACCGGGGTTACCGGTCTCCGTCGAAGTTGTGACTTTGAGGTAGCGTCGTGCTTAACGCCGATCGTCGTAACGATCGCCACCACCGCGGTAGCCACCGCCACCGCGATTGCCACCGCCGCCGCGATTGCCACCACCACGATTGCCACCGCCACGATTGCCACCGCCACCACGGTCGTCGCGAGGACGGGCTTCGTTTACCCGCAGGGTACGCCCATCGTAATCCTGACCATCCAGCGCGGCAATAGCGCTGTCTGCGTCGTCGTCGCCCATTTCTACGAAACAAAAACCGCGGAAGCGGCCGGTTTCCCGATCCATAATCATAGCGACGGACTCAACTTCCCCGTGGGCCTCGAACAACTCACGGACGTCGTCTTCAGATGCCTGAAACGACAAATTGCCTACATAAATCTTCTTTGTCAACTCTAGGGTTCTCCAAAATGGTGTCTTGCTTGGGGTACAGAACGAGGCTGGGCAAACTCGACATTATAATACGAAGACATACAGTACACTAGTTCTGCAAATCTGTCCACAAATTGCTCGATCAATTTCTCTAGCCTCTTTCTGCTGATTGGGATAACGTTGGCCCAAGGAATTCAAAAGGAGGTCATTATGAGATACAAACTGCTCGGCCGTTCGGGTGTCCGGGTATCCGAACTATGTTTTGGCACCATGTCTTTCGGCGGCGATGCAGACGAAGAAACCTCTGCCGCCATGTTCAGGCGCTGCCTGGATGCCGGCGTCAATTTTTTTGACACAGCCGACGTCTACTCGGGCGGTCGCTCCGAGGAGATCCTCGGCCGGCTGAGCAAGGCGTTGCGCGACGATCTTGTCATCACCAGCAAATTCTATGGACCAACCGGGCCGGGCCTGAATGACAAGGGCGCGTCCCGCCGCCACATCCAGCTCGCCGTAGAGGGCAGCCTGCGCCGGCTGCAAACGGATCGGATCGACGTCTATTTCATCCACAATTTTGATTACGATACGCCGCTGGAAGAAACATTGCGTGGCCTGGACGATCTGGTGCGGGCCGGCAAAATTCTCTATCCGGCCGCCAGCAACTATGCGGCCTGGCAGGTGATGAAGGCCCTTGGGCTTGCGGCCCTGCATGGCTGGGCCCGCTATGAATGCCTGCAGCCAATGTACAACCTGGTCAAGCGGCAGGCTGAGGTGGAAATTCTGCCTATGGCCCAGAGTGAAGGGCTGGGCGTGATCCCCTACAGCCCTCTGGGCGGCGGTCTGCTAACCGGCAAATATGGCCGCGAAAAGCGGCCGGATGCGGGCCGGCTGACCAGTAACGCCATGTACCAGCGCCGCTACGGCGCTGACGCCAATTACGACGCTGCGGAGGATTTCACCGCTCTGGCGCAGGAATTGGGTCACGATCCAGCCAGTCTGGCCGTCGCCTGGGTGGGCTCACATCCCGGTGTCACCGCGCCCATCATCGGCGCGCGCAATCTGAATCAATTGGAAGGCTCCCTCAACGCCGTCAACATCGACATGACGCCGGAGCTGCGGGCGCGTATTTCAGCGCTGACGCCCGCGCCGGCCCTGGCCCATGATCGGGAAGAGGAACGCAAACAATCATAAAACCGGCCGGTCCCGGCCCCAAGGTGCAAGATGACAGAACCCCTTCGACTTCACGCCAATGAAAATCTGCTTGGCCCCTCCCCCATGGCGGTGGCCGCCATGCAGGAAGCCTGCCTGAACGCTAATTTCTATCCGCAAAATCATGAAGCCATCCTGCTTGAGAAGCTGGCTGCCCATATCGGGCACGGGATCCGGCCGGAACAGTTTGTCCTCGGCAACGGCTCCGCCGATGTCCTGCGCATGCTCGTCCAACATCATGGCCTGCCGGATGCCGAGATTGTCGTTCCCCGGCCAACCTTCGTCGCCTACAAGCGGCTGACCCGCGTCCACCGCGCCAACCTCGTCGAGGTCCCGCTTATTGACTACCAGATCGACTTTGACGGGCTGATCAACGCCATCACCGACAAAACGACCCTGCTCTTCCTCTGCAACCCCAATAACCCGACCGGCCTTTACGTCAACCACCAGGAGATGGCTGATTTCCTGGCGCGCGTACCTGAGCATGTCTGTGTGGTTGTCGACGAGGCCTATCATGACTTTGTGGACGTGGACGATTTCCCGCGCATGATGGAGTTTGTCAACGCCGGCTACAACGTCATCGTTGCTCGCACGTTCTCCAAAGTGTATGGGCTGGCCAGTATGCGGGTCGGCTATGGCTACGGCCCCGAGCATGTCATTGCCCCCATCCGCGATACGCGGGTACGCAGCGAGATGGGCATCATGGCCTATGCCGGCGCCGCCGCCGCCCTGGCCGACGAGGCGCACATCGTTAACTCGATTGAGATGGTGCAGGAAGGGCGGGAATTTTATTACAAGGAATTTGACCGGCTCGGCCTAAAATATCTGCGCAGCCAGGCATTCTTCATCACCGTGGAGGATCCGCCGGTGCCGGCGCAGCAGATCGTCGACGAGGCGCTCAAGCAGGGCGTACTGCTCCGCCACGCCGATGTGTTCGACATGCCCGGCTACTTGCGCGTCTCCATCGGCCGCCCTGAGGACAACAAACGGGTCATCGAGGTATTGGAAAATATCTTCCAAAATGGCTGATTTGCCGGGCAGTCACGCGTGGCACAGTTAGCCTGTATGAGTGCTCACGCCAAAGAAAATGGATTCCCACTTTCGTGGGAATGACGTCGAAAATTGAGGCTCTACACCTGATTTGGGACGTCATTCCTGCGAAAGCAGGAATCCACAATGACAAAGGGGATTCCAATCAGACTGGCCGCGAACGACATTGCCTCGCGGCCAGCCTGACAACATAACAACTCGAGCGGCTAACCGGGCATCACACCAATGACGCCAGCGCCGGAAAGCTTCTGGTTGAAATCATCCAGTTCCCCTTCCAACAGATCGCCAAACTTAACCATCTGCTCGTCGATCTCACCAGCCATCACATCATAGACGGCCGTCGCCTGGTCGGTTGGGCCGTAATTGCCCAAATTGATGGCGCCGACCAGCCCGGAAAGCTGCTCCAGCAGACGGGAGCCGACGTTCGTTGGTTCCGTCCAGCCGGGCCGCAAATCCGGCACAGCCAATGTTTCCTCGATTGCCAGGATCTTCTTACCCAGAGCGGTCGCTTCCTCAGCCAGGGCGGCGTTGTCACCTTTAAGCCGCTTCTCCCAGCCGGATAACTGCTCGCGCAGCCCACGCATCTGGTTGATGATCGCGGCGGTCTCGCTGAACTTGTCGTTGATGCGCTGCCACAGGTTGGCCTGGGCTTCAAGCTCCACCTGGGAAGCGGTGGCCGTCGGCCACTTCACCAGATTGAAGGTCGTGCTCTGCGATTCCTCGCCGATGGTTAGCGTCACCTTGTAACGGCCCGGCGCAACGACAACGCCATCCAGTTCGATCGCCGCCGTCGCGTCCTTGCCCTTGACCTTGGTGGCCTTCTCGCCACGCATATCCCAGATGTAACGGTTCCAGCCGGCACCGGCCGGTAAGTACGGCCCATCCGCAGCTTCATCATCCGGCCCTTTGCTCTTGACAGTACGCACCAGCTTGCCCGCCGCGTCATGAACCGTCAGCGTTGCCGCCGTTTCTTCGCCCAGATGATAGGTGATAATCACCCCCTTCGGCGGATTGTCACCGGAGTCGATGTAGACCCGCTCAACGGTCCCATCTTCTTTCACCTTGGCTTCAAACACCGTCAGCAGACCAAGTGTGGCCATGTAGTTCTTACCCGGTGCACCGCTGAAGTTGCCTTCAAAGACAAAAGGCATCGGCCGCAGCGTCTCCCGAGGCGTGAACAGATGCGCTTTCTTGCTCTGGATCGCCCCGTCAAACTGATGCAGCGGCGTGATGTCATCCAACACCCAGAACGCCCGGCCGTGGGTCGCCGCGACCAGGTCATTGTCCTTAATTTTCAGGTCGTAGATGGGGCAGATGGGCAGGTTGAGCTGGAATTGTTCCCAGGAGGCGCCATCGTCAAAGGAGATGTACAGCCCCGCCTCGGTACCAGCATACAACAAACCCTGGCGCGCCGGGTCAGCCCGGATCACCCGCGTCCAATGGTCGTCGGCAATTCCGTCGTTGATACGTGTCCAGCTCTGGCCATAATCAGTCGTCTTGTACAGGTAGGGCGCGTAATCATCCATCTTGTAACGGGTGATGGCCACGTAAACGGTGCCGGCGTCGTGCGGCGAACATTCGATGGTGTGGACACAGCTCCATGCCGGCAGATCGGCCGGGGTGACATTGGTCCAGCTGGCGCCGTCGTCGCGGCTCACATGGATCAGGCCATCATCGCTGCCGGTCCAGATGACGCCGGCTTCGTGGTTGCTCTCGTCCACGGCAAAAATGGTGGCATAAGTCTCAGCCGCACCAATTTCGCGATTGACCGGACCGCCGGAAATGCCCAGCGTGGCCGGGTCTGCCCGCGTCAGGTCAGGGCTGATCGGCTGCCAGCTCTGCCCTTCATTGGTCGTCTTGAACAGGAAATTGCCACCAGCGTAGAGCCGGCCTTTCTCATGCTTGGAAAAGACGATGGGATAGGTCCAGGCGAAACGATATTTCCACTTATCCGCACCATGGCCCCGCCAACCACGCGGCCAGGTCGTCACCAGCCGGATCTCGCGGGTGCGATGATCATACCGTTGCAGCGCATTGCCGCCGCCCGGCGAACTGCCAATCGCGCCGACGTAGGTGATGTCCGGGTCCTCCGGGTCGCAAGCGATCCAGCCGCTTTCACCGCTACCGGCCAGGTAACAATCCTGCCAGGTGATGGAGCTGTGGTGCGTCCGGCTGGGCACACTCAGGCTGCTGTTGTCCTGCTGGGTGCCGTAGACACGGTACGGCTTGCGGTTGTCCGTGTCCAACCGGTAAATCTGGCCGGTCGGCTGATTGTAGATGGTCGACCAGGTTGTGCCGGCGTTGTAGGAGACGTTGGCGCCGCCGTCGTTACCCTGAATCATGCGGCTGTTGTCGGCGGGGTCGATCCAGAGAT
Organism: Ardenticatenales bacterium; assembly: GCA_020634575.1. Next base: position 62,749 of record JACKBM010000025.1, on the reverse strand, counting down.
CATGGTTGTCGCCATGCGGCGTGCCGATCATGTCGTAGGTGCGACCGCCATCAGTTGATTTCCACAGGCGCAGGTTATTAACGTAAACGGTGTCGCCATCCTGGGGATCAGCTGTTACGTGGGTGTAATACCAGGCCCGCGAGAGCAGGTCCGTCTTGTCGCTGACCATCGACCAGCTGTCGCCATAATCGTCAGAACGGTACATGCCGCCTTTCTTGTTCTCGATCAGCGCCCAGACCCGGCCCGGTTTGGCCGGGGAAGCAGCTACGGCTGCCTTGCCCCAGACATCGCCAGGCAGGCCAGGATTCTTGGTGATCTCGGTCCAGGTTTCGCCGCCGTCGGTTGATTTCCACAGACCACTGTCCTCGCCACCGCTGGACATCATCCAGAAATTCCGGTAGGTCTCCCAGACTGTGGCGTAGAGGATGCGCGGGTTGTTCGGATCAATGGTGAGGTCGACGGCGCCGGCCTTGTCGCTCTTGTAGAGCACTCGGCGCCAGGTAGCCCCGCCATCGGTGGATTTGAAGACGCCCCGCTCCTCGTTCGGGCCAAAAGCGTGGCCAAGGGCGGCGACGTAGACGATATCGGGATTGGTCGGGTGGATACGGATTTTGCCGATGAAGCGGGTATCTTTCAGGCCGCAATGGGTCCAGGTGCGGCCGCCGTCGGCCGTCTTGTAGACGCCGTCCCCGTAGGAAACATCGAGGCGGATGGTTGTTTCGCCGGTGCCGGCGTAAATCACATTGGGGTCGCTTTCGGAGACCGCCAGGGCGCCGACGGCGGCGGTGTTGAAATAGCCGTCGGAGATGTTTTTCCAGAAAGTGCCGCCATCATCCGTTTTCCAGACGCCACCGGCACAGGCTCCGAAGTAAAAGACATTGCGGTCATGGCAATCACCGGCCACGGCGACAACCCGACCTCCCCGAAACGGCCCGATACTACGCCATTTCAGCAAGCCAGCGAATTGTTCTTGGGACATGGGACACTCCTCAGCTGTTGATGCGGTTATTAATAGATAAATGTCTAACGATTGTAGAGCATCAGCGAGGGGTAGCCAACCCGACGGGTACCTCAACCCGACGGGTTCGCCAACCCCTCAGCCGGAAGCAGGTTCAACTTAGTAACCTCGCGCCGCGATCTGGTTCAGGACGGGGCTATCATAATTGGGATCGGTGATGGCCGGCCTGTTCAGAGTCAGGCTACTGATGTCGTGGGGCGTCTGGCCATCAATGGCCAGCTCACTCAGGATCTGGCCAAACAGACTGGCGAACTTGAAGGCATGGCCGGCGCCGACACAAAGGAGGATCTGGGGCAAGTCGGGCAGCGTATCGATGATAAAGGTACGGTCGCGGGGCATAGTGTACAGACAGGTTTTGCTGTAGAGTTTCGGCCCCAGGAATCCGGGTATGTGCTCCTTCAACCAGGCTTCCTGATATTCCTCAATGGCCTTATCCGGTTCAAATGTGCGTGTCTCGGGCGTAACCACCTGGCCAGCCAGGTCAATGGCTGCTTTGGTGGCCACCTCGCCATGAATAGGAAACCCGTAGATGCCGCCAATGGGGGTCGGCACCAGAAAAACGGGAAAGCGATCGGGCATAAAATCGCGCAGATTGGGCGTGCGGTAGTAGGTGACCTGCTCCTGGGTGACGGTAAGACGCAGGTCGAGGCCAAACTCAGTCAGCAGCCGCTGCACCCAGGCACCGGCCGTGATGATCAGCTTCCGGCCGGTAAAGGTCTGGCCACCAGCCACAACTTTGACGCCGGCCCCATCCGGCCGGATCGATTCGACCGGCATATTTTCCAAGATCGTTGCCCCATGTGCCCGGGCCAACTGCTGATGGGCGGCGTTGCCACGCTGCGGATTCACCAGCCCGGTATCCTTCTGGTAGATCACCTCATAATGATCTTTAATCCGAAATTGGGGAAAGCGGGCCCGGAAAGCGTCAGCCGACAACCTTTCGTAGGGAATGCCAAGCGCATCCATCGCCGCCACCGATTCCTGCATGTAGTCGGTGCTGCCCGCCGGCGCATCATCCGGCTCCCAATAGACGCCGCCGCTCCGGGTAACAATCTGCAGCCCTGATTCCCGCTCGACTTCACCCCAGGTCTCATAGGTGTACGGCGTCAGGCGGGCCAGCTCTTCACCGTAACCAGCCAGACGGATGATGCGGGAGTAATCCTGGGAGCCGCCCAGCGAATGCCCGAGCGTAAACTGTTCCAACCCCAGCACCCGTTGACCAGCCCGCCGGGCCAGCCAATAAGCCGCCCCACTGCCAATCCCGCCACAACCTACCACAATATAATCAAAATCTGTCGTAGACATCTATCTCCTCCTCGGGTATCCAGCTGAGGGGTTGGCCGACCCGACGGGTTGGTCAACCCCTCAGTCGTTGGGCCGGGCCGAAAGGTAAGGTAAAATCGCCGGCGGCGCAACCTGAGGCCCGGCGCCGGCCACATGACCAACAGGGAACAAAGGCAAAGCCGCTATGCAACGTTTAATTATAGACACCGACCCCGGCGAGGACGATGCTCTGGCCATTATGATGGCTGCCGCCCATCCCGGTACCAAGATTGAGGCGCTGACGGTGGTCGCCGGCAATGTCGGCCTGAAAAATACCACCAACAACGCCGCCGTCATTCTGGACCAGCTTGGCCTGGATATCCCTATCTACCCTGGCTGTAAAACGCCGTTTGTCATGCCCGGCATTGATGCGGCCTATGCTCATGGGTTGGATGGGCTGGGCAACACCGGCCTGCGCTCAAACCGGCCGGTCCAGGCCCAACACGCCGCCCTCGCCCTCATCGACCATGTCAATGCCAGTCCCGGCGACCTCACCCTGGTTGCCCTCGGCCCGCTCACCAACATCGCCACTGCCCTGAAGCTGGATCCGGAGCTGCCCCGCAAGCTGCGCCGCACCATCATCATGGGCGGCGCCGTCAGCGCCCATGGCAACGTCAATTACAACGCCGAATTCAACATTTATGCCGATCCGGAAGCGGCCTTCGCCTTTTTCCATGGCTGGGGCGCCGCCGGTTGTCTCGTCGAAGTGGCCGACTGGGAGCTGACGATGCGCCATGGCTTCAGCACGGAGCTGCGCGCTGAATGGGCCGGCCTGGGTACGCCCAAAGCAAGCTTCTTCGCCGCTATTTCCGCTCATTCCAACGAATTTATCCAGAAAGTGCGCCGGCGCACGGTCCAATATTTCGCCGACCCCGTCGCTATGGCCGTTGCCCTGGAGCCGGCTATTGTCGTCAGCCACGAGCGGCACCATCTGACCGTCTCCCTGGCCGACCCGCAAACGCGTGGCCAGACCATCGTCGATTGGTCGGATCACGGTGATCAGCCGGTCAACGCCGACATCATCCTGAAACTGGATCATGACCGGCTGCTAGAACTCATCCGACAAGCGCAATTGTGAGGTTCCCCATGAGCGAACAGGCGATTCAGGATTTGCTGGAATTACTGCCCATTCCGGGGCCACCGGCCGGTGAATCAGCCGTTGCCGCCCACATCAAGACGAAATTGCTGGCGCTGGGGATCCGGCCGGAGCAGATCGCCTTCGACAATGCCCAGGCGCAGAGCGAATATGGCGGCGACTGCGGCAACATGATCATCCAAATCCCCGGGAATCGCCCCGGCCCGGCCCTGATGTTCAGCACCCACATGGACACCGTGCCGGACGCCGTCGGCTGCCAGCCTCATCTGGACGCAGCCAATGAACGCATCGTCAACGACGCCCCCGGCAAAGCGCTGGGCGGTGACAACCGGCTGGGCTGTGCCGTGCTGCTCCATCTGGTGCGCCAGCTGCTGGAGCGCCGAGGCGACCACCCGCCGATTGTGGTTGTCTTTTTTGTGCAGGAGGAGGTCGGGCTGGTCGGCGCCCGCGGGCTGGATGTCAGCCTGCTGGGGCCGGAACTGCCGGCGATGTGCTTTAACCTGGATGGCGGCTTTATCGACCAGTTTGTGACGGCGGTTATCGGCAGCGAACGGTTCACGATCGACATCACTGGCATCCCCGCCCATGCCGGCGCGCGCCCGGCCCACGGCACCTCCGCCGGCATCATCGCCGCCGAGGCGCTGGCCTGGCTACATCAAAATGGCTGGCACGGCCGCGTCGAAAAGCCACAGGGTGTGGGCACAGCAAATGTCGGCATCATTCAGGGCGGTCAGGGCAGCAACGTTGTCATGCCGGCGCTGCACATTCTGGCCGAGGCCCGCTCCCACGATCCGGCCTTTCGGCAGCTCATCATCGAGACGTGGCAGGAGGCGTTCCGGGCCGCGGCAGAGCGGGTGCGCAACCAATTTGACCAGGGTGGCAGCGTCCGCTTTGGGCCAGGGCCAACCTATGAGGCATTCGCCCTGGCTCCGGAGGCGCCGGTCGTCAAACATTTGCTGGCGGCAGCGGACCAGATCGGCCTGGCGGCGACGTTGGTCAACAACGACGGCGGCATGGACGCCAACCAGATCGTGGCCCACGGCATCCCGGCCATCACCATCGGCCCCGGCCAGCGCCAGGTCCACACGGCTGAGGAATGGATCCACGTTCCCTCCTTCCTCCAGGCCTGCGACCTCATGGTCGCCGCCGCGACGATAAACGCCGGACAGGATGTATGATTTTTCTTGCCACGGATTAACACGGATTTGGCACGGATTCTTTGGTTTGAGAATAGTGGGTTGATGCCATGCCCATCTCAGATAAAGAAGAATCCGTGTAGAATCCGTGCCAATCCGTGGCCAAAATTCCAGCGGCAACCTCACCAGGCGCCCTGGAATCAAAGGACACGAGTAGCTCATGCGAACTGGAAAGGAATATCTGGCCGCACAGAAGGATGGCCGGGCAGTCTATATTGATGGCGAGTTGGTGGCGGATGTCACCCAGGACCCGCGCCTGAGCGGCGGGGCGCAGACGGTGGCGGAGCTGTATGATCTACAGAACCGGCCGGATATCATCGACACCATGTCTTACCTGGATCCGGCCGGTCACCGTATTGGCCGCACCTTCCAGGAACCGCGCAGCCGCGAACTGCTGACCACCCGCAGTGAGGCCATTGGCCACTGGATGCGCCACACCTTCGGCATCTTTGGCCGCAGCCCCGATTACATGAACGTCATCCTGGCCAGCATGAACGCCGGCGCTGCCTTCTTTGACGAATCGACGGTCAACAGCGGCTTTGCCGCCCACGTGCGCGCCTACTACGACTTCTGTAGTCAGAACGACCTCGCCCTGACCCACGTCAACGTCAACCCCCAGGTCGACCGGACCAAACCGGTCCACGAGCAGGAATTTGACCTGGCCTGCAAAGTTGTGAAAGAAACGGACGCCGGCTTTTACATCTCTGGCGCCCGCATGGTGGCCACCCTGGGCGCCCTGGCCGATGAGCTGCTCTTCATGCCCTCCGGCATGGTCCCCGCCGCCGAGGCCGCCGCCGATTACGCCCTCATGTTCGCCCTGCCAGCAGCCACCGACGGGCTGAAAATTATCTGCCGGCCCACAATCACGCCGCAGAACGCCGGCCACCCGCTGGACCATCCGCTCAGCAGCCGCTTTGACGAGACCGACGCCTACATCATCTTCGACAACGTCTTTGTTCCCTGGGAGCGGGCGTTTATTTACCGCGACCCGGCCCTGTACAACACGTACTACGGCCGCACCCTTAGCGGCAATCATCAGCTGCACCAGGGGCTGATCCGCAGCGTTTGCAAAGCGGAATTCTTTACCGGCCTGGCCTGTTACCTGGCCCAGGCGACCAATGTCGACCAGTTCCCCAACGTCAAAAACACCCTGGCCCGGTTGCTGCTGCACACCGAAACCCAGCGCATCCTGGTTGAACGGCTGGATGAGAAGGCCGAGGTCAGCGAATGGGGCACCTACATCGCCCGCACCGTCGATCTGGACCTGGCCCATACGCTTTTCTACGAAAAGTTCGAGGAGATGGTCGCCGCCATCCGCACCATCGGCGCCGGCGGCATCGTGGCCATGCCCTCGTATGCTGATCTGGACGGTCCGCTGGGCGAGCAGGTGGGCCATTTCTACCGCAGCGCCAACCTGGATTCGGCTGATCGCATCCAACTCTTCCGCCTGGCCGCCGACGCCGCTATCTCGACGCTGGCGGGCCGCCAGGTCCTCTACGAGCAATATTACGCTGGCGACCCGGTACGCCGGGCGAACGCCGTTTACAATCGTTTCCCTAAAGACCATCTGCTGGCCCTCGTCGAAGAGGCGCTGGCCCAGATGAAAACGAGGTAGGTCATGGCCCAGATTACCCTTGGCATCGGCATGTCCCACTCCCCGCGCGTTGTGTCGCGGCCGGAAGATTGGAGCCATTTTGGCAGTTTTGCCCGCTCCATGGGCGGCTTTTTGGACGTTGACGGCGAATATGTCCCCGGCAACGAGATAATCGCCAAATACGGCGGCCAATATGCTGAGCAGGCGACCCTTTCGGTCTGGCAGGCCGAATACAAAAAGGCCCGCGCCGCGCTAGCGCAGCTCGTCAGCGCCGTCAAATACCACAAAATCAACACCCTGATCGTCCTGGGCGACGACCAGCATGAGCTGCTGCGCCATGACAACTACCCGGCCATCCTGGTCCATTATGGCCCCCAGTTTAAGATGGTCGACAGCGCCGCCAAAGCCAAACGGCGCGGCGCTGGTCCCCTGCCCGATTTCCTGCTGGACCAGATCGCCCGTGGCTGGCATATGGATAAAGACCACCTGTATCCGAACCGGCCGGATCTCGCCCAAAAAATCATCGCCGAACTGATCGCCGACGGCCTGACCCCCGCCGTTGCCCGCGACAACGACCCCGACCCCGCCTTCGGCATGGGCCACGCCATCGGTATCGCCATTGCCGAGCTGCTGGGTTACCAGGCCGGCGAGCCGGCGACTGTCCCCATCGTCCCCATCCTGCTCAACACATACTTCCCGCCCAACCAGCCCACGCCGGAAATCTGCTGGCGTCTGGGCCAGGCGCTCAAGCGGGCCGTCTGCGCCCTGCCGGATGACAGCCGCGTCGCCGTCGTTGCCTCTGGTGGGCTCAGCCATTTCATCGTCAACGAAGCGTGGGACCAGGAGATGCTGGCCCTGCTGCGCGCCGGCGACCCGCGCCAGTTGCAGGCGATCCCGATGAAAATGCTCCAATCCGGCAATTCCGAAATGCTAAACTGGATCGCGACGGCCAGCGCCTGTAACCATCTGACCGTTAAATGGGACAGCTACGCCCCGGTCTACAGCCAATCCCACCGCGAAGGGGTCGGCCTGGCCTTCATGGAATGGGCCTAAGCTGTGATCCTGGAAGCGGACAAACGACTCTCTCAATCGCTGATCTGGCAGATCCAGCGAGATTATTTCCTGAAGACCGGGATGGCTGCCTGGCAGGCGGACGTCGTACCCCATGAGATCAGCTGCAATCCCTACATCGCCCGGAGTTACGGCCGGCTGATCCTGGCTTATCTGCGCGACTGGCTGGCCGCCGGGCTGGACGTCACGGAACCGATTTACGTGGTGGAGCTGGGCGCCGGCAGCGGCCAGCTGACCACCACCTGCTCCATTACCTTTGCCCCTATACTGGCCACGAACCGCCGTTTGCCGGCCTGCCGCTTCGCTTTATCCTGACTGATTTTGCCCCGGCCAATGCGTCGCTTTCTGGCAGGCGCAGCCCGTTTTGCAGCGCTGGGTTGAGCGGGGCCTGCTTGATTTTTGCCCGGTTCGATGGGACCGCGCCGCCCGCTCCGTCTCGAACGGAGTGACCTGTCGCTGACACCGGCCGGTTGCCGCAACCCCATCATCCTCCTGGCCAACTTCTTTTTGACTCGATTCCCGCCAGACAGCTTTGCCATTGCCGATGGTCAGCTCTGTGAGAATCTGTTGACGCTGAAAGTGACCGGCCGGAGCCGAACCTCCAGGATGAAACCCCTCTGGGAACGGCTCAACTTCGCCTACGAAGCTATCCCCCTGGAAGCGGAGCCCTACGATAACCCACTGTATAACGAGATCCTTTTCGAGTACCGAAGCAGTCCTGCCCGACACCACAGCTTACCTTCCCCCAATGCCAGCCTGGACTGCCTGCACTTCTGGCAGCAGGCCCGTTCCTGCTCGTCTTGACTGCCGACCGCGGCTACACCTGTTGGAATCGCTCGTGGACCAGCCCGCCCCTCTGCCCAACCTGCACGGCAGCTTCTCCATGATGGTTCAACTACCATACGATCGCCCACTTCACCCAGCTTTCCGGTGGGATGGCGTTGCACCCACCACTACCAGGACAACCTGCAACTCCTGGCCTGCTGCTGCTGGGGCGCTCCCCAGCCAGCCACCGAAACAACCCGCGCCTTCGCCGACGCCGTCAGCAGCTCAGGGTCCTGACGACTACTTCGCTCTGAAACAGTTTGTCAGTGAGTCGCTATGAGCAGATGACGCTGCCTGAACTACTCAGCTGGCTTCGCCTCAGCGGTCCACGACAGCGCTATTTTGCGCGCTTGCGCTCCTAGCCTCCAGACCCGCCTGGCGGACGCCGACCCAAGCTGGTTCCCGGACGTCTGCCAGCTCCTCTGGCACTGCTACCAGCAACACCTGCCCCTCGACGAAGCCGACCAACTTGACAGCCTCATCGAAGATCTGCTCGCCACCATGGGGCTGCCCTTCACGTTGCCCGAATTCGCCGACGAGATGACCGGCGAGGGGTAGCCGGGGACCCGACGGGTTGGCCAACCCGACGGGTTGCGGAACCCGACGGGTCGGCCAACCCCTCACCCATACGCTGCATTTCGCCGTCACCTGTGCTACCCTCGGAAGCAAATCATCCACCCAGGAGAAGCTATGCCCCAACGTTACCGCCTGTATGCCCCACGCGACCTGCGCCGCGAATCCTTTGATCTGCCGCCGCTTGGCCCACACGACGTCCACCTGCGCAGCCGGCTGGGCGCCATCAGCAGCGGCACCGAAAGCGCCTGGTATTTCGGCACCGACCCCAACCTGGCGCCGGGCTTTAAGCCGCTCCGGTTTGACCACCCCACCTTCCCTCGTTTCCTCGGCTACGAGAAGGTGGCTGAGGTCGTGGCCATTGGCAGTGAGGTCGATGGGGTGGCAGCCGGTCAGCGGGTCATCGCCCCCTACGGCCACGCTACCGAATACATCTGGCCGGCTGACCAACTGGCGCCTATCCCGGATGATATTCGCGACGAAGAAGCAGTCTTCTCCACCCTGTTCAACGTCGCGGCTCAGGCGATTCGCCGTTCGGAACTGCAGCTAGGCGATGATGTTTTCGTCACGGGTGCCGGCGTCGTCGGCCTGGCCTGCATCATCTCGGCCCGGCTGGCCGGCGCCAACCGTATCATCGTCAGTGACAGGCAGCCCGCCCGCCTCGCCCTGGCCCGCCAGTTCGGCGCCGACATCCTGCTCAACCCGGCCGACGAAGACGTCGCCGCCGCCATCGTCGACCGCTACGGCCCGGAATGCATCGACATCGCCCTGGAATGTTCCTCATCTTACGAAGCGCTGGCAGACACGATGGCCGTCACCCGGCGCAACGGCAAAGTTTGCGTCGTCGGCCAGCTCAAGGGTCCCTACCCGGCCCACCCGCTCTTCGGCATGGATTTCCACCTGGGCGAGCTCACCATGATCTCGTCGGATGGCGGCTGGGATATCGCCCGCCACGCCCGCTGGTTCTTCGGCGCCATCCAGCGCGGCCTCATCCGCGACCTAGCCAGCCTGATCTCGCACCGGGTGCCGTTTGGCGAGCTGGAAACGGGCTTTGGTTACATCGAGCATGAGCCGGGGGCGATGACCAAGGTGGTGGTGGAGTACAATTAAGCGCTGCACGCTAAACAGGAGAACTACATCATGCAAACCAAACGACTAGGCAGAACAGAATTACAGGTCAGCCTCCTCGGCGCCGGCCTTTCGGAGATCGGTAACCAATTAACCAAAGCGGACATCGAGCAGGCCAGCAAGGTCCTCAACGCCGCCCTGGATGGGGGCATTAATTTCCTCGACACGGCGGCCTGCTACGGCATCAGCGAGGAAACCATCGGCGCCACCATCGCCCACCGGCGGGATGAGTTTATCCTGGCGACCAAGGCCGGGCACGTGGCCGGCGGCTATGAGGGCGAGGATTGGACCGCCCAGACCATCACCGACAGCATCGACCGCAGCCTGAAGCGGATGAAAACGGACCACCTGGATATCGTTCAGCTTCATTCCTGCTCTGTCGAAGTGCTGGAACAGGGTGACGCCATTGAGGCGCTACTGGCGGCGCAGGCAGCCGGCAAAACCCGTTTTGTCGGTTACAGCGGTGACAATGAGGCGGCGGCCTGGGCCATCGCCAGCGGCATTTTCGACACGTTACAAACCAGTTTCAATCTGGTTGAGCAGCGCGCGCGGACGCGTTTATTCGAGCATGCGGCTGCTCAGGATATGGGCATCATCATCAAGCGCCCCATTGCCAATGGCGCCTGGGGTGCAACGGCCTGTCCCAGCAACTATGCCAGCCAATACTTTGAGCGGGCGCAGGCGATGGATCATATGAATCCACCGGCCGGTGCCCCCTCCAACCGCATCCTGCTCGCCCTCGGCTTCACCCTGGCCCACGAAGACGTGGATACCATCATCGTCGGCACCAAAAACCCGGCTCATATGCAGGCCAATCTCGACTGGATCGCCAACGAACTGCCCATCGACCCGGCCGTTGTCGCCGAGTTGCACAACCGTTTCGAGACGCTGGACAGCGATTGGGTCCAGCTCACCTGAGCCACTTCAATGAGTGCCCCACGCCAACGCCGGCCCCGCAGCATAGCGGAAATGAGAGAGCTGCCGGAATTCACGACTGATGAAGCCTACGAGCATGGGCTGGCCTTTCAACCCTGGCCAACGGATATCATCATCAGTCCCTATGCGAAGTCAGGTACGACCTGGACCCAGCAGATTGTCCATACCCTGCGCTCCCGTGGCGACATGGCTTTTGACGACATCTCCCGGGTCGTGCCCTGGCTGGAGGTCTCCACCGATTTTGGCATTGACCTGGACGCCGCTCAAGCCTGGCAACCACGCGCCTACAAAAGCCACCTGACCTGGCACAAAGTCCCCAAAGGGGCCCGCTACATCGTCCCGGTCCGCGATCCGCGCGATGTTCTCGTTTCGCTCTACCGTTTTAACGAGGTTGGTTTTTGAGCCCGGTTCTGTTTCGATGGCGGAAGTACGCCGTCGGCTTCCTGGAACCGTCTGAAGGTCATGGCTACTGGCATCACCTGCTTCCTGGTGGCCACAGCGCTTCAGGGACGATGTTTTGCTGCTGGCTTACGAGTCGATGCAGGCTGATCCGCCGGTACCATCCAGAAGATCGCCGCGCTTCTGCGGCATCCCGCTCGATGAAGCAATTGCTACAGCTCACCCTGGCGCACAGCTCTTTCGAGTTTATGCTCCGGCATAAGGACCGCTTTGACGACAAGTTGATGCGGGACCGCAGCGAGTCCCACCTCGGCCTGCCGCCAGGCAGCGACTCAGCCAAGGTCCGGCGCGGCCAGGTGGGCAGCCACGCCTACGAACTGTCAGATGAGATCCTGGCCCGGCTGGCTGAGCTGTGGCAGCAGGAGATCACTGCCCGCATTGGCCTGCCCAGCTACGAAGCGCTGCACCAGGAGATCGATCGCGATGGGTTCCAATCCAATTAATCTCTGCCCCTGCGCTTCCTGCTGGAGTTGACGGCGCTGGGTAGCTATGCTCTTTGGGGAGCAAACAGCAAGCTGATGGTCTGGCAGGCTATCTGCTGGCCATCAGGCTTGCCCATTCTGGGCGCCATCATCTGGGGAACCTTGCCGTCCCCGACGACCCCAGCCGCTCGGGCAAAGCGCCCGTGCCCAGTCCCCTGGCTGGCTGCGCTCTTCCCTGGAACTCTGATCTTCGGCCTGGCCACCTTCTGCCTGTTTGACCTGGGCCATACGGCATTCGCTGCCGGGTTCGGCCTCATCGTCCTGGTCCACAACCTCATCTCTCTACGACCGCATCGGTTGGCTTTTAAAGAATAATTTTGCCGCAGATTAGATACGCTTCGCTCAGCACAACTTTTGGGGATTTTTGGTCTCGCGAAACTAAACCAATCCCTTAATCTGCGTAATCTGCGGCAAAAAACTATCCGGCAGGTCGTCGAAGAGTTGTTCGCGGGTTTGGGTGAAGCGGTCGATGATGGCAGCCAGTTCCTCGCGTGGCTGGTAAGATGGGGCCAGGATGGCCGCATCACCGGTCTGGTGGTTGACAAACCCAGAGACCGGGTAGCAGACCAGCCGGTTGGCCAGCGCCTGCTGGCGAAAACGGGCTGTCAGCTGCAGATCCGGGCTAAACGTCTGCTGGCTATCGCGCTCAGCCACAAATTCCACCCCAAAACATCCCCGGCCACGAATGTGGCCGACATGAGAATGGTCGCCCAGGGCCGCTGCCAGCTGCTCGCCGAACCAGACGCCATCCTCAGCCACCTTGGCCATCAGGTTCTCCTCAACCATCACCTTTTGCACGGCCAGCGCCGCCGCTGCACGAAGAGCCGCGGTGTGCCGGAGAAGGTGTGACCGTAAATCAGCTCACCGTGCGCAGCGCGGACAACTATAACCCACCTGCTCCGTGAACATCGTCGCCCCGAGCGGGACGCAGCCACCGCCCAGCCCCTTGGCAATCGCCATCATCAGATCCGGCTGGACGCCGTCATGCTCCAGCGCACGCCAGGGGCCGGTCCGGCCACAGCCACACATCACCTCGTCAGCGATCGCGAGAACGCCATAGCGATCACAGATGGCACGCATGCGTTGGGCGTAACCCTCGGGCGCGGGCATCACCCCCATTGAGGCGCCGACTACCGGCTCAAAGACAAAGCCGGCGACCCGTTCCGGGCCAAGTTCAGGATTTTGGCTTCGAGTTCGTCGGCGTAGAAATCGACCAGCTGGTTGGCGGGGACACCGGCGGTAACCGGTACAGATTCGGCGTCGAAACCTGGTGCGCCAGGCCACCGGGCGGTGTATAGGGAAACTTGCGCTGGGCAAAGCCGGTCAACGCCAGCGCGCCCCGAAGGTGCTGCCATGATAAGCACGTTCCGGCTGATAAACAGCTGCCGCCCCGGCTCCCCGTTGGCATGATGGTATTGAATGGCGATCGACAGACAACCCTCTACCGCCTCCGAGCCGCTGCTCGACAGCACCATCTGGTTGAGCGTCCCACCAGCCAATCGGGCCAGCATCGTTTGCAGTTCAATGAGAGGTTCACTATTGAAGTGATAACGATAGGCGTGGGCGATCCGGTCCAACTGCTCCTCATAATCGCCGCCGTCACTTCCGGGTGGCGATGGCCCAGGCAATAAACTGCCGGGCCGCCAGAGCCATCCAGGTACTGGTTGCCCTGATCATCATACAGATAAACGCCATCGCCATGGTCGATCATGGGCAGGCCGCGAGTGGCAAAAGTCAGCGTATCCGGTCGAGTCGTCTCGCTCATGCAAAATCTCCAGATGAGAGGTCCCAACCTGTCAGGTTGTCCTAACCTGACAGGTTGGGGGGACCTGACAGGTTGAAATCAGGGCACCACGGTGGGGCGGAAGCGGGCGCCGGGCCGGGATGGGCCGCCGCCGAGCGCCGCCGGCGAACCGTCGGCCCGCCAGCACGCGGCCCCGATGATGGTGCCGTCGTCGTTAAAATGGACACCATTCATGCCGCCAGCCACGGCCGACACTTCCAGCAGCCTGTGGCCCCGCTGGGCCAGATCCTGCCGGACCGCTGCCGCCACCCCCTCTTCCAGCTCCAGCTCCTGGCCCTGCGTCCAGACGCGCGGCGCTTCCACCGCTTCCTGGAGGCTCATGCCGTGGTCGATCACGTTGATGATCGCCTGGAGCACCGCCGGGAAGATGCGCACGCCCCCCGGCGTCCCCAGCGCCATAAACGGCTGCCCGTCCTTGAGCAGGATGGTCGGCGACATGCTGCTGACCATCCGCTTGCCGGAGGCAACGGAGTTGGCCATGCCGGGATGTGGATCAAAGAGAGCCATGGTGTTGTTCAGGATGATGCCGGTGCCCGGTACCGTTACTTTAGAGCCGAAAATATGGTTGATGGTTTGGGTCAGGCAAGCAATGTTGCCGTCGGCATCAGCAGCAGTGACGTGGGTGGTGTTGCCGGATTCGGTTGAGGAGGGACGCCGGGAACCGGCCGGTGTGCCATGCCCATGTCGATCCCTGCCCGTCGCTCCGCCCCATAGGCAGCCGCCGAGATCAGCCATTCAACCGGCACTTCTTGCTGGTCGCCTACATGAGCCGCCCGGTCGGTAAAGGCGATCTTAAAACATTCAGCCAGCAGATGAATCATCTCAGGCGTGCCAAAACCAAGCGCGCCCACATCATACCCTTCCAGGATCTGCAGAATCTGCAGGATATGGAGCTCCGCCCGAGCAAGGCGGCGCCGGCACCACAATCTCATAACCCCGGTAATGGCCGCGCAGCGGCTCCCGGTAAATGATCTCGTACGCTTCAGGTCAGCCGCCGTCATGATGCCGCCGTTTTCTGGATATCGTCGACAATAAGCTGCCCCAGGGCGCCGCCATAAAGCACGCCCGGCCCCGCCGCGGCAATCGCCTGCAGCGACTCAGCCAATTCCGGCTGCCGCACCAGTTCACCCGCCTTGACCGGCCGGCCATCGGGCAAAAATGTTCGCGCCGTCTCCGGAAACGCAAGCCCTTCTGGCGGCTGAAACGCCAATGCAATCGTTGAGATAGGGGGTTGCCCGGAAGCCGTTCGCCGCATAGCGGATGGCCGGCCCCATCACATCGGCCAGGGAAAAGCGGCCGTATTGCTCGACCAGTTCCGCCCACGCCTTCAGATTGCCGGGCACACCACAGGCCAGATAGCCCACTTGCTCTGATCACCAACCGTTTCCATATAATTGGGCCAGCTGTCAGCAACCGGCGTGTACAGGGTCGGCTGGGCCGCAGCGGGGCCGTCGAATAGTTGTCGATGACGATCTGGCGGCCATCCGCCAGGCGCACATTCATCCAGCCGGCGCCAAACACGCCGACCATCATTGGCTCGACCACATTCAGGGCAAACAACGTGGCCACCGCCGCGTCAATCGCGTTGCCACCGGCGGCCAGCATCTCCGCCCCGGCCGCCGCCCCCAGCGGATGATTGGCCGTCACCACCCCACGCGACCCCACCGCCGCCTGTTTCTCCGTCGTAAACATCGTCCCGGCGCGCCCGCGCGCCAATCACCCTTCACACTCATCCCGCCTCCTGAAAGCCACGGATTAACACAGATTAAACACGGATTTTTTTATAAAAAAAATCCGTGCCAAATCCGTGCTTAATCCGTGGCAAAAACTCTTTAATCGAACAACTTGCGTAACGCTTCGATCCTGGCCAGGTGCTCGCCCGCCGTTTCGTAGCCGCAGCGCAGCGTGTTGATGGCCATGTGGGTGGCGCCCATCTCGCGCCAGGCAGCCGCTTCCCTGGTCAGCTCCTGTTCAGACTGGCGCGCGCGCTCAGCCAGACGTCGATGCCGAACGTGGCCGGGTCGCGGCCGGCTTCCTCCAGGTAAGAGCGCATCTTGGTTACCTGGGGCGCCAACTGGGCCGCGCCGCCGCCGCCCGGGAACCAGCCATCGGCCAGCCGGGCCATCCGCCGCAACACCACATCAGCATAGCCGCCCATCCAGATGGGGATGGGGCGCTGGACCGGCATGGGCAGCAAACCGACGTCATCCAGCCGTTCGCCGTCGCCGTCCATCGTCACCAATGGCTCCGTCCACAGCCGGCGCAGCATCTCGACTTGCGCCTCCATCCGCTTGCCCCGGCGGTTGAAATCCTGGCCCAGGCCAGTGTATTCGACAGCGTTCCAGCCCACACCCACGCCCAGCCGCAAGCGGCCGCCCGATAGAAAATCAAGCGATGCCGCCTGCTTGGCCACCAGGGCCGTCTGCCGCTGCGGCAAAATCAGAATGCCGGTCACAAATTCAAGGGTTTGGGTGAGCGCCGCCCAATGGCTGAACAACACAAAGGGGCTCATGGAAGGCATCCTTATGGGTGTATGGGCCTTGCCAGCCGCCGGGCCGCTCCGGGTTGGCGCCCAGCACATGGTCATAGACCAGCACATAATCAAAGCCAAGCCCTTCAGCAGTCTGGCCAAAATCACGGATGGCGATGGGATCGAGGGGGAATTCGTTCTGGGGAAAGACAACGCCTAGCTTCATTTCACTTCCTCGCAGTAAGGTACATTTCTCCACCTGAGATTATGGCCCAGGAAGGGCTGAGAGTTTCAACGGCTGCCGGCAAGATCTGGATTCCTGCCGCCGTTTTTCCCGTTTGGGCAGGCATGGCGATGCCAGAAGATGGGTGTTTTCTGCAAATCAACCCAAACGGTTGATCGATATTTAATAGTGGCTAAAGTAGGCGCAAAAAGGGAAGCTTTATGGAACTCATCGTTATCCGTCACGCCCAATCACAGAACAACGCCGCCTGGCCGCCAAAGGCGACGAAGCCGAACGGTCGCCAGATCCCGGGATCACCGAGATCGGCCATCGCCGGCAGTACAGGCCCTGGCTGATTTCCTGTCCAATGACGGGGGGGCAACAACGGGGATCACAATCGCCTGGGCATCACCCATCTCTATGCCAGCCTGATGACGCGCGCGGTCCAGACAGGTAGCTACGTCGCCGCCGCCATCGGCGTGCCGCTGCAAGCGTGGGAAGTGATCCATGAATGGGGCGGCATCTACGAAGCGGATCCGGCGTCCGGCGAAAAAGTCGGGCTGCCCGGCCCCAACCGCGACTACTTTGCCAGCCGCTTCCCCGACTTTGTGGTGCCAGATACGCTCGGCAGTGAAGGCTGGTGGAACCGGCCCTATGAACCCTACGATATCGCCCCGCGCCGCGCCCGCATTTTCCTCGAAGAGCTACTCGAACGACACGGGAATACGGAGGATCGGGTAGCTATCGTGACCCATGGCGGCTTTTCAACTGCCCTGTTTGAGACAGTTACTTCAGGGCAGCGCTACCTCGAGTTACCGGACGGCGGTCGCCACATCTGGTATCGCAAATACAATTGCAGCATATCCCGACTGGTGCTGGAGCCGCAAGCGGTCGTCATTGCCGGGATCAACGATTACAGCTTCATGCCGGCTGACCTGGTTACCTGAGTCACGCCCGCCTCAGGCGGTCCCAAACGTCAGGCCCAGTTGATTGAGCCATTGCCGGTAGCTGATGGCCGTCCGGTCAGAACGCAGATGAAGTTCCGCCTGTAAGTCCAATGGCAACAGTTCCGGCCGTTGTGACTCCACGATGGGCAAATCCTGGGCAAAAATCTCATCCTGCCAGGTGATCAACTCCTCGGCCGGTGTCTCGTGGCTGTAATTCATCGCCATCCACATCCAGGCTGTGCTGGCCAGTTCATCATGCGGCGTAATGGTCAGCAAGATGGAGAAACTCGGCCCCTCAGACTCTTTGAGCAGGTAGGCGGTCAGCGGCCGCTGCGCCCGGTAGGTGTAGGCGACGGTGTCGCCCCGGCCGGTGCCATACGGATTGGGCTGATAGACGCGCACCCCCTGGGCCAGGACGCCTTCGGGCGTGATTTCGGCGTGGTAGTCGGCAATTTCCGGCCGGTTCCGCACCCCCAGAATCCCCTCGTGCACAAAAGGAAAATGGGCGATATCCAGGAAATTCTCCACGATGCGCGGCCCGGCCGCCTTGAGTGAGTATGGTCCACACAGCAGTTTGCGGTATTCAGCCTTGTGCCACTCCGGGAATTCCGGGATAGCGTGCGCCGGCTCACCCTGTGAGACCCAGATCAAATCATACTGCACGCGCACCTGGTATTGCCGGACCGTCGCCTTGGCCGGCGGCACCTGCTCCGGGTGGGCCGGGATGTGGACGCAGCGACCGGCTGTGTTGTAGGTCCAGCCATGATACGGACATTCCACCCGATCCCCGTCGACAATTTTACCCAGCGACAGCCGTGTTCCCCGGTGCACACACAGATCCTGCCAGGCCATGATCTCCTCATTGGCCTGCCAGAGAACCAAATCTTCGCCAAGCAACCGCACCGGTAACAACGGTTTCTCGGCAAGTTGCGCCACCGATGCCACCGGATGCCAATCATTTCGCAATACCTTGTCCGCAATCATCTCATCTCCTCAAGCATAAGAGTTGGCCGCAGATTGCGCAGATTTTGGGATTTTCTGTAAACGCTACCCAATGTGGGCGCAATTCAGAATCTGTTTTCAAAATGCGCTGGGTGATGTCACGTATTCCTCAATCCCAAAACTTGTGCTGAGCGAAGCGAAGTATCTGCGTAATCTGCGGCTAAACCTCTTCCAAAAAATTCATATCTGGGCGCATTTGCCAGCGAATTGTCTCGGCCGGCTCGGTCTGTTTGGCCCAATCGCGCAAGATGGCCAGGTCAGCTCGCTTCGCGGCCAGCCGCTCACGCACCCAGTCCGGGTCCCAGTCGGCCAGCAACTGCTCGGTCAGTGCCGCTTGAATCGCCGCGCAATCGGGATCGCCGGCCCGGTCAATCAACTCCGCCGGGTCGTCAGCCAGGTTGAATAATTGCGGCGGCTGGCCGTGATAATAAATCAGCTTCCAATCGCCCTGCCGCACCATCCGGTGAAAACAGCCCTCCGGCGGGCAGAACTGGTCCACACAATATTCGCTAAAGGCAACATCTTCCCAGTCCGGCGCCTCACCACGGATCAATGGCAACAAACTCCGGCCGGATCCATGCGGCAACGGCGGCGCCCCGAGCGCATCCAGGATGGTCGCGCCCACATCGAGAGCGCTAACAACCTGATTGAGCTGCTGACCGGCCGGTAACACCCCCGGCCAGCTCACGATCAACGGCACCTTGACCGATTCCTCATAAAACACATGTTTCCACCAGAGCCCATGCTCACCCAGCATATCGCCATGGTCTGATGTGTAGACAATCAGCGTATTCTCCCGCAAACCCAGGCGCTCCAACGTCGTGAGCACCTGGCCAATGAGCGCATCCAGCCGGCTGACCAGCGCCCAGTAGGCCGCCCGGGCGCGCGCCACTTCAGCCTCAGCCACAACCGCCGACTCGGTGTGCCCCCGCCACCAGCGCAAATGGGGATGACGCTCAGCCTCGATGGGGCGCGGCTTCGATGGCAGCGGCACCTGGCCGGCAAACTGGTCGTAATCCTCACGGCGGGCCACAAAGGGAGCGTGCGGCAGCATAAAGCCCAGGGTGAGATTGAATGGCTCCGCGTCCTTGCCGGCGGCATACGTTTCCAGGAACTCAACTGCCGCCGCCGCCACATCCTCATCGTGAACCTGGTAAGCCGACAAGCCAGCGCCGGTCCGCTCCAGGCTGGCCCGCTCCGGATCGTTGGCGCCAGTCAGAATACCGCGGTCGGGCTCGGGGCCGCCCACGTAGTTGGGCGTATGGTCGCCGACCAGCCGCGCCGTGTAACCATGCAACTGGTCCGGCCCCATCACATCCAGGCGGCCGATGAGGACCGGCCGGTAGCCCGCCGCCCCCAGCGCGTGGGCCAGCGTTGGGATGGCCGAATCGAGCATGTGCTGGTTGGTCCAGACCTGGTGCTGATAGGGTTGTTGCCCTGTCAGCATCGAGGCGCGCGACGGCCCGCACAAGGGCGAACTACAATAAACGTTGTGAAACAGTGTCCCCTCACGCGCCAGCTGGTCCAGGTGGGGCGTCTGCACTAGCGAGTCGCCGTAACAGCCTGTCACAAATGGATTGTGCTGATCTGAATGGATGTAAAGCAGATTGGGTCGTCGTGCCATCAGTCGCCTCCTTGAAGGCTCCCATTCTAGAGGCGCAGGAGCCACCAGGCCAGATTTGCCCGCAAATGGTGTCTAATCTCATCAGCCAGGCATGTCATTTGTTACTAACCCGACTAGCAAAAATGCACTATGTTGACAGGAAGGGTAATGTGCCCTGTCCCTTTCCCTTCGCGTACTGACTACCCAGCCGGTCCCAATTTGCCGGCTGAACCATCAACGAGGTGCCCCATGATTCAGGAAGACGAGGTCACTGCCGAGAAATTGTCCAATGAGGCAATGGCCAGTCAGCTGGAAGCGGTCGCCGACCTACTCGAGGCCCAATATGCCAATCCTTATCGCGTTCAGGCGTATCGAACCGCCGCCGTGACCCTGCGGGGTCTCGACATCCCGGCCTGGGTTCTCCTGACCCGGGACGGTTTGGAAGGTCTGATCCGCCTGCCAGGCATCGGCCAATCTATTGCCCATTCGATTGAACAGATGGCCCAGACGGGTAGCCTGCGGCTGTTGGCGCGGCTGCGTGGCGAGACGGAACCGGAGCAGATCCCGGCCACGGTGCCGGCATCGGCCCCCCGCCTGGCCGAGCGCATCCACGAAGAAATCGGCGTCGAATCCCTGCGTGAACTGGAAGAGGCCGCCTACGATGGCCGGCTGACCCGCGTGCCGGGTTTTGGCCTGAAACGGCTGCGCGGCGTCCGCGAATCGCTGGCCGGCCGCCTGCATCGCTCAGCCCGCACGCCGCCGAAACCGCGCCAGGCCATCCGGGATATGCCACCCATCGAAGATCTGTTGTCCGTTGACTTTGAGTACCGGGAGAAAGCCCGTGAGAAGGAGTTGCCCCGGATCGCGCCACGCCAGTTCAACCCAACCAACGAGGCCTGGCTGCCGGTGCTGCACACGCAACGGGGCGCCATGCATTACACGGCGCTGTTCTCCAACACGGCCCGGGCCCACCAGCTGGGCATGAATTTCGATTGGGTGGTGATCTATCGCGACGATAAGGATGGCGACGGACAATGGACGGTGATTACCGGCCGGTTTGGCCCCCTCCTGGGCAAACGGCTGGTGCGCGGCCGTGAAGACGAGTGCGAAGCGTATTATGAGCAGCAGCTGGTCCTGGCTGTCTGAGCGGAGAAGAGAATGAATCTGAAAGAGCAAACGGCCGCGTTCCTGGCCGAAAAGCGGATCGCGGTAGTCGGTGTTTCACGCAATAGCAGTACCGGCACCGGCAATGGTATTTTGCGGGCCCTGCGAGACAAGGGTTACGAAGTGTTCCCGGTTAACCCGGAGGCCACGCGACTGGAAGGCGTCGCCTGCTATCCCGATGTCGGATCCATCCCCGGCGGGGTCGGCGCCGTCATCATCGTCACCCGGCCGGAAACAGCTGAGGCGGTCATGCGCGATTGCGTCGCCTACGACATCCACCATGTCTGGATGCACGGCAACCCGATGTTCGGCCAGGCCACCAGCAGCGTTTCCGCGGCTGCGACAGAGTACGGGCGTCGCCACGGCCTCAACGTGATCGATGGCGCCTGCCCGCTCATGTTCGTGGCCGGAGCCGACTTTGGGCACCGCTGTATGCGCTGGCTTCTCGGCGTCAGCGGCAAACTGCCCAAAGCAGATGCCGTCGCCGCCTGACTTCTGCGCTGCGCCCTAGCCTCTGGCCGACGGCAGCGCTGCCAGCAAGCGTTCGATCTCGCCACTATCGTTGTAAAACGAGGGCGAAATACGCAGATTGCCCGCCCGTATAGCCAGGTGGACCCCGGCGTCGCTCAACCGCTGTTCCAGCTCAGCAACCGGCAAATCTGGATGGCGGAACGCCAGCACACCGGAGCGTTCGTCTGCGCCCAGGGGCGACACAATGTCGTACCCCAACGTGCGCAGCCCGGCGATCGCCTGATCGTTCAGGGTCATGATGTGGCGCTCGACGTTGGCCGTACCCAGCTCCAATAATTGCTCCACCGCAGCATTCAGTCCCCAGAGGCCGGGAAAATTCACCAGCGCTTCCTCGAACCGGCCGGCATTGGGCCGCAGCCTGAAATCATAATCCAGATGATCCTCCGACTTATCCACACTGTGGTAGCCGACATTTTGCGGCCAGATCGTCTCCAGCGAACCCCGCCGGCAATAGAAAAAGCCCGTCCCAATCGGCCCCAACTGCCATTTGTGCGACCCGGCTGAAAGGAAATCAATCTCGTACTGCGATACATCCAGATCCAGCGCCCCGACCCATTGGATGGCATCCAGGTTGAGCAACACGCCATGACGCCGGCAAAGCTGGCCAATGGCTGTCAGGTCGGCGCGAAAGCCATTCCAGAACTGGACGGCGCTGAGCGAGACCAGCCGGGTGCGTGGCGTGATGGCCGCGGCGATGGCCTCAGGCGTGACTCGCCCCCCATCCAGCGGCACCCAGTTGATCGCCACACCGCGACGAGCCAGGTTCATCCAGCAGTAGACGTTGGAGGCATATTCCTGCTCCGCGATGATGACATTGTCGCCCGGGCGCCAATCCAGCCCATTAGCCACTATCAGAATGCCCTCGGTCGTGTTTTTGACAAAGGCAATCTCGTCAGCCCCCGCGCCAATCAGGCGGGCGATGTTGGCCTTGAAGGTCGTGTCGGCGATGCGACACCAATTGGGATAGTTGATACGCCCCTGCTGCTGGACGTCGTTCAGCAGCTCGTTGACAGCCGCGGTCACTCGCGTCGACAACGCGCCAATTGACGCATTGTTCAGGTAGACCAGATTGTCTTTGATGGGGAAAAGCGCGTGGGTATGGCTAAAATCCGGCACTTGATCTCCTGACCATCAACTTTGGGCCGTGGCTGCGGCAATATGCTTCTGAATCCAGCTGGCAAAACGGAGTTCGCTGTTGTCTTCCGGCGCGTAGCCAATGACTTTGCGCGCGTTGGCGATGCTCCAGAAGTTGTGATGGTTACCGCTCACGCCGTAGAAAATTTGAAACGGCACACCATTTTCGTCGCGAATATCCTCTGCTTCAATACTTTTCACAAAAAGCTGCTGCATATCCCGTTCGCTAATGTAGGCGCCCAGGGCGCGGCGCATACAACGCAGGTCGCCCAGCTCGCACCGTTCGATATCCGTCTCGCGCGGCCCGCCGATACGGATCTGCACATTTTCCAGCGCCCGGCCATTCTCCACGCCACAGGCAAAGACAAAGCCGAGATGTTCGTACACTTCCTTGGCCCAGCCATAATAATTGTCTGAAAGAGCCCGGCCATTCGGATCCACAAAATCCATCTTGCCATCGAGGATCAGCGCCTCATAGTAATCGGCCGCGTGGTTGGAGCTGGCGACGACGACCCGGGCGACATTCTCCTCAGAGTGCTGTCTGGTAAACACCGTGGGGCCATGCCGACATTGGCATACCCAGCCCGGAAAATCTTCTCCGGGGTGCGCTCGTCCGGCCGGGCAAAGCCCCATGGCGACCCCACAGCATCCTGCCCCTGGAACAGATGCCGGTAAGCGTCGGTCCGGGATGGTGAGGTCAGCCAGGATAATCCCTTCCACCTCGGTGCCGTCTCCCTCCGTGTTGCGCACATCGGTCAGCGTCAGCTCATATCGTTCCCGCAGCGGAAGCAGCACCGGCTGTTTTGCAAGCGCGGCGCCAGTCAGCAGAACTTTTCGTTTCGTCGCGAGATACCTCCATCGTGGGTTACAGCATCAATTCGCCATTCTGCAATTCTACGCTCAGCCGCGCGTTGGCGACAGGTAGCAGACCTTGTCGGTGGCGGACCCGTCGGGTAGTGGACCGCGTTGGCGACAGGTAGTGGACCCGTCGGGTAGTGGACCCGTCGGGTGGTGGACCCGTCGGGTTGGGGACCCGTCGGGTTGGTAGGGACCCCTCACCGGCCGGTCACCTTTCCTTTCGCCCGCCCTCCCGCTATCATTGCGCCACTTGTTCCCAAAACCGGCGACATCCTGCCGCCACCCACGAGGCCGCCATGCGCATCACCAACGTCAAAACCTATCTTGTCGAAGGCATCAAATACAACTGGACCCTGGTCAAGGTAGAGACCGACGCCGGCATCCACGGCTGGGGTGAAGGCACCAATTGGCCTGGCTCGCCGCTCATCGAGGCGGCCTGCCAATATGTCGGCAGCTACGTCGTCGGCCAGGACCCGCGCCGCATCGACTTCATCTGGACCAAGCTGTACCGGGACATGCATTGGCTGGGCCAGGCCGGCCCGCTGCTCTCCGCCATCAGCGCCATCGACATCGCCCTCTGGGATATCAAGGGCAAGCTGCTTGGTGTGCCGGTCTACGAGCTGCTGGGCGGCGCCTACCGGACCGAAATCGAGCTCTACGCCAACTATTGGTTCATCGATGGCGACCATAGCGCCGCGGACTATGCCCGCCAGGCCAAGGAAGTCGTCGCCGCCGGCTTCAAGGCACTCAAGTTTGACCCGTTCGCCCATGTCAACTACCGCTACGGCGAGAACCTGCGCGACAACAACAGCCTGAGCGAAGCCCAGAAACAGCTGGCGCTCGACCTGGTCGCCGCCGTGGCCGAAGCGGTCGGGCCGGCGATCGCCATCGCCATTGAGACCCACGCCTTCCTCAATGGCCCCACCGCTGTGGAGATGGCTCACCGGCTGGCGGCGCTCAACTTTAACTGCATGTGGTACGAAGAACCCGCCCTGCCGGAATACCCGGACGCCATCGCCGAAATCCGGCGCCAGATCAGCCTGCCGGTCTGCGTCGGCGAGCGGCTGCACAGCCGCTACATGGCCAAACGGGTGCTGGACGCCAACGCCTCTGATTTCCTCATGCCCGATATCACCCGCTGCGGTGGCATCAGCGAGCTACGCAAAATTGCGATCCTGGCGGAGAGCTACAACATCCCCATCGCCCCCCACAACCCAAACGGCCCCATC
The DNA here is from genome assembly GCA_020634575.1 of Ardenticatenales bacterium. Next base: position 38,083 of record JACKBM010000025.1, on the reverse strand, counting down.
TCCACCATCGCCTCGGCCCACACCATGGCCACTATCCCCAACTTCTTCCGGCAGGAGTTCATGCTGAAGGATGTGCCCTGGCGCGACGGCTGCCTTTCCCAGCCGCTGCCGGTCCACGACGGCTATTTCACCCTGCCGGACCGGCCCGGTCTCGGCTTCGACATCGACGAAAGCGTCCTGGCAGCCCACCCCGGGCTGCGCAAGGTACCGGCCGGTCGCGCCTTCTACGTCTAGTTTTTTGCCGCAGATGGCGCAGATTTCACAGATGATTTGTTCGCGTGGCCGGGCATCGGACAGGCTAAACAGAATCAGCGAAATCTGCGCCATCTGCGGAAACTCTCTCCTCCGATATGACGGTTGTCCAGACCGGTCATGCTCTTTATCACTATCTCCAAAATCAGAAAAACCGCATAGTGTAGCTAGCCCATTTTGGCCCGTTCCTCTGTCACGCTATCTTTTGTCTGCAAACAGGAGCAACCCGATGAATAGCTACCTGAGCAAAAAACAACTCTATGGACTGCTTGATCACAGCGGCGAATTTTGTGTTTCACTCTTCCTGCCGACCCATCAGGAGCAGCTGGAAGCTCAGATGGGGGACAAACTCCAGCTGCGTAATCTGCTGGATCAAGCCCGCAGCCAACTAAAGTGGTTCGCGCCGGCGCTGCGCCATCCAGATATTGAACGGTTACTGCTGCCGGCCAGCGATCTGCTGGAGCAGAATGGCGATTTCTGGAAACATCAGAATCAGGGGCTGGCCATTTATCTCGGCGTCGACTTCAATCAGGTTGTACAGCTGCCTATGGCCATTGAGCCCATGGTCATTGTGGGGCGTGATTTTTATCTGCGGCCTTTGCTGCCGTTGTTGCAACCAGAAGCCCGCTTTTACCTACTGCTGCTATCGCAGAACCTGGTGCGTCTCTTCAAGGTTACAGCCAGGGAGTTGACCGAATACCATCTGCGCGAGATGCCCACCAGCCTGGCCGAAGCACGGCAATATGACGATCCACAAAAAGAGGTCCAGTATCACGGCGCCAGCGGCAGCTCGAGTCCAGGTGGGCGCCGGGCGGCCATCTTCCACGGTCACGGTAATGCCAGCACCCACAAGAAAGAGATGCTGACTCAATTCTGCCGGGAGGTCGATGAAGGGCTGCAGCGCTACCTGGCCAGAGAATCGCTTCCGATGGTCGTTGCCAGTGTCAACTACCTGTTCGACATCTACAAAAGCGTGAACAGCTACGCCCACCTGCTGCCGACCGCCATCAGTGGCAATCCGGAACGTGTCGGCCTCAAGAAACTGCGGGCGGCCGGCGCCGCGCTGGTGCAACCGCTGTTGGACAAGGAAGTCGAAGCCACCGTGGAAAAACTGTGGCAAGCGTTGCCAGCCAGCCGGGCCACGGCTGATCCGGCCCGGATCATCACGTCGGCAGCCCACAACCGGGTGGATACGTTGCTGATCAATACCCCCAATGAATATTGGGGGCTGTTTGACCTGGAAACGCAGAAATATGAGCAACATGAGCGGCGCGCCCCCGGCAGCCAGGAAATGCTCAACCTCGCCGCCCTGCAGACGCTGCGCCATGACGGAACGGTCATGGTGCTGGAGCCAGGGATTCTGGCCGAGGAAATCAAAACAGCGGCCCTGTTCCGCTACTAAAGAAGAAACCATAGACGTTGGCAGAATAATCGCCAGCCAGCATGGTCGCGGCCGCCAAGTCAGGGTCCGGCCCTGATTGGGTGGCCCGGTATCGGCCAACGACTCTCCCGCAAAAGGTGCATGATGATGCTAATGGATAAACCAAGCTACGTAACTGAAAAGGGGCTGGCTGACCTCAAGGAAAAACTAACCCACCTGACTGAGGTTAAGCGGCCGGAAGTCATCGAACAGATGCAGAACGTCAAGGCCGATGGCGAATGGATGGATAACACCGAATTCCAGCTCTTTGAAGATGAACTCGCCCTGATCGATGGGCGCATTCGTGAGCTGCAGTTGATGTTGGATAACGCCCAGCTCATTGAGCCGGGTAATGAGGCGAACATCGTCGAGATCGGCGAGACGGTTGTAGTCCGGACTGAAGAAGGTGAGATTGAACGTTACACCATCGTTGGCGTCGCTGAGGCGGACCCATCAGCCGGCTTCATCTCCAATGAATCGCCATTGGCCCAGGCATTGCTCAACCACAAGATTGGTGAGGATGTGGTGGTGAAGGCACCGGCCGGTGACCTCCGCTTCCGCATCGTCGCTATCACCTGACCGCGCTGGCACTCAGCGGCCGACGCGGTCAAAATGCGAGGAATCAACCGCATATAACAAGGAGGCTCGTGACATGAAACATGAACTGGTCCTGGATTGGATGGCCAAAGATGTGATCACCGTGACGCCAACAGCCACCCTGAAAGAGGCGGAGCAGCTCCTCATCGATAATACCGTGCGCCGGCTGCCCGTCGTGGCGGCTGGCCGGCTGGTCGGCATCGTGACTTATGGTGACATTCGCGCCGCCCGCCCCTCGCCCGCGCAGGCCCTCACGCCCGCGGCGATCGATGCCCTGGCCGAAAAATTGACGGTCGCCGAATTCATGACGCCCAACCCGCTCACCATCGCCTACGACGAAAGCATTGGTGTGGCCGCCCGGCTGATGCTGAAAAACATGATCAGCGGTCTGCCCGTCGTCAACCGGCAGGGCGAACTGCTCGGCATCATCACCGAGGCGGATATCCTGCGCCTGGTCATCCATGAATGGTCGCGAGAAATTGCCTCGGCCGGATAGCTTGACAGGTGGACGGGCTCCGTTATGCTTCTGCGCTAACATAAGCGGAGAAAAGCATAGATGAACCCTGGTGATCGTTATCAGCCCACCCCATACGTCAAGCTCACGCATCCGGCGTGGAGCAAAAAGGCGACTATTTATCAGATCAATACGCGGCAATTTACACCGGCCGGTACCTTCCGCGCCGCCGCCGCCCAATTACCCCGCCTGCAGGCGCTGGGCGTTGATATCGTCTGGCTGATGCCCGTTCACGAAATCGGCCGGGTCAACCGCAAAGGGACACTGGGCAGCCCCTATTCCGTGCGCGACTACTACAGCGTCAATCCCGAATTCGGCACGCTCGACGATTTGCGCCATTTCATCAAGGCCGCCCACGATCTCGGCCTCCACGTCATCCTCGATTGGGTCCCCAACCACACTGCCTGGGACAACCAGCTGACGGTTGACCACCCCGAATGGTACCGCCGCGACTGGAAAGGAGATTTCCTGCCCACCCCCTGGTGGGATTGGCCCGATATCATCGAGCTGGATTACAGCCAGCCCGGTCTACGCCGCTACATGACCGACGCCATGAAATATTGGGTCAGCGACGTTGATGTTGATGGTTTCCGCTGTGATGTGGCTGGCTTTGTGCCCACGGACTTCTGGAACAATCTGCGTCAGGAACTGGATACGATCAAACCCGTCTTCCTGCTGGCTGAATGGGAATCACGCGATCTCCACGCCGAGGCGTTTGACATGACCTATGCCTGGAGCTGGCATGACGCCGTCCGCGACATCTGCCAGGGCAAGGCCGGCCTCGATGCCCTCTTTGTCTACTACTCCTGGAACGAAAAGGCGTATCCCGCCGATGCCTTCCGCATGAACTTTGTCAGCAATCACGACAAAAACGCCTGGGATGGCACCCAGTTTGAGCTGTTTGGCGACGGGCTGGAAGCAGCCATTGTCCTCTCAGTTGTCGCCGAGGGGATGCCGCTTCTCTACAACGGCCAGGAGGCAGGCAACCCGCGCCGGCTGGCCTTTTTCGAGAAAGACCCGATTGAATGGCAGGAACACCCGATCGGCGAGCTCTACCGGCAGCTGTTTGCTCTCAAGAAAGAAAATAGCGCCCTCTGGAACGGCGCCTGGGGGGCGCGGATGGAGCCGGTTGTGAATGACCGGCCGGATCACATCCTGAGCTTTGTCCGCCGCAATGCTGAAGACCAAATCTTCGCCATCATCAGCTTCTCAGCCCAGCCCCAGACCGTCACCTTCCCTTTGGCCTTGCCCTACGGGAATTACATCGATTATTTCAGCCAGGAAGCGGTCGAGATCAGCGCGACTGCAACCCTCACTTTGCCCCCTTGGGGCTACCGGGTTTTTGTGAAATAGCGCAGCAGGTGGCCTCAAGGCTGTTTCCTGCTAAAATGCCGTACACGCCACTGGCACTCTTTCACAGCCCAACCGAACCTTCCGAGTTAGATATTCTGGTAGTCGCCCCTGGCGCTGCCTTTTTGCCTCTCAACATGACAATCTGAATGGAGCATTCCCCTATGGCCCATGACTTTATCCCCCAAGGCACCATCGCCGAACTCGATCCCGATATGGCAAACCTGCTCAAGCGGGAGGATGAACGGCAACGTCAGACCATTATCCTGATCCCCTCTGAGAGCGAAGCACCGCCAGCAGTTAATGAAGCGCTGATGACCAGCTTCAGCAACGTCTATGCGGAAGGGTATCCTCGCGAGGAAAGCCGCCGCCAGACTCAAGCCGAAATCCTGGATTTTGACGCTGAGCTGGCCCAATATCGCCGCAACAGCGACCCGCGTTATTACAAAGGTGTTGAATATGCCGATGTTCTGGAGGCGCTGACCCGCCGCCGGGCCGCCGAACTTTTCGCCGCCAATGGCCTCAGCGCCGACGACCTGTTTGTCAACGTCCAGCCGCTCTCTGGCGCGCCGGCCAACAACGCCGTCTACACCGCCCTGCTCAAACCGGGCGACACTATCATGGGACTGAACCTGAACGATGGCGGCCATCTCTCCCACGGCGCCCCCGTCAACCGGACCGGCCAGCTGTACAACAGCGTCCCTTATTTTGTCGATCCGCAGACTGAAGCGCTGGATTATGACGCCATCGAAGCGCAGGTGTTGGCGGTCAAGCCCAACATCATCGTCGCTGGTTACTCGGCGTATCCGCTCGTCGTCGACTGGAGCCGCTTCCGCGCCATGGCCGACAAGGTTGGCGCCTATTTCCTGGCCGATGTGGCTCACATTTCCGGTCTCGTTGCCGCCGGGCTGCACCCCAGCCCCATCGGCATCGCCGACGTCGTCACCACGACCACACACAAGAGCCTGACCGGCCCGCGCGGCGCCATGATCATGACCCACCGGGCTGACCTGGCCAAACGAATCGACCGGGCCGTCTTCCCCGGCGAACAGGGTGGCCCCCATCTCAACACCATGGCCGCCCTGGCCGTCGCCCTCAAGCTCAACGCTTCCGACAACTTCCTGCAACTGCAAAAGCGCATCATCGCCAACGCGGATCGGCTGGCCGAGAAGTTGCAGGAGCATGGCTTGCGCGTCGTCGGCGGTGGTTCGCAGAACCATCTGCTGCTGGTCGACGCCAAGAGCGTCGCCCCGGAAGGGGTTGAGCTGAACGGCGACATGGCCGCCCGCATCCTCGACATCGTCGGCATTGTCACCAACCGTAACACCATCCCCGGCGACCGCAGCGCGTTTGCCGCCAGCGGCGTCCGCATCGGCACCGTCTGGATCAGCCAGCGCGGCTTCGGCGACAAGGAGATCGACTTGCTGGCCGAAGCGATGGCCGTGACCTTGAAAGGCTGCCTGCCCTTCTTCTACGCCGCCCCCGGTGGCCGCCGCCGCCGCCGCGCCAAAGTCGCTTTCGCCGCCATCCAGCGCGGTCGCGAGATCGTCGCCTATCTGACCGGCCAAATCCCGGCTATGGTCGATGGTGACCGTCCCGGCTATCTCCAGGCGCAAGCGGCCGGCGCCGCCAGCCAGCACACGCTGACCGTCCGCGGTCCCCGCGCCACCGAATTCCTGGATGCCGCCCTCAGCAGCGATGTGGCCGGTCTGGATATTGAGGCCACGCAGGAAACCGCGCTCTACGGCCCCAACTTCACCGCCGCCGCCAACCTGCTGCGCGCCGCCGCTGACCAATATTACCTGCGCCTGACCGACGCCTACCACACCCAGGCCGCCGCTGAATACCTGCGCGACCTGTCTGATGGCTACGTCGAATTTTCCGACCATTATGCGAAGCTACCGGGGCCGGTGGTCGTCAAAGTGGTGAATGATGTCGATGGGCTGGCCGCCCCGGCCGATGCCCTACCCACGCCGGCCAACAAGCCGTTCTTCGTCGGCCAGACTGAGGTCGCCGGTGAGCCACTGCCCGCTTTCGTCTGGAATGAGCCAGAAGACGCGCCCATCAAGACAACTGGCCTCCACGCGGCCCACATCGCCATGGGCGCCAAGATGGTGCCGTTCGGCGGCTATGATATGCCGGTCTGGTACAGCAACGTCAGCGAAGAACACAACGCCGTGCGCACGGCCGCCGGCCTCTTCGACGTCACCCACATGGGCTCGTTCGACGTCCGCGGCCCGCACGCCGAGGCGTTCCTGCAACTGGTCACCAGCAACGATGTCGCCACGCTCTCAGTCGGCGAATCCCAGTACACCTATCTGTTCGCCCCGGACGGCTCGGTCATTGACGACCTGCTGGTTTACCGGGTCGAAGAGCAGCGTTATCTGATGGTGGTCAACGCCAGCAACAATGACAAGGATTGGGCCTGGCTCAACGCGGTCAACGAGGGCAAAGTCGCCATCGACCTGGCCAACCCCGCCGCCCGAATCCAAAACCGGACAGAACTGCGTGACCTGCGCGCGCCTTCCAGCGGCGCCGACCAGTTACTCGATGTCGCCCTGCAAGGGCCGGCCTCGCGCGACATCCTCATCAGCCTCAGCGACGCGGCCCAGGCCAAAGCGCTAAAAACAATGGGCTGGGCCCGGTTGATGACGGGTGAGCTGGGCGGCATCAAGGCGATCATCTCGCGCACCGGCTACACCGGCGAGCGGGTTGGTTATGAGCTGTTTGTCCACCCGGATGATCTGGTCGCGTTCTGGGAGATGTTGGTGAAAGCGGGTGAGCCGTTTGGGTTGAAACCGGCCGGTCTCGCCGCCCGCGACAGCACCCGCACCGAAGCCGGCCTGCCGCTCTACGGCCATGAACTGGCCGGCCCGTTTGAGCTAAACCCATCCGAAGCCGGTTTTGCCAGCTTCGTCAAAACCTGGAAGCCGTATTTCATCGGCCGCTCGGCCTTCATCGCCCACGAGGACAGGGGAACACTTGTCCGCTTCCGCCTCAACGACAAGGGTGTGCGCCGGCCAGAAACCGGCGACCCGGTCCTGGACCGGCGCGGCAAGATCGTCGGCCATGTCACGAGCTGCGCCATCGACAATGATGGCTATCTGCTCGGCCTGGCCATTGTGCCCGCCGAGTTTGCTGAGGTGGATAGCTCCCTGCTCATCTACCAGACCGGCGGCGGCAGCCGGCCGATCAAGGCAAGTGAAAGCGTGGCTCTGGGCCAGCGGCTGCCTGTACCGGCCGTTGCCACTGTCCTGACCCGCTTCCCCGAAGCGAAGAAATAATGATCCCTGGCAGGGGCGTGGCGCTCAGCCGCGCCCCTGTACCAGATCCGCCCCCTTCTCCGCAATCATCACCGTCGGCGCATTGGTATTCCCGGAAACAATGTTGGGCATGATCGAGGCGTCGATCACGCGCAGCCCCGTCACACCATACACCCGCAGTTCCCCATCCACCACAGCCAGCGCATCCTGCCCCATCTTGCAACTGCCCACCGGGTGATAGCCGGTCTCGGCGGTGGTGCGGATGTAGTCAATTAGTTCGGCTTCACGCCTTCGCGCCGGGTCGGGCATCAGCCCACCCGCACGCACATCGGCGAAGGCGTCCGCTTCCATCAGGGCCATGAGGCAGCGCAGGCCGGCCAGGGCAGCGGCCCAGTCGCCTGGTTCAGCCAGGTAGTTGGGATCCAGCAGCGGCTGGTCCAGCGGATCAGCGGAAGCCAGGCGGATAGTGCCGCGGCTGTAGGGCCGGCCGGTGTAACAGGACATGCCAAAACCATGGCGCGGCGCGCGGCTGGCCCGCGCGGCTGAGGGCAGATCGGCGTAGAAAAAGAGCTGGGTGTCCGGCGCCGGTTCGTCCGGCAAAAGCTGGACAAAACCGCCCACCTCCAGAATGTTACTTGCCAGCGGCCCGCTCCGGTCAGCAGCATACTGGCGGGCGACTTCTTCCGCCGCCGCCTCATCGAGACCGGAAAGCGACCAGGGCTGATTGATCTCGCAGCCCACCGTCAACCGCAGATGGTCTTGCAAGTTCTCGCCCACGCCGGGCAAATCCTGCACCACTGTCAGACCATGTGACCGCAGATGAGCAGCCGGGCCGATGCCGGACAACATCAGCAAATGGGGCGAATTGATGGCGCCGGCCGTCAACAATAATTCGCCAGCAACGTCGGCCCGTTTGACCATACCTTCGTGCAGGTAGCTGATGGCGCTAGCGCGGGTGCCAGTGAAATGGATTTGCAGCGCCAGGGCGCGGGTGAGCACGGCTAGATTCGGCCGGTCAAGGATGGGTAACAGGAACGCGTCGGCGCCACTACAACGTTCACCCCCCATCACATTCGCCTGGTACCGCCCGACGCCGGTAAACTGGCGCCCATTCACATCTGGGCTGACAGGCAGGCCGATTTCAGAGGCGGCATGCAGGAACCGTGCCGCCAGCGGGTTTGGCTCGGCCACTGTCGTGACGTGATGTGGTCCATCTTGCCCATGGTATTCGTCGGCCAAATTGTGATTGTGTTCTGAGCGAATGAAATAGGGCAATACATCCTCATAGCCCCAACCCGCAGTGCCTGCCGCTGCCCAACGGTCAAAATCCAGCGGGATACCACGCACATAGGCCATGTAGTTGATGGCGCTGGAGCCGCCCAGCGCCCGGCCACGCGGCCAATTGAGGCACCGGCCATAGAGCTCCGCTTGTGGCGTGGTTCGGTAGGCCCAATCCAGATGGGTGTTTTGCAGGGCACTATACCGCGCCGGCACCCGCACCTCAGGCAAATTCGCCGGTCCGCCCGCCTCCATCAGTAGCACCCGACAGGCCGGGTCCGCGCTCAACCGATTGGCCAGCACACAGCCGGCCGAGCCGGCCCCCACGATGATGTAATCCCACGCGGTTGTTGTCATCCTGAGCCTCCTTTATGGGGCAATTCCTCAACATAGAAAGGGCGAAGGATCTCTCAGCAACTAAAAAGGGCCCGCCAAATCTGACGGACCCCCTTGCTCAAAATAACAATGCCGGCCGGCTAACTCACTCGCCCATGCTCTTCGGGCACCAGCTGTGTGCCGACCTTATCCAGCCGGTCTAGAATGTCATGGACATCCTGGGCGCGGAAACGGGCGGTCCGGCCGGTTGGCGCCAGCGGCTCGTCGTAGAAAAACTGCGGCAGCATGTCGTCCTCAACGGTAAAACCAGCCGCCCGGTTGAACTTCTGCTCAAAAACCAGGGTCTCCCTGCCAATCTCCGTGAAGAATGTCGGCGGCACATCGGTGCCGAGGGCTGCATTGATCGCATCCGCCAGGAACGCCACATTCGGGTTGGTCACCGATTTGCCAAATACACAGAAGCCCAGCGAATCCACCGCCGCGCAGGCGATCTGTGATTCCAGACTGTGCTTCATCAACTCTTCAGCATCCATCTCAAAGGTGCGAATTTGCGGCACGTTGCCGGTGGTGTGGTCGGCGCCCTGGGCGGTGGTCATCATCGACACCCCGGTCACCTCAATCACGCGCGGATCGTAGGCGCTGATCGCCTGTCCCTTGATGGTCGGCACCCGATGCTGGCCGTAATGGGCGCCCACCCGAGAAGTGCCTTGTGCCCACAACTTCCCTTTTTCACTACCCGCTTCCAGCTCAGCAAACACCTGGCGCATAAACTCCAGGTCGCCGAACTCCGCCAGGCCAGAATCCATGAGGACGGCGATCATCGCCCCCGCCTCAATCGTGTCAATGCCCAGCTCATTGCAGAGGTGATTCATCTCCGCCAGCGGATCGGGGTGCGTCAGACCGCAGTTGGTGCCCAGCAGGGCCAGCGTCTCATACTCAATCGGCGAGGCAATTTCCTTGCCGTTTTCGTCCACGTATACATTGCTGCACTGAATCAGGCAGCCCGGCATACAGGCATGCGTGTGCTGGCCGCCTCGGGAAACGTTCAATTCCCGGATGTAGCTGCCGCCCATCTTGAAGGTATCCTTCGTATCGTCAATCTGAGCACCCAGGGTGAAATTATTGACCGGGATGCCGCCCACGTGATTGGTGTAGTCGGCCATCGCCATCGTGCCGACCTTGTTGTAAACGTTCTGTACGGCCGGGTCATCCTGCAACATGCGGGCATATTCGCGCACCGCGCCGAGCGTCTTCTTGCGGTCGTGCAGTTGCGGCATCTGGGCCAGATCGAGCACAATCGCCTTCACCTTTTTGCTGCCCATGACCGCCCCCACGCCGCCGCGGGCCGCGATCCGGGTCGGCCGGCTGTCGTTATCACTGAACGAGATCCCGGCCAGATAGCCCTGGTATTCACCGACCGGGCCTAGCAATCCGAGGCTTACCTTCTTGCCATATTTCTCATGCAACAGCGCCGCGGCTTCGTAGTTGCGCTTGCCGAGATAGGGGCTGGCGTCATCAAAGGTAACGGAGCCATCCAGGTGAAAATGAATCACCACCCAGTCCGGCGACTGGCCGTGCAGGGTAAAGCCGCAGATATTGAGCCGCCCCATGGCGTAGGCAAAACTACCGCCACCATTGGCTTCCTTGATACCGCCGGTCAGCGGACTCTTACAGCCCACGCTGGTCCGATTGGCGTTGGAAAATGTGGTGCCGGCAAACGGGCCGGCTGAAAAAATCAGGGGGTTCTCAGGGCCCAGCGGATCAACAGTCGCGACACCCATTTCCACCAGGGTACGGGCGATCAGGTTCCGGCCGGCCTTAACCAGCGCCTCCCCTTCCCAATCCTCGCGGCTGATCGACTGGTCCTGCAGATTAATCTGTAAATATTGACGCTTCATCATAATTATTCACTCTCAATGCCGTATGCTGACGTTTTGTTCACGCGCAATCTAGTTTACCGGCGGACCCGACGGGTTGGCAACCCGTCGGGTGGTGGACCCGTCGGGTGGTGGACCCGTCGGGTGGTGGACCCGTCGGGTTGGTAGGGGAACCCGTCGGGTTGGTAGGTACCCGTCGGGTTGGTGGGGACCCGTCGGGTTGGTGGGGACCCGTCGCGTTGGTGGGATCCCCTCGCCAGCTACGCCGGCTCGCGGGCGCCCTGGAACTGGGCCGCGTCCTTTTCAATATTGATGAGCGGTGGAATCCAGTAGCCGAAGATACCAAGCAGAAGCATGGCCACCCCGGCCAGGGCCAACCAGCCGCGCACGCCGAAAACATCCGCCAGCGGACCAGCTACCATCAAACCGAGTGGTGCCATGGCCGAGGAAACGCTACCGAGCAACGTAAAGACGCGCCCCTGCTTCTCTGGTGCCACCACCGCCTGTATGATGGCCATGATCGGCCCATTGAGCAGCGAATTAGTCAGGCCGCCGCCAAACATCCCGATGACTGCCAGGGCAAACAGATGGGGCGGCGCAAATGCGACAACCAATATGCTAATGCCAAAACCTAGCGCACCCGAGAGGCTGGTGGCAACTTTGTTCCTGAAGCCACCCCAGGCGCCCAGCACGCCGCCGCCAACCACAATGCCCACCCCAAAGGCCACTTCGAGCACACTCAGATGGTAGGCGCCACCACCAAAATAATCGGTCACCAGCAATGGCAGCAGGGAAAACGCGGGATTCAGTAGAAAGTTCATGAGCATGGAAATGCCCATGATGACCATCAATGCCGGCCAGCCACGCACATAAGCCAGACCATCCTTCATGTCATGCATAAATGACGTGGCCGCACTATCGAGCCCTACTTTTCGCACTGGCTGGGGAATCGCGATCAGCAACAGGGGGATGATGGCGAAAATTGCTGTCGCCGCGTCGATAGCCAGGATTCCTTGCAGCGGCATAAAGGAGATGAGCAACGCCCCCAGCGGCGCAGCGGCGATGTTGAGGCCGCCATTGAGGGTCTGGTTAAGTCCCTGCACCCGGGTCAGCTGCTCTTCCGGCACCATCAGCGAAGTCGAGGCGGTCATGGCCGGCCAATGAAAACTACCGGCCACGGCGCGGATGAACAAGATGACAAAGACATGCCACAGCTCGGCCACATCCAGCCAGAACAACAAAGCCAGGACCATCGTCGCCAGCATGACAGAGCTGTCAGAGAGGAACATGGTCCAGCGCCGGTTCCAACGATCTACCAGGACGCCCAGGAATGGACCCAAAATCACCTGTGGCAGGAGCCCCACAAGTGAGGCGCTGGCCAGGATGACGGCAGAGCCGGTTGTTTCCGTCAGCCACCAGATCAGCGCAAACTGCACCAGCTGGCTGCCTAAAAGGGATATTGCCTGACCACCCCATAACACAAAATAGGTACGTAAAGAAGATTCTTTCCCACTGGTTTCCATCACGATCTCCTGGAATTGGCCAAGCGATGGCCATGCGCTCGCGGTCTGCTGGCATTGTGGCGCCGGCCAACAACACTTGCCTATTCCGCAGCTATCAATCAGCTATCGATTTCTATTATTGGGAGCGACCGTGGGTGAGCCAGATGGCGGCACTGCTCAGACTGGCAGGATATTACGAACGAATGACATCGTCAAGCGATTGCGGCGATCGTTTCTTTGGCTGAATTTTCGGCCACCTGCCATTTCAACTTGACCACCGTGCATATATCCCAGTACAATAATATTATAGTTATAGGATATTAAATGACGAATGCAGAATTTGCTATTTTGAGCCTGATCGTGGAGAAGGCCCGTCACGGGTATGAAATTGAGCAGGTATTAGCTGAACGGGGGATGCGCGAGTGGACCGAAGTTGGCTTCTCGTCTATTTACTATCTGCTGAAGAAGCTGGAAAAAGAAGCGTTGATCACACATCAGATGGAGGCACCGGCCGGTCGCGGCCCCGCCCGAAAAGTCTATCACGTCACCGCTGCCGGCCAGCAAGCCTGCCAGGAAGCCACGCTGGCCGCCCTGGCAACACCCCATCGCTGCTACCCCCCCATTCAGTTGGGCCTGGCCAATCTGCCTCTGGTCAGCCATGCGGAAGCCATAGCCGCTCTGGGCGAACATCAGGCAGCGCTTTCCCAGCGCCACACCCAGATTCTACATCTCAGAGAAACGCAACGGCCGCTGCCCTACTTTGTGGAAGCGATGTTTGACCATAGCCTCACCATGATTCAGGCGGAACAAGATTGGCTTAACAAACTTGTCCGCGAGCTGGAGAACCACAATGTCTAAAATTGACTTCAAGAAAGAATTGAAACAGCTTTACCGTCCCTCGGCCAGACAATTCGAGGTCGTCGAGGTGCCAGAAATGCAGTTCCTGATGGTTGACGGCCACGGCAACCCCAATACAGTCCCGGCCTACCGCGAGGCAGTGGAAACCCTGTACGCCGTCGCCTACAAAATCAAATTTAGCAGCAAGAAGCTACTGAATCGTGATTATGTTGTGCCGCCGCTGGAAGGTTTGTGGTGGGCTGAAGATATGGACACCTTCCTGACCCGGGACAAAGATGCCTGGGATTGGACGATGATGATCATGCAGCCTGATTGGATCAGCACCGAAATGTTCGCCGAAGGATGTGCGGCGGCTGAGAAAGCCAACCAGCCGCCCGCCCTATCTCGGCTCAGGCTAGCAAGCTACCGGGAAGGCCTGTCGGTCCAAATCATGCACATCGGTTCCTATGACGACGAAGGGCCGGTACTGGCAAAACTGCACAATGAGTTTCTCCCCGGCAATGGCTACGTCGAGACTGGCAAACACCACGAAATCTATCTGGGTGATCCGCGCAAAACAAAGCCGGAGAATCTCAAAACGATTCTCCGGCAACCAGTCAAACAGATTTGAGTACGAAAACGGCGTAAGCTCTAGCCCGCCCCGTTTGCCAGCCCGGCCACGATGCGCGGCGGCGTCATGGGCAGGTCGGTCAGGCGGGCGCCGGTCTGGTCGCAGATGGCGTTGGCCACCGCCGCCGGTGTGGCGATGATCGGCGGTTCGCCGATGCCGCGGGCGCCGTAGGGACCGTGGTCAGACGGGATTTCCACCAGAACGACTTCGATGTCCTGAGCGACCTGGTCAAACTGGGGGAAGTTGTAATCCAGCCAGGAGCCAGTTACGTTCTGCCCAGTGCTGTCATGGACTATCTGCTCGTGCAGGGCAAAACCCAGCCCCTGCATCGTGCCGCCATGGATCTGGCCTTCAACCACCATCGGGTTGATCGCCCGGCCCACATCCTGAATGGCCACCAGCTTCTCGACAGTGACGACGCCCGTCTCTTCATCCACGTCCAGCACCACAATCTGGGCGCAAAAGCCAGGGGCACGGTTGGTCTGGGCGTAGCGGCCATAACCAGCCACGGGCGGGTATTTGCCGCCGAAACGCATCGTCATCCCGGCGATGTTATCCAATGAGACGCTTTTATCCGGCACACCTTTAACCTGCACCTTGCCCTCAACCACTTCCAGGTCCTCGATCGCCGCCTCAAGTTCCTCAGCCACAATCTCCAGCGCCTGGCGTTTGGCTTCCTGGGCCGCCTTCATGACGGACGGACCCATCATGTAGGTGATTTTGCTGCCGCCCGTGGCGCCGCCATAAGCGGCCGTCGAGGTATCACCAGAGATGACGCGAACCTTTTCCGGCTCTATGCCGAACGTTTCAGCGGCCAGGATGGCAAAAGTGGTTGGTGTACCGGTCAGGTCAACTGAACCAATGTGGACATGCAGGGTGCCGTCCCGATGCAACTGGGCCGAGGCCGCTGTTGGCTCGATGCCGCCAGGCCAGCCGCCCACGGCAACACCGACCCCTTTGCCCTGCGCCTGCAGCGCCGCCCGGTTCTGCCAGACAGGATGGGCCGCCGCCTTTTCCAGGACCTGCACCAGCCCCATGTTGGGCCAGGGGCCGCCGAAAAGGGAGGGATCGCCCGGCCGTGACGCATTCTGGAGACGTAGGGCGATGGGGTCCATAGTCAATGCCCGAGCCGCTTCGTCTATCACGCTCTCGAGGGCGAAGTAGCCCTGGGGCGTTCCTGGCGCCCGGTAAGCTGCCGAGGAGAGCTTGAAGCTCATCACATCGGTGTAATGCAGGTTCAGGTTGGGCCAGCGATAGGTACTACCCATGAGCACAGCGGAAATACCATGCGAGGCCGGGTAACAGCCGGTGTCAAAGAGAATATCGGCTTCCAGCGCCGTAAAGGTGCCATCATTCTTTACGCCGAGCTTGACGCGCATTTCGGAGGCGGGCGCCGGGTTGGTGGCCAGCATATCTTCAGAGCGAGTGAGGACGAAGCGAACCGGCCGGTTCAACTTCTGCGCCACTACCGCCACTAGCAGTTCATACAGCAAAAACTTTGCCCCAAAGGCGCCACCCGGCAACGTCGGGATCACCCGCACTTCCGTTTCCTCGCAGCCCAGAATATTGGCCACTTCCTGCCGCACGTAGAACGGCGCCTGGGTGCTTGTCCAGACCGTCGCCCCGCCGGTAAAGGAATCCGGCCGGACCACCACACTCTGCGGCTCCAGGTAGCTCTGATGCACAATGGATGTCGTAAACTCCCGCTCAATAATGAGATCGGCCTCGGCAAACCCAGCCGCCATATCCCCATGCTCAAAATGATTCTCACCACCTTTGTTGCTCGGTTCGGCTGCATCACTGCTGCCGCCAACATCAGCGCCATGTGCCGCCGCCTCATCCGTCTCACCGGGCGAGCCGTTGGCCCAAACCAGGGGTGCATCAGCTTTCAGAGCATCGCGCATTGAGGTGAACAATGGTTGTGGATCGTATTCCACAAATACCAGGTCAACACCATCCTCCGCAGCCGCAGCGTTACTGGCCACGACCATAGCCACCGGCTGACCGGCAAAAATCACCCGGCCCCGGGCCAACATCAGCTTGTTACGGGCGGACGGGCTGACGCGCGGCAAATCGTCGGCTGTGAACACGGCTACCACCCCTTCAACCTGCTCGGCCAGCGCTTTATCAATGCTCACAATGTTGGCATGGGCGTAGGGACTGGTAACCAACCGGGCATGAAGCAGCCCTTCCATCTGCAAATCGCCCAGAAATTTCTGCTCGCCAGTTACCTTGGCGCCACCATCCGTCAAGGGGCGAGAATGTCCAACATATTTGAATTCGCTCATCGTTTCCTCGTGTTTGGGTTTTGCTTTCTTCAGGGACGCCCCGATTATAACAGATAGCTGCAACCTTTTTCAGATCGCTCCGTAATTAGATTTAGTTTGCCACAGCAGCAGCCCAAGATGGGAAGTCGGCAACAAAATGGAACCGTCACGCAACTTTGCACGCTATAGAGCGTAGACGGATTGTAACTTTTTGAAACCAAAAACTCCCGACCACTGTCTCTATTAAGGAAAGGGCCGGGTCTTTGGAACGCTGACGTGTGCCGCCCAAGCAGCCATGTCCTGGTCTTAGAAATCTCTATGTAGGTTGGCGAATTGTTCACATAACGCCCAACCTTACACTATAATGACAGTGCGTTTCACCCGGAAACCGTTTGTCACACGAAGGAAAAACCGTTATGAGCCCCAAGAAAGCTGACAAATATGCAGATCTTCGCGAATCGCTGGAGCAACTGCCCTACATTAACCCGCCCCAGGTTGAGCAATGGATTCAACTCCAAGAGACCATTGATAACAGCCGTGATTACCTGATCCGGGCCGTCCCTGACGCCCAGTTCAGCATCGAGGAAGCGGAGAAAATCCTGGGGCAGCGGACCTATACCCTGGTCTTCTTCGGCGGTACTGGCGTGGGCAAAAGCACTTTGATCAACTCCCTGCTGGGCCGCAATCTGCTGCCGACGGGTGCGGTGACAGCGGTGACCGGCACCATCGTCTATGTTGAGCAGGCTGAGCCCGGTGAAGATGAATCACTGGTGCTGACCTATTGGAGCCGGGATGAATTCGCCGCGCGGGTGCGCCGCCTCTGCCAGCTCGCGGAGCTGGACAGCTTCGATATCACCAACGAAGGTGAACGGGAACAGGCCCGCGCCGACATCGCCACAATTTTTGAAGAAGGCAAAGCCAACGCCAAGACGGAGCGAGATGAATTCCTGGAAATCATCCTGGACTGCATCGCCACTTACGAAGGCAATGAGAAAATGTTCGCCGAGGGCCAGCCGGCCCCCCGCGTCCTGAACCTGGCCGATCCGGAAAGCCTCATCCACTTGCGCGAAGATGGCTTCAAGGGCAACGCCGGCAAGCGCCAGATCCGCATCGTGCGTTCGGCGACTTTCCGCGTTCAGCCCAAGGCAGGTGTCCCCAACCTGCTGCTGGACGGCCACCTGCGCATCGTCGATGTCCCCGGTCTGGGCGCCGGCATGAAGCTGCATGAAGCCATCACCCTGGAAGAGATGAACCGGGAAGACGCGATGATCGTGCTGGTGACTGATGCCGGCCGCCAGCGTGTTGACGAGCTCAAATCACTCTCCGCAGTCAACTGGATTAAGGAAAACCGTCTTCACGGCCTGTCAGGTGGCGATCTCGATGAAGCTGCCGCCAAGATCTTCCTGGCCGTCAACGGCGCGAATGTGCGCCAGGCGTTTGACCGGCTAAATTCCGGCCTGCCGGAAGCGGAACTTGAAGTTAAGGAAGTGACCCGCCACATCGCGCCCAGCTATTGGGAGCGTTACAGTGACCGGGGCGACCGCCGGCCTTATTTCTTTGTGATGACGCCGCCCGCCCTGTACGTCCAGGATCCGGCGAATGCGCCGGACGAGTTCTCCAGCGAGACTGAGCGCATCATGAAGGCGTTTAAGGATCAGTTGGGGAACATCAGCTCTGATCCGCTGGATCCCGCGACAGCCGACGCCCTGCTCAAACTGAGCGAGGTACCGTTGCTGCGCCAGCGTCTGATTGAATTTATTCAGACCTCACGGGTCCGTAGCCAGCTGCGCGAGGCTTCAACCCGGGTCCGCAATGCGTTGCAGGCACTGCGTTTCTATTATGAGAAGCAGCTTGCCGCCCGCGGTGTGCACCCGCCCTTTGATACCAGCTGGAGTTCCTTGCAGGAACGGCGCTATGAGAACGTGCTCAATCGCCACCAGAAGGAGCTGCCGCGCGTCTTCCATGCCGCCCTGGTTGAGCTGAGTCAGCGCACCAACAGCGATGACCGCTTCCGCGGCATGATGCGCCCCACCCTCAACGGGGTGCAGACGATGGTGCAGGACGCCATCCGCCGCGAAATTGAGACCATGCTGGAAAATTACGGCACCGAATATTGGGACGACCGCGACGTGACCTATGACAACCTGATCTGGGGCACCAGCGGCATCGAAATCCCCATCAAGCGCATCCTGTTCCAGGTTGAGCTGGTGATGCAGGATTCCGTCTCCAAATTTATGCCGGAAGTGGCCGAAGTGATGACCGCTGAGCTGGCCCGGACCCTGGAAGCCCATGAGATCCTGGGCCGGATCCAGCGGGCCGAGTATGGCCAGAATTACAGCTATAGTTTGCCAGACACCCCAGGCATGGTCTACAACCTGGACGATGCGTACCAGAAGTTGCTGGACCGTATTCAGAACAGCTTCCGCGCCATCTGCCAGCAGGCGACCATGTATGAGCTGGTCAAGCCGGAACGGTCGGTGAACTACCGGCTGGAGGTTGGCGAGCAAGAGCTGAGCCTGTCCGACAACGAGCGTATCCTCGACATCGTCCTGGAAGGGGTTGATGAAGTACGCCGTGATGTGGTGGCTCAGGCCCAGGCGATCGTTAATCAGAATCAGGCGACCAGCAACAGCACGCCAGCGTCACAGGCGGTAGCACCGGCCGGTGACGAGTTCGAAATCAAACTGCTGGACGATGACGTCACCATTCCGCCGGAAAAAGCTGCCAACATCAACTTCCCGACGGATAACGCCAATATTCTCAGCAGCTACGATTCGCTGGAGACCAGCTACGCCCAGAAACTGGACAACATCGCCGTCAAGACCAATCGGGTCTTCGGTCAGATTGTCGAGGATCTGTTCAGTGAAGATGACTTGCTGCCGCGCCTGCGCCGGCTGTTCTGGCTGGAAGCGACCAAGGCTGAGCGCGATTTTAATAATCAGATCGTCAAGCCGATGCTGCGTCAGCATGACCGCAAGCTCTACACAGATGAGCTGCGCGAAGCCATGGAAGTGGACCTCGAATCCATCTCCGATGTCGAAGAGCTGATGCGCACCTGGGAAGGTCTGCACAACCTGGAGCTGTCAGCCGGCCTGTAGTCTCCTGACTCTAGCGGCGCCGGGAGCGCCCAACACACCGCTCCCGGCGCCTTTGACCAAGGATTAAACCATGTCTGAAAAAGCAAGAGCAATTGTGCAGCAGCTGCCGGCAGGGCCTCAGATTAACCTGTTCGCCACCCGGCTCCGCCAATGGCTCATGGCCGATTTAAAAGCGGCTGAGGACGCGCCCGACTTCACGGAATCGCGGGCCAAGGCGCTGTTTCGGGCCATGGATGTGCTGGATGACCCCACGCGGCACAGCTTTGAACGATTGCTCGACAATGAAGCCAATTTGCGGCTGCTCCTTCACGACCTGCTGGTCCAGAGTGAGCTGGCCGAAAACGACGAGGTCGTGGCCCTGGCCGCCACCAGCGGCGCCAGTGAAAGCGAAGCGAAGCCCGCTGAATGGCTCTCCCTGCTCACCGCGGCGATGGCCTGGAAGCGTGAATATCCGGTTGGGCAACTGGACCCGGCCTCACCGCCCGGCGAACACAGTCCGGCCGGTCAGGTTGTGCGCAATGCCGCCCAGCTCATTCGCGCCCAGGTTGTACGCAGCGCCACGGAGCGGGACAAACTCCTGCGCCGCCTCTCCCAGCCGGTCGCGACACCGGTAAATCCGGATGACGCGCCATCACTGGACGAGATGGCCGAGAGTGCGCCTGGCGTCGCCGATCCGCAATTCTATCGACCGCCCATCCCGGTTCGCTATCCAGAATACACCGACGAGCTCGACGACGTTGAGCCGGTCGAGAATCTGCCAACCTCGCCCACACGTGGCGCAGAGATTCGGATCACAGAAGACGACCTGGTAGAAGCGCCGCCAAGCTGGCAACAACAACCGGCGTTGCGGGTCGATCCGCCAGCGCCAGAACGGATGCCGGAAATCCGCATCACCCGGGATCAGGTGCCGGCTCCGCCGCCACCCAGTCCCCTGCCTCGCTCTGGTGTTATTTTGCCCCAGTCGGCCCAGGGGATGTCGCCCCAGGCGCGGCCCAACATGTTGGCCGGTCTACTGGAGCGTTTCGGCGCTAACCAGGAGATGACGTCAACCCGGCTGCGCGTGATCGTGCAAACCCACCCGGATGGACCGGGGATGCAGGCGCTGCAAGTGAGCGTCAGCTGCCGTGGCATCCGCAGCACCGTCGCCGGCACAACCAACCGGAATGGCCATTTCCTCTGTGAGCTGCCTGTCCCGGTCGGCAAAGGGCTGACCTACGATGTTGAAGTCACCTGGCCGCGCGAAACCGGTGGTGAGACCGAAGAAAAGTCGATCACGATTCACAATGAACGGACAGAGTTTGAACTGCCGTTTTATCTAAACTCGTATAAATCCTGACATGGAAGATTGGATTCAACTGACCGAGGAAGATCTGGAGCGGGCTCAGCGGCTGACGCAAGAGCAGCCGCCAATGTCTGGCATCATAAAGATCACGCTGGACGATGAGTTGCCGCCCCAGGTCACCCCTTCGGCCGAGATGTCATCAGAGCAGTTGATCATTACCGACGAAGATTTGCAGACGGCGCTGGCTGAACCGTTGCCGGCGGCGAGTGAGAGCGGGCCGGTTGCCTTTCGCATCAGCGAAGATGAGGTGACACCGGCCGGTCCCCAGCTCACTGCCAACACCGGCCTCAGTAAGCTGGAACAGATCCTGTTTGAGCTGCTGAACCAGGCTCGGAGCCAGCATCTGCCGCTCTGGTTGGGCAGCCGAGGGCTGAAATGGCACCCCGGTCTGGCCGCCGTTGCCCGCGGGCACTCCAACGATATGTTGAAACGGCATTACGTGAATCATATCTCGCCCGAAGGGATCACTGCTGCACAGCGGATCACCGCCTACAACATCTCGTATGTGGCCTGCGGTGAAAATATCGGCATCGTCTACGGCGAAACCAGTCACACCGACCAGGCCGCCTACGACATTCACAATGCCTTTATGAACCAGCCGCGCAGCCTGACCAATCATCGCGGCAATCTGTTGAATCCAATCTGGACCCATGTCGGCATAGGCATCGCCTATAACCCGCAGGGAGCGCTTGTGGCTACCCAGAACTTTATATCTGCTCCGATGTCCTGAGCGAAGCGAAGGATCTCTCACTATGACTGAATCAGACGCAATCGAACAAGCACCAATCGTTATCACGGACCCGGATAGCGACCGGTATCATACCTTTGGCTATATCAG
Organism: Ardenticatenales bacterium; assembly: GCA_020634575.1. The sequence continues at coordinate 16,681 of JACKBM010000025.1, read as the reverse complement.
CTGGTGGCAGCAGGAAGTTGTCCGTAATGCTACCGCACTCGTCGTCGGGGCCGGCGCCATTGGCAACGAGGTCCTGAAAAACCTCACCCTGATGGGCATCGGCAACATCCTGGTGGCGGACTTTGACACCATCGAGGATGGCAACCTCAGCCGCTCGGTGCTGTTCCGCAGCTCGGACCGCGGCCGGCGCAAAGTGGATGCGGCGGCTGAGCGCATCAAGGAACTTAATCCGGACGTCAAGGTCAAAACCTGGCACGGCAACATCAATTTTGAGATGGGGCTGGGCGTCTTCCGCCATGCCGATGTGATCATCGGCTGCCTGGACAATCGTGAGGCCCGCCTATCCATTAACCGTTTTGCCTACTCGGTAGGCAGACCGTGGGTCGATGGCGCCATTCAGGAATTAATGGGCATTGTCCGCACCTTCCAACCGGGCACAGGTGCCTGCTATGAATGCACCCTGACAGACCGGGATTACCAGCTCATTAACCTGCGCTACTCCTGCCCGCTCCTGGCCCGCGAAAATATCTTGCAGGGCAAGGTGCCAACCACGCCTACCAGCGCCTCCATCGTGGCCGCCTTTGAGGCCCAGGAAGCCTTGAAACTGATTCATGACATGGAAGTAGTGCCGGGCAACGCCATGATGATCAATGGGCTAACCAACGACATTTACAACACCGAGTACCCGGTCAAGGAAGATTGCCCGAGCTGCGGCCTGGCCCATATTGTCCAGCCGGTGGTTGAGCTATCTGATATGCAAGTTAACAAGACCACGGTCGGCGAGTTACTGGCCTACGCCAAAGAACAGTTGGGGCCGGAGACCGTGCTCGAGTTCGGCGGCGAGCTCGTCACCACATTGAATCTGGATGGCGAGCAGGATGTAAAGCCGATCTTCAAAAAGATGGCCCGGCTAACTGAAAGCGAACTGGACGCCCCAGATGGTGGTCGCTATGACATGAACATGACCCATCGCATTACCGGCACGGAGAATTGGCTGGACCGAACGCTGGCCGAGATCGATGTGCCCCCCATGGACATCCTGCGCGCCCGCAATGGCGACAAGCGCCTGTACCTGGAATTGACAGGTGATAAGGAGTGGTTCTGGCAGTTCTCATAAAGCAGAGACCGTCGCAACCCTGAGGTAGAATGTACGTAAAGCGTGGTGATTACGTCCTGTTAGAATGGGGGAACTGTTCAATTATAAGACAGGCATCATCCGCAAAAAGCTGTCGCCGTGAGTTGCGGCGCAGACACAAAGCTTAGCAAACAAGTCGCAGCAAATGGAGGCTGACAACAATGGCAAGCATTAAAGTTATCATCTATGACCCAACTGGTTCCAAGAAAACCCCGGTAGAGCTCCCGGCCGATGTGCCGATGCAGCGTCTCATCCCGGCGTTGGTAAGCAAGATGGGGCTGCCCACAAGCCAGGGCGCCAATCCCATCACCTACCGTCTGGACCATCGTGATTCCGGCAAGCGTCTCAGCGACAGCATGTCCCTGGCGGATGCCGGTGTCAAACAAGATGACATCCTGAGCCTTTTCCCGGAAGTTACCGCCGGCTAGGGCATTCTGCGGCGGGTAGGCCCGGAATTCGTTCCGGGCTTTTGCCCCCATTCACTTTTCTTTGAAGGGCTATCATTCTGAACAAGAGATGGCCACAGGCAAGGCAGCATGAGGTGACGGTCGCGTCGCCCCGCGAGGTTATCGGCAATGACCTTTGATATTCGTGAAACACGTTTGCGCAACGATCATAAGCGTATTCGTGAACTGATCAATCGAAGCGAGTTCATTCATATCGCCAATACAGACGGGAATCCGCCGGAGAAATATCTGATCCGGTACACCTGTCGTGGTATTGAGCGCCTGGACTCCAACAATAATCCTGTCTTCCGCTCAGTACACGAGGTGAGCATCTATTTGCATGCGGAATATCCGCTCAAGCAGCCTCAACTGAAGTGGATGACGCCAATTTTTCATCCCAATATTCATATTACCGGCGCCGTTTGTATCGGCGCCTGGTGGCCGGCCAAAACGCTGGACGAATTGTTACTGACGATGGGTGAGATGGTGCAATACAAGAATGTGGATCCCAAGGATCCCATGAATTCGCGGGCCGCCTCCTGGGCGATGCGCAACAAGAACCTCTTCCCAATCGATGATCGCCCGTTAAAGGGTAGCTCGCTGGCCGACCAGATTATTCTGGGCGGTAGCGAGGACGAAGACGATGACCTCGGAATCAACATCCTTTGATCCCAGCCGGGATTCAGAGGAGAGTCTGCCGGCGGAGCCGGCCCAGGAGCCTGTAGAGGCCCCAGCCGCTCCTCCACCACCGGTTGCCAAACCAGCCGCGGAAGAGCCTATCATCATGCTCGACCCGGATTATGCCGCCCCACCCGAGCTGAGCCGGCTGTCTGCTGCGGAAACCATCGATCCGGTGGCTTCCGGCAGTATCCTGCATGGCAACCGGCCGGATGCCGAAGCGGTGCGCGTCCAAATCAGCCAGGAGGCGCTAGAACAGATCCGGCTGCACAGCGAAAGCGACATGCGCACCGAGCTGGGTGGTTTCTTGCTGGGCATCCCTTATGACGAGGATGGTCAGATCGTCGTGGACGTGCGGGCCGCGTTGCCTGCCCACAGTAACGACCACGGCCCCATCCATTTCACCTTCACGGCAGACTCCTGGGCGATGATGCATGAAGAGCGGGAAACGATGTACCCGCATCTTCAGGTTGTCGGCTGGTTCCATACCCATCCAGATCTGGGCGTCTTCTATTCTGGCGACGATGTGGTTGTCCATACGGTTGGTTTCAGCCTGCCGTGGCATGTCGGCCTGGTGGTTGACCCGGTCCGGCGTAAGGTAGGCTGGTTTGGCTGGCATGGCGAAGGCAGCCATAAAGAGCTGGGCAAGCTGGCTGGTTATTATGAGATGACCAATCTGCAGCCCACCGCGATTACGCCCTGGAAAATCGCCGAACGTTCCGCAGTCTGGGCCAGCTACACTGAAGGCGAGCTAGCCCAGGGTGACAGCAGCGGTTATGGCTACACCTATGGCGACCAAAACAGTTCGGCGCGGCGGACCATGGAAGGTCTGGGCGCATTTATCGGTCTGTTAGGTATCATGATGGCCCTGCTCGTCTGGTTACTGGGCTATGTGCCGGTGCGTCGCCAGCTGAATGCAATGCAGGAGACGACGGCGGCGATGGTGGCGGCGGAATATGCCTCGGCCGAAGCCCAGGGGCTGGCCAGTTGTGCCAGCCAGGATCTACGCTTTCTGGCGCCGTTGCCGGGGGATTGGGTACCGGCCGGTAGCACCATCGGGCTCTATGGCCAGGCAGATGTAGCGGTCGCCGACGGTTACCGGCTTCTCGTCACCAGTTATGGCCCAATTTCAAATCGAAGCCGCGAAGGGGGCACCATCAGCCAGCCAGCCGTTACCGGCAAGCTATTTGACCTGGATGTCCCGGACCTGCCCTATGGCAGCGCGCTCCAGCTGGAGCTGCTGCCCACGTCTGATACGCCCACAGCGACTGCTTGCAGTATCACGCTTTATGTGGGAAATCCCTGATTTATTTATCCAGTGCGCTGTGCCTCTGGGCCAGCCGCTGCTCTGTTGACAGAAAGGTGCACCTGACTATGGGTGAAAAGGACCATCTCACTTACGCTGCCGTTATCACCATCGCACGCCCGGATGGCGGTCAGGCCAAATTTGAATTACTGCTGACTCCGCCTGACCTGATTGAATCGATGGATGGCGAATATAAGCCGCTCTATCTCTGTACGCTGGAAGATCTGCAACATTATGCTGACAAGCTCGAGCAGGAGCTGTGGGAGGCGCATTGGCGCCGCAATCTCACTGAGATGGCCAACTCCAAGGAAACCGAAGTGGAAATGGTCATCCGCAAGGTCCACGAAGGCGCGGGTAGCCAGCCCCGCAAGAAAACAGATCTGCTGCGTTACGGCGTTCTGCTGCGTCAGGAGGCTGAATCAGTCGAGGTCAGTGAGCCGGCCGTGAAGAAGGCTGCTGACACTGAACCTGTTGAGGCCATTGAACCTGAGGAAAGCGCAGAAGAAGAAATCAGCGCTGCCGCGCCGGCCGTTGCCGAAGATGCGACGGCCGAAATATCAGTAGAAAAAGAATCAGAGCCTTCGCAGGTAGTCAAAGAAAAAGAATCGGTGCCTGAGCCCGAGACCATGAAAGTGGCACCGCCGGAAGAACTACGTATCGCCGGACGCCGCCGCCCCATTGGCCATCCAACAAAAACGGCCTGTGACATTCTGATTAACGAAAGCGCCTTCCGCGATATGCAGCGTCATGCGTTGACCAGCCTCAATCGGGAAGTGGCCGGCATGATGATTGGACCGCGACCGGAGCAAAAAGAAGATGGGCGCTGGATCGTCCACGTCAGCGATGCCATCATCGCCAAACACACAGAGATGCGCGGCGCCAGCGTCACCTACACCCCGGAAAGCTGGCGCTATATCCATGATGTGCTGGCTGAGAAATATCCGAACGAAGGGGCGGTCATCGTTGGCTGGTATCACACCCATCCCGGCTTTGGCATCTTCCTGTCCGGCATGGATCTCTTTATTCACCAGAACTTTTTTGTGCAGCCCTGGCATATCGCCCTGGTGTTGGACCCGGTCGCCCACTCAAGCGGCTTTTTTACCTGGGATAGAGACCATACTGCCGTGCAAAAATATGATTTTCCCTGGCCTGAATGGGCACCCCACTCGTGGTGAAACTCGCCTGGTGAGCGCAGGTGACAAACGGGTATGAATTATGTACACTAATAACGGTCAACAGTTCCAGGGGGGAGAAACTGCCGGTCGCACAGTAGTGCACCCGCGGACACAGTTATCAAGCAATGGATCTCCCAACGGTCATATGAGCGACAACCGTAACGGCGCTTCGATGCCGGAGCCAATTGAAAATCCGCCGATCTCCATCACCCTAGATGACGTATCGGCAGCAAACCAGCTCAGTCTGGCCTGCCCGATCTGTGCCAGCCCGGTTGAAGCGTATGCCAACCAGCGCGCGTTGGCGCCAGTGGTTTGCACCTCCTGTGGCACGCTTTACCATCTTGCCTGTTGGGAGCAGAACGGCGGCAAATGCGCCGTCATTGGCTGTGATAGCCGGACGTATACGCCGTATGGCAGCGAGTTAGGCAACACGTTGACTATCACCCATCAGGACATCATGCGGACGCCGGCCCGCTATCATGACAATACAAAGAAATTCAAGGAACGGGCCCGGACCACACAGCCGGTGCAAAGCCGCTCCTTCTGGACCAATCTATTTGAACGTATCCGGCGCGCGTTCAACAACCTCTAGACCATGACGCCAGTTCGCGTCATCCCGATTCACGACGAATCCCCCTTTCTTGGCGAAGAATGTGCCCTCTGTCGCTCGGCGTTTATGCCGGGCGACGAGGTCATCGTTTGCCCAGAGTGCCGGGCCCGGCACCATGTCCATTGCTGGACGGCGTTTGACAACCGCTGTACGGCCTTCGGCTGTGCCGGCCGGGGTGAGATCAGCCGCACACCACCCGCGCCGCAAAACATCACCATCCCCATTGGGCGCGAAAGCAGTCGTGTACGCACGCTACCAAGCATCAGCATCGGCAATGCTCAGGGCTGTCTGGTTGTAGCCATTGCTCTGTCCATCGTCCTGTTTGCTATCGGCTGCTTCGGACTGTGGGCCATCGCCGACTACATCATGCTGGAAATCCTGGATTGGGATTATCGCACGCCCCTGGAAGGGTTACTGCCAACCATTCAAGCTATTGCGCTTCTAGTGGGTTGATATCAGCTCATGCTCGGGCTAATGTCCTGCTCGTAAAAGGTCAGCCGTCACCTCAATAATTATGAGAAAATAAAGGCTTTGGCTGAAACTCATAGGTCAAAATGGCTGGCAATCAAGGCTGCCAGCCTATAATAGCGCCTGTTTGCGGCTGCGCTGTTTCAGCAGCCTGATATTACATGTTTTCTGGAGGTCTATCTTTTATGAACAAAAAAACTGTGGGGATTCTGGCAGTCGTTGCGGGGCTGGTTGTCATCTGCATCATGGGCGTCGTCGGCGTCCTGTTATTCACTGTCCTGCGCGCGCCTGAGGAGGCCAGCGAACCAATTGAGGCCGTTCCCCTTGAGGCGGTGACCGTCGAAGCGATGCCGGAATCCGCTGAACCAGAGGTTCCAGCAGAGGCCGAAGCTGAAAATGAGCCCGACGCGGCAGTCGCCAACCTCACCATCTTCACCATTCAGCAGGCCGGCTCCCAGGCCCGCTTTGAACTCGACGAAGAACTACGCGGCAACCCCATTACCGTGGTGGGTAGCACCGATCAGGTGGCCGGCGAAATCGGCATCGACTTCAACAACCCTGCAGCCACCGAGTTAGGCGTCATCCAGGTCAATGCGCGTACGCTGGCCACAGACAATGATTTCCGCAACCGCGCTTTACGCAATGAGATCCTGGTAACTGGACCGTTTGAGTACATCACCTTCACACCCACAGAAATCACCGGCTTACCAGACACAGTTGCCGTGGGTGATACCATCACATTCCAGGTTAATGGCGACCTGACCATCACGGGCATTAGCCAACCTGCCACTTTCGCGGTGACGTTAACCATCGTCTCGGAAACGGAAATCAGTGGCACAGCCTCCACAGTAGTCACCCGTGAAGCCTATAATCTGCGTATCCCTTCCGTACCCGCTGTTGCTAACGTAGAAGAAGAAGTTGAAATTTACCTGGACTTTGTCGCTTCTGCCGGCTAAGTATCCAGACCAGGCAAAAGGGCTGCAGGACACCCCCTCGACCGATGTGTCATCGTGGTGAAATGTGGCCTTATTGCCTTAATTGACACATGCCCTGACCACTTGTGAATATAATGTGCCAAAAACATGAAGGGTCAGTCACAAAAGCACAAAGAGCATTAACCCCAGGGTCAGATTCGGTTGCTACAATGTCGCCGTCTATTTAGAGAGATGTTACCCTGATTTTGCCGAACAGGCGGAGGAGACTGATTCATGAACAAACGCAATCTGGCTATTGGCGGTGCGGCGGCCGTCCTGGTCATCATCGTAGTCGTCGCGATCCTATTCTCGACGGTACTGCGGGCGCCGGAAGAGGCCAGTGGGACCATCGAGGCCATCCCATTGGCCCTCAACACGGAAACGCCGGTACCAGCAACCGAGGAGCCGGTCGAGGAACCAACTGAAGCGCCGACCGACACGCCGGAACCGGCCGATGAAGAAGTTGAAGCCGAGCCAGAGCCCACCGAAGAACCCACAGCTACCGTCGAGCCTACGCCGGAGCCGACGGCAACCGCCACAGAGATTCCCAGTAATCCAGTCATCTTTACCATCGATCCCAGCCAATCTCAGGTTAGCTTTGAAATTGATGAAGATCTGGTTGGGGTACGCAATACCGTCGTTGGGGTAACCGACCAGGTCGCGGGGCAGATGGCCTTTGACATCACCAATTTGACTTCGACCCAGTTGGGGATCATTCAGATCAACGCCCGCACGCTGGTCACTGACAGCGAATTCCGTAATCGTTCAATCCGCAATGAAATTCTGGATACGAATAACTTCGAATTCATCACTTTTACGCCGACTGAAATTACCGAGCTGCCAGACAGCGTCGCCGTTGATGAAACGGTCACTTTCCTGGTTACAGGTGATCTGACCATCCGGGATATAACTCAATCGGTCACTTTTGTGGTAACAGTAACGGTTATCTCGGAGACGGAAATTGCGGGGAGCGCCAGCACCATCGTCAGCCGCGAGGCGTTCAGCCTCACGATTCCACAGGTTCAGGACGTTGCCAACGTCGAAGATGAAGTTGAGCTATACATCGACTTTGTCGCGACTGCTGCTGAGTAAGCGCTAAATCAGGCAGGCGGTCCGGTTTCTAACAGATCCGACCGCCTGCCTTGAACTCATTCTTCTTCAGCACCTTCGCTGGCCGCCGGTTCCGGGAACAAAATGCGCACCCGGCTGACAGCCAGCCCCTCAACAGCCACCACGGTAAAGCGAACCTCACCATAAACCACTTCGTCGCCAACTTCTGGCGGCCGGCCCAATGCAGTTACAACAAGGCCACCGACGGTTTCCACGTCCGGGATGTCGCTGTCCGCGCCGAGATAGAGTTGCTCGGCCAGATCATCTTTCAGGTAGGCGCCGGATGTCTCGATCAGGCCCCGGCCCAGCTTGACGTACGGCTCGCGCTCCAGGTCAAACTCATCGCGCACTTCGCCGACAATTTCCTCGACGAGGTCTTCCAGAGTTACCACGCCGGCCATACCGCCAAACTCATCCAGCACGATGGCCATGTGGATGCGCAGCCGCTTAAAAACGGCAAGCAGTTGGGCAACTGGTTGATCTTCAGGAACGGCCGGCGCCGGGTTCAATATTTCGCGCAGATCGGCAATTTCGGAGCCGCCCTGGCTCGTTTCCGCACGCACAAGATCCTTCAGATGCAGGATGCCAATGATGTGGTCTCGATCCCCTTCGTAGACAGGAAAACGGCTATGGGCGCTATTAACGACCAGGCTGACCAGGTCGTCATGCGGGATATCAACGGGAATCGCCTGGACCTTGGGACGCGGGGTCATTACCTGGCCCACTACCCGGTCGCCAAAATCAAAAATATTGCGGATGAGCTCTTCCTCTTCCTCATTCAGCAAACCACCTTCGGCGCTTTCGCTCACGATGAGCTCAAGCTCTTCCGGAGAATGGGCCCGCGAATGGCCTTCCGCAGACTGAATCCCAACCAACCGCAACAGGGATCGCCCGATCCAGTTCAGAATCCGAACCGGGAAGCGCAGCAAGAACCGCTCCACAATCTCCATGAAGCGATTGATGCGGATAGCGGTTTCTGATGGCGACGAAAGGGCCATCGTCTTGGGAACCATTTCGCCCACGACGACATGCAGGTAGGTCATCATCGCAACCACGAGCAACGATGCGATGGTATGGGCCAGCGCTTCCGGGGCAAAGTTCAGGACGCGTACCAGGCTCGGTTCGATCATCTCGGCCACGCGCGGTTCCCCATACATACCCAAACCCAGCGTCGCCATCGTAATGCCCAGCTGCGCTGTGGCGATGTAATTGTCCTGGCGCTTGCTGTCTGTGCGAACAGCCAGGACATGGCCGGCCATTTCGTTACCCTCTTCAGTCATCTGCTGCAGCTGACTTTTGCGGCTACCAATCATGGCAAATTCCGCTGCCACAAAAATCCCGTTCAACAATACGAGAAAGATAATCACCACAAAGGGAATGACGATGCCCCAGAAGGTAAGGGGTTCGGCTTCGCCTTCAGCAAACAAAAAGGAAAATAGCGCCATGGCGGGCACGGCCAGGAAAATCAACAGCTTACTCACGGCGTGACACCCCCCATTCGCTCAGATCCAGCATCTCACGTGAGGGCAGTTCCAGCGAGACTTCGGCAACGCCCAGGTCTGCCATCGCCTCAACGCGAAAAACCGTGCCGGTAATGTCTATCTCATCACCCGGTTTGGGGGCGCGACCTAATTCGCTAAAGATGAGACCGCTGAGCGTATCTGCGGCCTCTTCCGGCAGACTCAAATCCAGATATTCGTTAATATCGGCGATGAGAAGGTCGCCACGGAGATAGAGGCGGCCCTCCTTATCGAGCGCCAGGAGAGCTGATTCGTCGTCAAACTCATCCTGCAGTTCGCCGAAGATCTCTTCGACCAGGTCTTCCATGGTGATAAGGCCGGCCGTACCGCCGTACTCGTCAAAGACCACCGCTACATATTGCCGTTTTTTGTTCAGGGTCTCCCACACATCAGCGACAGGCATGGTCTCGGGGACATGGACAACCGGCCGGATAATATCCGCCAAAGCCCCACTTTGCTGCATATGCAGACGAAACAGATCCTTGATGTGCACAAACCCTTTGATATCGTCCAGCTTACCTTCATAAACTGGCAACCGCGTAAACCCACTTTCCAGCGATATCTTTATCGCCTCCGCTATGGAGATATCCGTCGCGGCCAGGACCAGCTTTGTGCGATGCACCATCACCTGGCGCGCCGTCAGGTCGCGCAGACGAAACGCATTACGCAACATCTGGCGTTCCCCTTCATCCAGCAAACCGCCCTCGTGGCTGCCCTGCACCAGAATCTCAATCTCTTCCGGCGAATAAACCTGGTCATGTCCCGTATCACCGTCATAACCCATCGCCCGCAGGATAGCCCGACCGCTACCATTAAAAATCCAGATCAGGGGTTTGAACAGCCGGGCAGACCAGATCATAGGCACAACAACCCACAACGCGACCTGCTCCGGGAACTGCACCGCCACGGATTTCGGCAGCAACTCACCGATAACCACCTGCAGAATGGTGAGCACTGTCAGCACGACCACAATAGCCACAGCAAGCGCCGTCGCTTCAGCAGCCAGATCCGCTGACACGCCGATTCGAGCCAGCAGCGATTCTGACCCGCCCAGCATCTCGCCAAATGACGGGGCCAGTGCTGTGGCAATCACATTTTGCCCATAAGCACCGGCCACCAGCGAGGAAATGGTAATACCGACCTGGCAAGCCGCGATGTAATTATCCAGGGCGTGGCTGTCTTCGAGAATGGGCAACAGCTTCTGCGCCAGCCCATTACCGCTCGCCGCCATCTGGCTAATTCGCGTCCGCCGCGCCGCCACGGTGGCAAATTCCGCTGCCACATAGAATGCGTTGAACAAAATTAGCAGCGTTACGACGCTAAATATCACTAAAGCCATCGGGACGCTCGCTTTAATTGAGGGTTAGTAAACATGGGGCGGGCTAACTTCTCCTCGGGCGAAACCGAAGAGAAACCGTCATAAACGGGAATGGTTGAGAGCCACCAGTTTTGTTGCGGGGGAGATGCCAGCCCTCGAAGGACCAGCGGTTGTTGTCTACGCCTGTCACTGCCTAAGTCATCATCATCCGCATCCTGCAGTGTTTCTTCAGGTGTTGCAGACAGGCAAAAGTATCCTTTTGTCATGCTTGATCAAAACATTCCGGCCCGGCTATAAAAAGCCGATATCCAAAACAAATATGCGAGTTTGTACAAATTTAGCGCTTGAGTCATGGGTCGGAAATGACCTGAAAGGCTATCAAGCTCGCATTATAAGTCAGTGAATACCTCACGGCAACCACGACTTATACATCTTATACGTCAAGTTCGGCAAACTTGCGGGCAACCAACTGAATATCGGCGTTGCCGCCGCTCAGAATGACGCCAACCCGCTGACCAGCCAGCGGCAAATCACCGTAGAGCAGCGGCGCCACCGCCACCGCCGAACTGGGCTCGACCAACAGTTTCATCCGTTCCCACAAAAACTTCAGGGTCAGGATAATTTCCTTTTCACTGACGGTGACCATGTCATGCAGATAGTGCCGCATAATCTCCAGGTTGCGCTGGCCGATAAAACGAGTACGCAGGCCATCTGCGATCGTGGGTGGGATGGCGTCAAGCGTGACGACCTCACCAGAGCGCCAGGAACGGGTGGCATCATCGGCCACTTCAGGCTCCACGCCAATGACCTTGCAGCCCGGGGATTGCAGTGCTGCCCCCAGAGCAGTACCGCTAATCAGTCCGCCGCCGCCAACCGGCGCCAGCAAATAGTCCAAATCGCCGACTTCGGCCAGCAGTTCATATGCCGCGGTGCCGGCGCCGGCGATAATCTGATCATTGTCATACGGGTGGATGAGGGTGTAGCCGTGTTCAGCCGCTAACCGGCCGGATACCGCCTCACGCTCCGCCGCTGGGCATTCGACAATCGTAGCGCCATACCCGGCCGTCGCCGCCTTCTTCACCGCCGGCGCATTGTCCGGCATCACAATGGTAGCCGGAGCGCCGCACAGTTTGGCCGCCAACGCCAGCCCCTGGGCATGGTTGCCGCTGGAATGGGTAATAACCCCGGCGGCTTGCTGCGCATCACTGAGCTGGCTGACCGCATTAAAAGCCCCGCGAAACTTAAACGCCCCTACCCGCTGCAAATGCTCCCCTTTCAGGAAAACCTGCCCGCCACTGCGTTCATTTAGCGTTGTTGACTGAAATACCGGGGTCTGGTTGGCAATGCCATCAAGGCGCCTGGCCGCCGCAGCCACTACCTGGGGCTGTAACATGATCATCCTCCTCACAGCTTCAGACACGGCTGAGACCGACAGGTTCGGCCAGATTTGCCCTGTTGCCTTTGCTGGTGCAATCAATTGTATCTGTTTATGGGCTCAATGAGCATCTTTTAGGGGACGGATCATCTCGATACGGCGGAACGCATCAAAATAGCCGGCTGCCTGATAACCCAGCCAGATCCGACTATGGACAGAGAAGTTTTCGGCAATGGCATCTTGCGTGGGATAGAGCCGGTGCAGCACATTGAGCAGGTCAGCTGAAACCTGGGCCGGATCACCGCGCCGCACCTCAACGATGACGCGCTTCAACTGCATCAGGCTTGCCTGAAATACCAGCCAGCCCTGCCCGCCATCTTCGGTTTCCAGGAAAATGCCTGTCAGGTCATTCACATTGTGGAGTGATTCAATCTGGTTCGTCCAGGCCTGATGGCCCCGCCGCTCTTCGAGCAGCAGAATCGCCTCCTGGTGGGTCAACGTCTTGACATCCTTGAACATGTGGCGCTCTTCAGCGGAAGCGGTGCCCGCATCATATTTGGGGGGGCGCCGGGCCACAACCAGCTCATCCGTCTCTCTGAAGCCAAACTTCTGGAACAGCGTGTGGGCCGGCGTATTACCCTTGATCACCTCGAGCCACATCTCCTCCAGCCCCATCTCCAGCGAACGGGCCACCAGGAATTCCATGATGACGCCGCCAGTGCCTTTGCGCCGACCGGCCGGTGTCACCCCCAGCCGCGTAATCCAGGAACGGCCATCCCTGAGGCCCAACATGCCCAGCCCTACAATCTCATCGCTGATGACCGCCGCACAGGAATTAGCCAGATCCACATCATAAATGCGAATGTATTCAGCCAGCCGGTCCACCGTCATCGGCATCGGCACGATGTAGTCTATACGAGTACGGTTGTACGCGTCAGCCAGTTCTTCTAGACTGAATTGATCAGCTGGAACGACTTTCATTCCCGTCTTTGGCTCGGTAGCGCCAACAGATGGCGACTGGATCATCATACCTACAGCCTAAAGCATGAGATTGGCCTTAGGCCATAAGATATTTGGACTAACACATACGACCCAGGTCAGGTCGACTGTAAATACGTGGAGATCAGCTCGGGAAAACCCTTCACATCGATGGGTTTAGTGATGCAGCCATCATAGCCATAACGCTCACACATGTCCCGGGCCAGGTCGGGGGGCCAGGCCGTCAGGGCCACCATCTGCGTCTCCTGCAGGTCGGGGATCTGGCGCAGCATGGTCAGCACGGTATGACCGTCAAAATCAGGTAAGCCGATGTCGATCAGGATGAGATCAGGCTTTACTTCGATGGCCTTCTGGATGCCTTCTTCGCCACTCTCAGCATGATAAACCGCAAACTTGCCTGTCAAAATCCGCTCGATCAGGAGCCGATTTTGCCATTGATCCTCAATTTGCAGCACTTTTTTCATTCTTGATCTCGTATGGGTGGGAAAAATGGCGCCGGTAACAACTAGCCGCCCACATTCACATGCGTTGGCTCAATTTTGTAAATAACCCGCTCTTCACTCGGGTTAGCAGAATTAAAGGGACCGCCAACATAGGCCTGAGCCAGCGCTTCGATATGGTCGACAGCCGTCTGCCCAACCTCAATCTCAACCACCCGCCCCCGGACCTCGAGCCAGCGATAAGGATTGTCAGGCTCAGTCACGGCAATCGTCGCCATTGGGCGCAGGCGCAAATTCTGGTCCTTCTGGCGACCAACTGCTGAGTTTACCCAGATCTGGTTACCGTGCCGGCTGGCCCAGACAGGCGTGACCTGCGGCCCACCATCCGGCATCACCGTCGCCAGCATGACGACGATAGGCCGGTCCAAAAGATCGATATGGCTTTCAGGAATTTGGGTCATGGCTCCCCTCCAAAATTGATTATTCGGCCGGCGGTGGGACGGGCAGCTGGTCGTCAGGCGTATTGATCCATTTCTTGCCTTCGTCGATCAACATTACCGGTATGCCATCCCGGATCGGATATTTCAGGCCGCTGTCATCACAGACCAGCCAGCTATTCTTCACCAGGCGCAGGCGGCCCGGATCGTCACCGTATTTCTCTTTTTCCTGCACTGCCACCGGGCAGCGCAAAATTTCCATCAATTCAGCACTGATTGGCATTTCGTTCGACTCACTCATGCGCTGATGCTCCTTTAGGGCTTCGTCAATTCAAACTTCCGCCGGCCGATCATACGACCATTAGAGGGCATTGACAACCGTTACTCCGGGATACCGGTGATGCGGATCCCGCTATTTTTAATGTTGTAGCGCATATTGATGCTGATGAGCAGCGCCGTCAATCCTTCCACAATACCGGCATTCTGCAGCGGCCCGGCATGGACGCCGCGCATACCAGCCGCCTGGGCCAACCGCTCGGCAACTTCCCGGTCCGCCTTCTTGTCGCCACAGATCAGGACGTCACAGTTCACGACATGATCCGCGTCAAACAGATGCTCAGCGGAGACGTTCTGGAAGGCGACCACCACCCGGGCATCTTCACCCAGCAACTGCTGCGCTTCCATAGCCGCTGAGCCAGCCTCGGGCAACCAGACTCGGCTGACTTTGGGCGGCTTTAGCGGGACGACGACAGAGATCAGCAGTTTGTCAGCCAGCAGATCTTTGACATCGTTCAAGGTCGCTTCCTGGGCTGAATAGGGCACCGAGAGGACAATCAGATCCGCTTCGGCTGTGGCCGTACGGTTGTCTGCACCGCGAATGTGGCGACCGGCCGGTAACAACGACGTCAGCTCCGCCGCCTTCGCCTCCGCCCGCTCCTGCGAACGCGACCCAATAATCACATCATAGCCGGCCAGCGCCCAGCGATAACCCAGGCCTGAACCCTCGCTCCCCGTTCCACCTAGAATTGCAATACTTTCCACAATAACCTCGTTTACAGATTAAATCTCAGCGTGATTCTAAGCGATTGGGCACAAAGTTCCAAAGCGTAAACAAAAGGTCGGAAATCACGCAAATGCTTGACCCCGCCCCGACCATCGCCTAAACTGGGCAACGATATGCAACCCGCCAGGTAAGAACCCTGGGTAACAGGCCGTCTGAGGGGTTGCGCCGGCCAAATGGCCGGCAACCGGAAAGAAGATTGCATAACTTTTCATGGGGCTGATAAACCGCATGCAAGGAGAAAACGAATGACGAAACCGATCAAGGTTACCGATGAGACATTTGAGGCTGAAGTAATTAAATCCGACAAGCCTGTGCTGGTCGATTTTTGGGCCACCTGGTGCGGGCCGTGCCGCATGATCGCCCCCTTCCTGGAAGAGATTGCTGAAGAGCAGGCCAATCTGCTGACCATCGCCAAGATGGATGTGGATGAGAACCCGATGGTGCCGGGTCGCTACGGCATCGCCAGCATCCCCACCCTGATGCTGTTCAAAAATGGCGAAATGGTGGCCCGTCTGGTTGGCGCCAAGCCAAAGAATCAGATTCTGGCTCAGGTTGCTCCTTATCTGGAGACTGAAGCCGCTTAAGCTCACCTTAACTCGAAATGGCCAGAGCCCCGCAATTGCGGGGCTCTTTTTTTGTAGATTTTCCGTCTTGTCTATTTTGCTCAACACAGCGCGGGTGAGCGTGCCTCCAGGACCCAGACCGGGATGGGGTTACGCGGGATCGGTCGTTCAGCCTTGTTCGGGGTAGGCTCGTTGCGGGCCAATGGCAGGCTGGTGGGCAACTGATTGATGGCCGGCAAGCGTAACATCACGCAGGTGCCCCGACCCGGCTGGCTAAACAGCCGCAAGTCGCCGCCGCTAGCCCGCACCACCGCTTGGGCCAACGTCAGCCCCAGGCCCAAACCGCTTTTGTCCCGCGCCAGATGCCGTTCAGCCTGATAAAAGCGATCACAGACATGCGCCTGATCCGCCGCGGCGATACCAGTCCCACTGTCAGAGACCGCCAGCCACAGCCAGCCAGAATCCTGGTAGAGGCCAACGTCGATCCGGCCACCGGCCGGTGTGTGTTCCACAGCATTGTCCAGCAGCGCTTGCAAGGTGGTGGTGAGACCGGCCGGGTCAGCCAGCAGCGCCGGCAAACCCGTCTCCACATGCAGACGAAAATCGATTTCTTTGGCGAGCGCATCCTGAACCTTGTCCGCCACGACATCGTCCAACAGCGTCTCCAGGTCCAATTCGGCCGGCTTGAGCTGGCCGGCCTCGGCGGCCAAGAGCAGCGTCAGCCGCTCAACCTGTTGCTGCAATGTCCGCGCCGCCCCCTGAATCATGCCAACCGCCTCGGCCTGCGCCGGTGCCAGGTCGCCCAGGCAACCCTCCCCCAGCAACTCAGCAAAACCCACCACCGCGTTGAGCGGTGTGCGTAGTTCGTGCGAGACATTTTGCAGGAAGAGCTCCTGTAAATTGAGTAAATTATCCGTGCCTGATAATGGTCCTGATTCCGATACGCTCTGAGTGAACGGGCAGGCAGTTCTGTTCATGTGGGTTCCCCTCAGGCCACCGCGGCCTGACAAAAGTTGACGAATATTCCGATACGTTTACAGGGATAAACGAGGCTTGAGGGGTTT
>JACKBM010000024.1 GCA_020634575.1 Ardenticatenales bacterium | reverse complement strand
CGGGATTGAGTTGGGGACCGGCCGGTTCCGCTGACCGTTGCCGCACCATCTGTTTATCATCATTCTGGTGTGTCTGGTTGTGCATGAAGTTCCCTCTACTGGTAGCTTGGGTTGTACGGACAATGCTGTCCCTTTGTAACATGGTAGGCCAATGCAAGTCAACCCCATCATTTTTCCGTCGGGCAAACACCGGGCGGCCGTCTGGTCGAATCAGGGCGTTGGCCTATAATTCGCAGCGCATGATTTATCTGGATGTCTCTGCGGCGGTCCATGCCCGCGCCGGGCTGGGCCGCTATAGCGAACGGTTGGCCCAGGCCGTCACTCAATACGACAGCCGTCACAAATATGCCCTGTTTTACAATCAGGGACGCGACGGCCAAATGCCGCCATCGCTAAGCGGGCTGCCGGCGCGCCACGTCCGCTACGGCTACAAACCATGGCGGATGGCGGTCTGGCTGGCCCACCTGGCCGGCGTCGGCTTCAACAGACTGGTGCCGGGGGCGGAACTCTACCACAGCACCGAGCATCTGCTTATGCCACTCCAGGGCGTCCCCACCGTGCTGACGATGCACGATCTCATCTTCAGCCTCTTCCCCGCCTACCATAAAAAGCTGAATTACTATTATCTGAACTGGGCTGTGCCGCTGTTCTGCCGCCGGGCCAACAAAATTATCGCCGTCTCCCAGGCAACCAAGGCGGACCTGGTGACCCATTACGGCCTGGATCCGGCCAAAATCGCCGTCGTCCACGAGGCTGCGGCTGAGAATTTCCAGGCGCCCAGCGCCGCGCAGGTGGCGGCGGCCCGGCAGCAGTATGGGCTGCCCGATAACTTTCTGATCCACCTGAGCACCATCGAACCACGCAAGAACCTCTCCCGGCTATTGGATGCCCTGCAGATTTTGCGGCGGGACCGGCCGGATCTTCAGCTCATCCTCGCCGGCGCCAAAGGCTGGCTCTATGATGACTTCTTCGCCCGCATCGAGCGCGAAGGGTTGAGCAATGTTGTCCACGCCCTGGGCTGGGTCCCGGACGAGGATTTGCCCGCCGTCATCCGCGCCGCCAGCCTGGCCGTGCAACCCTCGCTCTACGAGGGCTTCGGCCTGCCGGTGCTGGAGCATATGGCCAGCGACCAGGTTGTCGCCTGCAGCAATCGCAGCAGTCTGCCTGAAATTGGCGGTGACGCCGCCGCCTATTTTGACCCGGAAAATGTGGCGGAAATGGCATCGGTCATCGGCCGGCTGTTGAGCGATGAGGCCGAGCGCGAGGAAAGGCGCCGGTTGGGCCGGGAGCAGGCCGCCCGCTTCAGCTGGGCGCGCGCCGCCCAGGAAACAGTAGCTATCTACGACGAGGTGCTGGCATGAACCGCCGCCTGGCGCCGCTACCGCTGCTGCTCATCCCACTGGTCTACCTGCTGACGCTGGCCCAGGGGCCGGTCCTGGGCGACCCGACAGAATACACGGTGGTCGCCCACGTGCTAGGCATCGCTCACCCGCCCGGCTACGCCTTCACCACGTTGAGCGGCAAGCTGCTGCAGTTGCTGGTCCCGTTCGGCGAGATCAGCTGGCGGATGCATCTGCTGGCCCTGCTGGCGACGACAGCCAGCGCTTTTTTTGCCTTTGGCACGGTGCGGCGGGTGACCGGCCGGTACGGCCCCGACAACTGGCTCAGCCTGCTGGCCGCCTACCTCGCCGCCTTCAGCCTGGCCTTCGCCCCTGACATCTGGCAACACAGCATTCACGCCAACCCCCACATCATCACGGCAACCTTCTTGATGGCCAATGTCTATTTTCTCAGCCGCTACTGGGCCAGCGACGGGACGGACAAAGTCGCCCTCTTGGCCTTTTGCCTCAGCGCCGGCCTCGGCGTGACCCATCATCCGCTGACCGTTTTCGGTTTTCCCGCCTACGCCCTGCTGATTTTGCTGGTGCGCCCAACCATCTGGCGTGAATGGCGGACGCTGCTGGCGATGGTCGGTTGCGCCCTGCTGGGGCTGGCGGTCTGGCTCTATTTCCCCATCCGCAGCCCCATGGAACCGGTGCTGGGTCCCTCCACCATGAACACCCTGAATGGTTTTCTGGATCACGTGCTGGCCCGGGGTCTCTCCGAAAGCCTGCCCTACTTCACGCTGGCTGAGCAGTGGGACCGGCTGCGCGTTTTTGCCACGCTGCTGCGGCTGCAATACCCGTTGCCGCTGATTCTGCTGGCCATCATCGGTCTGCTGACGCCCTATTGGCAATGCCGCCAGGCTGGCGACGGCTGGCGCGGCGCCAAATTAAGCCTCTTTTACGCCCTTGCCTTCCTCGGTTTTTACGCGTTTGTCATCAGCCTGCGCGCCCAGGACATCATGGCGTATCTGCTTGGCCCCTTTAAGCTGGTCGGCCTGCTGGCCGGGTTGGGGCTGTATGGGCTCGGGCGCTGGTTGGCGGGGGCGTGGCCGGTTCGATGGCAACTGGCGCGCTTTGGCCTCACTTTGTTCCTGCTGGCGCCGCTCTGGCAACTAGTCCGCTACAGCGCCGACATCTCCCTGCGCGATTACAGCGAAGGGCGCGCTTATATTGAGGCTGTTTTTGACCGTTTTGCGGGTAGCGGCGAGGGCGCTGTGCTGCTGAACAACTGGGAGTACATGACGCCGCTCTGGTACAGTCATTGGGTCGACGATCGCTACCCGGACCCGGCCGATGTGCGGCTGGAATGGGTTTCCACCGGCACCGCCGATCCCTGGGTAACGGCGGTTTTCAACTATCTCGGCGGCGGGCCTGTTTATTTGCATGGTTACCGACCGGAAATTGTCGCTGCCGGCTTCCGCCTGCGCCCACGTGACGCCTTCTACCAGGTGGTGGAGCCAGGCGATAGCTCTTTGCCGCCAGAGCTGACGCCGGTGCAGGAAGCGGCCGGGGCACTCGAGTTTGTCGGTTATGAGCTGCCGCAAAAAACGGTCACGGCTGGCGACTACGTCCCCCTCACCCTCGCCTTCAGCGCGCCTATGACGACGACTGATTATTATGTCCCGGTCGTCACTGTCGGTGAGATCCAATACCCGTTCACGACGGACAGCCACCTGATCACGCCGCTCTGGCTGGCAGGTGAAGTGATTGTGGAGCGCTTTGATTTGTCGCTGCCGCTGGGCTTACCGGCCGGTACCTATCCGGTCACCATCGGCCTCAAAAACCTCAGCACGGACGAGACGACAGAGCTCTCCTACCCCATCGGTGAGCTGACCGTTGCGGCCCTGGGCAATCCCCCCGACACAGCCGATTTGCTGGCCAATTTCCGCCAGCGAGTTGGCCTGGTCAGCGCCCGAACCCGGGTGGGGACGCAGATAGCCCAGGATAGCTGGGTAGGCCAGGAGCCACTGCAGGCGTCACCGGGCGATGTCGTGCACGTGACCTTACGCTGGGAAAGCCTGGCCAAGGCGGAAGAGAGCTATACCGTCTTTGTGCATCTGATCGATCTGGGCAACCGGCCATTGGTCGCCCTGGATTACACGCCCCTCGGCGGCGCCACGCCAACCCACCTGTGGATTCCCAAATGGCTACCGGGCCAGCAAATGAGCGACCCCTACCGGCTGGTGATTCCCGAGGGGCTACCGGCCGGTACCTACCGCATCGAGGTCGGGCTGTACGAGATGGTGGGGCTGCGCCGGCTGCACATCGCCGATCCGGCCGGCAACCTGGTTGGTGATCGCTACATTCTGGGCGACATCGTGGTGGATCCGTCCCTCACCCAGTCTCGATGAGCATTATTCCCCATTGAGGCGGTTCGGGATGACATCGGAGAAAGCGCAGGACCTCGATTCCAGCCCGGCGGGGCCAGGAACCATTGCAGCCCAGGTTTGAAGTAAAGGGCTTTGCGGCTTGTCCGGGGGCAGGTTGGGTATCACGCCAATCTTTTTGACGTCATGCCGAGAATGACCACGCGGTGGGCCGCGTTCAAAAGGAAGAAACGGGCTGCCCTCGAAGCATTCGACCCGGTTGGTTCCCTGGCCCGGGCAATTGCAATCACTTATCGCTGGCACTTACGGCTCGCCACTCCTGCAGCATTGTTGTCATCGAAGGAGCCGTCTGGCACGAGCGCCTATGGCAATTAGCACAGGGATACCGCGGCAACGCCAATTCAAACGTAACTGGACCAACCGTTAATATCTCGTCGCCCCTGGGCAGCTAGTCGGCCAGAGCCGCCGAACTCCTTCGGGATGACGGCAAATCTGTCGGGCGGTCAACTCCGGGTGATACCACCGACGAGTATCAATATCACCGCAGCAGACCCAGTTACTCGGTTTCTTTAGCAGCCTTGTTCGCCGTGAATATCGATCAATAACAGAGCGCGAGGGACCCCTCTCTGAGGCGCGGGCACGACCGGCCGGTGCCCGGCTCAAGGATTGGCTAAGTAAGGCAACCAGCCACTGTCTACCAGGGTCAGCGCCCTGGATCGGGGTCCCTCACCCACTCTTGATATGTCTTACTACCCATTGGGGTGGTTCGGGGTGACGTCGTGTCGTCAGGCGGCATTTTTGAGACTGAGCAGTTCGTAGACGATCACTTGCTCGGCCCGCCCTTTGACGGTCATTTTGCCCAGGGCGCGGGCTTCGACGAGGTGGGCGACCGGCCGGATAATCTGCTCACTGGCCAGGATCTGCTCCGCTTTGGCGTTTTCCTGCAGCCGCTTGGCGATGTTGACGGCGTCGCCGATGGCCGAATAATCCTTGCGGAAGGCGCTGCCCACGTTGCCCACAACCGCATCACCCACATGAATGCCAACACCAAAATGGAGCCGATCGGTTTCCGCCCGGCCAGCATTGAATTGCCGGACTGCCGCAATCAGGGCCAGCCCGGTATGAACGGCCCGTTCGATATGGTCGTTTTCCTGCGGGTTGAGCGTCGTGTTGTACGTGGCCATTACGGCATCACCCATAAATTTGTCGATGACGCCTTCGTATCTGTTGATGCACTCCGCTGCGATGGTGAAATATTGGTTGATGACCTGAACCAGCGCCTCCGGCTCCAGCTTTTCGCTGAAGGTGCTGAAGCCGCGGATATCAGCAAAAACCGTGCTGATTTCGCGCCGTTGCGGCTGCTGAGCCGCGTCGATGTCGCGGATGCGGTCAACCAGGGCCGGCGGCAGATAGCGCCGGGCGCTATCCAGGCGCTTCTTCTCAGTCAGATCATCGACGACGATGGCGATGCCCTGAATGTCGTCATAGGCATCCTGGAGCGGTGAGCAGGTCAGGTTGAGGGTGGTGGTACCCGGCCGGTGCGGCAGGCGGATGTCCAACTCGGCCGCATGGTGGGCCCGCTCTTCCTTGGCCAGGCCGACCAGCCGTTCCAGCTCCGGCAGCAAAGCCGCCAGCGATTCGCTGTAAGGCACGCTAAAAGCGCTGTGACCATCCAGGGCCAGAATCTCGGTCGCCGCCTGGTTGATGAGTGAAATCTGGTCGTCAATGTCTACCGTGATGACCCCGCTGGCAATGGACTCAAAGACATCATCCATCAGGTTTTTCATCTCGGTGATGCTGTCCAGGTGCTCACGAATCTGGAGGAACAGGTTGGCGTTGACGATAGCTGTAGCCGCCTGATCCGCAAACAAGTTCAGCAGGTCGCGTTCGGCGACGCCAAAAATGCCGGAGGTAGCCCGATTGTCCGCGTAAATGACACCCGTCACATGTCCTTTCAGCTTCAGCGGTACACACAGAATCGAGCGAATATTGAAATTGACGATACTGGCGGCGGCCGCAAAACGAGGATCATCCTGGGCATCCGTGGTGACAATGGGTTCACCGGTTGCGGCGACCTTGTCGACGATGCTGCGACTATACTCGAAAGCTGAATCCTCGATAGAGGTGCGGTCCATGTTGCGGGCGGCCCGCACTTCAAGGTTGCCGCTAGCGTTAAACAACATGAGAAAGCTGCGCTCTGCCCCGGTCAGATTGATGATGGAGTCCATTACCGTGTTCAGCACATCTTTCAGTTCAAGCGAGGAATTGACGGCTGCCCCCACCGTTTGCAAGGCCTCAAGTTGCTGGCGCTCAATACTTTCCGTGCGCAAACGGTTTTCCAGGGCATTCAGCTTGGTGCGCATGGGGATGAGCAGCCGGATCAGCTGCTCGCTGGAGGCATTGATGACCTGGGAGGTTGTGCCGGCCATGGTGTGATTCTGTAAGTCCAGCAGGTTGCTGAGCTCATCTACCAGGTCCGTCAGCTCTGCAAGTTCGGCTGCAGTCTGCGGTTGAAATACCGAAGATTCCACGACAATTCTCGCTCTAAACGACAAGAGTTAAGTAATCGGCAAGGCTGTACGCGATTTTACTCCGCAAACTTCTTGCCGATTCCTCGAGGAAACCACAGCGGGCGGAGCGATTCTCTGTCCGAAAGCTTGCTGCGGTTTACCTAGGTGGGGAAAGTATAACACAACTAAAATGAATCGAGCCGCCCGGTGGGCGGCTCGACTATCAGGTCAAAATTGGGGAGTTATTCAGCGTCCGTCACACGTGGCTTGCGGCGGAACCGGCCGGTAAACCGCTTGAACTTCTGGCTGATCGCCTCACGCAACAACAAGGGCCGCAAAACACGCCATTCGTTGTTGGCATTGAAGAACGGGTCGTGCCGGCTGTTGTCCCCGTAGCTCTTGAGAACGTATTGTCGCGTCAGGCGGCTGATCGGCTGGGTCCCTTCAGGGACCGCTTTGGCCATGACGGTAGCCCGCTCGTAGGGGGTCTGGACCGGCCGGACCGCCAGGCCAATCGCATTGGCCCACCAACTGAGGCGACCAAAGCTCTGTGTCACATCCGCCTCAATGCGGCTGTTCCAACGTTCAGCGAAGAAATAGGTTCCATACGCCAGCAGCAGTAGCAGAACACCGGCGCTGATTTGCCAGACGCGAGGCGAGACCTGGCTCAGGCTGAAGCCCTGCCCCAACGGCTCGTCAATCCCCAGACCATCCTCCAGGTCGCGCAGCCGCTCATTGTCCAGGGCCAGCGGGTCGTCCAGTTCGCCGGCATCAAAGAAGCCGGGCGGCTCCTGGTCGAAGAACGCGTCACCGGTATTGCCGCCATTCTCACCAGTTGGCCGGTCTGCCGCTGGCAACGAGGCTGTGGGCTCAAATTGAATCCAGCCATACTCCGGGAAATAGACCTCAACCCAGGTGTGGGCGTTAGCCGCTCTTACCCGATAAAACTGGTCTTCCTCGTTGTACTCACCCTGGGCAAAACCCTGCACAATGCGGGTCGGCACCCCTTCAGCACGCAGCATCATGGCCATCGCCGAGGCGTAATAGTTGCAGTACCCTTCCTGGCTGATAAAAAGCGTGTAATGGATGGGTTCCACATCCGGCGGCGGCGCTGGGATTTGATCGTTGTAGCTGATATTCGCCCGTAAGTAGTTTCGGACGGCAATCGCTTTGTCAAACGGATTGTCATACTGCTCAGTCAACTGCGCTGCCAGAGTCAGTGTGTCCTCAGTGAGCGAATCTGGCACCTGCAAATAAGTTGCGGTGACCCAATCGGGATAATTGGTCCCAGCAGCACGCAGGCTCGCCGCATCCGCCCAGCTCACATCCGAAACAACCTCATAAATATCGCCCTGGCGCATCACATAGCGTGACTTTATCCCCTGAACATTCATCAGGTCGCTATCAGCCGATGCCAGCGTGTGGTTGACATAGATTTGCCGGTCTGCATTGATGAGCCCTGGCGCCCCATAAACGATGCTGGTATTGGGGATGTAATTATAGATCGTATGTGAAACTGGACGGCGCGCCTCGAGATCAAACAAGGGCAGGTCACCATCCTCAGGATAGTGCAGCGTGGTTTGTGTCTCTTTCATGGTCCAGGCACCATCCGAATACGTGTCCAGCGCCAGCCCATGCCAGTAAACATTGGGCAGTTGCTCGTCGAGAAATACATCCATGATGATGGTGGTGCCAACGGTGCGCGGTCCACTCAGTGTCAGGGAACCGGAATAGGTGTCGTTTGTGCCCACGCCATACGAACGTAGCGCTGAAAACATACGGGTCCAGTTATCCTGAAACGAACGCCAGGGCGAGGTCACGTCATTAAATGCCGTACCAATGGCGGCATTAGCCGGCAAGGCTGGCAGGGTCCAGGCTATGCCCAGGGCGATGGCGCCCGCCACGGTAGCCGCCCGCACAAAACTGGAGCGAATGCCCGTATCATAGCGGACCGCCCCCGAGCGCCAGCTCAATTCCCGGCCGGTCAGATATTCCTGGGCCACATAGAGCAAGGCCAGCCAGATGTAAATCGCCAGGAACAACCCCAGGCGCGACGGCCCATAGTAATAGTAAATAACGCTCATCAACACGAGCCCGCTGGGCAAAATCACGAGCCATGTCTGGCGGCGGCGGAAGGTGAACCAGGCGGCGGTATAACCGAGAATCCAGTAAACCGCTGAGGTATGCATGACGAAGATGAGCCCATCCCGGCTGGCTTCATCGGTGAAGATCTTGGCAACCCATTCACCCTGGCGCTGCATCATGTCCAGCACGCGCGCCTGCCAGGTCACCAGATCCGGCGGTAACTGCCGCCCCACCAGAACGGTGACCACAAACAGGCCATAAATCAGGGAAAAGATATGGGCTTTTAGCGGTGAGAATGAGCTTTTGGCCAGCAAAAGGCCGGAAAAGACGGAGAGGGTCGCCACCACAGCCAGGATTTCCAGACCGGTGATCAGGTCAGCCTGACGAATGGCGAGCGAACCGACAAACACCATGGCCCAGACCAAAAAGAGTGTCCACCAACCTTCTTCCAGCTTCAATCGTTCAAGCATAAGCTCACCTGTAAAACATCATACCGGTCATTTTCATGTTGCGCGGGCGCAACCCCAGTTCTGGCTAATCTCGCAGCGTCTATAGTATGACCGGATGGCGGGTAAATTGTAAGGAATATCGCCTACCCTTTTATGATTTCTTTAGATTCTCCGGCCGGTTCCCAAAGAGCCGGACACCAGATCCACCCGGCGCCAGCACCTGGATGGGCCGTCATTTTAGCAATGTGTCAAATTGGTGTCAAACAGGGGTCAGGCGAGGACCGATTCCTGCCGCCGCACTAGAAATAGATAGACAATCACCAGTGTCAGGGCAAAGGCAAACCATTGGTAGGCATAGCTCTGGTGGTTGCCTTCAGAAAGGTCAACTTCAGCCGCCACAGGATAGGGTAACTCGGCAGGCGCGTTGTCAGCCGGCTCCAGCTGCAGATAGCCGGGCAGCAGCTCATACGGATATTGCTGCTGGATCGCCGCTACATACGGCCAATACCAGGCTGTCTCCGGATTGGCGATACTGTTGGTGTAATCGGAGAGGCTGGCCTGGGGTGGTTTCTGGCTGTCCTGCATAAAGCCGGTGATGGTGACCTGCTCGGTGACATCATAGGCTGACCAATCGGCCGGCTCCGTCTGATCGGCCGGTAGCCAGCCCCGGTTGACGAGCACGGCCCGCTCATCGCCATCCAGCAGCAACGGCGCAAAAAGGTACACGCCGGCCTGGCCAAGGTAATTCTGCTGCAGCAGGACAAATTGCCCTTCCAGATCATAATGGCCGGTAGCCGTGACCTGCCGGTAGGCGATGGCGTCAAGCTCTGTTGACGCCGTACCCGGGGTCAAAATCAGCGGCGGCGCCGCCATCTGAGCCGTGATCTCGGCGTTGAGGCCGCGCCGCCAGGCCAGGCGATCCAGCTGCCAGATACCCAGCCGCACCAGGAGCGCGCAGCCGCCCAGAACAACCAGCGTCACCCACCACCAGCGCCGGCTGATGAGCAGCCGCACTGTCTGGCCCCAGCTTATGGCATTATTCTCAGCCACCTTTACCCTCGGGACGGCTACGCATGACAAAAATCGCCGCCGCCACCACGACCACGGCCGCGCCACCAATCAGATACCAGTTGATGCTGCTATCGCGCTCAACCACTGCCTCAAATGAAGCCTGGCCCACCCCATCCGTGCTATCGACGATGATCTCAATTTGCCAGGCGCCAGGCTGTTCCAATTCCAGGAAAGCTTCGTAGAATAATTCATTCTGGGCATCAATGTTGGTGGCCGGCGTTTCCACCACAACCAGATCCCCGTCCAGGGAGCTGGCGCGCACCAGGATATCGGCGCCCAACACAAAATCCTGCGTGGTCTGGCCATCGGGAACCGGCTTCAGGACCAGGATGTCCAGATGAACCGGTTCTGCCGTCGTCAGGAGCTGGGGCAGCGCCCAGGTGGAGATCTCATAGGGACCGGCCGGTTCGTTAGCCAGATAAAGCACGCCACCCGTATGCGCCCAGGCAGGCGCCACAAAGGTAGCCCAGGCCAGCAGCAACACCAGCAAACCAGCTAATTTCACGATTTTCCCATTTCTTCTCATTTATTTACCTCAAGCATGGCGCGCTGTGCGCTGTACCCAGGCCGCCGCCAGGAAGATGGCCGCCAGGGCATACATCATGCTGCCGGCCACCCACATGATGAAGCCGCCCGCCGCCTGATCCTGCAGCACCGAAATACCCCAGATGCGCGGCATGATCGTGTAATGGGTGTAACGCGGCGCCTCGGCCCAGGCGATGCTCACGCCGACAAACATCGTCACCGGGATAGCCGTGGCCACATACGCAACCCGGGCCAGCGGCGAAAAGCTCTTGTGCAGCCGCGGGCCAGCACCGGTAACAAACCACCAGAACAGCAGCGAACTGTAAAAAAACGTCAAATGTTCCACGTTGTGCGCTGCCGGGCTGCGCAGCGCCAGATCATACGCCAGCGGATCGTGCCAGGCGATCAACGTCGAGGCAAAAATCAGCCAGATAACGCCAGGGCCGGTTACTTTGCGCAGGAACGCCCGGCTATCCGATTGGCGATGCAGCAGCCGGCTGAGCCAGCGACCGCTGGTCTGGCGGGCCCCATCAGGTAACCCCCACAACAAAAACGGTAGCGGGTTAGCCAACATCAGCAGGGGCGGTGCCAACATCATCAAAAAGATATGCTGGACCATGTGGAAGATTAACAGCCAGCCGCCCAGTTCATCAATGGGTGAAACCAGCGCCAGGAAAATGAACAGCAAACCCAGCCAGTAAAGGATAAGTCGCCACGGGCGCGCCAGCCCCGCAGAACCGGCCCGGCGCAAGCGCCACCAGCCGGCCGTAAACAAAGCCCCAAAACCAAATAGGCTTAGAAGAACCGTCGGATCCCAATCCCAGGCCGACAACAATTCTCGGGTTACCACGTCCATAAACAGAAACGGGGCAATGACTTGCCGCCATTGCCCCGCCATTCAACTTGTAATCCAGACCCAGCTAATGTACAGCTGTCCCGATGAGATATAGCGCTGGATAGAAGAAAATCCAGACCAGGTCAACGTAATGCCAGTAAATGGCACAAGCCTCGACACCCCAATGGCGTTCCGCCGAGTAAGCGCCTTTGCGCCCGTTTAGCCAGATCAGGGCAATGAAGACAAGCCCGGTCAACACATGAAATGCGTGCATCCCGGTCATCAGGAAAAACATCGCCCCAAAGGCACCATCGGTCGGCCGGATGGGCTCTTCACCGGGGATAATCGGCAGCAAACCCCACTCCAGCAGGACCACACCCAGAAGGAAGATCAGGCCCAGGATGAAGGTCATGATCAGACCGCTGGAGAAGCGTTTGCGGTCATCGTAGGCGATCGCCGTCTCGGCCCGGTTCATGAAGAAGCTGCTCAGCAGCAGGACCGAGGTGGTGATCAGACCCAAGGTCTGGTTCAGCGGCGGCCGGCTGTCACCCCATAGGATGAAGCGAGCGGCCAACATGCCACCGAAAAGGAAAAGCTCCGAGATACAGAAGAGCCACAACCCCATCCGGTTGTTGCGCCAGGCCTCGGCGTAGGTTGGCTCATGACTGCCATGATGGTCATGATCGTGCGTGTTTGCCACACTGCTCATTAGTGGCCCTCCTCACGCCATAGGCGATAGACATGCATAAAGTAGTTGACTACCAGCGCTGACTTGATGAGCGAGATAATCAGAAAGAGCGAGCTGGACGAATAGTGTAAGTAGATAGCGAGCACGGCCTCTACAATCGTCAGAACCGCCAGCACGAGCGCAACGTAGACACCTTGTCGATAGGCTTGCTGTTTAGTCATAAAACACCTGCACTGGGGCGCTAATCAGCCGCCGCCGGGATCTCTCGGGTATAGTTTGCGCCGGGCAGGCCGTAGTCATACGGCTCACCAACAACTTCAAAAGGCGTATCGTAGTTGAATTCCGGGATGGGACCGGCCGGTATCTGCCACTCCGGTGAACGGGACCCCCACGGGTTAGCCGCCGCCACCTTCTCGGTCCGGGCGCTGGAAATCAGATTGTAAATCATGATGAGGATGGACCAGCCGATAATCAGAGCAGCCACCGTCACCAGAATCTGCGTCGTCTGCACGCCCAGCATCGGGTCATAATCGGCGATACGGCGCCGCATACCCATCAGGCCGATCCGCATCTGACCCAGACTCATGACCCAAAAGCCAGGCACCATCAGGTAGAAATGGATTTTGCCCAATGTTTCGTTGTACATCCGGCCGGTAATCTTCGGATACCAGTAGTAAATCGCCGCAAAGAACGGGAAGATGTAGCCGCCAAACATGGTCGCATGGAAATGACCCACGACCCAGTAGGTGTCATGCAAAGCCAGGTCAGTCGGGATGGTGCCGAGAATGGGGCCGCTCAGACCGCCAATCAGGAAAACGGAGATGGCGCCGAGCACAAACAACATCGGGGTCTTGAGCTCGAGTTTGCCGCCCCACATCGTCGCCAGCCAGCTAAAGAACTTGATACCAGTCGGTACCGCCACCATCATCGTGGTGAACATGAAGAAGGCGCGCAGGTTCTCGTTCATACCAGAGGTGAACATGTGATGAGCCCAGACCAGCATGCCGACAAAGGCGATGCCGATACTGGCCAGCGCAATCGGCTTGTAACCGAAGAGCGGTTTACGGCTGAACACCGGCAGCAGTTCGCTGACGATGCCCAGACCCGGCAAAATGAAGACGTACACGGCCGGATGAGAATAGAACCAGAAGAGATGCTGGTACAGCAGCGGGTTACCCACCGGCACGCCCTCTGCCAGCGTGCCAGTTACCACGTTGGTAACGGTCGGGTTAAAGAAGTTCATGCCGAACAGGCGCTGGAACATGACCATCATCAGCGAAACAGCCAGGGTCTGCGTGACGGTGAACTGCAGCAGCGCGGTCGACAAACCAGCCCAGACAAAGATCGGCATCCGCCACAGGGTCATCCCCTTGGCCCGCATCGTCGCAACCGTCACCAGGATATTGATGGCACCGGCAATCGACGAAAAACCGTTGATATAAAAACCTAAGAGAAAAAGCTGCACACCGAAGATGCCAGCCGCACCACCGGTGGTGCTCAGGGGTGGGTAACCGGTCCAACCACTGTCCCAGCCCTGGCCCACAAACATGGCCATGATCAGCAAGGTGGCTGAGGGCACGGCAATCCAGAAGCTGAAAGCATTCAGCCGGGGGAACGCCATGTCATGAGCGCCAATCATAATCGGCACCAGGTAGTTAAGCATGGCACCAACACCCAGCAAAATACCGGCAATCATGATGATGCCGTGGGCGCTGTAAATGGTGTTGTAATCTTCCGCAGCCAGGAATTGCAGACCAGGCGCAGAAAGTTCCAACCGGAAAATCACGGCCAGCAGACCACCAACCAGGAGAACAACCAGGCTGGCCACGCCATACTGGATACCAATGACCTTGTGGTTGACATCCGGGCCGAAGTAGCGGCTCCATTCCGGCATGTCCGCCGGAGCGCCGTGCACCAGGACCGTCTCACGGCCGATGCACCATTTGAGCCAGTCCGCGATAACGCCGGAACCCAACAGGGAGCCGAGCACGCCGACGATCGCGCCCAGGAACCAGGCAGCTTCTGCCGAAGCCCCCAGGGCCGACATGATCCCCATGGTCCCGAACATGAAGACAAACTGGCCGATCAGCGCCCGCACCAGCCCGAGCCGGAAAAAGATGCGCAGGCCGTTTACCAGATTGACACGAGGTTTATGAGCCGCGTAATTTGTCGATGCCATATGATTTCACCTGATGGAAGTTGCCCAATTATTGATTAGCGCCCAGCGGCAATGGCTCAATGTTGTCTGCCGCTACGATCTCTTCAATCGTCATTTCACCAGCCAGCCATGCTTCAAAGCTATCCTGGGGAACGATGTAGACATTGGCGCGCATGGAATGATGCCCCGTACCGCAAATTTCGGCACAGCGGACCATGGTCGAACCTAATAGCGTTGGCGTAACACGGATAATCCGGCGCTCCTCCGGCGTCTCCACCGGCAGGACATCTTGCTTAACGCGCCATTCCGGCACCCAGAAGGAGTGCAGCACCTTGTTGTTACCGGTTGATTCAAGCACAAACTTAATCGGCGTCCCCACCGGCACAACCAGGTCAGACGAACCGGTCACGCCAGCCTCAGGGTAATCAAAGAACCAGCCCCACTGGAACCCTTTGACCACAATTTCCATTTCGCCCTGCTGCGGCGCCGTGATGTCACGCAGAATGTCAAAGCCCCAGACCCCAAAGCCCAACACGATAATCGTAGGAACGATGATCCAGATTGCCTCTAGCAGGTTGTTACCATGGATGTGCTCGGCATCCTCTTCATCAAACTCATCCCGGCGGAAGACAACCAGGGCGTAGATGGTCGGCACCACAATCATCGCAAACAAAAGCGAGATCATGATGAAGTGGGCCTGGAACAACTGGTCAATACGCACCGCCTGGGCGCTTCCTTCCTGGGGCAAACGATAAACCGCATTCAGGACCAGCCAGACAAGAGGCGCGGCAATCAAAGTGAGGATTGCCGCGATACCGATATGCCGGACATGACCAGCTCTTTTGGGCGCCGAATGTTTTGCAACAGATGCCATAAATCACCGTTTGAATTGGGCCATCCGGTGTAGATGACCGTATCCAGCCAACAAAAAAAGATTGCTCGGGCAAGCAATAGTGCAGTTTATCACAATCAAACCACACCAGCAAAAAGCGACAGGAGAACCGGGCCTGCTTTTACCATCGTTGTAAAGGCTATTTCCGGCCGGTTCACCAGCCGCGCGAATTGTACAAAAGATTGCCCGATTCAGCACATAAAAAGCCCGGCGGATAAACGCCGGGCTGCCAAAGAAATACTTATAACGGACCTTGCTAACCAGATCAACCGTGACTAGGCCGGCGTTGCCACTTCAGCTCTGTTTACCCTGGCATGACGAAACCAGAGAATCAGTCCCGCTACCGACAACACGGACCCAAGCGCCGCACCAACCCAACCCAGGCGGCGTCCATTTAACTCCTGCCAGGTGGATGCAGGCTCCACGTCAGCCTTGGCCAGTTGAGCCTGCAAGGTGTAGACAAAAGCTGGCTCCGGCGCCACCGGCACCAACGCCTGTTTGACCAGACGTGCCAGAGAAAGCAAAGGCCGTAATTGGGCCGCCTCAGCCGGGTAGCTGCGCAGAATCGAGTCCGTCCGGTCCTCATCTGTCAGCAGCCCCTCAGCATGGGCCATCAAAATTTCGGCAATTTGCTGACGCTTCATACAAAAACCCCCAACAATCCCGCTGCCAACTACTCGGGAATAGCAACCAGGCCCAAAGCGCCCGGCCCCAGGTTAATCGCTACAGGAATGGTCATGTCGACCAGCATTTTCTCAGTCACATTGAGTTCGCTACTGGCCAGATCCATAATGGACTGCCCGGCCAGCGGCGCGCCGGCGTGGATGGCGGCAAACTTGATCGGCCGGTCACCAACCCGGTTCTTCACAAAATCGACAATGTAGCGGTGCGCCTTCTTTAAAGTACGCACCCGCCCTTCCTCGACAATCAGGCCATCTTCCAATTTCATGATCGGTTTGATGTTAAGCATGGAAGCGATGGTGCCCCGCAGCGGCTTGACGCGACCGCCCTTCACGGCAAAGTCCAGGCTGTCGATCATGAAGCAGACGACCATTTCATCCCGCATCCGGGTCAGCCGGGCCGTGATCTCCTCAGCCGAAGCCCCTTCAGCCGCCATGCGGGCCGCCTCCACCGTCTGGTAGCCCTGGGCGGCCGAGCCCCCCATCGAGTCAAACAGATGGATGGTTGCCTCCCCGGCCAGCTCCTGCCGGGCCGCCAGCGCCGAGGCGTAGGTACCGCTTAGCTTCTCGCTGATGGTTGTCACATAAAATTCAGTTTCGCCGCCGGCCATCAATTCACGAAAGAACTCCGTGTACTGGTAGGGCGTCGGTTGTGACGTCTTGGGGAAATTGTGATCCCCTACGGAAGCAACCTTGCGATAAAACGCCGGCCGATCCATGTCTATGCCGGACAAAAACTCTTCGGTCCCGAAGATAATGTTGATGGGAATGATCTTGATATTGTATTTTTCTACGAGTTCCGGAGCGACATCACCGGCATCATCTGTTACAACCAGCATCTCTTCTTTAAACTCCTGTTCTTGATCCCCTGTCCTCAACTACCCAACCGGGCAGCGTCCATTGCCAATTAGACAAGCCTGTGTACCGGCCGGTGCTCAGCCGCTCGGCTGCTTGCGCCGTAGCCAGCGCCGCCAACCACCGTTCGCCGGCGTCTCATCAGCTTCCTGCTCCATCTGAGTCAGCTCCTCCCGCAAGGAGAGAAGTGTCCGATGATAGAGTGACTTGATGGCGCCTTCGCTACGGCCCATAATGCGGCCAATGTCCGCGTTGGATTGCCTGTCTACAAATTTCAGGATGAGCATCTCCTGGCGCTCGGCCGGTAGCCGACGGATCGCCGCCAAAAGTGCTTCCTGATTTTCTTCCCACTCGGCTGACAATTCAGGTCCCTCACCGCTAAACTGCCATTGGGCGATGTCGTCCAGACTGATAATCGTGCGCCGGCTTTGATCCCGGTACCAGTTGGCGACCAGATTGCGGGCAATCCGGTACAACCAGGCCGAGAAAGGCACACCTTTATCTTCATACCGGCTGATATGTTGCATCGCCCGATAAAAAATCTTGGACGTCAAATCTTCAGCATCGGCTTCATTGCCCACGCGGTAATAAACGTAGTTGTAAATCCGCTCGACATACAGCTCATAGAGCTCGCCAAATGCTTCCTTATCTGTCCTGGCCCTGGCTATCAGTTCCGCTTCGTTCACACCTTTGCCTCATTCTTCGGGGCACCGGTTTCACTCCACGCTCAACCTGTCACGGTTGTACTAAAGTAAACCCGCCGAAGTAAAAATGGTTGCGAGCAGTATATCAGAATGAAAGGGGGCCGCAATTCAAACCGACGGCTGCGCCACGCTAAACCGATGGTCGTTTTATCCATCTTGACGGCCATTTTCCACTACGCTATGCTCTCCGATGCATGAGTAACGTCGACAATCCCCGCCGCAGCACGGATTACATGGGGTGTGCCGGAGCCCTCTTCTTGCTGGTCCTGCTGGCCAGCCTGCTGGTCTCGCTTCTGGCCGGCCGGGATACCGTCTCCTCCCTGGCGCCACCTACCGCCAGCGCAACTGCCCCGCTACCCACGCTGGCGCAGTTGCAGCCCTCGCCGACCAGCCAGGCCCTGGCCCTGGTCACGAACACGCCGACCGCTACCATCACGCCGTCGCCCACCGCCACGCAAACGCCGACCATAACCCCATCACCCACCGCGACCCTGCCGCCAACCTTCACACCGTTGCCCGCAGTCGTCTTCCCCACGCCAACCTTCACCCCACTGCCGGCGCCGATGCTGACCGACAACATTAGCTTCACAATCAAGGTCCCCATCCTGATGTACCATTACGTCAGCACGCCGCCCAATTTCGGCGATGAACTGCGCGTCCGTCTGTCGACGGAACCGGTGGCCTTTCGGGAGCAGATGCGCTACCTGGCGGAAAACGGCTACACCACCATCGACCTCTATGACCTGCACCTGGCCATCACCAATCAGCGCGAGCTGCCGGAAAAGCCGGTCATCCTGACCTTTGATGATGGCCATCGCGATCATTACACCAATGTTTTCCCGGTACTTCAGGAATTCGGTCTAAAGGGGACCTTTTTCATCATCACCGAGTTTGTCGATCAGGGGTATGAGACTTATATGACCTGGGAGATGATTCGGGAGATGGCCCAGGCCGGCCATCGGATGGAGCCACACACCAAGACGCATCCGGATCTGCGCGGCCAGAGCCGGGAATACCTCATTTATCAGATCCTCGGCTCACAGCAGACGCTGGAGTACCACATTGGCTACCTGCCCCGCTATTTTGCCTACCCCGGCGGCGGCTTTGACGACCACGCGATCGCCATCCTGCAGGAGCTGGGCTTCTGGGGCGCTGTCTCCACCCTGGGCGGTAAATGGCACAGCTACGGTGACCGCTACATCTGGGAACGGCTGCGGATGCGCTACAACATGCCGCTGCCGGAGTTTGCCGATCTCGTGGAACCGATAGACGCCATCTACGGCAAACCCCTCAACCTCGCCCCGACGCCGACCTATACGCCCATCCCTGCGGCGATCGATCAGCCGTAGACGCGCCGCGGCGCGTCTCTACGGGGTCGGCGCGTCTCTACGGGGCCGGACGCGTACCGACGGTCGCATCCCCATCACACCTGCCGTAAAATACCGGCATAACGTCAACATATCCCGCGGAGGAAATAATGGATCTGCAGTTGAAGGATAAAGTGATCATGGTCGCTGCCGGCAGCAAGGGGCTGGGGTTTGGTATCGCCGAGGCTTGCGCCAGGGATGGCGCCATTGTCTGTATTGCCAGCCGCTCCCAGGAGAATGTGGATGCGGCCGTGGCCAAACTGGCAAGCTACAGCGGCGTGGCTCACGGCAGCATTGTGGATGCGCGCAGCCGGGAGTCGATCCAGGCGTGGGCCGATGAGGTTCTGGGCCATTTTGGCCGGATCGATGGGCTGGTTATCAATGCGGGCGGGCCACCGGCCGGTCGCTTCGACGATTTCAACGAGCAACAGTGGTACGACGCCTTCGAACTCACCCTCATGAGCGCCGTCCGCATGATCCACGCCGTCCTGCCGACCATGCGCCAGCAGGGCTCCGGCGCCCTGCTCACCGTCACCTCGCTTTCCGTCAAGGAGCCCATCGACACCATTCTGCTCTCCAACGTCATGCGCTCCGGCGTCGTCAGCCTGGTCAAATCGCTCTCGAAGGACATCGCCAGTGAGGGCATCCGCATCAACAACCTCGTCCCCGGCACCATCTACACCGACCGGGTTGTTTCGCTCAATCAAAGCCGTTCAAAAATGACCGGCATCCCGGCTGAGGAGATCAAGGTTCAGGCGGAAGCAGCCATCCCGATGGGGCGTTACGGCACACCCGAAGAGTTCGGTGCGGCCGGCGCCTTCCTATTATCTGACGCCGCCTCCTACATTTCCGGCGCCACCCTGGTCGTTGACGGCGCCCTGTCCAAAACGGTCTGGTAGCGGCCAGCGCATGGACAAGATCCTGATTCGCGATCTGCAGGTCGAAGGGATCATTGGCATTCATCCCGAGGAGCGGGTGCAAAAGCAGCCGCTCCTCATCAATCTGGTGCTGTACGGGGATACACGACCGGCCGGTCAGTCCGACAACATCGACCTTGCCATGAACTACCAGGCGCTCAGCGAGGCCGTCATCGCTCATGTGGCGACCGGCGCCCCCCTGCTGGTCGAACGGCTGGCTGAGGAGATCGCCGATCTGCTCTTCCGGCTGGCGCCGCTGGCCCAGAAAGTCCGCGTCCGCGTCGAAAAACCAGCTGCTCTGGCCTATACGCGAACTGTCGGCGTCGAGATCGTCCGCCGGCGCCAAGATGTGGCAACCAGTCCGTAAATAAGCTTATCCGCCGTCGCTTTCAGGCGTCTCTGTGGGGATGATGAGGTTTTGGAAGGTCAGCTGCCAGCCGCTGAGGTCGTCGGGGCCGCCGTCCAGGCAGGGTTCAGCGCGGAGGCCGCTGATGGTGGGGCTACCGGCCGGTAACGATACGCGATATGAGGTGTCCAACGCCATGATAAAGTCAGCGTAACCAGGACCACCGGCCGGTTTGAACCCCGTAAAGAATTGGTCGCGCCCCCCATCCCATTCCACCACAACCGCCACACCCGGCAGCGGGTCCAGAAACGCATTTAACACGTTCACTTCAATCAGAGGCGCCTCGCCGGCCGGGAAGCAGAGCCGCTCCTGGGCCAGCAGCCGGTAAACCGGCGGCGGCGTGGCGGTCGGCGTCGCTGAGGGGAAAGGTGTTTGGGTCGCGGTCGGCGTGGCCGTGGGCGGCCGGGTCAGGCTGGGGGTTGGCAGGAGTGTGGGGGTGGCGCTGCTGACGGGCGGCGCCGTCGGCGTGAGGGCCAGGGAAACGGCCGTTGGCGCAAAGAGAGCGACCGTCTCATTCTGGACGCCGAGGGCGGCAGCCAGGTGGGCCATGTTGGCGACATCGGCCGCGGACCGGCCGGTGCGCACATAGAGCGCCAGCTCTGCCGCCACCAGATTCGCCATATCCGTCGCGCCCAGCGAGGTTAACCGCTGCCGCGCCCGGGCCACATTGCCATCCACGGCAAAGCCCTGGCTGATCAGATAAAGGTAATCCCGCCGCAGATCTTCCTCTAACCGGCCGGGGCTCACCTCGGTGAAAGAAACCGGCTCGAGGATCCAGGCGTAATAAAGGCCAAAGCCCAGGCCCAGCAACAAGCCTAATAACAGCAGGCTGGTCGAGGCCAGGCTGGTCAGCGAAAACGCCAGCCGGCGCCGGCGGCGCCGACGCTGCGGGTACCGGTCGTCGTCAGCCATCATTCCCCGACAGATAAGGTTCCAGTGCCGGCGCCTGCAGGCCCAGGTCACGGGCCAACAGCGCCAGATTGCGAATATCCTGCTCCGCAGCCCCCTGCAAAATTGCCTGGCCCGCCACTTCCAGCAGCCAGGCATCGCGCTCATCGCCAGCCAGCGTCTGCAGACGACCACGCGCCGCCGCCAGATCGCCATCCAACGAATAGTTGGCCGCCACCATCACCGTGTAATCGTAGCGATATTCCGGCGCCAGAATGGAGAGATCCGCCTCGGTATACTCTGTTGGCCAGGCGATCCAGCCAACGTAGAGGCCGAGACCAGCACCCAGCAGCAGCCCCAGGCTTAGAAAAAGAATGATGCGTAACCAGGAAGGCATAGAGATTTACGATTCAGGATTTACGATTTACGATTCAGTTACCGATTAAGCAATCCACGAAATTGTGTCAGGAACCATCGTAAATCACAAATCGTAATTCGTAAATTAATTTGCCGGCATTGCTGCCCAACAAAAAAGAGCACCTTCTGGCGCTCTTCTACA
This sequence comes from Ardenticatenales bacterium, assembly GCA_020634575.1. The sequence goes on along the minus strand of JACKBM010000024.1, from coordinate 56,230 downwards.
AGTTGCCGGGCCTATCACCAGCCCCTATAATTCAGCCCGTTCGTAATCAAAATGCCGAAGGTGGGGGTCGAACCCACACTCCCGAAGGAACACGAGTTTGAGTCGTGCGCGTCTGCCTATTCCGCCACTTCGGCCAGCGGACCGAAAGTATATTTCAACTGGAGTACTCTGTCAACGGGGTACAGTTCAGCGGCTTTTATGGATGAAGAAGGTTTGATCAGGTCCGCCCAAAGGGGCGACGTCAATTCATACAACGACCTCGTCCTTTTCTACCAGGACATGGCCTTCAACGTCGCCTATCGCATTATGAGCGAACCGGGTACGGCGGCGGATATCACCCAGGAAGCGTTCATCGCCGCCTACAAATCCCTGAACAAATTCCAGGGGGGCAACTTTAAGGCCTGGCTGCTGCGTATCGTCACCAACCGCTGTTACGACGAGCTGCGCCGGCGCAAGCGGCGCCCCCAATCTTCCCTTGATGAGCTCACAGAAGAAAATGACTCCTGGGGCGCCCTGGCTGACGAAGATGCCCATAATCCCGAAGAAGAACAGGATAAACGGGAACTTGTGCAGGCGATCCAACGTTGTATGGAGGAACTCCCCGAAGAACAGCGGGTGGCGACCATCCTCTGTGATGTCGAGGGGTATGATTACAATGCCATTGCGGACATGATGCAAGTCTCGCTGGGCACCGTCAAATCACGCATGAGCCGGGCCCGCAGCAAACTGCGCGACTGTCTCCAGAGTTTTGGGGAACTTTTGCCGCTGGCGTATCGTTAAAAGGTTAGTCAGTACGGTGCTGCGCACCTTTCGGCGGTCAGTACGTTCGCTTCGCTCACTGTCAGCGATCGGTATGGGCCTGTGGCTCTTTTAGTCAGCACTGACCACCGAAAGCGCAGCGTACTGATCACTAAAAGCGCAGCGTACGAATAAAAATGTTTGACTGGATTCGCAACCTCACGAAGTCAGCTGCCGAGAAGCAGCAGGAACTGCTCACCGCTTATGTGGATGATGAGCTGACGCCTGCTGAGCGGCAGCGCTTTGAACAGATGATGGCGGGAGATGAGCTGCTACGGGCCGAGATGGAACGGCAGCGGCTCTTTAAGCGTGCCATCCAGGAACTGCCCCGGGTGGCGGCGCCGCGTAACTTCATCCTGAATCCGGCCGATTACCGGGCGCCGGCGCCACAGCGAGCCATCCAGCTTTACCCGGCATTGCGCGCAGCCACCGCCCTGGCAGCCCTCTTCCTGATCTTCATCGTGAGCACATCTTTGCTCAACAGCGGTGGTGCGATACCTGAATCTGCCAGCGACATTGCGTTTGTGCCGACGGACAATGCCAACCTGGCCTCGGGCGCGGCTGAAAGCGCCCCGATGGAGGCCACCGAGATTGCTCCGGCGGAAGCAGTGGCCGCTGAGTCAGCAGCCAACGATGAAAGCGGCGCGGCTGCGGATAGCGCCGCCGCAGAGGAAGTGGTGGAGGAGATGGCCGAAGAAGCTGAGGCCGATTTCTTCTACGAAGAGACCGTTACCCCAGCAGCAACGCCATCTATGGCCGGGGCTGCGGTAACCGATACAGAAGAGAGTGCCGCTGCTGAAGAGGGTGGCACGGCCGGCGAAGACGAAGCGGCCGCACCGCGCCCCAGCGCCACGGACACACAAGAACCGCGTGCCCAGCAGGCAGAGCCCGTCGCCACGGAGGTGGCAGCGACGGAGCGCATTGCCGCGACGGAAACACCGGCCGGTCAGATCACCATCTCACCGACATCCAGCACAGCACCGCCCGACATTCCCTGGTTGCCCCTCATTGCTATCAGCCTCTTTGTCCTCTTGCTGGCCGCCACGCTCGTCGTGCGCTGGCACAAAAACAAGCTCTAGGCCCGATGCCTGAATCAGCACCAGCCGAAGTGAAATTTTGCAGCCGCTGTGGCACCGCCATGGTGACGGAACGGCGCGGTGACCGGCCGCGGCGGGTCTGCCCGGCCTGCGGCTATGTCCATTTTACCGATCCCAAGGTGGGCGTCGGCGTTGTGGTGCTGCATGAGGGGAAACTGCTGCTGGTGCGGCGAACGATGAACCCGGAGCGGGGCAAGTGGAGTTTACCGGCCGGTTTCCTCGACGCCGGCGAAGACCCCGCCGCCACCGCCATCCGCGAAGCCTACGAAGAAACCAACCTGGAAATCGCCATCAGCGGCCTCATCGACGTCTACTTCAACCCGCCCCGGCCGGATGGCGGCGCTTCCATCTTCATTCTCTACGCGGGCCAGCTCCGCGGCGGCCAGCTCCAGGCCGGCGACGATGCCGACGCCGTCGGCTTTTTCGGCCCGGATGAGCTGCCAGAACTCGCTTTCGCCAGCACCCAGGCGATGGTCAACCGGATCTTTGGCGCTCAGGCGTCGTAATAGAGATCAACACCCGCCAATTCCTGTTCCCGCCGCGCCACAAAATCAGCCAGCCCAGTAACAATACCCACATCCAGCGCCGGCTGTTCATACTGGCGCAAGAGCGCCTGCCACACCTTGTTCGCCCGCGTCACCGCGTCCTCCGCCCCGGCCGCCAGCCAGCTCTCAAAACCGGGGTGTGAACCCAGGATCGACTGATAAAACTCGCTGCTGAACCGCGCCTGCGTATGCGGGGTGCCAAAATGATGGCCGCCGGGTCCCACGGCATCGATCATATCCAGAGCCAGCGTCGCTTCATTGATCTGGAAGCCTTCCAGGAAACTGTAAAACTTCAGCACATTTTCCAGGTCCAGAATCATCTTTTCATAGGAGACGGTCAACCCATTTTCCAGCCAGCCAATCGAATGCATCACCAGGTTGGTATGGGCCAGGATGGCCGGCCACATACTCCACATTGTCTCTGCAGCGGCCTGGGCATCAGGCGTATTAGCCGAGCAAAGACTGCCGCTGCCCCGGTAGGGCAACCCATAGCGACGAGCCAGTTGTGCCCCAACGAGCAGCGCCCAGGCGCCTTCCGGCGTGCCAAATGAGGGGCTGCCCGTCTTCATATCTGTATTCGTGGTGAAGCCGCCATAGACAACGGGGGCGCCAGGCCGGATCAACTGCGTCAACGCGATGCCGGCCAGCGCCTCCGCATTTTGTTGGGCCAGCGCGGCGGCAATCGTGATCGGGCTCATCGCCCCGGCCAGGATAAACGGGGTCAGGACGACAACCTGCCCGGCCCGCGCCATCGTCATCAGCCCCCCTAACATCCGCTTGTCAAAGCGGAGCGGACTGTTGACATTCACAACGCCGCTCAGAACCGGATCGGCCGGCAGCGGATCGCCGAAGACGATCCGGGCCATCGCCAACTCATCCTCCGGAATGACGCGACCATGCGGATTGGCATACATCGCCTTGTCTGTCAGCGGATAGTAGGCCAGGGCCCGACGCAGGTGCCGCACCGAGACTGGCACATCGCCCAGCGCGATGCCCGCGCCACCTGTGTGAATCATCGGCGCCATCTGCAGGATTTTGGTTAATTCAATCGCATCAGCTAGCGTGCTGGCCCGGCGGCCTGTCTGCAAAGTGGCGATATTGACCATCCCCCCCATCGGCGCAAAGGTGATGCGGTTGCCACCCAGCGTCAGATTGTGGGCTGGATTGCGCGCCCGCAAGGTAAATTCGGCCGGTGCCTGGGCCACCAATTCCAGGACCAGCCCACGGTCCAGCCAGACATGGCGCGCCTGATGGTCCACGCGCGCGCCCGCTTTCTCCCAGAGCAAAAGCGTCTCCTCATCCAAAAAATCGATGCCCGTGTTTTCCAGAATATGCATTGACGCCAGATGCAGTTCATCTAGCAGCGCCGGCCCCAGTATCTCGGTGGGCGGCAGAGGATTATGCAGCTGACGGAAACGAAATCGGGTCAACGATGGGTCCAGCCGGTCTTCGCGCGACCGACGGCGGCGTGCTCTCTGGCTCACGAGTTAATCCACCAACGCTTGATAAACAGCCGTCCGGAACTGGGCGTGGACCGGGTAAAGGCCGCTCGGGAAAAGCTGCGTCATGAAGATGGCGCATAATTCCTCAGTCGGATCAACCCAGAAATGGGTGTTGGCAGCGCCGCTCCAACTGTAGCTGCCATTGCTGCCCATCCCGGCCAGATGCGTCGCATCGACCCAGACCGAGGCGGCCAGTCCGTGCCCCACGCCCGGGCGCGGCCCTTCCGCAAAACGAATCGGTACCAGCTCGGGCGGCAAATGATTTTGGCGCATCAATTCAACCGTCTTGCGCCCCAGCAGACGCTCACCATTCAGTTCACCCCCCTTCAGCAGCATCCGGCAAAACTGGTAATAATCAGCCATGGTTGACACCAGGCCGCCGCCACCAGACTCCATTTCATCCGGGCTCTTGAAGGTGCGCCCGCGCGCATCCTGAAACGGTTCCAGGGGGGCGCCGCCTTCACTCAGGTAAAGCGTAGCCAGCCGATTCTGCTTCTCCGGGGCGACGTAGAAGCCGGTATCAACCATATTCAGCGGCGCAAAAATCCGTTCCCGAAAGAACGTCCCCAGCGATTGACCGGAAATCACTTCAACCAGGTGACCCAATACATCGGTGGCGATGCTGTACACCCATTGAGCGCCAGGTTGACCCACCAGCGGTAGCCCGGCCAGCTTATCCATCATGGCCGGCATCGTGCTGGCCGGGTCCAGCAGGCCAGCTTGATTGTAAAGGGCATCGACCGGGTCCATGGGATCCGAGCCATAGGACAGCCCCGCCGTGTGGGTCAGCAAGTGACGGATGGTTATGGGCCGGGCCTGCGGCTTCAGGATGAGGCCATTGGCATTCTGGCCGGCCGCCACCTGCATCTCGCCCAGCTGGGGAATAAACGCAGCCACCGGATCATCCAGCAAAAAGTGTCCTTCCTCAAACAGCATCATCACGGCCACGCCAGTGATCGGCTTGGTCATGGAGTAGATGCGAAAGAGCGTGTCGGGTGTCAGCGGTGCGCCGCTGGCCAGATCACGGTGCCCCAGGCACTGCCAGTGAACGATTTCATCGCGCCGGGCCACCAGGCTCATGGTGCCTGCCAGCTTGCCGGCAGCAACGTAGCGAGCCAGCAGCTCATTAATCCGGTTCAGCCGCGTTGCCGAAAAACCTTGCGATTCAGGGGAAACAATTTGCATGGGGCACCTGTGGATGATTCAACAATCAGTAAGTCGCCGTAGCGTAACGTCGTTTCCAACCCCAGGCAACCCACCCGTCGGGTGGTGGACCCGTCGGGTGGGGGACCCGTCGGGTGAGGGACCCGTCGGGTGAGGGACCCGTCGGGTTGGCAAGCTGCCCGGCCGGTGTGTTATCCTCGGGTCGACAGATATTGGCCGCTTTGAGGAGCTCAAACCATGAAAATGCATGCGGATCTAAAACTCGGCGCTCGCTTCCCCAATTTCACCTTGCCTGATCAGGACGGCCAGGTGCAGCAATTGAGCCAGCATATGCGTGGCTTCCCCACGGTTGTGACCTTCTACCGGGGCGTGTGGTGACCCAAATGCGTTGTCCAGTTGGAGAACTACGCGCGTTATCTACAGCCGGAGCTGGCTGTCAACTACTGTAAACTACTGGTCGTTACCGTCGACGACGCAGCGACTACGCGGGCGCTGCGTGACCGTATCGGAGCGACCTTTCCTTTCCTAATTGACGACGAACGCCAGTTGATCCGGGCGCTCGACATTGTCGATCATACCGATCCGGCCCATGGTGAAATCCCGATTCCGTATACGTTTACGCTGGACCGGACGCGCGAAATTTACAAGATTTACAATGGTTGGTGGTATGTGGGCCGGCCCACTGTCGAAGAAATCCGTATGGATTATCGGGCCCTGATGATGCGCCGGCCGGATTATGCCTATCAACGCGAATGGGATGAGCAGGGCGTCCCCAACATCAACCTGAACCCCGACGACTAAAGGGTGAGAGGTCCTACCAACCTGTCAGGTTGGGGTAACCTGACAGGTTGGCAGGACCTCTCACCGGAGCGATGATGATGCAATCTACTTTAATTATCGGCGCCGGCCTGGCGGGTTTGCTGGCGGCGCGGACGTTGCAGGCGGCCGGCGTGGCCGTCACGGTGCTGGACAAGGCGCGCGGCGTTGGTGGCCGGCTGGCGACGCGGCGGCTGACAGACGCCAACGGCCAGACAATCGGCCGCTTTGACCATGGCGCCCAATATTTCACGGCGCGGGATCTCCGTTTTGTGGCGCTGGTGGAGGAATGGCTGGCGGCAGGGGTCATCAAGGTGTGGGCCGATGGGTTTAACACACCGGCCGGTCCCAAACCAGACAACCTCACCCGCTACTGCGGCACCGAAGGCATGACCAGCCTTGCCAAACATCTGGCCCAGGGCCTCACTATCCAGACCAGCACCCAAGTTAACGCCATCTGGCAAGCCGCTAACGGCTACCGGGCCACGACAGCCGACGGCCAGAGCTTCAGCGCCAGCAGCCTCATCCTGACCCCGCCGGCTGAACAAAGCCTGGCCTTGTTGGCAAGCGGCGATCTGCAACTTCCGCCAGACGTCACAACCGCTTTAAGCGCCATCCAATTTGCCCCCTGCTTTGCCGTCCTGGCGCAGCTGGCCGGCCCCTCCAAAATCCCGGCGCCGGGCGGCCTCTGGCCCAACGACGGCACCCTTTTCTGGCTGGGCGACAATGCGCAGAAGGGGATTTCCGCCACGCCGACAGTCACCATCCACGCCACGCCGGCGTTCACAGAAGCCCATTTTGAGCTGGACCGGGACGAGGTAGGCCAAAAATTAATCGCGGCTGCTGGACCATGGCTGGGCAGCCCGGTTATCAGCTACCAGGTCCACCGCTGGCGCTACAGCATCCCCACCCAGCTGCATCCCGAGCCCTACCTGTGGCTACAGCAAAGCCCGCCGCTCCTGGCCGCCGGCGACGCCTTCGCCGGCCCTCGCGTTGAGGGTGCGGCGTTATCCGGGCTGGCCGTGGCCGAAGCGCTGCTCCGTTCCTGATGAGCAGCCCGCTCTGTACCGTCTGGATTCTGGGCGACCAGCTCCTGGCACAACACCCGGCGCTGGCAGCCGCGCGCGCCATCACGACGCCGGAACGCATCTGCATTTTGCTCATCGAAAGCCGGGCCCGGCTGCAAAAGCACCCGTACCAGCGCAAAAAGCTGGTGCTGCTGCTCAGCGCCATGCGTCATTATGGGGCTGAACTGGCAGCGCAAGGTTATCAGGTCGATTATCAACAGGCGGCGACCTTTGCCGCCGGCCTGCGCCAACACGTGGCCGCCGTCGCGCCGGATCGCCTGCTGACGATGGCCGCCAGCAGCTACGAAGGGCGGCAATGGCAGCAAGAGCGGTTATCGACGGTGATTGACCGGCCGGTTACCATCCTGCCCAACAACCAGTTCCTGGTCGGCCGCTATAACCCCATCCCCCAGCCGGAACCGGGCAAACGGTACGTCATGGAGCATTTTTACCGGGCGATGCGGCGCCATTTTGCCATTTTGCTGACGCCTGACGGTGAGCCGGCTGGCGGGCAATGGAACTTTGATAAAGAAAACCGCCAGCCGCTGCCGGCCGACAGAGAGCCACCAGCGGACCCATCGTTCCCCCCTGATGAGCTGACGCGGCAGGTGATGATGGAGGTGGCGGCGTTACCGGCCGGAACCGGCGCCGTCGACCAGTTTGCCTACGCCGTCACCCGCGCAGATGCCCTGGCTGCCTTCCGCCAGTTCCGGCAGGAACGGCTGGCCGATTTTGGCCCCTACGAAGACGCCATAACGGAGCGCAGTCATACGCTCTATCATTCGGTCCTGTCACCCTACCTCAACCTCGGTTTACTGGAACCATTGGAGCTGATCGAAGCCGTGGTGGCTGATTATGAAGCGGGCGAGGCGCCCCTCAATTCTGTGGAAGGGTTTGTGCGCCAGATCCTGGGCTGGCGCGAATTTATGTACTGGCAATATTGGCGCCAGATGCCGGGCATGACCAGCCAAAACGCCTGGGCGGCCGAGCGCCCGCTGCCTGCCTTTTTCTGGACCGGCCAGACCGACCTGGCCTGCCTGCGCCATACGCTCGAACGAGTCCTGGCGACCGGCTACAATCACCACATCGAGCGGCTGATGTTGCTGAGCAATTTTGCCATGCTGGCCGGTCTGAACCCGGCCGCCGTAAATGATTGGTTTCTGGCGCTCTACATCGACGCTTACGAATGGGTGATGCCGCCCAACGTGATTGGGATGGCGCTCAATGCCGATGATGGCCTTACGGCGACCAAACCGTACATCGCTTCCGCCAACTACATTAATAAGATGAGCGACCATTGCGCCGGCTGCCGCTTCAACCCCAAACAGCGACACGGCCCCGACGCCTGCCCTTTCAACTACCTCTACTGGAACTTTCTGCTGCAACATGAAGAGCGGCTACGGGCCAATCCCCGCCTGGGGCGCAACGTCCTGGGGCTGCGTCATCTGGATGAGGCCGAACGGGCGGCTGTCCGCCAGGCGGCGGCGGTCTTTCTGGACGGGTTGCCGGGCTGATTTTTTAAGACTCAGTTAACGACCTCCTGAAAACTGACTGACGAATCCGGGCAAAGCTGCAAACAGCCTGACACAACGCCTTAATCTTCACGCTTCCTTCACACACCCCTGTGCTACAATCGAGCCGAATTAGAACGCATGTTCTTGTCTTGATTTACGAAGCACTCGCTAAATCCCTACCTTGCCCTGAGCAAAGCGAAGGGTTGTAAATCCATTTCGGGCAGAAATGAGTGGAAGAAGAGCAAAAACGTACCCTGGCCTTTACGGTCAACGCCATCCAGCAAAAATTTGGCCGCCGGGCAATTCGCCGTCTGGGCGAGGCAAGCGGGCCGGCCATACCATACATCCCCACCGGCTTCGCCGCGCTCGACGAGGCGCTGACCACGCGCGGCATCCCGCGGGGGCACCTGACCGAGATTTTCGGCGCGCCGACCTCGGGCGTGGCGACGTTGACGCTGCAGGTGATGGCTCGGGCGCAGCAGCTGGCCGCCTGGCGCGGCCTGAGCGACCGGGTCGCTTATTTCGACCTCAACAGCAATTTCGACCCGGATTATGCGGCCCGTTGCGGCGTCAATCTGCAGCAACTGATCGTGATCCGGCCCTACACCATTCGGCAGGGGTTGCTGCTACTGCCGGACCTGCTCAGCGGGCCGGGCTTCAATCTGGTCGTGCTGGATGCGCCGCTGGCGCTGCTGACGCCACCCGCTGTGGCTCGCGAGCTCGAGCACCAGCTCCTGCGGCTCAAAACGGCGCTGCGCCGTAACGGGGCGACGTTGATCTTTTTGACCAGTCTGCCCCCCGGGGAACCGGCGGCGCCGCACGCCTACCCGGCCGGTCTGCCCCTGCCCAGCCAGGCAGCTGTCCGCCTGCTTATTGAACGGGAACGCTGGATCTACCACCGGCGCGACATCGTCGGGTATGAGGCGCGTATTCGCATTAGCAAAAATCAACTTGGACCGGCCGGTCGGGAACTGCGCGTCAGCATCCACCTGCCCCGAACGCCGGTCGGTCTCGAGTTATGAAAAAGAGGTTTAGCCACGGATTAGCACGGATTTGACACGGATTTTTGATGGTGGATTTTGAAATCCAAACAAGAATCCTCAGAAATCCGTGTTAATCCGTGGCTAAAAAAGGATGCCTCGCTGCGCTCGGCATGACACCCTTCGCGATGCTCAGGGTGACAGGCAACCGCATGGCGATAATTGACTATGATTTCCTGTGTAACGGTACCCTACTTTGCGGCGACGATGGAGCAGCGCGATGATGAGGCGCTGAGCGAGAAACCGGTCGTCATTGGCGGCTCTCCCTGGGAGATCCGGCCGCTGTTTGCCTATTCCCGGCAGGTCGCCCGGCTGGGGGTTGGGCCGGGGATGTCGCTGCGCCGGGCCCATTTTTTGTCGCCGGAAGCCCATTTCCTGCCTACCAACCGGCCCCGCTATCAGGACCAGGATGAGGCGCTCAGCCAGCTGCTGCTCGATTTCAGCGACGAAGTCGAGCCGGAAGCGCTCTGGCAAGAGGATGAGGCTTTTCAAGCCCACCAGCAGACTGTGGGGGGCCGCACCCTGCCGGCCCGTTACTACCTGGACCTGGATGGCTTGCCGCTTAGCGAAGCGTTGCCGCTGGCCCAGCATCTGGGCCGGACGTTGCGGCAGCAGTTTGCCCTGCCGCCGGCCATCGGTTTGGCCGAGGACCGGTTCACTGCCCAGGTGGCGGCGGCGCTGGCCCGGCCCAATCATGCCCTGCCGGTGGAACCGGGCCGGGAAGAGGCGTTTTTGACCGGCCGGTCCATCCATTTCCTGCCGCTGGACCTGGAAACGGACCGGCGGTTGCGCCTGCTGGGCATCCGCAGCCTCGGCCAGCTGGCGAAACTGCCGGCCAGCGCCATCCCAACCCAATTTGGCAGCGCCGTCAAACCATTCCACAAACAGGCTCGCGGCCAGGATGCCACCCCGGTGCAACCGTTGACGCCGGCCCAGGCCATCAGCAACCAGCAAAGCTTCCCCGAACCGATCTACAACAGCCTGACCCTCGCCGCCCTGCTCAACCACATCGCCGCCGAACTGGCAGCCGATCTGAGCGCGACGCTGCAGGTGTGCGCTGAAATCGAACTGCTCTGGCAAACTGAGGCGGGGGATTACGGCCAAAAGAGCGTGTCACTACGGGAACCGACCAGCCATGCGGCCCATCTTGGCGAAACAGCTAAAGAGATGTTGTTCAAAAAGCCGCTGCGGGCCGGGATCGTATACCTGCAGCTCACGCTGCGCGGTCTGCGCCCCGCCGCTGCAGCGCAGCTCAACCTGTTTGATCCGGCCGGTCAGGTGCAGGCATCGGAACCCTGGAGCGAGCTGTTGCGGGATTTGAGCGCCAAGTTTGGCGCGGATCTGTTTTACCGGCCGGTCGCCATCGACATCAACCATCCGCTGCCAGAACGGCGGGGCCGGCTGCAGCCGCTCAGCGCATGACCCGCCTCTGGCCCGAAGGCGTCGCCATCGACGTGGACTGTGACCCAACGGGGCAGCCGCGACAGCTCCGCTGGGCAGGGCGTCCCCATCGCATCGTCGCCATCACCCGCAGCTGGCAGGTCGACAGCGACTGGTGGCGCGAGCGGGTCTGGCGCGCCTACTACAAAATCAGCACCGACAGCGGCCTGCTGCTGGTGATTTATGAAGATCTGGCGCTGGGTGGTTGGTATCTACAGCGGCTGTTTGATTAACGTTGCTTGAGTTGATGGCGGGAAAATGGGTATCGCGACGTTGAGTGTCTTAACAGGCCAGTGGGGCCTACCTCCGGGAGGCCCAGTAGGCGCTGCTCTTGCCAACAGCCGAAGGGCCTCCCGGAGGTTAGGCGGGGGCGGCCGATGAGCTACGTCGAGCTCCATTGCCACTCCAATTTCAGCCTGTTGGACGGCGCCGACCACCCGGAAACGCTGGTGGCCCGAGCCGCCGCTCTGGGAATGCCGGCCCTGGCGCTGACCGACCATGACGGTGTCTACGGCGCGGTTCGCTTTCAGGCGGCGGCGCGGGCGGCGGGGATCCGGCCGGTCCTCGGCGCCGAGCTCACCCTGCATGATGACAGCCACCTGACGCTGCTCGTCCAGAACGAGGCCGGCTGGCACAATCTCTGCTACCTGATCAGCCGGGCCCGCCACAACGCCGCCAAGGGCAGCGCTCAGCTACCGAAAGATGAACTTGTCGGCTGCACCGATGGGCTCATCGCTCTTTCCGGCTGCCGCGAGGGGGCAATTTCCCGGGCCTTACGGCGGGATGACCGGCCGACCGCCCTCAAACAGGCGCGCCGTTACCAGCAGCTGTTTGGCCCCGATAATTTTTATATCGAGCTGCAAAACCATCACCGGCCGGATGACCCCCGCCGCAACCACCGGCTGGCTGCCCTGGCTGATTACCTGGGCCTGCCCTGCGTCGCCAGCAACAACGTCCATTACGCCGAACAGGCCGGCCATCGTCGCCAGGATCTGCTGGTCTGCATCGGCCACCCACCGCTGACGCTGGATGAGGCGGTTCACGCGCGGCGTTTTAACTCCAGCTATTATTTGAAGCCGGCGGCGGCGATGGCGGCGCTGTTCCCGGACCGGCCGGAGGCCCTGGCCAACAGCCTGCGCATCGCCGAACGGTGCGAGTTTGAGCTGAACTACGGCCTGCAGGATCTCCCTCATCACCCCACCCCGCACGGCATGAGCAGCGCCGCCTACCTGCGCCGCCTCTGCGAAGCAGCCCTGAGCGATCGCTACCCCGGCGCCGAGCAAACCGCCCGCGCCCAGCTCAACCATGAGCTGGCGATCATCGCCGCCGCTGGCCTGTCCAACTACTTCCTCATTGTCGCCGATCTTGTCCGCTATGCGAATGAGGTGGGAATTCGCTGCCAGGGGCGAGGTTCAGCAGCCAACTCATTGGTCGCCTATCTGCTGCGCATCAGCCCCATCGACCCATTGGCCCACAATCTGGTCTTTGAGCGGTTTCTCTCAGCTGAACGACAGGTCGTGCCGGACATCGACATCGATTTTGACGCCGCTCGGCGCGAGGAGGTCATTCAATATGTCTACGACCGTTACGGCGCCGCTCACACCGCCATGGCCTGCACCTTCGTCACCTTCCGCCAGCGGAGCGCGCTGCGGGATGTGGGCAAGGCGCTGGGGCTGACGCCGGAGATCGTCGCCGCCGCCACTCATGCCCTGGACAACGGCACCCAGCATCTCAAGGAAGGTGAACACACCCCGGTTGAGCTGCTGCTGGAACTGTGTGAGGAGATTCAGGGCTTCCCGCGCCATCTGGGCATCCATTCCGGCGGCATGATCATCACCGGCAGCCCGCTCATGGGCCGGGTGCCGACCGAGCCGGCTACGATGGCCGACCGGGTGGTAGTGCAGTGGGACAAAGACAGCCTGGAGGAGGCGGGGTTGGTGAAGATCGACCTGCTGGGTTTGCGCATGTTGTCGGCGCTGACGGAGGCGGTTGAACTGGTGGAAAAGGCGACGGGGGACCGGCCGGAACTCGACGCCCTTACCCCAACCGACCCCGCCATCTTCCAGATGATCAGCCGGGCGGACACCCGCGGCGTCTTCCAGGTCGAATCCCGCGCCCAGACCCAAACCCTGCCCCGGCTGCAACCGGGCGCGTTCAACGACCTGATCGTGGCCATTTCCCTCATCCGCCCCGGCCCGATCCAGGGCAACATGGTCCACCCCTACCTGCGCCGCCGCGAAGGGACGGAGCCAGTCCAGTACGCCCATCCCTTGCTGGAGCCGGTGCTCGAAGAGACGCTCGGCGTCATCCTTTTTCAGGAGCAGGTGCTCAAGGTGGCGACGGCGCTGGCCGGCTTCAGCCCTGGCCAGGGGGAGCAGTTACGCCGGGCGTTGGGCGCCAAGGAGGCGACGGCCCGCATCGAGGCGTTTCGCGGCGAGTTTTTGGCCGGCGCGGCGCAAAAGGGCGTCCCGACTGAGACAGCGACCCAGGTGTTCGACCAGTTGCTCGGTTTTGGCAGCTACTCCTTCGCCAAGAGCCACGCAGCGGCCTTCGCCGTCATCGTCTACCAATCCGCCTGGCTCAAGCATTACCACCTGGCTGCCTTCTATGCCGCCCTGCTCAACAACCAGCCAATGGGCTTCTGGACCCCGGCCGTCCTGGTCAACGAAGGGCGCCGCCTGGGGCTGACCATCCACAACGTCGACATCAACCTGAGCGAAGCCAGATGCAGCGTCGTCGACGGGGGCATCCGGCTAGGGTTCAACTATGTCAAACGGGTGGGCGAGCTGGCGGAGCAGATCCTGGCGGTACGGTCCGCTGGCCCCTTTCGCTCCCTGACCGACTTCTGCCGGCGAGTCCGCCTGCCCCGGCGGCTGGTGGAGAATCTGATTGCCGCCGGCAGCATGGATGAATGGGGGATCCCGCGGCGGCAGCTATTGTGGAACCTCGGCCAGCTGCGCTATGAAGAGGCGGAGCTGGCGCTGGCCTACGAGCTGGGTGAGGTTGAACTGCCGGCATTGACACCGGCCGGTGCCATGCTGATGGAGCAATCCGTCATGGGCCTCTCCCCCGGCGACCATATCATGACCCTCTACCGCGACCAGCTCAACGAGCACGGCCTGCCCAACAGCGCCGACCTGCGGCGCTACCAGAACGGCCAGCGCGTCACCGTGGCCGGCCTGCTCGTCATCCACCAGGCGCCCGGCACCGCCAAAGGCCACCATTTCCTCACCCTGGAAGATGAACACGGCCTGATGGACGCCGTCCTGCGCCCCCAGACCTACGACCGCCACCGCCGCCTGCTCCAGGACGCCCGCCTCCTCCTCATCCGCGGCACCTTCCAGCGCGCCGGCCACGTGACCTCCATCCTTGCCGACACCCTGCGCGCCTTATAAATGGCATTCGCCTGCTCTGCCCAATTGGCCCGTTGCCACGCTTATGATGCCGCCGCCCGGCAGCACCTCCAGCGGCAATTGTCAGTCAGCATGTGATCGGCCGGTGCTCCCTTCTGGTCGCCCCAACAAAGGGATGGGAACACATAGCTGGAAGCCAGAATGTTCGCAGCCATGCGCCAACACCAGATAAACGCTTGGACCCAGCACACCCTTGCTGTAGAATGTGTCTCATATTCTACTAATGTTTGGATTGGTGAAAACTAATCAGGAGGTGTTGGGATGTTGAAAAAGAGTCTACAAATCATAGCCATCGCCCTCATACTGATGCTCACCGCGTCAGTTGCCATGGCGGATGATGTAGGAAGAATCAGCGAATATAAAGCGGGGACGGTACAAACCACTAACCCAGAGGTAGACATCATCCAGGATGGTAGCTTTGAAGGCGGTACGCCAAATTCCGCATGGAATGAGGGCTCCACCAATTTTGGAACACCACTATGCGATGCTATTTCTTGCGGAACTGGCGGTGGAACCACAGGGCCGCGTACGGGCGCTTGGTGGGCATGGTTTGGTGGCATTGACACGACCGAAGTTGGCTTTGTTGAGCAAACAATCACTATGACACCCGGAAACAATGGTGTGTTGAGTTTTTGGCTCTGGAATGGAGCCGTAGGCAACGCTGGTGTCGATGATTTCAATGTACAAATTGACGGCACCATGATTTTCCAAGTATTTGACGGAGACGCCAACTACACGGGTGGCTATACTGAGGTGGTACTGGACATTTCTTCTTACGCCGATGGTAGTCCCCATGTACTCCGCTTTGAAAGTACTACTGTTTTGACTGGTGAAACAACAAACTTCAGCCTAGACGATGTTGTGCTAGATGAGACAACACCAACTGATGTAAGCTTGACTTCTTTCAACATGCAAACCTCATGGGGAAGCTACATTTGGATTCTGGGCTTAATATTGATTGTCATTATAGGGGGATTGGTTAAGACGCGTTTCATTTCGCGTGTGTAATGGCCCGACTCCCCACAATATTGCTTTCAATTCCGTAAGAAGCAAGACAAAAATCATACCGATCTAAAAACAGCGGCATCAGAACTTGGTGCCGCTGTTCTTTACATTATATTTTGACAAAAGCAAAGAATGCTTCTTCAGGAGAGGCACTTCACTATTAATACAAAACTACCACCTGCACAGAGAAGTCATAGTCTTTCGACATATCATGGTAGAAAAGTTTCACCACTCGGGGGAATCACAATAATATGACCTTCCACAGTGATGTAGTCACTACAGGTAAGATTCATTAGTTCGCCACAGATATGCTGCAAATAACCTTCAAATAATGTCCGAATTCTGTCATTGTCCTCATATTCGAGTCATTGGACAAAACCATCGTCATCATCAATTTCGGAAATGATATCGATGTATCCTGATAGTCCTCGTGAAAAATGACGGAGTATTGCGTGCAATATTCCAAACATTTCCAACATGTGCAGCATCATAGATGTCGACAGACCTAGAATTGATAAGCAGTTGATTGTCATCATACTGCTCAAACTTGAATGTAACATGCATTGGGTTACCCGGAAAACTTCCGTAGAAAATCCAAATGTCATCATACTTGACAAGATCACTGATAGACAAGCTGGAAGTTCCTGCTCTTGCACTTTCCGTTAACGTCAGAAGCAAAATAGTAATCGTGATAACAATCGCAAAATGTCTAATCATCTTGAACATATCATTCTCCCTTTCCTCTCTGGTGGTCTTGCCAACAGACATAAGAGCCCCACTCATTTATTGAGGCACCTTGGTTAATAAGTTTGCTTTGTGTCTCTTGCAACGTCTTCCCTGGATTCACATTACCCACCCTTAAGCGCTCATAAAACTCTTGCATGAAGATGCTGGCATCCTCATCTTCAATTTCCCATTGATTGGCGATAACAAATCTAGCACCTGACATTAAGAAACTACGCACAATTCCTTGGAGTGCACCGGCTCGCCTGCTGCCAGAACCCGTACTACAGGCATTAAGCACAAGGAGTGGGCGTTTCTCAAATGCCATGGTACCAACCTGCAGCGCTGACAAAGGCCCGTCAGACAGATGTATTGATGAAAATATTGAATTATCTTTTCGATAATCCCCGTGCGCAGATAAATGAATGATGTCTGCATATTTGCCTTCAATCTCAAGCTCCCTAGAGGAAAGTGTTTCTGGAAAACAGTAGACTTCGGCGTCCTGTTTTCGAAGCAAATCTGCTACTTTTAGACATTCGTCTCTTGTATGCGGTAGTTTTTGATGCATAGAATAGCTACCTACCAGTGCAGAAGGTTGCTTATTCGGAACGTTGAAGAATCCTGAAAAATATTCATCATCAATGGAAAATGGAAAGTTGATATATGAAATCCTTGTCTTCTGAGCCAAAAACGAACTGCCATCATGACATGCATGTAGCGGAAGATCATGTAATTCAGGTAGAGGTACAAAGTACAATTGATTGATATTTTCTAATTCAAGTGGTCGAACCAGTTTCTCGTAAAATGTAACCAGCATGGTCTTCTGCGCCAATGTGTTCTCGGTTACGCCACGACCTCGTATTGCCATTCTCCACGCCTTTAGCAACCTTCGTAGAAAGCCCATTGAAGCAAGACAATGGTTCACTCTTGTGCCACTTGAATCAAACACAACCGCATGAATCTCTTCATTCGCTTGGAAATATTGGACTTGTGCAATTTCATCACGAGCAATTGTCAGATTGTCAAAATATGAATAATAGTCATCCATGAATGGTTCGCACTTGATATCTTGTGACTCGCAGGTGAGAGAGACCAATCTACTGGTGTCTAAAAGTTGCTTTTCAAGAAGCAGCAGTTGTTTGTTATTTGCCGTATGTCCAGATTCCGGTGCCTGACCATCTAATGAAGAAAATAGTGGGTCTTGTTCAAGTCTTAGCTGGATCCAATTCTGTCTCAAGGCTGTATGTTCATTTACCAACATGCTTTGAGACTTAGATATACGCGGGCCAAGCATGCTTGCAGTAGCGAGATTGGTCAGATTGATCGCCACCAAAGTTGGAACAATTTCCTCTCCAGAAGTCTGAAAGAAATGGTAGGTCGTATTTATCCACTCCTGGTTAACTCTGTTCAAGCCATGGGCAAAACTAAGTTTAAATTCATCTGTTAAGAGATGTTCGCTTATTGTCACTATTTCTTGACATGCTTGTTCGAAATGCTTATTCGCTACCCACAAGTTACCCCTAGACTGATGTATTTTTCCAATTACCAATGACAGTAACAGTCTAAGCTCACGCTCTAGTTCAGTCTGACATAGAGAGAGGAGCGTTTAAGTTCAACAATTGCCTCTGCCCACCGTTGACGAGTTTCCCTGATTAACGGCTGCTTCGGCAATAAGCACCCAAGATGTTGAATTTGAAAAGATGATAGATGTTGGGGTGGGGCATATTTTTGGCAAATGAAAGGCTGGGTTTGAGGTCACTGTTTAGTATAGATGTTTCACAGTCAACTACTGCCAACCTGGTTTCCATCAGGGTGCTCTGGCATTTAGTTGAGCGAAAGTCCTTAAGAGCATACATTCAGTTCTATGACAGCAGCCTGTTTCTTGTTCAGCTGCTTTGAGTGATAAACCAATAAACTAAAGTGGAATAAGCAAAGTACCAATGGAGACCTGCTATTTCTGAAAATGCTTTTCTTGCACTTGCGCCAAGAATAGAGCATCTTCATTCATGAACAGATATGAGTGATTCCGCTTTTACAGCACGATACA
This sequence comes from Ardenticatenales bacterium, assembly GCA_020634575.1. The sequence continues at coordinate 38,059 of JACKBM010000024.1, read as the reverse complement.
AATCAACAGTGGCAACTTCTACATCCTGTGCAAGCTTTGAAAATACTGACCTTGCATCCATGAGTTCACGCTGTGCTGCATAAAATTGTCCAGACTTTATAAGTACGGAAGATAAAGATAGTTTGGATCTCGATACTTCTTGTTCTAGTCCAAGGATCTCAAATACATTAATTGCTTTTCTGACCGCTTCTTCAGCTCTGCTAAGGTCTCCTGTTTCTCTCAAAACATTGCTTAAATTAGAAAGAACTCCAGCCAACTCATGGCTCCTCCCCAGTCTTTCGTATATGTCCTTGGCAAGCATGAATCGCGTGGTTGCATCAATTAAACGACCTTGTTGTTGAAATAGAACACCAAGGTTTTGAATGGCATATGCCAACAGTAATAGATGTGAGTCACTCGTCTGATCAGCGAGTGCTTCCCAGCTGGGACGCGGCATCTAATTTATAGCCTCAGCACTTCTACCTAGGAAGACATAAGATCCGACCAAACTTACAAGCAGCGACAGATACTTACGCAACTCGATCTTATTTTCCAACAAGGATCTGGCTCGTTCGAAGTGCTCAAGTGCCAAAACATGCTGATTGGCGTAGGAGAATGCGGCACCTAGGAGCCAGTCCAGCAAAGCCGAAAGCATTGTCGGCGCCAATCTTCGCAGCAACTTCTCTAATCCAGTCTCATAACTCCATCGTTGAATTTGCATCTTTGAGACGCCACTGGTTCATTACACGTCCTAAGGCCTCCAATGTCTGGATTGTGAAATCGTCTCTGTGTATTTCACAAAAGGCAGCAAGCGCTCCTTCTCTATTTGCAGCGAGGAGTTGCCTAGCGAGTTCATCGTGGTCAGTGATGGGATAAGTGTTCATCGACATTTACCGATATTTGATAACATCAAAAGAATGTGCTCACTGAGACCTGAAGCTAGCGGTTCTCAACGGATGTGGTTCCGCCAAATTATTGGTAATAACTCGGGCTAAGGCACCTGCAAATCACAATTTGAAACCAATCGGCTTTAAAATCATGCCTGCGGTCTCGATCCTGAGCTCTATAGCACCGGCCGGTACTTCCTCCATACTGAAGTAACCAAATTCATCAACCGCATCCTCAGCCACCTTTGTCCTGGCAAGATAGATTTGGGCCTGTCCCTGAAGTTCCGGGCCGACCTGACCCTGGTGGGTAATCTGGCCCTCAAGCTGCCAATAATCATCTTCTGTCAGAGGCGGCGTCAGCATAACAACAACCAGATACTCACCTGCCTTGAATACGTGACGCTGGGGCTCATGCCCACGCAATGCCAGCGCCGGCTGCTCAAGCCCTGGGACCTGAATCGCTTCCAACAACCGCTTGCCAGTCGCCTTGATACGCTCCCACAGGTAGTCGCTGCTTCGCTCTGCTGTTTTCTTTTCGCCCAGCGCGAGCTGTTGTAGCTCCGCAGCGCAGCTACACCCTGTAGCCAGCTCCAGATGGTTTCTAATGGCCTGCATGCGCTCCCGCTCTAGCAACCCGTGATGGTAAAGTAAAATTTCCTCGGGCTGCGGGCAGTCTATCTCTTCATAGGCGACTGCCATAATCTGATCCCAATAGTTCAGCTCTTGTGCCCGAGCAAGAAGCGTTTCATCCGCCTCAATCTGCTGCCGCACTGTCTCAGAAACATCGCCGGCAAGATAGGCGAGCAGGATGGCGTCGCTGAATTCTTCCGGTTGCTGGTTTTTGTTTTTCATGATTTGACCCTTAAACTGAGCCGAGCCGTTCAAGCTCGATTTTGCCGCAATAGTCTTGCCAACCCGCTTAACAACGCCGCTTAATCTATCTCCTGCATGGCTCGCCGCAGGCGCCGCATAATGCGTTCCTTTACCTGGTGAACTTCGGTCACACTCTTGAACCGATCCTCATGCAACGTCGCAATGCGCCGTGGTGTCAGACCGTCTTCATAACTCAACCTGAAGACGAGCCTTTCAAGTTCGTCTTCGGCATAAACATTCATCCAGTGTGATACTTTCTGGATAATCTGGCTGCGCTCAATCTCATCCAGGATGATGTTTTCGAAAGCGCGTGGATCCAGACCGCTGCTGGCGCGATAGAAGCGCCGCTTGATACGTTCGCGCCGGCGCTGCTCCCGGTTGTGGTCATGGACCACAGTTTGGGCGCAATGACGCAGATATTTCAGGATGGCCCCAATGTGGGAGAATTGTTTGTCGAGCGTTTCTTCTCGGGTTGAAAGTGTTTGCCAGAAGCGAACGAGGGCGCCGCGGGCAAAGAGGTCAATCTCTTCGGCCGGCAGCTCCTCACTCACCGTTTCGTAACACCAGACGCTGACCAGCGTGAAGTATTGCTCCTCCACAGCCTCCCAGGCAGCGTCGTTTTTCTCCTGCAAGGCGCGCCGAAAGAGCTCGAAGCCATACCCTCGCTCTTGTTCGCGTCCCTCAAAGGATTCTTTCTGGCAACCGGCTATCAGCGCCGGCAGTGGCATCTGTCTTAGCTCGCGCTCTGACCTTTCCATGAGTTCATCAATGTTTTGCGACAGCCGGAGCATCCGCCGGGCGGAGCGCTCGCGATCGCGACTGGTTTTTTCGGTCAGTTGATCAATGTTGTCCATAAAGATACCCATTTTCCGCCTCTTCATCAAAAATGGCGCCAGCGAGGGTGAGGCGCGCGTGTCTACTACACTCAACGGCGCTGGCGCGTTTTTCCGACACGAGTTTTGGAAATTGGGTCAAATTATCGGGTTTTGGGCAAAAAAGCAGGCCAGACAGGCGCCATCGTCACGGGGCGATGGCGCCTGGCTGGCCGATAATCTGCACAGCGGCGACGGCGCTGCGCCTTACAGCGAGATCCCCAGCAAGCCGCGCGTGATCTGGAAATCGAGGTTGTGCTGCTGCATGGCCAATGGCGTATGCGCGCCGGCGCGGGTCGCCCGGATCAGGCCGGCCAGGGCGGCGGGCCAACCGGCCGGATCCCCGCCAGCGCCAGATCCCATTCTCCTCACCGTCAGCCCCCACCTGCAACAGCGGCACCAGCGGATGGCCATTAAACGCCTTGCCCCAGACCAGCATCAGCTCGGCCCCGGTGGCGCGCCCAGGCCGGTCAGCGTTTCCGTCCAGCTCACCGAGGGTCGGCCATGATGTGGAGACCGGCCGGATAGCGCCAGCCCGCATACCGCAGCGTCGGTTCGCTAGCGCCGCTTCAGCCCCAGCCGCTGCCGGAACGGCGCACTCGCCAGCACGCCGGCCCCCCTCAGGCACGATGACGCTGCCCCCTGCCCGACCAGCGCCGCCACCAGATCCGCCAGCGCGAGCGCCGCTGCCTCCTCCGGCCCGCCGTCGCCAGCAGCCCCAGTGAGGGGGGTTCGCCAACCTGACGGGTTGGCGAACCCGACGGGTCGGCGAACCCCTCAGACTGCGCGGCGAACCAATCCCACACCCTGGCCATCGACTTCTCGATGCCGCCGTCGCCCTGGATGCTGGCCCAGCCGTAATCCGCCAGCGCCAGGCCGGCGTCGCGCATCTTGCCCTGCCAGTAATGGTTGTGGGTCTTCTCGCAGCCGTGCTCCAACAACAGGCAGGCGCCCGTTAACGGATGGACCATGTGGCCCAACAACGTATCCAGGAACTCCGTCTGCGTCGTCACGCCGCAGCCTTCGGTGTGCACCAGCGTGGCAAAGCGGCTGTAGGGCGAATCCGTTGCGGCCCGGTTGAACCGCTCCGCCGCCAGGCGGGCGATCTGGCCGGAACAGAGGCTCGTCGGCAGGATGAGGGCCACAGGCTGGGCCGGCGGCGCGCCAAAATCCAGCGCGGGCGCCGCTGTCGTCGTGATGGCCAGCGGCTGTCCGCTCGGCGCCGGCTGCTCGCCCAATGTCGCCAACGTCTCATCTGCCCCAACCGCCAGTCGCGCCAGATCTGGAGCTGGGCGTGACCGGCTCGCTCGCCGACGCTCAGCTTCGCCTGAGGCGACCGCCAGCATCTGGGCGAAGGTCTCCGCGCCCAGCTCGTCCATCGGCGTGCCGGTCAGGTAACGGCCAGCGTCGACATCCATGTCGCTCTGCAGCTGCGTAAAGCGCTCGCTGGTGGTGACCACCTTGATCGTCGGCACAAAGGGGAAATTGGTGATGGAGCCGTTGCCGGTGACGAAGAAAATCAGGTTACAACCAGAGCCAACCTGGCCGGCGATGCTTTCCAGGTCGTTGCCGGGGCTGTCCATAAAATAGTAGCCGGGCGCAACCATCGGCTCAGAATAGTCGATAACGTAATCAAGCGGCACATCGGGATGGCGCTTGGCGGCGGCGCCCAATGATTTCAGGTAAATATTGTAGAGGCCCCGGTAACGGTTGCCGCCGGAGGGGTTGGCGCTGGCCGATTGACCATGACGTTCGGCCCAGCTTTTGAACCGTTCCACCACCTCTAGGAAGCGGGCCGCCGTCGCCCCATCGCGGGCGCGGCGCAGGATGTACGCCTCCGCCCCCTGCAGCTCATCGGTCTCGGCCAGGTTGGCGGCGCCGCCCTGGCTGATCAGCGCTTTGGCCACCCAGGCGATGAGCGGGTTGCCGGAAATACCGGAAAACGCATCGGAGCCGCCGCATTGCAGGGCGATCTTGAGCTCGCTGACCGGCTGCGCGCTCCGCGCCATCTGGTTCAGCTCGGGCAGCCACGCTTCGACAATGGCCGCCGCTTCGGCCAGCTTACCGGCGAAGGGGCCATTGACGCTGAAAAACTGATGGGTGACAGCATCAAGCGGGTAGCCATTATCCAGCAAATAGCGCTGAATCATCTCGTTGCGCAGGCCGGCCACGCCATTGTCGATAATCAGCACCGCGCCGGCGTTGGGATGGGTGATGTAACCAGCCAGGGAGCGCAGCAGCAGATCCTTGTTGTTGCCGTCCGCGCGTACCCCTTCGGTATGGACCGCCGCCACCACCCCATCGACGTTGGCAAACGGCGCCGCCGCCCCTTGCAACCGTTCAGCCAGCGCCTTGGTGAAGCCGGCCACGGTGCCATTGGCCGCCAGCAAAATCACCTGATTGCGCGTACCAACGCCGCGACCGCCGGGGCGCAAATAGCCCTGGAAGGTAGCCGTGGCCGCCTGGCGGGGCAGCGGCTCCGCCGGGGTGAAGCTGTCCGGATCAAAAACGAAGGGCGGGATATCGTCGCTAAAATTGGCCGCCGCCGGCAAGGGGAACTCGAGCTGGCGCTGGCGTAATTCGACCAGCATCTCCTCGTTGCAGACGTATTCGCCGGGGGCGATGTCACGCAAGGCGGTGCCGAAGGGCATTTGCCAGAGAGGAGATGGGCACCGCCGGTATCTCCTCCACCGCAAATCGATGGCCCACCAGGATGGCATGGCTGAGCGCAAATTCCCGCGCCCCCGCCTGGATCACGCCCCCGCCGCCAATGTTTGCGTGGCGATAGCACAATTGTCCGTCGGGTCCGCCAACCGGCCGACTTCTGCTAGATCAAACATGGTAACCCCTTGACGCTGCCTACTCGTGATGATGCCTGGCCCCAAATGCTGATAGTTCGTTTTGCCGGCCGCTGCGCCCTGACGTGGATGTTAGATGAGATCCTGTCCGCGGCAAAAAGTCTGCGGCGGCGGCACACCAATCGCAGCGGCGGTATAATGTGGCCCGCGAACGCACAGGGTCGCCCGGCAACGATATGGAAAGCGCAATCCTCACCCGCAATCTGACCAAAGTTTTCAAGCCTTCTCAGGGGTGGCTGCGCTTCACCGACGTTGCCCCACCTCCGCCGTGCGCGGCGTCGATCTGGAAGTACCGCGCGGCGAACTGTTCGGGCTGCTTCGGGCCCAATGGCGCCGGCAAAACCACGCTGACCAAGATGCTCTGCACGCTCATCGCCCCAGCGAGGGGCGAAGCATTTGTGGCCGGCCACCCCATCCAGGAAGCGGAAGCGGTCAAACGCAAAGTCGGCCTGGTTGTCACCGACGAGCGTAGCTTTACTGGCGCCTGTCCGGCCGCCGCAACCTGCTTTTTCGCCGCCCTGCACCGGCTCTTCGGTGCGGAAGCGGAGCAGCGCGTCGATGCCGCCCTGGAAGCAGTGGATTTGCATAAAGTCGGCGACCGCTGGTTTGATAAATATTCCACCGGCATGAAGCAGCGGCTGGCGATTGCCCGCAGCCTGCTGCACCGGCCGGAAATCCTCTTCCTCGACGAGCCCAGCCGCAGCCTGGACCCCACCGCCACCCAACGGCTGCATAGCCTGATTACCGACCTGGTCAACGAGCAGAAACTGACCGTCTTCCTGATCACCCATGATCTGGTCGAGGCGGAAAAATTGTGCGACCGGGTGGCAGTGATGTTTCGGGGCCAGGTGCAGGCGATCGGGGAACCGGCCGGTCTACGCCAGCAGCTCCAGCCGCGCATCGCTTACCTGGTCACCCTGGATCGCTCACCCGCCGCCTACCTCGATTCGTTGCAGCGGTTGGTGCCGGGGTTGGCACCGGCCGGTGAAACCGGCCTCACCTTCAAAATTGGCGAGAAAGATCGCCTGATGGACGAGTTCTTGCGCGAACTGCAGCGGCTCAACCTGCACGTGCTCAATATTCAGGGGACGCCGCCCTCCCTCGAGGATGTCTTCGCCCATTTCACCGTGCCGGACGACCAGCCAGAGGAGCAAAACTAGCATGCTCAAGCTCCTCTGGGCCTTCCTGGTCCGCGACTTTCACGAAATCACCAGCTACCGGCTCTCTTTCCTGCTGGACCTGGGCAGCATCTTTTTCCGCGCCTTTACCTTTTTCTTCGTCTCCCAACTCTTGGGCGACAGTGTGGCGCCGCTGCTGGCCGCCTACAACGGCGATTACTTTGCCTTTGTCATTATCGGGCTGGCGTTTGGCGGCTATTTCAGCACGGGCATGAGCGGCTTTGCCGCCGCCCTACGCCGCGCCCAGACCAGCGGCACCCTGGAAGCGATGATCATGACGCCGGCGCCGCTCTCCCAAATCATCATCGGCTCCGCCGCCTGGAGTTATGCCTTTACCACGCTACGCGTCTTTATTTACCTGGCTTTGGGCGTCCTGGTCCTGGGCTTGCGGCTGACCAATGTGAATCTCGCCGGTGTGCTCGTCTCGTTGTTGCTGGCCATCATCGCCTTTGCCAGCATCGGCATCATCGCTGCCAGCCTGATTATGGTGGTCAAGCGCGGCGACCCGATTACCGGCCTGTTCAGCAACCTGTCATTTCTTCTCGGGGGCGTCTATTATCCGCTGGAGATTCTGCCGACCTGGCTGCAGCCAGTCGCCAAACTGCTGCCCATCACCTATGCGCTCAACGCGATGCGCGCCGCCATGCTTAATGGGGCCGGCTGGGCCGAATTAGGTCCCGATCTGCTGGCTCTGGGCATTTTCTGCGTGGTCCTCTTCCCCATCTCCCTGCTCATCTTCCGCTTCGCCGTCGAACGGGCTCGCGAAGATGGCAGCCTGACCCATTTCTAGTCCGCTAATCGTCACCTTGCGTGGGTACGGTGCCGCTGATGGGCACCGTGTCGGTAATCGGCGCCGGTTCGGGCGTGGGGGTGGCCTCGGCGCAGCCGGTGACAGCGGTATTTAGCTTCTCACGCAACAACGTCGTCGAGCCATAATCCAGCGCTTCGCGATAAAGCGGCACCGCCGGGCAAAAGTCCTGCGCGGCCACATATTGATCAGCGTAGGTAATGAGGGCCGTCTGAAAACGGTCGCACGAGTTCTGGTAAAACGGCGCCGCCAGGCAGAGCTGCCGGAAATAGTAAAGAGCAGCCGACCAATCGACCCCGTAAAAAGCCAAACCGGTCAGATACAGCTCCGCCCAACCTCGTTGATCCTGAACTTCAAGGGGCAAGTCACCCAGCTCTTCCGCCTGATCCAGATGAAACAACCCCAGCTCGATGGCTTCTGTCTGCAAAAGTTCCAGCCCATAGGCGATATGCGCTTCATACAGCCAGATGTCAGTCTGGCGCCGTTCAAAAGAGGGATTGGCCGTCTGGAAGGCGACGATGGCCGCCAGCGCCTCTGCCCACGCCTCATCGGCCATGAGCTCAGCCAGCGCATTGTAATCAGGCGTCGGGTCAAAGGTGGCGACGGGGGTGATCGTGGGCAGCGTTGTGGGTGGGATGGCGGTGGGCGCGGGCGAAGGCTCCAGCCTTTGCCGCAGCGACTCCTCGGCTTCCGCCTGCAAGTTCAGGGCCAGCTCGTTACTGGGCTGGCGCTGCAACACCCATTCCAGCCGGCGCAATGCCAGTTGGAAGTTCCCGTTGCCAATGTCGCTTTCGGCCAGGCTCAGTTGGGTTTGTAGCTGGTCGGCCAGTTCCGTCTGCAGCGCATCACTGCGTTGCGCTTCCCCGTCCCGCCAGGCCACACCGGCGATAGTGCCGTAAAACGCCAGGAGAAAAGCAAGGGTCAGAAAAAAGACACCCAGGATGCGGTAAATTTTTCGCCGGCGCTGGCCGGGAACGGGAGTGGAAGATGGCGAATCCAAAGCCTCGTCAGGCGAGGGCGAAACATCACGCATGGTGCCTTAAGAACAGCAGTTGCTGGTATTAATCATCGCGAAAAACCGGCCGGTTCTTACCCACCAGCCAGCCCGCCCAGTATACCTCAACTGCGCCGCTTACCGCGAGATATGATTTCCCTGTACACCGCCACGGTCTGGGCCGCGATCTGCTCCTGAGTATACTGATTCAGCACCCGAATTCGCCCCGCCTTTCCTAAGCGATCTCTCAGATTTGCATCGGTCCCCAGGGCCAGCAGATGGGCCCGCAACGCTGCCGGCTCCGCCTCCGGGTAAACCAGGCCCGCGTCGCCAATGACATGGGGGATCTCACCGCTATCCGACCCCACCACCGGCAGCTCACAGGCCATCGCCTCAATCAACACGCGGCCAAACTGCTCTTTCCAGTTCGGTCGCGTCCGCGAGGGCAACACCAGCACATCCAGCTGGGCCAGCTGGGCCGGCATCGCCAGCGAGGAAACCGTACCGCTAAACGTGACCCGGTCGGCAATGCCCAGCGCCGCCGCTTGAGCCGCCAGCGCCGCGCGCGCCTCCCCTTCCCCGGCAATGCGCAGCTCCCAGGGAAACGGCAGGTCGGCCACCGCTTCGAGCAGGATGTCCACCCCCTTCTCGGCCACCAGCCGCCGGTTCAGGCAGCCAATACGCAGCGGCCCGTCCGGACGCGGCCCAGGCGCGGGTTGAAAAATGTCGGGCGAAACGCCGAATTGCGGGATCACGGCGTAGGGACCGTCATACCCCTTGGCCTGCCAGACCTCGACTGCCGCCCGATTCCCCATCAAACCATAATCCGCCCAATCCAGAACTTGCCGTTCCAGCCACGAAAACGGCGGCGGATAGCGATTGTTGAGATTTTGCCAGGAGAAAAACAGCGAGCGAATATCCAGCCGGCGCGCCGCCCGCAGCGCCAGCCAGGTGGCCAGATTGTAGGGCTCTTCATCCATGTGCAGGATATCCGGCCGTAGCTCGCGCAGCAGCCGGGGTAGTTCCGGGTAGTAGTGGATGTGAAAATGGCCATTAAAGCGGATGGGCGAGACGCGCAGCTCGTACCCGTCCAGGTGAGCGCGCTCCAGCTCCAGGGGACCGGCCGGATCCTCCCAGCGCGGCGGCACCACAACCGTCAGCTCCACATCCGCCGCCTGCCCGATCGCCGTCAACTTTGTCTGATACGCCCCAACCAGGCACGCTTTTGAGACCATGAGAACGCGCATGAAAAATCCTGAGAACCTGATTCGCTGCCCGGGCATGGCGCCGTTAATACGCCATGCTGATATTGGCCCAAAAGTGCCCTTGCAGGGCACTCGCGCAGGTCAACGTGATACCCTGATTGGCACCATTTAGCCTTAACAACCATAGGTGGCAGGTTAGCATCCTTGCGGATACCCGGTGTGCCCTTCAGGGCACATCCCCGCCAGCAGCACAGCCACAAGCCGTCTACATTTCCACCGGTTTGCCGGCGGGTCGTTTAGTTTGCTATACTTGCCCCGCTTTGACAAACCCAGACGAAGCAAACACCTCCCCCCATATCCTGACCCGCAATTCACCCGTACCCCGGTGGCCTGTCTGGCTGATGGCTCTGCTTGTGCTGGCCGGCCTGACCCGTTTCTGGGCGCTCGGCGAGGCGCCGCCCGGCCTGTACCGGGATGAAGCGTACAACGGCCTGGACGCGCTGGCGGTCCTGGACGGCGAGCATCATCTTTTCTTCCCCGCCAACAACGGCCGCGAACCGCTTTACATTTATCTGACGGCTATCGCCGTCAGCCTCCTGGGCCGCACCGCCCTGGCTGTCCGCCTGGCCGCCGCCGTGGCCGGCACCCTGACCACGCTGGTGGTCTTTGGCCTGGCGCGCAGCTGGTTTGACACGCGGACAGGGTTGTTGGCCGCATTTCTCTGGGCGATTACGCTCTGGCCCATCCACCTCAGCCGCATTGGCCTGCGCCCCATTCTGCTGGCCCCCTGCCTGGGTTTAACCTTCTGGCTGGCCACCGAGGCCTGGCGCCGGCGCTCACGGGGCCTCTGGCTGGCGGCCGGGCTGGTTTATGGACTCAGCTTCTACACCTACCTCGCGGCTCGCTTTACACCGCTGCTGCTCATCGTGTTGCTCGCCTACCTCATCTGGCAAAACGGCTGGCGGCGCCTGTGGCCGGAGCTGCTCTGGTTTGGCGCCGGCGCCTTTTTCATGAGTCTTCCCTTAGCAATTGTCCTGGCCAACCAGCCGGAAGCACTCAGCCGGGCGGGCCAGGTATCGATCCTGAGTGAGACGATCAATGGGGGCGATCTGTGGGGCACGCTCTGGCGCCACATCGGCCGGGGGCTGGGGCTTTTTATCTGGCGAGGCGATACCATTTTGCGGCACAATCCGGCCGGTCGCCCTCTCTTTGACCTCTTTATGGCGCTCCCCTGGCTGGGCGGTATCTTCTACTTGCTACGCCGCTGGCGTCAGCCGGTCCCTTTTACTATCTTGCTCTGGCACCTGGTCATGCTCGGGCCCACCATTTTGGCAGAGGATGCCCCCCACTTCCTGCGTGCCAGCGGCCTCCTCCCGGTCGCCATGCTGCCGGCGGCGGTTGGCTTGTCGCAAATATGGAGTTGGAATAAACTTCCGGTTTGGAAAAACCAGTCTACAGGGAAGAATTTGGCGTCTTTGGGCGCCGTTCTTGTCCTGATTTTGGGGCTGGTATCGTTGTTAACAACAATCCGGGATTATCAGAGATACAATCATGCGCCGGAAACGGCGTATCTTTTTGAAGCGGCGGCACGGGATATGGCTGCCGCTATTAATGCTGATAGCCGGCAAGATGTTGTCCTGGTTGAGGAGCGGTATCGGCAAGGTTGGGCGTCGATTCCCTTCCTGGTCACGGCGCCGAATGTGCGCTATATCAGCGCAGAGGCTATGCCGGCGCTACCGGCCGGTCCCGCAGCGCTCTACCTCTGGCCTTACCAGCCACTCGATTTTGTGCGAGCGGCCTGGCCAGAGCAGGTTGAAGTCGAAACGGTCCTGGGCCCAGAAACCCGGGGAGACCTGGAAACGGAACCTTATCCGCTTTATCTCAACTACCGGCTCAACCGGCCGGAGCCAGCCGCCCCCGTTGCGATCTTCGCCGGGCGCCTGGTATTGCTTAACAGTCAGATCTCGCAGCTTTCCGCTCAGGAGATCGAGATTAGCCTTTGGTGGTCAGCCAGCCAGCCCCTGAACAGTATAGAAGCATTGCCCCAATGGAATGTTTTTGTGCATGTAGGCGCTGCGGGTCAACCGCTAATCGGGCAGAGTGATAGGCTCCCGGCCCGAGGGTATGTACCCTGGCAATGGTGGCAGCCTGGTCTGGTTGTCATAGACCGGCATCGAATCCAGCTGACAGAACCTTTTCAGCCGGAAATAGATGAGGTCCGTATCGGATTTTTCGATCCTGCGTCTTTAGAGAGAGTCGCCGTCACAACAGTGGCTGGCGAACCAGCAGGGGACACCTGGCTGCTTCAATCACGGTGATACGTCAGGAGGAAGGAGAGGAACTATGAAGAGCTTGAGACGAATGGCGATCGGCGCCTTCTTATTATTAGGCGCGGCGTTTTTCTTAAGTCGCAGTGAAACGACCCAGGCGCAGGGGACCAACCTGCTTTTTAATCCTGGTTTTGAAGGTGAATATACCGCTTACATTCCCAACCCCGGCCACGCGCTGTATGGTTGGCAGGTCGCTGACTGTACGCCCGGCTACGGCGGCGACGCCATCTGCGGCACCGCCCAGATGCCAGCCAACTGGTGGCCCTGGTGGATTAGCCAGACCCCGTCTGATCCCCCCTGGAAAAACCGGATGCCGGAATACAAACCGGCTGAAGCACCTTTCGTCAATCGGGTTCATGGCGGCGCGCGCGCTTCCCAATATTTCACCTTCCATAGCACGCATACCGCCGGCCACGTTCAGGTTGTGCCGGTACCGGCCAACGCCAATCTGCGCTTCAGCATCTGGGGCCAGGCCTGGTCTGATGCCGAAGATAGCGGCGCTTCCATCTTCCCCACGCCAATGAACATGAAGATCGGCATCGACCCCACGGGCGGCACCGATCCGTATAGCCCCAACATCGTCTGGTCCGGTTCAACCAGCGTCTATGACGCCTACGCGCTCTTCACCGTGGAAGCACGGGCTCAGGGCTCTTCGGTTAGCGTCTGGACCTTCTCATCTCCGGATGAGGCCCGCAAGCACAATGACGTTTACTGGGATGATGCTACCCTGGAAGTCATCGGCTCCGCACCGCCGGCCAGCAGTGGTAACAGCGGCGGGGGCACCACCGGCGGCAACACCGCACCGGCCCCAGTCGCCGCACCATCCGGCCCGACACCGACGCCCAATGCCAACGGCGACATCATCCATATCGTCGGTGCTGGTGATACGCTCTGGTCCATCGCGGCCCGCGCCGGCCTGACTCTGGATGAGCTGCTGGCTCTCAACGAAGGGCTGACCCGCGATTCCTTCATTAATGCCGGTGATGAGATCATCATTGGCAGCGGTGAACCCGGTGAGCCGGAAGCAACTGCGCCGGAAACAACCGACGCCACGCCGGAAGGTGAGGGCGAGGAAGGCGGCGAGCCCGAGACAACGCCCGAACCAACCCAGGCGCCAGAACCAACTGAACCCGCACCAACTGAAGTACCGGCGGGGGGCAGCATCTGCATCAAGGCTTTTGATGATGCCAACGAAAATGGTCTTCATGATGCCGGCGAAAGCCTGCAAGGCGGTGTCGCCTTCACAGTCACCAATGGTGAGACGGTGGTGAGCAATTACATTACCACTGGTGATGAGACCGAACCGTTCTGCATTGAGGGTTTGGAATCAGGGACCTATCGGGTCAGCCGTTCCAAACTGGAAAATGAAATTCTGACCACACCCGGCGATTGGGCTGTTTCTGTGGCCAACGGCCAATCACAGGACCTGGTCTTCGGCAGCTATGAAACAGAGGCCGCCGAAGTTGCCGAACTGCCTGCCGAAGCTGCCGCCGATGAAAGTGCGGCAACGACCGCCGGGGCGGTTTCTGAAGCAGAAGATGCCGAAGACGGCGGTGGCATGGCTACCGGACTCGTGATCGTCATCGTCGTGATTGCCGTGCTGCTGCTGGCGGCCATAGTGGTGGCTGTTCTCAGCGCGCGGCGGCCCAGCTAGGATTCCGGCGGTTCAAACCGGCCGGTACCATCGCTCACTTTTTGCGCTGGCGAATCTCCAAGGCAGTCTGTTCGTTATTCCGGACAGACTGCCTTGTGCAAATTAGAAGTTGCTTTATCCTTAAGCAGCTCAGGAATAATAAGGGAAGGAAGAATTCGTGATGAGAAAGATATGGCAACTGGCCCTCCTGGCGTTGCTGGTCATCTGGGGCAATCGTCTCGAGTCGGTGCACGCCACACCAGCGCAACAGACAAACCTGCTTACAAATCCGGGTCTGGAAAGACCCTACGTCGCCAGCGGCGAGTTTAGTGTACCGACTGGTTGGGGCCGTTGGCATGAGGAACGCAATGCCAACCCCAAACCGGACGGGTGCAGCGCCAGCTATGCTGTGCGCCCCGGTTGGTATGAGGAAAACAACAGCGGCGGCGGCCTGCTTATTGAAGGCTTCAGCTCCGCCCATGTCGGCAATCAGTTTGACACCTGGCACGCCGGTTATGTTCAGGATGTCAACGTCACCGCCGGCTCAAGATACCGTCTGACGGTCTGGGCCCGGGGCCGCGCCTCACAAGACCAATTCCCGGCGCCATCGGACACGAGCGTGCCGTTAGGGGTGCGCGTAGGTATTGACCCGGCCGGTGCCGGCCTCTGGAATAGCGGCACGATGGTTTGGGGCGGCGCCATCTCGCCACACGACAGCTGGCAATCTGTCTCGGTTGAAGTCACAGCAACCGGCAGCAAACTGACCATCGCCCTGTCCGCCGACGTCAGCGGCGCCAACAATTGCCGCGCCCACCTGGATGTCTGGTTCGACCAGGCGGAACTTGTCGTAGTCGGCCCGCCGCCGACCAACACGCCGGTGCCGCAGCCGACCTCGCCGCCACCGCCGCCAGTGACCAACACGCCTGTTCCGCCCACCGCCACCAACACGCCCGAGGTAACCAATACTCCCGTGCCCCCCACCGCCACGGCGACGGCGACAACACCGCCTGGCGGTACCCTTTGTCTCAACGCCTTTGCTGATACCAACAGCAACGGTGTCCATGACCCGACAGAAGGGTTTATGGCCAATGTGACCTTTACGGTTGCCCAGGGTGGCAGCGTCGTCGGCACCGGTGTTTCCCGGGGTACGGACAGCGCGGTCTGTTTTGACAGTTTGCCCGCGGGCAGCTATCAGGTCGCCCAATCGGTACCGGCCGGTCTGATCATGACAACCGCCAATTCAACGGTCCTCCCGGTCGAAGACGGCAGTACTGTTGGTGTGGAATTTGGTAGCCGTTTGCAGACCGCAGACGATATCGCCGCCGCGACCTCTGCGGCCGTACAACCCACCGCCGTGGCCAATAATGACGGCGCAGCCAACACGCCGGTCCCGACGACTGCCAGCAGTGGCGCTGTTGATACGGCCGCCGACGATGGTGGCTTTGACCTGCTGGCGCTCAGTGGTCTTTGCGCCATTCTGCTCGCCATTCTGCTGCTCGGCGTCCTGATTTATGTCCTGATGCGGCAACAGCGGCCGGCCTAACTCTCTTGTATTCGTGCAGGGGATGGCTGATGCGCCAGGCATTGGCCATCCCCTTTTTCATTTCTAATGAGTATCATGCGCCCACATTCTTTGCCCCCCAAACGCTGGCTGGTACAACCACCAGCCCCCCCCAGCCTGGTGCAGGCGTTGGGCGAACTCTCACCCATATTCCTGCAACTGCTTTATAACCGGGGGCTGGATTCGGCCGGGGCGGTGCAATCGTTCCTTGAGGGGCGCTACACCGCCAGCACGGATCCGTTTCTCCTGGCCGATATGGACAAAGCGGTTGAACGTATCCGGCAAGCCATTACCGGCGACGAAACAATCGTCGTCTATGGCGACTTTGATGCGGACGGCGTCACCGCGACGGTGCTGCTGGTCGAGGCGCTGCGCGGTCTGGGCCTTTCCCGCCAACAAGCCCGCCCCTACATTCCCGATCGCATTGACGAAGGTTATGGTCTGAATTTTGATGCCCTCACTCACATCCGTGAAGAGCTGGGCGCCGACCTGGTCATCACTGTGGACTGCGGCATCCGTTCCGTCGCTGAGGCAGAACACGCCCGGGCCATCGGCCTGGATCTGATCATCACTGATCATCACAGCCTGGGCGAGCAGCTGCCGCCGGCCCTGGCCGTCATCAACCCCAAACGGCCAGACTCCGAATACCCGGAAAAGATGCTTGCCGGGGTTGGTATCGCCTACAAACTGGCAGAAGCGCTCCAGCAGGCGCTGCCGCAACAGGCTAACTACGAGCTAAGCCAGCTACTCGACCTCGTCGCTCTGGGCACGGTTGCCGACCTGGCACCTCTGCTGGGCGAAAACCGTATACTCGTCATTGAGGGACTAAAAACGCTGAATCAGCTGGGGCGCCCTGGTTTGCGGGCGCTGGCGGAACAATCGGGCCTGCGGGCTGGCGGCATGACTGCCGAATCCATTGCCTTCGGGTTGGCGCCGCGCATCAATGCTGCTGGCCGCCTGGCCCACGCTTATGACGCCGCCCGCTTGTTGGCGCTCACCGATATGGATCTGCGCCAGCGGCCGGACAGCGCCGAGAAGCTCGCCCTGCGGCTCAATGCCCTCAACCGGGAACGCCAGGACCACACCCGCTCGCTCACCGCCCGAGCCGAGACCCTTATCGACAAGGACATGCCGCTCATTTTTGCGGCTGACAGTGAGTTCCTCCCCGGCGTCGTGGGTCTGGTTGCCAGCCGGCTGGCTGAGCGTTATTACCGGCCCACCGTGGTCATCGAGAAAGGACCAGCGGAAAGCCGTGGCTCCTGCCGTTCCATCCCGGAGTTTCATATCACCCAGGCGCTGGACGAGGTGGCAGACCTGCTGGAGCATTATGGCGGCCATGCTCAGGCAGCCGGCCTGACAGTCCGCAATGAGAACTTGCCCGCCCTGCAAACCCAGCTCAATCAAATTGCGGCTGAAGCGCTCACCGGTCTGAACCTGGCACCGCGTCTGGAAATCGACAGTGAAATTGAACTTTCGGAGGTCGACTTTGCCCTGGTAGAGATGCTGAGCCAGCTTGAGCCAACCGGATTCAGCAACCCTACCCCGGTTTTTGTCAGCCGCAATGTCGCGGTGCTGCAATCCCGGGTCGTGGGGTCGGACAAGGCTCATCTCCAGCTGGATTTGAGCGATGGCTGGCGCGAGATGAAGGCGATCGCCTTCCGTCAGAGTGCCTGGGCCCATGAAATGCCGGCGCGCATTGACCTGGTCTATTCGCTGAGCATCAACGAATGGCGCGGCCGTCGTGATCTACAGCTGATGGTACATGACCTCAATGCCAGTGACGGGCAGTAGTGGGACAATGGTACTGGTACCCGACGGTCGGGCTCTAAATACAATAGGTGCGGTACATTTTTTCAGCGACAGGGTGAGGCACTCTGTCAATTTTTGGGAGCAATTATGAAAATCCTGGTGACCGGTGCGGCCGGTTTTATCGGCAGCAATCTGGCTGAAAAACTGCTTCGCCGCGGCGACACAGTGGTTGGGCTGGACAATTTCAACGACTATTACGATGTCCGCAAAAAGCGGGCCAATGAGGTTCGCCTTAATCAATACGACAAGTTCCGCATGATTGAAGCGGACATTCGTGATCGGGAGCAAATTCTGGCGATTTTTGCCGCTGAAAAGTTTGCTGCCGTCGCCCATCTGGCTGCCCTGGCGGGCGTCCGCAACGCCGTCCAATACCCGGAAGTCTATGTCAATGTCGATTACAATGGCACCCAGAACTTAATGGATGGCGCCAAAGCTGAGGGCGTGGGCAATTTTGTCTTTGCCTCCACTTCATCTGTGTATGGCGACACCAAACAGATCCCCTTTGTCGAAACGGACCCCTGTGACCGGCCCCTGCAACCTTATGCCGCCGCCAAACGGGCTGCCGAAATGCTGGGCTTCACCTACCATCACCTGTACGGCCTCAACTTCACGGCCATTCGCTTCTTCACTGTCTATGGCCCCAACGGCCGGCCCGATATGATGGCTTATCTCGTGGCGGACAGCATCACCAAAGGGATCGAGATCCCGCTTTACGAGGGTGGTGAAATGTACCGTGACTGGACCTTTGTGGAAGACATCACCGATGGTGTGGTCCTGGCGCTGGATAAGCCCATGGGCTATGAGATCTTTAACATCGGCCGTGGCGAACCGGTGAAGCTGATGGACTTTGTCCACATGATCGAAGAGCTGTCAGGCGGCAAGGCCAATGTGGTGGCCAAACCAAAAATCTCTGCTGACGTAGTCCGGACATATGCCGATATCAGCAAGGCGCGCCGTCTGCTTGAATACTCCCCCAAGGTGTCGGTTGTCGATGGTGTGGCTGCTTTCTGGGAATGGTACCGGGAGCACGCCCGCTAACTGTCGCCGTCGACTGAAGACAGTAGCGATTTGAGCAGGAGCAGGCGGGCCTGGGTCCGCTGCTGAAAGCCGAGTTCAAGGAGCGCCGTTTGGCTGGCGTTGCCGTGGCCACTGCTGCCTAACAGCAGGTCCATGTAACTGCTTTGCCAGCCGGCTGCTTCTCGCACAGCGGCCAGGGTGGCGGCCAGAATCGGGCCGTTTCCCCACCAGTGATGGTGCAGGTAGAGGTTGAGAACCGGCCGGTCCCGCAGATAATCCCCCCAGGCAAAACCAATCTCCGTCCCTTCATGCAGGCAGCGCCAGCTCAACCCACCTGCCGGCAGGGAGATCGGATAATCATCGGCCACAAGCCGCGCCGCCCACGCGTCCCCATGAAACAGCTCATGCTGGCTAAAATATTGATGTAGCTCCACCGCTTCCGGCCGGCGCAACGCCTTGACTTGCACATCACGACTCGGCGGCAGAGGCCAGCCATCAGCCTGGCGCCGGCGCCAATAATGGCTGAAGTAAGGACGATAACCCATATGCTGATAGAGCGAGCGCCCTGCCTCATTGCCTCTGTCCACGTACAGCGCCGTCCAGCCATAGCCTTTGCTGAGAGCCTGCGCCTCCAAATGGGCCATGAGCTGCCAGCCAATCCGCTGCCGGCGCCACGCCTCGTTCACCTGGACATTGTAAATGTAGCCGCTCTGTCGCCGAAAGCTGATAAACGCACAGCCCGCAATCTGCCGGCCCAGCAACGCTTTATACCCCGTACCGCCGGCACCCAGGTAAAATGGCCCGATCAGGCGCACCCACCAATGCCACACCGGGTGCTGGAGTAGATGACGCAGTTGCTGATCCACCTCGCCCAGGTTATACCGTGTCATGCGGGCGATGGCGGGCAACTCCCACCAGCGGATAGGCGTTATGCGGGGCAATGCGGGGCTCATCGCCTCATTTTACCATCGGTACTACTCCAGAGGGTCGCGTTTCAGGAACGGGATTGGTACAATTAGGTATTGTCTATGTCCGCGGAGCTATCATTGAATCTGCCTGATTACGAGTTTATTGAAACCCCAGCTGCCTGGAGCCAATGTCTGGCCGTCCTGCAGCCGCAGTCTCAGCTTTCCATCGATCTGGAATCCAACAGCATGTATGCCTACCAGGAGCGTGTCTGCCTGATTCAGATCTCGGTGCCTGGCCACGATTACATCATCGACCCGCAAGCCGGCCTGGACCTCAGCCCACTCGGCGTCATGGTCGAGGATCCGAGCGTGGAGAAAATCTTCCACGCAGCGGAGTACGATCTGATGCTCATGAAGCGCGACTATGGCTGGCAGTTGCAGAACCTGTTTGACACGATGTGGGCTGTCCGCATCCTCGGCCATAGCAAAGTAGGTCTGGCCAACGTCCTGGAACATTATTTCAACGTTGAGTTGGACAAGAAATACCAGAAATCCAACTGGTGCCACCGGCCATTATCGGCCGGCGAACTGGCCTACGCCCAGCGCGACACCCATTTCCTGTCCGCCCTGCGCGATGTTCTCGTCGCCGAAATCAAGTCTGAAGGTTACTGGGAAGAAGCCCAGGAGATTTTCGCCGAACAGAGCGTCGTAAAATTGCCGGACACATCGTTCTCAGCAGACGACTTCTGGCGTCTCAATGGCGTGACCAAGCTGAAACCGGAAGAACAGGCGATTGTCAAAGCTCTGTTTATCTATCGCGACCAGGAAGCCCGGCGGCAGAATCGACCTCATTTCAAAATATTCGGCAATAAAACTGTCTTATTACTGGCCGAGGAGAAACCGCGCTACATGGAGGATCTACGGCAGATCCGCGGCATGAGCTTTGGCCAGATCAGGCGATATGGCCGGCAGATTCTGCGCATCATCCAGGACAACGAAGGCAGCGCAGCGCCCAAGCGGCCCCCACGCCGGCCGCGCACACCCGATGACGTCGTCGAACGCTATGAGATGCTTCATCAATGGCGCAAGCTGCGCGGCCAGGCCCGGGGTGTGGAATCTGATGTCATCCTGAGCCGGGACGCGCTCTGGGCTCTGGCCCATGAGAACCCGCAAACCATCGACCAGTTGGCCGAGCTGAATGTGCTCGGTCCCTGGCGCTTCAAAACTTACGCGGCCGATTTGATCGAACAACTTCAGCAAAAGGAAGGCTAGATTTATGCAACTCGCATTTCACGGCGCCGCCCGGACGGTGACCGGTTCGCGCCATCTTCTCACCGTGAACGGCAAGCGGATTCTACTGGATTGCGGTTTATATCAGGGCAAACGCGCTGAGAGCTACGAGAAAAACCTTGAGTTCCCCTTTGACCCAGCCTCCATCGACGTCCTGGTTCTTTCCCACGCTCACATTGATCACAGCGGCAATATCCCCAATCTGGTCAAGAATGGCTTCAAAGGCGATATCGTCGCCACTTATGCCTCGCGCGACCTCTGTACGATCATGCTGCGTGACAGCGCGCGTATTCAGCAATACGATGTCGAATATGTGAATAAAAAACGAGCCAAGGAAGGGTTACCGCCGGTCGAGCCGCTGTATACCGTGGAAGACAGCATCGACAGCCTGCGCTATTTTCTCGCTATTGGCTATGAACGTAGCCGCGAAATCGCGCCCGGTGTGCATCTCACCTTTTATGACGCCGGCCACATCCTGGGTTCGGCCATGGTTGCTTTGGACATCGAAGATCACGAGAGCAAACAGGATGTCCGCCTCGTCTTCAGCGGCGACATTGGCCGGCCAAACCGGCCGATTCTGCGCGATCCGACCTTCATCAAGGAAGCCGATATCCTTATCTGCGAAAGCACGTATGGCAACCGCTTCCATCCAGCCAATGAAGACACCGATGACACCCTGGCAGATATCATCAACCGGACTTCCAAACGAGGCGGCCGGCTCATCATGCCGGCGTTTGCCGTCGGCCGGACGCAGGAACTCGTGTACCGCATCCACCAATTGGTTCTCGCCGAGCGGATCAATGACCAGCTGCCGGTCTACGTGGATAGCCCATTGGCGATTGACGCCACCGGCATCTATCGCCTGCATCCGGAAGCGTACGATGAAGAGCTGGAAACCTTCATGCTGGAAAATGGAGCGGACCCATTTGGCTTTGATACCATGCGCTACACGCGGACCGTCTCCCAATCCAAAGCGCTCAACGACGATCCAGAACCTTCAGTGATTATCAGCGCCAGCGGCATGGCCGAAGCAGGGCGCATCCTGCATCACCTGAAAAACAATGTGGAAGATCCGCGTAATACGATCCTGATCACGGGCTGGCAGGCCCCCCAAACGCTGGGCCGCCGGATCGTGGAAAAACAACCGCGGGTGAAAATATTCGGCGAAGAATACAATCTGCGAGCTGAAGTTGCTGTCCTCAATGGACTGAGCGGCCATGCTGATCGGGGTGAACTACTTGAATGGGCCGATCACATCAGCGAGCGGCCGAAGCATACCTACATCGTCCATGGCGAGCCGGACGCTTCGTTTGCTTTTGCAGATGGCTTGCGTGAACTGGGCTACCCGGAAGTGACCGTACCGGAAATGGACCAACAATTCACGCTCTGAGCCCTTACATCCCGGTCGGAAAATCAAAGAAGCGGGTCTCCAGGGTGAACTTTTCCTGGAGATGTTGGCCCAGCGCCTGCACGCCGACGGTCTCCGTGGCATAGTGGCCGGCGTAAATCAGATTGAGACCATAATCACTGGCATCCCAGAACTGGGCATGGGAGGTCTCACCCGTCAGAAAGGTATCGGCGCCCAGAGCCGCCGCCTCGGCAATATTGTTAGCGCCAAAGCCGGACACGATGGCGACCTGGCTGACTTGCGCCGGACCATGGGCCAGGACACGCGGCTGCGCACCTAGCTTTTCGCCCACCGTGGCCGTGAGATCGGCGAGTGTGGTACCGGCCGGTGCCATCCCCAAAACCCCAATCGGCTGATTTTTGGGCGTACACCACCAGCTCTCAACCAGAATATCAAACATCTGAGCCAGGACCGCATTGTTACCGACCAGATCATGCCCATCCAGCGCCAGATGGGCTGCATACAGGTGCATATCAGCGCCCAGCAGCCCGCGCACCCGCTGACCCAGCGGCCCGCTGATATTCTGCGTAGGCCCCCAGAACAGGCCGTGGTGTACCAGCAGCATATCGGCCCCCCACTCTGCAGCTGCAGCAATGACCGCCGGCGCCGAATCGACGGCCAGAGCCACCCGTTTTATCTCATCTCTGGCCGCCTCTACCTGCAACCCCTGCGGCCCGTAATCAGCATATTCATTGATACGAAGGAACTCATCCAGATGGCTGATCAGAGCAGTCGTTTTCATCGTTTTCCACCCATGTAAACATCAGGTTAAGGTCGGTATAACCGGTTGACCTCACTTTCAAGCCCCGTTATACTGTTGACCGTTGTCATTTTGTACTTGAACTATGCTAGCAAAAAGTTTCATCAATGAAGCAGTGCTTCTGCTCAACGTAAACTTTGAGCCCCTAAACGTTTGCAGCACCCGTCGGGCCTTGTCTATGGTTTATCTCGGTAAAGCCGAGATTGTCATGAATGGCCGCGGCTACATCCAGACCCATCAGCATAAGTTCGAACTTCCCTCAATTATCCGCCTCAATTATATGGTCAAGCGGCCCCGCACGCGTATCGCACTTTCCAAGCGCGAGATCCTGCGCCGGGATGATTTCACCTGCCAATATTGCGGCCGGCGCACCTCGCTGCTGACCATTGACCATATCGAGCCCCGGCATGCCGGTGGCCCCCACTCCTGGACCAATCTGGTTGCGGCCTGTCAAAATTGTAACCGTCGCAAAGGGGGCAAATTGTTGGCCCAGGCCAACATGAAGCTGCTGCGCCAGCCGACTGAGCCGCCCGCCTCAGCCGAATATCGTTTCGGCACGCACCTCTCGCGGCATACCGAGTGGCGGCCCTTCATCGAAGGATGGTAGCCCTGACTCAGGCTTCAGCAGCTCTATAACCCAGCGCCATAATCTGCTCCCAACCTTCGTCAATCAGACGCGTCACATCGCGAGCCATCATCTCATAATCGGTGCGCGGACCACCGTAGGGGTCGGCGATGTTGTACTCCGGGCCCGCCATCGCGCTGAGCAGGTATACCTTGTGCGCGTGCCGCGGAAACTCCGCCCGCAGCGCCTCGGCATGGCCAGACTCCATCGTCAAAATGAGATCCACACCGGCTAGAATGGTCTCATCGATCATCCGGGCGCGATGCGAGCCAATATCAACACCCATATCCGACATCACTTCCACGCTATAGCGCGAAGCGCCCCGAACCTGCTCAGCCCAGGTCCCAGCGGAGCTGACAATCCAGTCATCCAGCCCCTGTTCCTGGAGCCTCTGGCGGAAATAGCCCTCGGCAAGCGGCGAGCGGCAGATGTTGGCGGTACAAACAAAAAGAAGGTGTGGCATGACTATATTTTAACATCCCCGGCCAGGAAGTCACAGATAGCATAGAGGGCGCCGGCCATCAAGGAATGGCCGCCCAGCAGAAGCGGAATGCCAGAAGTAACTGCTGCCATCGTAAATTGCCGCAGCCAGGGATCTTCAACCAGTTCCGGCTGCAGAAGATCAGAGGCGAAGCGGTCAGTATCAGGGGGCCAACGATTATGATGGGCCAGCATAACCCGCGTGTCAATTAACAGCCCATCAGCCTGTTCCTGTAGCTGACGCCAGAAACGCTCCGGGCCGACGGCTTCCAGGTGCGCGGCAAAAAAGGAGAAGGCCGCGCCGTCAGTCTGCCGGCCGCTGGAGACCATCCCGCGCTCCTCAGACAAGACGCGAAACCAGCATTGGGTGACCTGATTCAAACGGCTCCAGGGGCCCGGTGCCAACCGGCCGGATATCAACCAGCGGCTGGCCGGCCGGCTCAGACCAGTCAAAATCGTCTCAAAATGGTCCATGGGGAGTGGCAGGGGCGCTAAAAACTGGCGCAACTGCGGCGCGGTCTGCGGATGTCGTTGCAGGATGACCAGTTCCAGGGGAGTGTCGATGTCCAGCCGGGTGGCGGTATTCGGGGCGAGCGCCTTTACCGGCAGACCGGCTTCTTCACCCAGCACCCAACCCAACATATTGTCCCGCGGTAGCCGCTCCGCATGATCAGCCAGACAATTGGCCGGCGCAATACCGGCCCAATCGCTGGCAAAGCGATTGTTGGTGACGACGCCCCGCGCCATTGAACTCAGCCAGCTGCAACACTCAGCCAATTCAGCCGGCGTCAGCAATGGGGCCGCGCCCCCGCCCAGATAAAGCAGCTTCTCAATCTGTTCGCGTTCAACCAGTTCGGCCAGGAAACGGCCCAGATGAATGGGGCCAGGCGGTGTGGGCACGTGTTCGACACCGGCCGGTAACACCATCCCTTGCAGCGTCGGCGTCGCCAATAACAACCGGCCAACCGCCGGCTCCGCCGCCAACAACGTCAACAGGTCGGCCGCCGCCGCCCGGCGGGCGCCATTCACCCACCCGATAGCAGTAGAGGCCGCCGTGGCGGCCCCTACCATTACTAATGCCGTTATGTCAGGCATGGATTACTTGAATTCTGGCTCCAGAAGGCCATAGTCACCATCACGGCGCCGGTACAACACATTCACCGCCGCCCCTGCATCCGCATTGACAAAGACGTAAAAATCATGGTCCAGCAATTCCATCTGCTCGACGGCTTCGTCCAGCGACATGGGGCGAACCTCAAACTGCTTGCGGCGCACAACCTCGCGACCGTCGCTGACTTCATCTTCGTCCACCTCAATGGGGACTGGCTCCAGGTCGACAAAGACCTCGGCGGACTCCCGGCGCCGGTCTCTCCGCTTACCGCGATAACGCTTGATCTGCCGGTAAAGCTTGTCAATGACCGAATCCACGGCGGCGAACATATCATTGCTACGTTCTTCGGCACGGAGGACCGTGCCTCGCGTGTCCCTGATGGTTATTTGCGCCACCTGTCGATCATTTACGCTGCGGGTCTGGAACTGGGAGAGGTCGACCCGGACTTCGGCCAGATTGGGCATATAGCGATCCAGTCGTCCGGTCTTGTTCTCCACATAACTCTGCAAACGTGGCGTTAGCTTAAGGTTGCGAGTTTTAATTGCAAGTTCCACAAGAGCCTCCTAGTATCATGGTGCGCGTGCCGCACAGAGCCCGCTTACGGTGTGGGCGCCGGCGGCGAATAGCGCCTGGGCTGCACTGGCCAGGGTCGCCCCGGTCGTGCAAACATCATCAATCAGCAGGACCTGCTGATCAGAAACAAGTTCCGGGTCAGCGACAAACGCATCGGCGATATTCGTCTGACGCGCCGCAGCTGACAGCTTAGCCTGTGGCAGGGTTGCCCGGGAGCGTCGCAGGGCGGTCAGGACCACCGGCCGGTCCAGGGCACCAGCCACCTCATTTGCTAAGAGTTCAGCCTGATTATACCCGCGTTGTCGCTGCCGCTGAGGGTGCAAAGGCAACGGAATAATAAGATCAATGTCATGACTTAGGTCGGGCAACACATTGATCATCAACTGGCCCAGGGGTTCGGCCAGGGTTCGTTTGTGATGGTATTTGAATTGTTGGATAAGTCTGGGCACGCTCTGCTCATAAAGCAGCGGGGCGCGGACCTGCTGTAGAGGCAGCGGTTCGCGGCGGCAGGCGGGGCAATGGGCCCGAGCCTGGCGCGTTGGCCGGCCACAGGCGTGGCAAAACGGCGTCGCCACACGTGGCAAATCATCCAGGCAAGCCTGACACACAATCTTTCCGGGTTGGCGGCAAAGCACACAAACAGTAGGGAGAAAAATGTCCAGTAACGAGTTAAGCAGTGTCGCCGGCCTGCGCCTGGACAGCGAGCGCCAGCGGTCAGCTACGCCATACAAGATGACCCGCCTTCGTGATAAAAATAAAACCGGCCGGTAGCTATAGATGAACAACTACCGGCCGGTAATTTTAAAGTGAATCGGCCGGTGTAATACCCTGACCTAACCTGTGATGGACCGCAAGGCGCTGCTCCGGATAACCCGGAAAATCGCCGGTCCCAACAAGACAACAAACATCGATGGGAAAATGAGGAAGATCAGCGGAAACAGCATCTTCAGGGAAGCTTGCTGCGCCTTTTCCTCAGCTCGCTGCCGGCGACGCAAACGCATCTGCTCAGACTGAATCCGCAACACCCGGCCGACGCTCACACCCAGCTGGTCCGCCTGCAATACTGAGGCGATAAAGCTGGTCACATCGGCGACGTTCATGCGGTCAGACATGTCGCGCAACGCCTGGCGGCGTGACTTACCAAGCTGCATTTCATAGATAACCCGGCCGAAGTCGTTGGCCAGCGGGTCATCCCACTTCTCATTCACTTTCGACATCGCCCCGTCAAACGTCAGACCGGCATCAACACAAATAGTCATCAGGTCCAGCGCGTCCGGCAATTTCTTCATAATTGCTTGCTGCCGCCGGGTGATTTTGGATGACAGCAACATCTGCGGCAACATAAAACCAAAAGCGGTTGCCAGCAGCGTATAAGCCAATCGCGTCGGGGTGGAGAGATCGTAGCCACCGAGGATGATAAAGAAGAGGATGGCCATCGCGAAGGTGGCTACACCCCGCCAGGCCCAGAACTCAGCGGCAGAAAGGCGACGCACGCCTGCCTGCTCCAGCATCTCGGCTGTCCGTTCCAGCGTTGTTTGTGGTGTATACCGCACCACAAAATCGCTGATACGCCGGATAATGGGCAGAAAAACGCGGTCCGTAATGGGCATCGACATTTCGATGTCATCAATACTGACCTGCTCTTCACGCCCAGCATATTCATTAATACGTGCTTGCAGCGGATCACCTTCTGAACGCCGCATCAGCACCAGGCTACCGATCACGGCGATGACCGCCACAATGACCAGAGCTACAAGAATAATGGTTGGTGTTTCCATAATTTCTCCCAATCAGTCGAACTTGTGAGTCGCTTTGGTTAGTTGGTAACCGCCGCTGATACACTCAACGTCATTCGGACCATTTTGCCGACACGAATTTGCCCTTAGACTTCAATCTGAACGATTTTGCGGATGGCCATGGAGCCACCAATCATCATCAGAACGGCAATGCCTAACACCAACCAGCCACAGGGGAAGACATTGGGCCAGATGAAGGGTGCTTCCATGGCCCAGAGCTCTTCCACATAACTGGGATTAATCAAATAGAGAATAAAACCAAGCGCCACCGGCAACGCAGTGACAATATAGGCTGAGCCTCGTACCTGCGCCGTCAGCGTCCGAATTTCCCGCTTAATGCGGACACGCTCGCGGATTGTGAAGCTGATAACGTCCAGGATTTCGGCCAGGTTACCACCAACTTCACGCTGGATGTTAACCGCCGTCACCACCAGGTCAAGGTCCTCACTGGGGACCCGGCGCAGCATGTTGCCCAGCGCTTGATCCAGGCTTAAACCCAGGCGCACTTCCTGCACCACACGCTCAAATTCACGCGAAATCGGCGGCGGCATTTCGGTCGCGATTGACTCCATGCCCTGAAGCACACTGTAACCGGAACGTAGCGAGTTCACCCAGAGATTCAGGGTGTCGCTCAACTGACCGTCAAAATTGTTCAGCTTGCGTGTCGCCAGGAAATTGGTGACCATGCGCGGGATAAAAGCGCCGATGATGACCCCAACCGGAATTAGCCAGGGACTACCGACCAGCGCCCACAGTACCAGACCACCCACACCCATCACCACAAACTGGAGAACGATGTATTCAGATACCCGCAGTTTGAGATCTGCTTTCAGGATGCGATCGCGGATTCGGTCGGTCGAACTTCGCCCGGCCAGCGAGCGATCAATTCGATCAGCCAGATCAGGGCCGGCGATGACATTTTCTGCCTCGTCAACCTCAAAGGTCGGCGCGCTGCCCACAAACTGGTCCAGGCGCTCCTCGACATTGCCCCGTCCGGCGCCAATCAGGGCAATACCTGCCCCCAGCACCATCAATACAGCAACGCCGACTCCTAGAATCAGAATAAGATTCATATGCTAACTTCCTCGCTCTGAACCGGTAACGTTAAGACGAGTTGGTTTACCGGCTGCGACCGCCAATACCAAAGATGGTCGGCGGCAACATGATGCCTGCTTCCTGAAGCTTGTACATAAACTTGGGCCGCAGACCAGTTGGGCGTAAACGGCCGATGACCCGGCCATTTTCCATACCTGTTTGTTCAAAACGGAAAATTTCTGACATCGTGATGACGTCGCCTTCCATACCCTGCAATTCACTAATAGAGGTGATCTTACGGGTACCGTCACGCATACGGTCAGTTTGAATAATCAGATCTACCGCCGAGGCGATCTGCTCACGAATAGCACGGTGCGGCAGGTCCATACCCGCCATCAACACCAGCGTTTCCATACGGGCGAGCATGTCACGCGGGCTGTTCGCATGGGCCGTGGTCATGGAGCCGTCATGACCGGTGTTCATCGCCTGGAGCATGTCCAGCGCCTCACCACCACGGACCTCCCCGACCACAATACGGTCAGGGCGCATACGCAGGGAGTTGATCACCAGGTCCCGAATAGAAACCTCACCCCGCCCTTCCACGTTGGGCGGGCGCGATTCCAGGCGAACCACGTGTTCCTGACGCAGCTGCAGTTCCGCCGCGTTCTCGATGGTCACGACCCGGTCACCATTGGGAATGAAGCTTGAAAGGATATTGAGTAGCGTCGTCTTGCCGGAGCCTGTACCGCCGGAGACGATACAGTTCAACTTGGCGATGACACACGCCTTCAGAAACTCCGTCGCTTCACGAGTGATCGTACCAAACTCGATCATGTTCTCGATGGTGAGCGGGATTTTGGAGAAAAGACGAATCGTCAGTGACGGGCCATCCAGCGCAATTGGCGGAATGACGGCATTAACACGAGAACCATCGGGCAGACGGGCGTCAACCATCGGTGAGTTCTCGTCAATACGACGGCCCAGCGGCGCCACAATACGGTCGATGATGCGCAGCAAGTGGTCGTTATCTTCAAACTTGGTCTTGGTCATGGTCAGCTGACCCGACTGCTCGATAAACACCTGCTGCGGCCCATTGACCATGATTTCCGTCACGCCGTCCGTGCCCAGGTATTTCTCCAGCGGACCGTAGCCCAGGATCTCCGCCACGATCTGCTCAAACAGATTGCGCTTTTCGTTGCGGCTGAGGACGATCTGCTCTTCGGCCAGCATCGTCTCAAACATTTCGTTGATGACACTGCGCACTTCAGCCGTCTTGGTGACGTCCATGCTGGGATCAAGTTCAGCGATCAGCTTTTGCTGAATCCGATTCTTGAGATCCGTATAGGTATCACCCCGAGCGCCAGCGGCTGGCGAGGTCCGGCGGACCCGCAATTCCTGCAATTTCGAGCCCTGTCCGGGCTGCTCTGGCGTCTCAGGCGCCTGATTCCGTTCAATTCTCTTTAGTAATGACACCTCATACCTCCACTAAGGCAGATCCGTCGGGGATGGGTGGTGTTTTGGCTGCTCGCTCAATTTTCCCAGCAGCGGCCACACATCCGGATCTAAGGCTACCTGGGTTGCTTAGTCGCCGCCGCCAAATAATCTGGACAAACGGGATGCTTTCTTTCGGGAACTATCTTCGCGCACCATCTCGCCAGAATCCTCAATCTCCAGATCTTCCAGGATCTGATTACTTAGCTTGATGATGGCCTGGGATACCGTACGTTTTTCGCCGGCGCCTACCACCAGGGGTGTGCCCTGGTCAACTGCGGTGGCGACCAGCACATCATCGACCGGGATGGTGGCCACAACCGGCCGCTTCAACGTATCAGAAATCGTCTTGATGGGGACGCCGATTTTGCTGGAGGCTCGGTTAATGACCAGTTTGACTTTATCCGGCCGGTAATCCAGCTCATCGGTAATATCAAAGAAACGGCTGACATTTTTCAGGCTGGGGACGCTCTGCTGCGTCACCAGCAAAATGCGATCCGCTGAATCCAACAAGGCCAGCGTCATATCATTGAGGCTGGAGCTGGTGTCGATCACGACAAAGTCGTAGAGCTGCTTCAAAAACTCCAGCAACTGCTGCATCTGCTCCACCTGCACCAGTTCGGCCATTTCCGGCCGGGTTGGCGCCGCCAGCACCTTGACGCCCGTTTCGTGGGTCAAGACAACACTGCTCAGCAGGTCGGCATCAACTTCGTTCAGCCGGTCCGTGAGGTCGGCAATAGTAGAGGCCGGCCGCAGATTCAGCATAACGGCGACGTCACCAAACTGTAAGCTGCCGTCAACAATCAGGGTGTTTTGGCCTTGCTGCGCCAGAGACACAGCGATGTTGATGGCTAGCGTGGTGCAGCCGCTGCCCCCTTTCGGGCTGTAAACAGCGATCGTGTGGCTGGTCTTAACGCGCGCCGGCGAGGCCACCGATGCAACCGAGGCAGCGCCATGTGCGGCCGGCGCCGCCACCGTCACCTTCGGGCGCGTCTCATGGACGCGGCGGATCGCCACCGATATTTCATCGCCGGAGAACGGCTTCATCAGGAAGTCACGCGCACCAGCCAGCATCGCCTTGCGAATGTAGTCCGACTCACTCTGCACCGACATGATAATTGTCTGCGCCGATGGGACCGCCTGTGAAATCGCCTTACTGGCGCTAATACCGTCAACGCCGGGCATGTTAATATCCATGAGGATAATATCCGGCCGGAACTCCTTCGCCATCTCAATGGCCTGCTCACCGTTCCCGGCCTGCCCGATCACTTCCATATCCGGCTCAAACTGCAAAAGCTTGCGAACATTCTCTCGCGTTTCAGGGATATCGTCGACGATTAATACTCTGATTTTATCTGCCATATTGGGTCGATCACGCACATCCTACCAGAGGTAGGGCTCCGCACAAGTTTACATAGGAGGAAAAGACACCTTCATCATACTCTGATATAGAGCAAAGTCAAGCGCGGTTATGCGAAAACAGGTAGACAAAAGTACCGCTGTTAACTACGTTACAAGAAACTGACTTTGGTGCCCTTTTTTGCGCCCAAACACCACAAATCAGGTAAACAGAAAGCGGCACTGAGATAACTCAGTGCCGCTTCGCCTTGTATATTATGCTTGAGTCAACCCCGGGCCGATTGCCCTGGTTCCCTGACCTCTTTTAAAGGAAGTCTGAGAATGACTCATAACCGCATAGCTACGAGGAAGATGCTTACACTTCACCAGCCAGGGTGTTGCGGATGGTGCTGAAGACAACGCCGATCTGCGGACCCAGCAGAGCCAGGATAGCGATTACGACGATGGAAACCAGAACCAGAACCAGAGCGTACTCAACCAAACCCTGACCTTCTTCGCGCGGTAAAAACAACATGATATGACCTCCAAAGGATAGATTGAAATTGTGGGGCAATTACCCCAAGAAAACTAAACTATATGATTTATCGTAACACAAGAGATAATACCCCCGTGTAAAGCGGAGCACAATAGGATAAGCGTACCTTAAGAATCTTAAGGGCTACCTTTCGGCAAAAACCCGTATTTTCAGGAGGTCGTCCCATCCCTAAAATAGCAGGTTGCCTGATCCCTTTAGACGGGCTCCGCCTCTGTCGGGATGCTGAATTCGGCCCGGGCACCCTGCCCCAGGCTGCTCTGAATCTTCAGCTTGCCGCCCAACATCTCGATACGCTCCTGCAACGTTGTCAGCCCCAATGTATCCCGACTATTCAGCGCGTCCTCCACATTGAAGCCGCTGCCATTATCCTCAACCACGACCACAACCTGCTCTGGGGCCAGGTCCAATAGCACCTGGATCTGCGTCGCCTGAGCATGCACTTTGGCATTGTTCAGCAGTTCCTGCACCGTACGGAAGATCGTTACTTCGATGTAGCTCTCCAAGCGTCGCTCGGTCCCCGTGATAGTGACCGTCACCGGAATATTGGACTTCTCCTGGAATGCTTCGCAGTAACGGCGCAGCGTTGGCACAACACCAAGGTCATCAAGCATCATGGGACGCAAATCGAAGATAAAATCCTTGACCGCGCCAAAAGTAGCGGCCGCCGCGCCTTTGAGCACATTCAGCTCCGCTCGGGCCCGGTCCGGGTTGGTGTCAAAGAAACGCTGGCAGATTTCTGCCTGCAAGATGAAGTTACTTAATGAAGAAGCCGGGCCATCATGCATGCGGCGCACCAGGCTCTGCCGTTCCGATTCCTGCGTCTGGATAACGCGGATCACGTTAGACTGATCCCGTGGATTGGTCGTCGAGACAGCTGCGCTGGCGATATCCATCCCTTCGGTGGATTCCAGCAGGCGGCGCTGGAACTCCGCTAGCCGCTCCAGGTTACGCTGGTCACTCTGTAACTTCTCCAGCTGACCGCGCATGGTGAAGAGCCGCTGCTGGGTGTTGGTTAGCGCATCATACTTTTCGATGATGTACTCGCGCGGCACCGTCTCCAGGTTGGATTGCAGTTGCCGGGCATCATTGGTCACCTGGGCATTACGTTGCGCCCAACGTTCCACCTCAGCCGCGCTCTGTTTGATCAGGATATCAATTTCCTTGAGCTCACGCTGAGTCTTCTCGTAATCTTTGTAGGTATCTTCAATAAATGATTGCAGCGGTGTGAGTTCGCCATCATGTTCCGACATGGTATGGTTCCTTTCAACAATCCCGGCAGCCGAAAACCCGGCCGGTATTGCGAGGTTTCTGGCTGTCTGGCTCTCCGAATGAAGCGGGCAGTCTACCTAAATAAACAGCAGGTAGCTGGGCTACCTGCTGCAAGTCTACGTCAAAAATGGTTTTGGCCCAAGCAACCGGGTTACATTTTTCAGCCAGGACCACGGACCGATGGGTTAGTTCCGGGTAGTCTCCAGGCGCACCCAACCGCGATGCAACGCATAGACAGCCGCCTGCGTGCGGTCATCCACGCGCAACTTGCGCAAAATGGCGGTCATATGGTTCTTCACGGTCTGATGGCTGATGCCGAGCTTGTAGGCGATTTCCTTATTGCTCAAACCGCGCGTCACATGCTCCAGAATCTCCATTTCCCGCGGCGAAAGCGGCACAAACAGGTCTTCGGAATCGCTGACGAGTGAACCAGCCAACCGGCCGATCTTCTCTTCAATCCATTGCACCACTTCATCATGGTTCATCGTCTTTTCACCGACGACGTAATAACCCTCATGGACTGACGTGATGGTGCGGATGAGTGCCTCGGGCGTGATGTCCTTCGGGCAATAAGCAGAGCCGCCGGCGCGCAGCGCATGGAAAATCTGCTCGGCATCGTCGTAACCGGTCAACATGATCACCCGGATATCGGGCATACTCGCCTGAATCCGCCGGGTAACTTGCAACCCGTTGATCGTCGGTAGATTGATATCCATGAGGATGACATCAGGGTTCAATTTATAGGCCAGGTCAATGGCCACATCGCCATCGGCTGCCTCGCCCACAACCTTCATGCCCGGATCTGTGTCCAGCACATCACAGAGCCCCTGACGAAAAACAGGATGATCATCCACGATTAGAAGTCGGATTTCAGACATTTTCTGCTTGCTCCTGGAACACCGGATTTATCGTTTAGGCTATTGGGTTGAAACAAAGGGTGCGGCGCTGCTCTCGTGATGCGAGGCCAGTATACCAAATTACCCTTGTGCAGCAATTGCCCCCTCGCTAACTGCTACCCCACCATAAGCTATTTTAACCAGGCTGGTATTCCTATATAAAAAGGTTGGCTGACGACTGCACACACTGTTATGGCCGCCAGTGGTGATTAGCTACAAAATCCTGGGTCCCCGGTAGGGGTCCTAGGACCATCGTTATTCTAGCGGCTTAGCCGGTCCTGGCTCCATGGGTAAATGGTACTAAGGCCACGCGGAGGGTAAACGCCGGCCGGAACCGCCCAATTTTCCCATATAATAGGAACACTGTCGTGCTCATTCGCCATTGAACCACAACTCTGGAGGTTCCTGATGCCCCGTCCTGCTGCTCGCGCGCTTTTTCTGCTCAGCGCCACAGTCCTGGCTTTGCTCTTCGTCATCCTGATGGTGGGTGGCCTGGGGCGGCTGACCGTAGTGGCGGACGGGACCGGCCGGTCCCCCAGCCTCGCTCCTCCCCACCTGAATGTCACCCCTGCCCTCACTACCGGCCACGCTCCCACACTCTGCCTGACCACGACCAACTACCTCACCGCCTCCCCCCAGGACCTAAATCCTGAATTTTCTGCCTTTTCAGCCCGCACCAGGATTCAACTTGCCGATGTCAATGGCGACAACACCATGGATGTTATTCAGGCTGGCAATATTGGCGCATTCACGGAAATCTGGCTCAACGATGGGAATGGGCAATTTCAGCATCGACAACAGCAACTTTTTACAGGTTATGGAGCGTCGATTGCCGTTGGCGACATCGACGGTAATGGCACCCCCGACCTTATAACCAGCGGCGACTTTAACTATGACGGCGCCAGTGCCATTCGGCCACAGACTTTCCTAAACAATGGCTCAGGATTCTTTCTCAAGGGGGCAGCCCTACCAGCAACAAACCTGGATCTCAGCGACCTGGATTTGGGAGACCTTGATGGCGACAACGATCTCGACGTAATTGTCGTCTATTCATCCACAATTCGGGGTGGGCAGATCTTCTGGAACGACGGCACCGGCCAATTCTCACCAGCGACCAGCACGCTGAACACCACGGTCGCCCAAAACATCACACTCGCCGATTTGAATGGCGATGAGTCAGAAGACATCATCATCGGACGCAACCATGCTGAAGTACAACTCTGGTTTAATGATGGTGACGGCCATTTTGCACTTCAGCCACAAACACTTATCAGCGGGTTCGGCGCCGCCTACCCGGCTCTCGGTGATGTGAACGGGGATCAGTTCGTCGATGTTGTCCTGGATTTCACCAATGTCTGGCTCAATGACGGGAAGGGCCATTTCACTTTTCAGGGAGAGACGAGCCACCTTTTGCAGTACGCCCCGTTCTATGACAACGACAAGGTATTGCTCGATGTCAACGGTGACGAAAGCCCAGATCTTGTGCAAATCTCCGGCGCAGTGGAGTTCAATTATGCAGAAGGTTTCCTGGTGACGTATCTGAATGATGGACGCGGCTATTTCTGTATTGCCAATGGAATTCGCACATATGCAGCCACTGACCTGGCAACAGCTGATCTCGATGATGACGATGACCTGGATGTTGTCATGGGCTTGAACGTTTATAACGGAATTTTCCGCAGTGGCCCCTTCCATGACGGTGCTTATCAACCTATCTGGTTCAATCGCAACGCGGTCCAACCTATTGTCATTGGCGGATTCTCGAACACAGGCCCCGTACCACCGGAGGCTAATGTCTATATCAGAACAAATCTAGAATCCGGAACCAATGTCACAGCCAGCTGGAATTTGGGACCGGCCGGTCGGAGTTATCAACTCAATCCTGTATTTGAAGCCCCCGCGGAGGCTGGCATCTACACATTGTATGTTACCCTGACTAACGAGTTGGGCGCCGTACTGTCACAGACCACAATCATTGTTGACGACACCATGATACAGAGTATCGACCTGGACCATAGCCGCGTAGCGCCACCGGCAACACCTGTCCTCTTTGACTTCACGAAAGAGGGGATTCTTGTGGCTGCGATTAGCTATGGCGACGAGGAGTACGCTTACAATATGAGCTATCGCGACCTGTCGTCACTTTTTCACTTTTATGCCGCGACTGGCACGTATACAGTCACTGTATTTGGCAACACCCTCACGGGTTGGAGCATTTCGCAAACCTCACGCATCACCATCACAGATGAGAGCCTTTCAGGCCTCAGCATCCTTGCCCCACCTAATCTCCAGGTTAACCAACCAGCCATTTTCACCGCTACCCTGGCCTACGGCCAACCCACCAGCTACACCTGGGCCATGGGCGATGGCACCATGCTCAACGGCCCCGTCGTCACCCACACGTTTACTGCCTACGGCGATTACACGGTCACCCTTACCGTCACAGATGGTCTCACCACCTTGCAAGCAACCCTACCTATTAGCTTACCGCCGCCCAAGCTATTTCAACCCATCCTGGTCGCCGCACCACCGCCAGATTGAGGTTCGATGTTGCCATTCAGATTCAACAAGCCCCACTGGCTAAGGAGGTTCCCATGTCTCGCCCAGTTGCTCGTGCCTTATTCCTGTTCAGCTCAATTACATTGGCTTTGTTCTTCGTCACTCTGATGGTGGGTGGCCTGGGGCAGATGGTGGTGGTGGCGGATGGGACCGGCCGGTCCCCCTTTCATCTTGCCAATCCCACGGATGCCTTCAACCTGGCTGCCGGTCCCTCCCCCACACTCTGCCTGACCACCACCAACTACCTGGTCGCCTCGCCCCAGGACCTGAATCTTCATTATGGCAGCATTGCCGCCCGGCCAAAGATTCGTCTGGCCGATGTCAATGGCGACAACGCCATTGACCTGATTCAAGCAGGCAATTTCGGCTACATCACCGAAATCTGG
The DNA here is from genome assembly GCA_020634575.1 of Ardenticatenales bacterium. The sequence continues at coordinate 1,574 of JACKBM010000024.1, read as the reverse complement.
CTCAATGATGGTGCAGGACATTTCAACTTCCGCCAACAACAACTCTTATCTGGTTATGCCGGCTCTATCGCAGTTGGCGATATCGACGGCAATGGTAGCCCAGACCTTGTTGCCAGTGGGGATTACCTCTTTGATGGGAGCGATGCGATTCGACCCCAGACATTTCTAAACAACGGTGACGGGTTCTTTGTTTCGGACCAGCTATTGCCGACCACAAACATTCTCTTGAGCGATCTGGAACTTGATGACCTCGACGGCGACAAGGATTTGGATCTGGTCGCTGTCTATTCTTCCACAACTAAACCAGGTGGGATTTTCTGGAATGACGGCTCCGGCCATTTCTCCCTGGTCTCAACTACCCTGGCCACCTCGTTAGCCCAGAATATTGTAGTTGCTGACCTGAACGGCGATGAGTCACCCGACATGGTCGTTGGTCGCAATCACCCCGAGGCTCAACTGTGGTTCAACGATGGTACGGGGCATTTCACTCTGCAATCGCAACATCTGACGGCACAATACACAACCTCATATCTGGTTGTTGGCGATGTGAATGGCGATCAGTTCCCTGATGTTGTTTTTGATTTTGACAATGTCTGGATTAATGACGGCGCAGGCAATTTTACACAGCAATCTGGCGGTGGAACCCAGACTGAGGAAGCGCCCTACGGCAACAGCTATGTCCTGGTCGATGTGAACGGCGACGATAGTCCAGATCTCGTCGAGGGATTTAGCTCCCAGGGCCTCGATTACTCCGAAGGCTACCTTTTCACTTACCTCAATGACGGTTTAGGCAACTTTTGTATCGCTCATTACAGTGAAACATTCCCCGCAACGGACATTGCGGCGGCCGACCTTGACGACGATGACGATCTGGATGTAGTTTTGGGCCTGAACGTTTTCGATGGCAGTTTCGGCAGACGGCCATTCTATGATGGGGCCTATCAAGCCATCTGGTTTAATCGCAACCCAAGCGAACCTATCGTCATAGCTGGCTTCACAAATACAGGACCAGTGCCGCCGGGAGCCGATGTCTACATCAAGACGCAGCTCTTGTCAGGAACCAATATCTCAGCCAGTTGGAAACTGGGGTCTACCGATCACAGCAACCAACTCAACCCTATTTGGACAGCGCCGTCTGAGCCAGGGCTCTATACCCTTTCCGTCACGCTGACAAACGAGCTCAGCACTGTCATGTCACAGACAACGATCCTGGTTGATGCGGCCTTAGCACAAACCATCACTCTCGACTATCCGCACCTCGCAGCCCCCGCGACACCCGTCCCGTTTGAGTTCGTCAGAGACGGTATCATTTGGGCTTACGTTGAACATGGCGATAGCACCTTCAGCTTGAGCTATAGAGACCTGACGACGCTTCATCACCTGTATCCTGAGACTGGTACGTACACAGTGACTGTGTGGGGTTTAACCACCCAGGGCTGGAATATTTCCCAGACCTCCCGCATCACCATCACAGATAAAATCCTGTCGGGCCTGAACATCGTTGCCGCACCCAACCTCCAGGTCAACCAGCCAGCCATCTTCACCGCTACCCTTGACTACGGCCAACCCACCAC
>JACKBM010000023.1 GCA_020634575.1 Ardenticatenales bacterium | reverse complement strand
CCAGCGGGCGTGAGCAGCTCCAGTCAGATTGAAATCAATTCTAACCTTTTGACCCATCACACCTCTTCACTCCAAGGAGAAACCCATGCAATACACCATCCTCGGCAAAACAGGGATGAAAGTTTCCAAAATCGGTTTTGGCTGTGCGCCGTTGGGCAATGAGTATGGCGACCTGGACGACCGCGAAGGGGTCCGGGCCGTCCACGCCGCCATCGACGCCGGCGTCAACTTTTTCGACACCTCGCCTTACTACGGCCGCACCCTGTCGGAAAGCCGGCTGGGCGAAGCGCTCAAGGGCAAGCGGGACCAGGTTATCCTGGCCACCAAGGGCGGGCGCTTTGATTTCAGCCTGGAAGATGGCTTTGACTTCTCCTATGACAGCATCATGCGGATGTGTGATGAGAGTCTACAGCGGCTGCAGACCGATTATTTTGACGTGTACCAACTCCACGATATTGAGTTTGGCGAGTTTGAAGTTGTGCTGGAAGGGATTGAGGCGCTGCGGGAGCTGAAAAAGCAGGGGAAGGTCCGGGCTATCGGCGTCACCGGCTTCCCGGTGCAACTTCTCTGTGACATGGCTGAGTCCCAACGGCTGGACGTCACGCTCTCCTATTGTCATGGCAACTTGATGAATGAACGGATGAATGACAATCTGGCGCCGGCAGCCACGGTGCGGAACATGGGGTTAATCAACGCCTCGGTTACCCACATGGGCATTCTCACGCACCAGGGGCCACAATCCTGGCACCCGGCGCCAGAGGCGGTCAAGGCGGCGGGGGCCGCAGCGGCCCGGCTTTGTGAAGCGCGCGGCGCTTCTTTGCCGGAATTAGCTATCCAGTATGCGCTGCAAAATGAATGGGCCCACGTGACCCTCCTGGGCACGCGCACGACGGCTGAGCTGGAGAGCAGCCTGGCGCTGCTGGACAAACCCATCGACAAAGAGCTCCTGGCCGAAGTGCAAAAGGCCATCGAACCGGTCAAGAACATGAGCTGGCCCTCTGGTCATCGCGAATTTTGGGAAGTGGATGATGAATAATTTGGGTCGCTGCCGAGGGGTTAGAAGAGGAGGAGGCTGATGAAGACCAGGAGGGCGGCCCAGACAATGGCGCCCAGAAAGCTGGCGCTGCCCAGGCGGCGAGCAAAGTAGGGCTGGTTAAAGCGTGAGGCGGCCAGGTTAAAAGTGCCGATGATGGGCAAGAATACGACGGCGACCTGCAACACCCAGAGAAATGTGTAATCTTGCCACCGGCCGGTCAAACTAAAATAGCTGAACAAAATCCCCTGCAAAAAAAGTATCCCGGTCGGGATCAAGTTCCAAACGGATTGGCTTGCCCGAGTGATAATGCCCATGAAGCCAGCCAGCAGAAGCAGCTCAAATGGCCAGGCATGGACCCAAAAACTGCTCCCCTGACCAATCCCCATGAAGATCGCCATCACATTAAAGGCAATAATCAGCGCCAAGCCATTCAAAATCTGCCGCGCTACTTGCAACCCAGTTTGTTTTTCCGGCTGCGTAGAAGCCAGCTTTTGCGCCTGCGACCTGGCCGGGAGCCTATCCACTTCAGGGCCAGGCAAATTTGTAAACGCAGTCGCATCTTCCGCAAATTTCAGGTTGCGCAATTTCTGGCGTGAGGTGCCGGATAGCACCGCCACGCCTTCACCGCTGGATTCGGTTGTCCGAAACGTAAGCGGCCTGGCTATTTGCTCCGGCAACTCAAGATCCAGCGCTTTCACGACATCATACAGCGCCGCCGCCATCTTGCCGGCTGATTGATAGCGCTCAGCCGGATCTTTGGCCAGCGAGCGGAGCAAGAAGGCCTCGATTTGGTCTGGTAACCGGTGCTCAGCCGGGATGGGCAGGGGATCATGCAGATGCTTCATCAGGACAGCCAGCGGGGTGTCGGCATCAAACGGAGGCGTCTGAAACAGCATCTCGTAAAAAACGATGCCCAGAGCGTAGAGATCGGTACGGGCGTCGTAAACGCCTTCTAGCCCCTGTTCCGGCGCCATGTAGCGCAGCGTTCCCATCAACGCGCCCGAGGCAGTCTGCCGGGTGGCACCAACAATCTGAGCGATGCCAAAATCGGCCAGGACGGCCTGGCCGGCATTGGTAAGCAGAATATTGGCCGGCTTGATGTCGCGGTGGATCATGCCATTGTCATGAGCAAAGGCCAGACCATCCAGCACATCCAGCATGACACGAACGGCATCAGCCAGAGGCATGGTTTCGTCGCGCAGGTGATAGGCGCTGAGACGAGATTTCAGGGTGTCGCCCTCGAGCAGCTCCATCACCATGTAACTCAGCTCATCTTCAACGTCAAAATCATGGACCTGGACGATGTTGGGATGGCGCAGGGCCGCTACAGCCCGGGCTTCCCGCTGGAAGCGGGCCAGGAAATCCGGCTCGTCAGCCAGGTCGCCGCGGATAACCTTGAGAGCGACAAAGCGATCCAGCTGCGGGTGGTAGGCGCGGTACACCTGGGACATCCCGCCCTGCCCGAGGGGTTCCAGAATCTGGTATTTGCCCAGCGTTTGGCCTGTGAGTGTGAAGCGTGCCATATGAAGCCCCATTATAGCGGCGAAAAGAATTTGCCCGGCGTGGCGACCCTTCGCCAAGCTCAGCGCAAGCTGTTAAAACGTCGTGCTGATGACCGTGAAGTGCCCTCAAGGGCACTGGCATAAAGCCCAGGTACGACGATAACAACGCTCCGTTTCGGAGAAAGTCTCAATTTTCAGTTCCATAATAAAGATAAACGGATTTGGCCCGAAACACCTAACCGCCACCTAACAAATGACTAACAGCCGAGCTCTGGGCATTTGCTCACATCGATTTGCGCAGCAGAGGTTGTTTTAGCGTTGAAAGAGGCGGTAGCCGTGGCCGCGGATGGTGAGCAGGAGCTGGGGATTGCGGGGATCGGGTTCCAGCTTGGTGCGGAGACGACGGATGAGGTTTTCGACCTGATAATCGTAGACGCCATCCTGATATTCCGGCCAGACGGCCAGGCCGATCTCATCTTTGGAACAGATCCGGTCGCTGTTCTGGAAGAGGTAATTGACGAGAGCGAATTCCTTGGGGGCCAGGCTGACCAGCTGCCGGTTGACACGCACCTCGGCAACCGCTTCATTGATGTCCAGCTCAGGCAACGGCGAGTCCTGAACGGTACTGTCCGGGTCCTGGAAAAGGAAAATGACGTCACCCACCTTGATGCGATCCCCTTCTTGAAGCTGGCGCGGCTCCATGAGTCGCTCATCGTTCAGGAAGGTGCCATTCTTGCTGCCGAGATCCGCCAGCATTACCTTCCAGCCGTCCCGGTAGATGCGGGCATGTTCGCGGGAAACCCGGTTGCTGGTGATGACGATTTCATTCTCAATAGCCCGGCCGATCCCCATTTCCTCGCCTGACAGAGGGTGGGCATTACCGGCCGGATCCAGCAACGTAGGCAGGGGGCGCTCAGACATGCGTCAAGGGTACGGCCCCGCCCGCAAACTGTCAAGATGCTTACGGCGGCGGACAACCGCCCCCATAGCCCGGCCGGATCTGCCACCACTCATTGCAGGAACGCGTGTCCATAAACCCACCTGAGTCAACTATCGCCAGGACCACTTCGCCTGGTCCAGCGACGCCCACAGGTTTACCGGCCGGTAAGTTTGGCAGATCGTAACTGTAGGGGCGGTTGGCCGGGGGGACGTATTGATAGCGCGGACCGTTCGCCGCATCCAATTGGTTGTAAAGCGCCAGCAGATTCGGGTCGGTGCAAATGCCATCGATGTGGACGGTGTAACCGGCCCCACCACCGGTGTCTTCACGCGCGTAGCGCAAGGCGACGCTGTTGGCATCGGCATAGAGAACGATGGCTTCCATGCCACCACCGATGTTGTAACCGGAGCTGGGTACGCGGATGGTTTCACCGGCCGGTACGTCAAAGCCGATTGCCGTCACTGGCCAGGTAGTAATCGGCGTACCGCGGCTTCCCGGCGCCGGCGACGGGGCCCAGTTCCAGTTGTAGACGCGGTAAAAGTGGGCGAATGGGGGCACCCGGTTGGGCGAAAAAGCCGTGGCCAACTGCGGCGGTTGGGTTGGATCGCCAGAACCATAATTCACCAATTCGTGGGCGAAGCTGCTGCTGGTGTTCACTGCATAGCCTCGCAGATCAAGGTTCTTGTCCGCATGAAGTGCGGCTGGGCGGACGGGATTATCCAGGTCAAATTGATAGGCCGTGCCAGCGCTATAGCTGTTACCGCTGCTGGCCGGACAAGTTGGCGGGGCGGTGATGATGGGCAGATAGATGGTTGGCCCGCCGGCAGGCGCCTCTGTGGACTGAGCGGCCATCGTGGCGGGTCGCCAGGCCCAAATTACCAGCCCCAGAAGGACCAATGCCGCCAGAAATGTGTTACGAAAACTCCTCATGAAACACTCCTTGCCTGCCTCGATCATATGCGAATCTGAACCGGCCGGTGTCACACAGATAACAACCGGTCATGGCTCAGGCCCAGCACTCAGCGAATGTTCAGAAAAGAGTGATGTCTGAGTTTTGAATAGTAGAGGCAGTGCAGTGATTGGCTGTCATCGCAACGCATGGGTTAGGAATGAACTGCCGTCTCACCCTGTCTGAGGGGAAGCTCCACCAGGAAACGGCTCCCCTGGCCCAATGCGCTCTCCGCCCAAACGCGACCGCCATGCAGGTCGACCAGTCGCTGCACCAGCGCCAGGCCCAGCCCTGAGCCGCCATATTGTCGGTCCAGTCCCTGATCCAGCTGATAGAACGGCTGAAAAATCTCCTCCAGGTCATCAGCAGCAATACCGATGCCCTCGTCCCAGATGGCAAAGCAGATCTGTTCCTGCTCAGGCAGCAGGGTCACATCCAGCCCAACCCGGCCTTCAGCGCGGGAGAATTTGATGGCATTGCTCAGCAGATTCACCAGAATCTGGACCAGGCGGCGACTATCCGCCTGCATGGTGCGGATGGCCGGATCGATCTGTGCGCAAAGGGTCAACGATTTTTCGCTGGCCAGCGCTGAAACCATGGCGATACTGGCCTCGGAAACCCCGCGCACGTCCGCTTTTTCGATACTGAGTTGCAGGTGACCGGCGTTGATTCGCGTCAGATCGAGCAGATCGTTGATGAGCGTCAGCAGGTGGCGACCACTGCTTTCAATTTGCTGCACAGAGCGGAGCTGCCGCGGCGTAAGCTGCCCATGGGTCTGGCGTTGCAAGGCCTCGGCCATGCCCAGAATGCCAGTCAGCGGCGTGCGCAGCTCGTGGCTGACACTGGCCATGAACTCTTCACGATGCTGGGCGGCTCGCTGGAGATCAGCATTAGCCTGAACCAGCTCGGCCGTGCGCTCAGTCACCATCTGAGCCAACTGTTCCCGCTCTGCCGCCAGGGCACTTTCAGCCTTGCGCCGTTCTTCAATCTCCCGTTGGGCCTGAGCATAGAGGGCCACATTCTCCAGGGTCACACCAATCTGCCCTGCCAGGGTGGATAACCAGGTCACATTCATGTCCGTAAAGGCATCTGGATCGCGGCTAATGGCCCAGACAATGCTGGTCACGGCAGTACCAGCCAGAATAGGGACGATCAATGTGGCGCCCTGTGTAGCGCCGAAATAGGCAGCCAGATCCGGATGCAGGTTGGCGTACTCTGCCAGCCAGGGCAAAGTCTCCGGTTGGCCGGTCATGACCGTATTCAGGAAGGGGGTTTGATTGAAGGGAAATTCGGCGGTTGGTATGGTTACCGGCCGGTGGCCCAGCCAGGCGCCTACGTATGACAGGCTGTGATCGCGCTGATCCACTTCCAGCAGGGCAAAGAAATCTGCCTGGAATATGTGTCTGCCCACCTCTTCATACAGCGTCTGCAAAAATTCCTGCTCCCGCAAATGGCGGCCAATCTGGCGGCCCAGGTCATTCAGCAGCGTCAACTCTTGATTGCGCCGGCGCATTGTCGCTTCCGCCTGGCTGCGCTGGCGCTCTACCTGTAATCGTTCCGTCACATCCTGCAGGAACAGAAGCGCCGCCTGGCTGCCATCCATATCCATATAGATGCCGGATATTTCCACTGCCAAATGTTGCCCATCCGCACGCCGCATCCCGCAGCTGACAGCCGGCACCGCCTCGCCCTGAGTGATCTGCTCCAGGGCCGCCAGGGTTGTCGCCTGGTCGTGCGGCTGCAGCCAGTGCGCCAGCGGTTGACCAATCAGCTCGGAGAGTTGGCCCAGACCCAAAAGCTGCAGACTGGCTTCGTTGACAAAACGAATCTCCTCGGCCACGACGATCATGATGGGAAAAACAGCCGAAGAAATCAGCTGTTGATAGCTGTCCAGACTGCGCTGCAAAGCAGCGTTCATCTGCAGCCGGCGGGTGATGTCACGAAAAACGCCGACGTGGCGGATGTCGGTTTCGCCGTCGCCGGCCTGCCATTCGCGCACATTGGCCTCAACGTCGATTAACCGACCATCCTGGCGCCGGACCTGAAAATAGTCGGTGAACTGCTTCAAACGGGCGATCTGCTCCGCCACAACCCGCTCCTGCCCCAGCGGCGCCTCGCGAGGAAATAGCAGCCGCACCGGCTGGCCAACTGCGTCCGACTCCGCATAACCAAATACCGCTTCGGCATTACCCAGCCAGCGGGCGATACGCTGCTGACTGTCGGTCACAACCACGGCATCCGGCAACTGCGTGATGATCTGACGGGATAATTCTAACTCCTGGCGCCGGCGCTCCTCATCCAACTTCCGGGCGCGAAACACAAAATAAAGCAGCATGAAGCAGATGAAGTAGATGCCGATCCCCGGCAGCAGAATGATCAACTCCACGCGCGGATCCAGAAAGGGCCAGGCCAGAAGCGCCACCAGGGTTACGAAGACGAGCTGAATCAGCTCGCGCCAGCTCAATAAAAAGGCGGCGCAGAGGAGCCCGGGCAAGAGATAGGTGGGCATAACGCCGAAATTCAATGGCGGTGGCGGCAGAATTATGCGTAGCAAGACTCCAATGCTAAATGAAAGCGTGGCCAACCAGACTGCGGGCCGAAAAGCGCCAAACCTGGCCAGCAGTATCACGACAAGAGGCAACCCCAGACCGACCACCACGTGCGGCAGCCAGATAATCTCGCCTCTCAACAGATACGCGATCAGTAAAAAGGCGCTCCAGAGAGGGATAAACATCCAGGCGGCACTCTGCAGCAGGCGCAAACGGTCACGCTGTCGCTCATCAACGACAGTAACCACCGGTTCCACAAAGAAATTGCGCCAGCTGTTCATCACCGGCTAAACGAGTTTGATTTCGTTAACCAACTGACCAATGGGCTCGATCGTGATGGCAACGGTGTCGCCGGCCAGCAACGTAAATTCGTCCGGCGGCACCACCCCTGTGCCGGTCATCAACAGGACGCCGTGGCGGAAGCTCTTGCACCGGCCCAGGTATTCGACCAACTCCGCCAGGGTCCGCTTGATCTGACCGGTGTTCGTCTGGCCGGCAAACATCGTCTGGCCGGCGCGTTCGATGCGCACCTGAATGGTCACATCCGGCCATTGTGTCGCCCCGGGCTGCAACCAGATACGGGGGCTGAGCGCACAGGAGGCGTCATACACCTTGGCCTGGGGCAGATAGAGGGGATTGGCCCCTTCGATGTCCCGCGAGCTCATGTCGTTGCCGACTGTGAAGCCAATCAGCTCCATGTGGCGATTGATGACCAGGGTGAGTTCAGGTTCGGGCACAGACCAGGTGGCATCACGACGGATACCGGCCGGTTCGCCGCTGCTCACCACGTCATACCCCATCGCCTTCATAAAAATTTCCGGCCGTTCGGCGCTGTACACCCGCGTATAAATAGTGCTGTTGTCCGACTCACGCTCGCGCGCTTCTTCACTGGTCTTGTAAGTCACCCCAGCGGCCCAGATTTCCTGCAGATGGGTAGGCGCCACCGGCACCGCATCGGTCACCTCTGCCCCCCGAGCAGCCCGCAGTTGCCCAATCAGCTCCGTTGCCGGCACGTTGGCCAACAAATAATCCAGAGTCGGCGTCGCCATCTCCAGACTGTAGAGACAACCATCTTCCTCAAAACCCACGAGGGGACCGGTTTCCCCCTGATAACCAACCAGATACATCTCGCTCATCAGCAGCTCCTTTACTATCCAGACAACTGCTGCTATTGTAGCCTCGACCGCCTATTTTTCCCGCCCCCGGGAAAAAGCGGCGCATGAAGTGAACAACCTGGAGGGTTTATGCACGCCTTGCGACGCCTTATTTTGGGAGCAGCCATCGGCTTCCTTGTCTCGTTGCCGCTATTGCTTATCCTGGCACTGGCCGGGGATGAGCAGGTCAGCCTGGCTACTGTCGGCGGTTTTTTCTGGGTCATCGTCGCCGCTCTACTCATCGGCAGCAGTTATGCCCTGCTGTTTGTCCCACGCCAGGGCGGCGGCGCTGAGCATATGGCGACGGGCTTCATTCTGGGTCTGATTCTCTGGTTTGTCTGGGCGCTGACCCTGCAACCACTGCTTCTCGGGCGGGGGCATGCCTGGGGAGCCGGCGCCGCCCAGGATGCCATCCCCAAATTGTTCCTTTACCTGCTTCAAGGCGGCGGCAGCGGGTTTTTATACGGACTCCTGTTCCCTTTCATTAATGGACCGCTGCGGTTGTGGCCGAAACCGGCCGGTCCCGTTCCCATCAGCCAGCGCGTCGTCATCGTCGGCGGTGGTTACGCCGGCGTCGCCGCCGCCCAGGCGCTGGAAAAAGAGCTGGACAAACACCCCGAAGTCGCCATCTACCTCATCAGTCAGAACAATTACCTGATTCATACCCCAATGCTGTCGGAAGTATCTGCCAGCTCGGTAAACGCCCAGAACATCAGCCCAACCCTGCGTAGCTTTTTCCACCGCGTCCAGGTCATCCAGGGCGATGTGGCCGGGGTGGATCTGGCCGCCGGCCAGCTACAGCTGACCGCAGACACGCGCTCCGCTGAGAAAACGCTCTCGTTTGACCAGCTCATCATGGCCGTGGGCAGCGTGCCCAACTTCTTCGGCAATGAATCAATCGCCCAGAACGCTTTTACGCTTAAGAGCCTGGACGATGCCGTCCTGATTCGTAATCAGATCATCGACATGTTCGAAAGGGCCGACCTGGAGCCAGATCCGGCGCAGCGGCGGCAGTTGCTCACGTTTGTGGTGGCCGGCGGCGGCTTTGCCGGCGTTGAACTGCTGGGCGGCATCAACGACTTCGCCCGCGGCATTTGCGCCTTCTATCCCAATGTCCACCCGGCCGATTTGCGCACCGTCCTGGTCCATTCCCGCGACCGCATCCTGCCGGAGCTGAGCGAAAAACTCGGCAAATTCGCCCAGGAGAAGCTGGCTGAACGGGGCGTTGAGTTCCAGCTGGGGGTCCGCGTCACCGGCGCCCGCCGCGGCGCCGTCCTGATTGGCGATGGCGCCATTCCCAGCCATACTTTTGTCTGGACGGCGGGCAACCAGCCCAGCCCGATATTGCAGCAGCTGGGCCTGCCGCTGACGGAGCGGGGCCAACTCGCCGTCGACAACCAGCTCCAGGTCAGCGGCGCCGACAATGTCTGGGCGGCCGGTGATTGCGCCCAGGTGCCCGACCTGACAACGGGCGGCACAGCACCGCCCACCGCCCAACATGCCCTGCGCGAGGGCAAAACAGTCGGCTACAACGTGGCCGCCACCCTCCTCGGCAAACCAACCAAGCCGTTCAAATTCAAAATGATCGGCAGCCTGGCAGCGCTGGGCCACCAGCTGGCCGTGGCCGAGATTTTTGGCATCCGCTTCTCCGGCTTTCTCGCCTGGCTGATGTGGCGGGGCATTTACCTCTCCAAGCTGCCAACGTTGCAGAAACAGGTCCGGGTGTTGCTGGATTGGTTGCTGGACATCTTCTTCCCGCCCGACATCGTCCAGACCGTTAACTTCAGTCGGCCGGATCCGGTCCGCCAGCGCTACCGCCAGGAACAGGACCAGACCATTGTCGACCTGGGGCCATCAGGAGGGCAGCATGGTTGAGAAATTGATTCAGGCCGTCATTCGCTCGTTGGCCGGCATCCTGGCCGGGCTGCTGGGCGGCGTCTTGTTTATCCTGGCGATTGGGCCGTTTTACCACATTGTGATCCATCTTTTGCTGAGCGCCTTTCTGGGCGGCTCTTGTGCCTGGTCGTGGGGCCGCAGGTGCAGGGCGGCGCCGGCCTGGTCTGGGGCGAGGCGTATGGGTTGGTCTGGCGGTTCCTGGGCTATCTGACCTTGTTCCCGCTGCTCAGCGGCGAGGGCCTCTATTGGGATGTGGGCCACCATTCGCGAGCTGTTTTTCCTGTTGCTGGGCCAGGTGATCGCCTACGGGCGGCGCTGGGGCTCGGTTACTATTTCCTGATGCGATTGCTGGCGTTGGTGCGGCTGGTACCGCGAGCGGATGAGGGGCGGAACCGGCCGGTCCCTCGCGCCTGCGACCTCCTGCCCGCCCGTCTGCGCAGCATCCTCATCGGCGGCATCGGCGGTTTGCTCGGCGGCTGGGTCTTCCTGCTGGGCATCGACCGCTCCTTCTTTTTTCCCCGCCGTCGCCGGCCTGCTCCGCTCTGATTCCGCCCTGCTCGGCGGCCTGCTCCATTACCTGATTGCCGTCATCGGCATGAGCTTCGGTCTGCCTTTTTACCGCGATATCCGCAGCTCCGGTTCTGCCGTCATCTGGGGCATGACCTACGGCATCAGCTGGTGGATGCTCGGCGAGATGACCCTGGCCTTTCTTTTCTTCGGCCAACGGCCGGATTGGAACCTCCACGTCGCCCAATCCTCCTTCACCCCGCTGATCGCCCATATCTTGTATGGCGCCCTACTCGGTTTGCGTTATGCGCCGCTCAATAAACTCTGGCAGGCCCTCTTTGTCGATTCTGATCCCTGAACTGGACCCGGAAAGCCGGCCACCCAGAGCGTACGTGCCCTGCTCATGGGGGCAGTGGGCCGGCATTATCGGCGGGCTGCTGTTCACGATTGTGATGGTCGGCACAAATAGCCTGCCGCGCGTGGCCAGCCTGGTCGGCGGTAGCTCACCCATCCTGGGCTTTCTGGTTCACCTGGTGATCGCCATCATCGTCGGCAGCAGCTACGGCATTCTTTTCCGCGACGAGGCTTACAGTTATGGCTCCGGCATGGGCTGGGGCTGGTCTACGGCTTTTTGTGGTGGTTGCTTGGCCCAGGCACCCTCTTTTTCTGCTGCTGCGCCAACCGGTGGACTGGTCGCTGGCCGGCACTGTCGCCCGTTACCCGGCGTTGGTCGGCCATCTGCTTTACGGGCTGGGCCTCGGACTCTTTTTCCAGTTCCTGATTCGGCGCTACGACCGGCATGAACGCCAGGTTGGCCTGGCTCCAACGCCATAGAACGGCGGGTGCACTGGCTGCAGCGCTTTGGGCCGTTACATTGCTCATCGGCATTCTGTTGCCGTTGCTGCTAGGAGAGTAGGGATGGCTGAGGCCAGCCAGTGGCGGCAGGACATTGCCCGGCAGATCGCCCCTCTCTATGCCGCCCAGGCCGGCGTCACAGCCGTCATGTTGGCGAGCTCCGCCGCCCGCGGCCGCTCCGACCGTTACTCCGATCTGGACATCATCGTCTTCTGGGACGACCTGCCGGATGAGCTGGCCCGAGAGACGATCCTGAGCCACCCACCCTTCGATCTGATTAGGCTTTACCCGTACGACCCCGAGTGGTGTTGCTGGTCAGACTTGGCCACCTGGGGTCGCGACCAGAGTAAGGCCCGCCAGAGCGGCCTCGCCCTGACATCACCCATTACCAAAAATGTCACTGTCAAAGCGTGGCTGCACGAGGTAACCGTCGCCCACAGCACTGCAGAGCCACCGCACAATTTGCTGGCGCTGTTGGCTAGCGGCCGACCGCTGTACGGCGTGGCTTGCATTAAAGAATGGCAGAAACAGATCAGCTACCTGGACGGACTGGCGGCGCGCATGGTGCGCCGTTATGGCCAGATCGACTACTTCTGGCGCTGGCGCTCAGCCCTGAGCGGGGCGACAATATGTTGCTGTTTCAGCGCAATATGGCCCAATGGGGTGAGTCGCTGCTAAGGATGTTGCTGGCCCTGAACCGGGTTTTTCTTTTTTGGTTTGGGCTGGCAGGACGAGGTGCTGGCCTGGCTGGCCCTGGCCCCTGCCGATTTTGCCGCCCGCTACCAGGGGCACTCTGGAGCCTGGGGCCGGCTGAGCAGGCTGAAGCGTTGCGCCGCCTGATCGAGGAAAGCTATGACCTGGTAGAGACCCATTTGCCAGAAGCCAACGTGGCCTGGCTGCGCGACGTATTTCGTTACCAACGGCGTTTCTGGACAGAACCACCGCCGGTCACAAAGTGGGAGAATTGAATTATGACCGAACCTCAGGAACTCGTACCGCGGCGCTCCTTCATTTTTGTGCCGGGGAACCGGCCGGATATGTATCCCAAGGCGCTGGCCTCCGGCGCCGACATCGTCTGCGCGGACCTGGAAGACGCTATCGCCCCGACCGACAAAGCCAATGCCCGCGAGCTGGCCTTCAGCGGCCTGGCCACAGCCCCGGCCCTGGAGATGTTGAGCGCGTGATCCGCATCAACTGCCTGCGCACCACCGCCGGCATGGCTGATGTCCAGACACTGCTTTCGTCAACCACGCCGCCACCCTATTTGATGTTGCCCAAGGTCAAGGGGCCGGAAGAGGTCCGCAATCTTTCCGATCTGCTTGACGAGTACAAGTTGCCGACCCGGCTCCATGTCATCATCGAAACCAATGAGGCGCTGGAGGCGGCCCACGAGATCGGCCGGGCCAGCCAGCGTACAGCGGCTCTTTTCTTTGGCGGCGTGGACATGGCCGCGGACCTGCGCTGCAGCAATAGCTGGCAGGCGCTGCTCTACGCCCGCTCCCGCGTCGTCCACGCCGCCGCCACCTGCGGCCTGACGCCATAGACGTCCCCTACCTCGATCTCGAGGACGCCGACGGCATGTTGTGGGAAGCGGAGCAGGCGAAAGACATTGGCTACACCGGCAAAGGCGCCATCCATCCCAAGCAGATCGCCGCCCTCAATGCCGTCTTCACGCCAGACGAGGCCACCGTGGCCCACGCCCGCAAAATCATGACCGCCTTCGCCGCCAACGAAAGCGGCCTGCTGGTCGTCGATGGCAAGCTGTACGAGAAACCTGTCCTGCGCAGCCTGGCCCGCATCGTGGCCATTCATGAGCGGGTGGGGAGGAGAGAGGCCACGGATTAGCACGGATTAAACACGGATTTCTTTTTTTGTTGTTAGATGAAGCTATCTTTCTCTTCACCATAAAAAATCCGTGTCAAATCCGTGCCAGCTTGTGCTGAGCGCAGCGAAGTATGGCTATTTCTCTTATGGTCGTTGGACGATCGGTAAATAGATGGCGTAGTCGGGCGGGCGGCGGCGCCCCAGTAGCCGCCATTGAGCTGGTAGCTGCCGCCAACGGCCTGATGGCCGCCTTCCGGCTGGCCGATTGTGCCTTCGAGCTGGTAGATGCTGGCCGCGGCGATACCGCCCCACCATCGATCGTGTGCCAATCAACGCTCAGACCACCATTGGTCGTGGCAACGGCGGCCAGCAAGAGCAGCAAAAGCCCGGCGAGAAACAGATAACGAACAGGTTTGTTACCCAGGTGCTTCATGCCAGCCTCCTCAGCGCAACAGGACGCTGATCGGTCCGTTGACGCCCTCGCCGGCGACATTGGTGACCAGGCAGCTCAAGGTCTGTGGACCCGATTGACGACAACCCACCAGGCGCGCTTCCGCATCATCAGCAGAGCTGGCTGCCCAGACGTAGTTGTCCAGGGCAACGGGGAACTGGATCTGGCACCGGCCGGTCTCCGCCCCTGCCTCAACTATCACCCCGGCCACGGCCTCATGCGTACTGGCCCGATTAACCACCGCATCCTGGTCGCCACACTGCGCAATTAAGGCGGGTTGGGCCGGCTCAGCCGCCCGAACCACGGCGCAACTGCCATCAAGCGCAGCGCCGCTATCATCGCGGGAGGCAACACATTGAACTGTGCCCCCGTTTGGTTCAATCACACCGCCACCGCCCAACTCCGAGTTAGCCGCAGTCACCGTGTAGGAAGACCAGACGCGCAGTATCTTTGAACTGCCCACGATGATCGAATCAACCAGCTTGACGCTGTAAGGCGTGGCGCCGCCGCTCATGTAAATGCCATTGCCATTGGTGTCGTCAACACCGCTGAAGCTGCTTTCATACGCGGTCGCACTGGCGTTGATCACATACATGCCGATGGCGGAGCTGCCATCCACCGCTGACGAGCGCACATTGCGCAACGTGACATTGGCCCCATTCTGCACATAAACAGAATAGTTGAACGTGCCGCCGAAGGCTGTGACCGTCACATTCTCGATCTGGGCCTCCACACCGTTACTGTCGATGCCGAGGGCAAAATTGGAGGAACCACTGCCATCATTGACGATAGACAGATCTCGTAATACCACCTGGTCAGCCGTCTTAACCACGTGGAGTCCGCTGCCACCGGGATGGACCAGCCGGGTCAGGCTGGGACCGGCGCCCACCAGGTCAACGTAAGCTTTCATCTGGATGACTTCAGGGTATTCACCCGGGCCAACCAGGATCTGGTAGCGATTGTCAGGCCCATTGTCGCTGATGCTGCTCAGGGCGGCGTTGATGGTGGTGAAGTCGCCACCGGCCGGTGATACCACCAGCACATTGGCGACGGGGCTGCCGACAGCTTGAATGCTGTCCGCGACGATGCTGATACCGTTGCCGGCGCTGTAGGTGGTGTCGTTGTCGGTGTTGTCGGCGAAACCGGCCGGTATGCCGGCCAGGCCGCTCCAGGTGGAGTAGGCGCTGAATTGGGCGTAAGGGGTGCCGGTCAACGCCTGGCGTGGGCTGAGGGTGGTGAAAGCGCCAGAACCGGCCGGGCAGCGCACGGCAATCTCCAGCCAGCGCGGGTCGCCATTAAAGGGTGTGGCGCTGAACTGGTCCGCGTCGTTTAGCTGCACGGAGAACAGCCCGTCGGCAACCGCTACGTCGTCAATAGCCTGGGTGATGCCGACCTGGGAGCCACCCACTTCATCTTTCCAGAGCGAAAACTGTAAATCGCACTGGTCGTCGATGAGCGCATCATTATCAGTCAGGCGACCCTGGTAGCTGAATGAACTGGTCCACAATCCGCGATCCGGCGAATCCTGGGCGGCGCTATTCCGATAACCCAATATCAGAATGGGAATCAAAAGCAAGGTTGGGAGCAAAGGGGTAAGTCGTTTCATTAAATAACCTCCAGAACAGGTCCAAGGTTATTAACTTGCTATCGTCCCTCTCTCGTTATCGTCGCATGCAACACCCAAACCAGTGACATTTGCTGCTTAACTACCCATCTGACCCAGATGATGCAGCAGACTGGCGCCAGTCTTAATTCCCATTTTGATGCGCCACACTTCCATGTTCTCGTTAGGCGCATGATTGGATTCATCCGCATTGGCAAAAGGGATAACGAAGGTGTGCAGCCCCAAAGTCTTGGTGAACACATAGTTGGGCAGGCTGCCGCCCATCGCCGGGCGCATCAACGGTTCATACCCCTGTGCCGCCAGCATCGCCGCCTTGATGGGCGGCACAAAGCGGGAATCCAGCGGCGTTTTGGATGGGTCCATACCCCCCTGATAGATCAACTCGACGTCCGGCGCATGGCGGGCCACATGGGCCTTCACTTTAGCCCAAACTTCTTCGACCGATTGATTCGCCACCAGGCGGATGTCACACTTCGCCTTTGCCTCATGGGGCAGCACCGTTTTGGAGCCGGGGCCGCCGTAGCCGCCATGCAGACCATTGATGGTGAACGTCGGCCAGAGTGACAACCGCTCGAAGAAGGTCCGCTCCAGCGGTTGATCAAACTCTTTTAGGTCCAATTCGTTCTTGACCGCCTCAACATCGACGGGCAAATTAGCCAGCGCCGCCATTTCCAGCGGGCCACCTTCAGCCATCTCGTCATAAAAGCCGTCGATGGTGATCTGCCCTTTGTCGTTTTTCATCGTGCCCAGCAGATGGACCAGCGTCCAGAGCGGGTTTGGCACCACGCCGCCCCAGTTCCCCGAATGCAGATCCTGGTTGGCGCCCCGCGCCCGCATCTCAAAGGAGATGACGCCGCGTACGCCAAATTCAATGGTCGAGCGGCCATCATGCTCAACCGGCCCATCAGAGATAATCACCAGATCGGCATCCAGTTCCTCTTTGTGCGTCGCAATAAATTCGGCGATATGGGGGCTGCCCACTTCCTCCTCGCCCTCCAGCAGGACGATCACATTGCAGGGCAAACGTCCCTGCACCGCCAGCAGCGCCTCGATGGCAAACAGGTGAGCCGAGTGTTGCCCCTTGTTGTCGCCAACGCCGCGGGCATACAGGCGCCCGTCGCGGATCGTCGGCTCAAATGGCGGCGACTGCCACAACTCCAGCGGATCAGGCGGCTGGACGTCGTAATGGCCATAAATCATGACCGTGGGCAGAGCCGGATCCTCAACCCGCCGGCCCAGCACCAGCGGCCAGCCGGCCGTCTGCTTCAATTCAGCGGCAAAGCCCATTTCCGTCAACCAGCCGAGCAAAATATCGGCTACCTCGGCGATGCCCTGGCCGTGGGCACTGATGCTCGGCTGGCGCAGATAATCAATCAGCCGGTCAATGTATTGCGATTCATGGGCGTCGATATAGGCAAAGACAGCATCAAGCGAAGCAGAAGAGGCGGACATAGGGACACTCCTTGGTTGGTTGCTGCCCCGATTGTACTGCGAACGGCGCAAACCGGTGAGGGGTCACGGACCCGTCGGGTGGTGGGTACCCGTCGGGTGGTGGACCCGTCGGGTGGTGGACCCGTCGGGTGGTGGACCCGTCGGGTTGGTGTGGACCCGTCGGGTTGGGGGTACCCCTCGTCAGGAAATTATGTTTTAATTGGCGCTTGAACCACGCCGCAGGAGGTCGTCATGAGTAATTTTCGTATCGCCGCCGTCCAGATGAACACCCAGGGGGACAAGGATATCAACCTGGAAAAAGCCGATCGGCTCATCGACGAGGCCGCCAGCCTGGGGGCCCAGATGGTGGGGCTGCCAGAGATGTTCAACATCCTCGGCGCTGAGGATTACCTGACGGATGGTGCTGAAGAAATCCCTGGCCGCACTTCAGAATTCCTGGCCGCCAAAGCGCGCCAGCATGGCATGTACATTCATGGCGGCAGCATGCCGGAGCTGATGAAAGCTGAAGGCAAAGTCGGCAACACCACGCTCGTCTTTGACCCGGAAGGCAACATCATCTCTAAATACCGCAAAATCCACCTGTTTGATATCGACGTCAAAGGGCAGACGACCATCAAGGAGTCGGACAAGTTTGTGGATGGCGATCGGATGGTGACGTTCGAGACTGAACATGGCAACTTTGGGCTGACGATCTGCTACGACATCCGCTTCCCAGAGCTGTATCGGGCCCTGACGCTGAATGGCGCCCAGGTCATTTTCCACCCGGCCGCCTTCACCCTCTACACCGGCAAAGACCATTGGGAGACGTTGATTCGGGCCCGGGCCATCGAAAACCAGGTCTACATGGTGTCGCCAGCCCAGATCGGCACCCACGGCAACGGCAACAAATGTTTCGGCAGCACCATGATTGTCGACCCGTGGGGGACAGTGCTGGCCCGGGCGCCAGAGCGGGAATGTGTCATCGTGGCCGACATTGACTATGCCGCCCAGGCGAAGGTGCGCGAGCAACTCCCCTCTCTGCAACACCGCCGACCGGACGTTTATGATGGTCGCGTCAACAAGCCTGCGGCTGATTAGGACCCGCTTTCCGGCTCAACTTGAAGAACTTCAACCACGCTAAGTCGGTCTATTGAGGTGCCACGCCGATCTCCACCCCTTGATGGCTATGCGAATAATTTTCTACTCGTCTCGGCGCAGTTCCCAGATAAGGCCGGTGCTGTATTCAGAGATCCAGACAGCCCCATCCGGCCGGTTCAGCACATGCTGTGGGTTACGCAGCCCGCTGATAAACGGCGCCACCTCCCCCACCGCCTGATTGCCCTGCAACGTGTACGTCACCGTGACCAGTTCACCGGTCAACCATTGGGTGACCAGCAGCGTATCCGGCGCAAACGGCGAGCCGGCAATCCCCGTCGGCGTGCTGCTCACCGGCAGGACCGCTACCGCTGCCCGCGTCCCCTCACACTCCGGGCCAGCCAGCTCCCGGCCGTAACAACCTGGCCAGCCAAAATCCGCCCCGGGTACGACCAGGTTAATCTCATCGGGAAACGGCACATCCTCAACTGAGCCATCACCAATCTCCGTGATCCAGAGCCGGCCAGCCGCATCGTAGAAATGAGCATAGGCGTTCTTGAGCCCCTCGGCGACCAGGCTTGAGGCACCAGTCACTGGATCATACGCCCACAACCGGCCGGATTCTGGGTCGCTGCGCCGGCCGCTGCTCTCGTACAACAGCCGGCCATCGGGGGTGACCGTCAGGGTCCCGTTGGAGCGGCCGTTGTTCGGGATGTCCCGCACCACCACCTCAAGGCTTTCAGCCTCGGCCGGCTCCATTCGCAGCAACGCATCCCGTGTCGCGATCCAGAGCCAACCGTCCAACAACGCAATGCCGGTTGGCTTGTCCAGGTCGTCAATGATGACTGTCTCCGCTCCGGTGGCCAGGTCAACCCGCACTACCTGCCCAACCGCTTCATTCTCGCCCCCGTTCAACTGCGCCACCCAGAGCTGGTCAGACTCGACCAGGAACTGGGTGGGCCGGTTGAACTGGTAAGGCAAGGGGGTGAGTTCGTAACCGGCCGGTACCGCAAACGGCAACGGCGTCGCCGTCACGTCCGTCGCTGGCTCACCAGCCTCAGCACAGCCAACCAAAAGAACAATCAACATCAACCAATATCGCATAAGCCAAGTGTAACAGAAGGGGGTTTTGCATAGCCAGCAACGCGAAGCCACAAGTTCGCGAGGCAGTGAACTGCCACGCTACGGACGCGTCTGCAGAAGGCAGACTGGATGTTCACGGCAGGCTATTGTCGTGAAACCAAAGTCCGCATCTGGCGGACGCGCCCGTAGCGTGGCGCTTGAGCGCCTCGCGGCCGCCAATCGCGAATGTCAGTCACCAGCCACTGCCTGGGCCACTATTTACGTCCGTCCCCTTGCCATCCTCACCAATTTACAGAGAATTGTCACTACATGTCGCCAGCAGAACCGGCCGCTCTGGCTGCTCGGCATCTGAAGGTGCATCCCACCGCTCCACAACTGCTTCTTTAAGCGAGGTCGCCCATGTCTATTTCCCTCGATGAACATTATCTCGTCGCCACCATCCAAAAGCTGGTCCAGATTAACTCGGTCAACCCGGACCTCGCCCCCGGTGCGCCGGCCGAAGCCGAAATCGGCCGCTACGTCGCCGGTTGTCTGCGGGAGCTGGGGCTGGAGCCGACGAGCCACGACCTGGGGCACAACCGGGTCAACGTCGTCGCCACGCTGGCCGGTACCGGCGGCGGCCGTTCGCTGATGCTCAATGCCCACCTGGACACCGTCGACATCAGCGGTATGGCGGAGCCCTTCTCAGGCGCCGTCCGCGACGGGCGGGTTTACGGCCGTGGCAGCTTTGACATGAAAGCAAGCGCCGCCGCCCAACTCGCCGTCACCAAAGCATTGCTGGACGACGGCATCGAGCTGGACGGTGACCTGATCCTGACCTTTGTGGCGGACGAGGAATATGCCAGTATCGGCACCGAACATATCGCGCAGCATTACCAGGCGGACGGCGCCATCGTCACCGAGCCAACGGAGCTGCAAGTCTGCACTGTCCATCGCGGTTTTGTCTGGTACGAGATCGTGACCACCGGTCTGGCCGCCCACGGCAGCCGCTATATGGAAGGGATCGACGCCAACAGCCACATGGGCCGGGTGCTGGTTGAGTTGGAGAAGCTGAGCCAGGACCTGCTGAACCGGCCGGAACACCCCCTCGTCGGCCACCCGTCGCTCCATGCCGCCCAGATCCAGGGCGGCAACGGCATCAGCACCTACGCTGAACGCTGCGTCCTCAAAGTGGAGCGCCGCCTGGCCCCCGGCGAGACCGAGGCCTCAGCCACCGCCGAGATCCAGGCCATCCTGGACCGACTCAGCGCTGCTGATCCCCGGTTCAAGGCGACCGTAACCCCCTTCTTCACCCGCCTGCCCTTCGAAACGGCTGATGACAGCCCGCTGGTCCAGGCCAGCGACGCGGCCATCGCGGCCCGGCTGGGCGCGGCCAAACCGCACATGGGGATGCTCGGCTGGACCGACGCGGCCGTCCTGGCCGACGCCGGCATGGAGGCGATCCTCCTGGGTCCATCCGGCGACGGCGCCCACGCGGCGGTGGAATGGGTCGATATCGCCTCGACTGTCGACCTGTGTCACATTCTGGCCGATATCATCATCAATTATTGTGGGACCAAATGAGCTTGATGAATCCTTACGAGGCGGCGGCATATTTACCGGCCGGTGCCCCTGCCGACTATACCGACCCCTGGCTGGAAATCGACAGCGCCGCCCTGGCCCACAATGTCCGCCAGATCCGGGCCAAGACCGGTAACGTCCCCATCATGGGCGTGGTCAAGGCCAATGCCTACGGCCACGGCGCCGTCGCTATCGCCCGGGAGCTGCAAAAGCACGGCATCGAGCAGTTCGCTGTGGCCAAAGTGGCCGCCGCCGTCGCCCTGCGCCACAGTGGCTTTTCCGGACCCATACTCAACCTGGGCCCATTCTCCGCTCAGGAAGCCCGGCTTCTGATCCAGCACAACATCGACCAGTCCATTTACAACGAAGCAGTTGACGTGCTGGCCAACGCTGCCCGCGAACTGGGCCAGGTCGCCCGCGTCCACATCAAAATCGACACCGGCCTCTCCCGCGTCGGCGTCCCGTTCGGCGCCGCGCTGCCCTTTATGGTCGATGTGGCCGCACGCCCTGAACTGGCCATCGCGGGGCTGTTTACGACGCTGGTTGAGGATGAGGCTTATGATCCGGTCCAGATCACGCGGCTAAATGAGGTGGTGGCCGCCGTGCAAGCGCAGGGCCTAGACCCCGGCATCGTCCATGCGGCCAGCAGCGCCGCCGTCATCCAGGGTACGGCTCCCATGCTCGACATGGTAAGAGTAGGCAACGGTTTTTACGGTTTTGAACCGCAAACCCTCGTCGACACAAAGCCGATCCTCAGCCTGCACGCCCGCGTCATCACCGTCAAGACGTTAATGCCCGGCGACAGCATCGCTTACCACCGGCGCGGCCTGATTGAACGGGAGACGCGTGTAGCCACATTGCCAGTCGGTTATGCTGACGGCTACCCGTTCAACGCCGTCGACAACGGCGCCCAGGTCCTCATCCGCGGCCGGCGCTGGCCGCTCATCGTCTACATGTCGGCCAACCACGTCACCGTCGACGTGACCGGCGGCCCGGAGATTCAGGTGGGAGACGAGGCCGTGCTGTTTGGCCGGCAAGGTGACGCAGAGATCAGCATCAGCGAATTGGCTCGTTGGGGTAGTAGTAGCGAATACAAGATCTGCACCAATCTCAGCCCGCTACTGCCACGCGTTTTTCGCTATAGTGGCGTTGATATTGCCTGACAAGCTTCTGTAGCCAGTCTGAATGTCGCAGAAACCTGACTTACCAGATCAGGTGGACCAGGCCGGCACTGATAACCGCAAGCAACAGGAGTAGCAGCGGCCCTCTGACCAGGGTGGCGCGTATGTGATGGCGCATGGCGGCGCTGTCTAGAGCTGCGGGCAGTCGCAGAAAGCCAGGCCGCCATCGACCAATGACCCAATAGTCGATGATAACTGTATCGTACAGAAATATCAGAAAGAATAGACTGAAGTTGAGCGTTAGCGTTAGCCAGAAATCAGGCACCACTCCAGCTCGCACCAGCGTTGAGTAGTCAAAAAGTAGTAAAAGCCCAACCAGCAGCGCCAGCACCAGCAGCTTCAGCAAGCGTGCCGCACCTGACCTGCGTTGCCGCAAAGAGCCATCCTCCTGCCTCACCCGAAAGGCAGCACCGCTGCGCAGAGCCAGCAAAACCATTAATGAAAACACGAGAATGCTGCCAAGAAACCAAAGCAGGAGGGGTGTCAGGAGAGGCTGCCATGCAACTGAATCCATCATATTTCACCACGACTCAAAATTATTTTAGCTGTGGCTAAATATATTCCGGATTGCGATGAGAGTCAATCAGTTTCACCGGTCGGGGTCGTCAGGAGTTTTTGGCACACGCTTCATAGGGCCAAGTCGAAGACATCGTGGCCAGCATGGTTGCCTGCCAGGGCCCATTTGCCTCGCTCCGGGTCACAAGCCACATGACGTTTTCGCCGACAATGGTCCCATCCACTCCAGACGTGATTTTGGTCGCGACACACCAGACCTCCAGATCCGGCGCCGTGCCGGTAACCGCTGCTGACGAGAGGTCGCCTGGCCACGCGTCAGTTATCTCATAGGTAGGCGCTGGATCGGCCGGCAAGGATTGCCAATAATCTGTCAGCGCCTTTTCGACATCCGCCGGCGGTATTGTCGCCTCATCACAGGCAACAGAAAACAGACCGACGGCGATCATTGCCAAAAAGATTATGGTCCGCCCAAACATTCCTTTCATCTCGCTGCACCTCACTCCAGATCTGCACTATAATCAGCCAGCACATTCATTGTAGATCAGACATGTCCGCCGGCAAATCTGCTCATGGTTGCCGGCAGAATCAGGGAAGTACCATGGAGAATCCCATTCGGCCGCGCGGCGCTGGCCAGAGTATCCAACAGGCGTATGAGACCTGGAGCGAGAGCTATGACCAGCAGGACAATCCGACCCGCGACCTGAGCAGCGCGCTGGTGCGCCTGCGCCTGGCCCAAACGCCGGTCGACCTCATCATCGAGGCGGGCTGCGGTACCGGGGTGAACAGCGGTTGGCTGGCCGAACGGTGCCGGCGGCTGATCGGGCTTGATTTTTCGGCGGGGATGCTGGCTTTTGCCCGACAAAAAGTTCAGCTGGACCATGTCGCCTTTCAGCAGCATGACCTGCTGGAGCCATGGCCGGTACCGGCCGGTGCCGCCCAACTCGTCCTTATCAACCTCGTCATCGAACATATCGACGATCTGGCCGCCCTGCTCCGCCACGCCACCACCGCCCTCGCCCCCGGCGGACAGCTTTTCATCACCGAATATCACCCAGATCGTGTCGGCAATGGCAAAGGGGCCCAGATTGAAACCAGCGACGGCGAGGCCGTCATGGAAATCAGCAATTTCTATCATCCCCTCAGCGAGTATGAGGCCCTGGCCGCCGCGCTGGGCCTGACTGTCCTTGAACAGACAACCTGGCAGCTAAGCGAACAGAGCCGCCAACCCTATCAGACCAGCGAGAACCCCCTCATTCTGCTGCTTATCATGCAGAAACCAGGAGCAGACCATGAAATGGCCCAATAACATTAAAAGCGCTATCACCCTCACCTTTGATTTCGACGCTGAATCGCTCTGGCTGGCCAACAACCCGCGTCATCATGAGCTGCTGTCGGTCCTCTCACTGGGCAAATATGGCGCCCGCGTCGGCGTGCCCAAAATTCTGGAGTTGCTGCGTCAGGAGGAGCTGAAGGCGACCTTCTTCGTGCCCGGCTGGACGGCCGAGAAATATCCAGGCCATGTCGAGATGATCCTCAAGGATGGCCACGAAATTGGCCACCACGGCTACACGCATGACGCGCCCGACCCCATCGACCCGGGCATGGTGGAGCGCGAGCTGGACATGGGGCTGGCAGCGCTGGAGAAAGTAGCCGGTATCCGCCCGCGTGGTTACCGCGCTCCGGATGGGGTCTCGTCCGAACTTTCCCTGCGCCTGCTCACCGAGCGCGGCTTCCTCTACGACAGCTGCTACAAAGACCATTACCTCCCCTACCGGCACACCCTGGCGGATGGCTCGCCCGGCCCGGTTGAACTGCCAGAGCAGCCCACCCTGGACGATTGGTCCTACGGCAGCAGCAGCCTGAGCGCGCCGCGGCCGCTATTCCCCAAAGAGGCTGTGCTCTCCATCTGGCAGGGCGAGTTCCACGAACTGTAT
The DNA here is from genome assembly GCA_020634575.1 of Ardenticatenales bacterium. The sequence goes on along the minus strand of JACKBM010000023.1, from coordinate 57,731 downwards.
GATTGGGGCGGCCTGTTTATGCTGGTAATGCATCCGCAGGTCAGCGGCCGGCCGCTGCGGCTGGCGACGCTGCGCGAGTTTATCCAGTTTACCCGCCAGTTTGACGATCTCTGGTACGCGACCTGCAGCGAAGTGGCCGAAGCATTTGTGGCCCAGGAAAAATAGCTAAAAAACCTAAGAGCCAGCGCAAAAATAGGAGGCGTTCCCAACATTTTCTTCACATTGTCACCATATAATCTGCTATATTCGGTCCCAGGCTTCGGGTGAGGATTTATGTCGGACGAATTTGCAGGGTTAACAATGGAGCGCACCGGCCGGTTGCGCCGGCTACGCCAATTCACAGCTATCGCCCTGCGCCGCGGCTGGCCTTTCGCCGCCACAATTGCCATCACCCTGCTCTCTCTCTGGAGCTACGCTTACGTCAATCCCCCGACGCCCCCACTCACAACCATCCAGGTAGAAGAACAAATCCAGGCAGCCATCGCCTCGGTCACCCCCGCGCCCGCCTTCTCCGCCGATGTCTACCAGCAGATCCTGCCATCTCTGGTCATTATCCAGATCGAGGGCGAGGATGAGCATGGCGAAAATGGCTTTGGCCTGGGCAGCGGCGTCATCGTCAGCGCCGATGCGACCATTCTGACCGCCTACCATGTCATCGCCGGCGCCGATCGCATCCAGGTCGGCTACTACGATGGCACCGTGGTTGAAGCGGCCGTTGCCAACGCGGACCCGGCCAACGATATTGCCGTCCTGCAGCCTTTTGGCTATCCGGAAATCATTGTCCCGGCGATTCTGGGCAACCCATACGCGATGCGTGTCGGCGACGAAGCGTATGCCGTCGGCAATCCGCTGGGCATGGCGGCCTCGATGAGCGCCGGCGTCATCTCAGGCTTCAATCGCTCACTGCCCATCAACGAAAACCAATCCCTGGATGGCCTCATCCAGTTTGATACTGCCGTCAATCCCGGCAACTCCGGCGGCCCGCTGCTCAACCGGCACGGCCAGGTCGTCGGCATCGTCACCGCCCTCGTCAACCCATCAGACCAGGATTTCTTTATCGGCCTCGGCTTCGCCGTGCCCATCAGCGTCGCCGGCGGCGCGGCCGGGGCGCCAGAGTATTGAGCGGGGCCAACTTGTTTTTGAGATTGATTAGAGGTTTTTGCCACGGATTAGCACGGATTTAACACGGATTCTTTTTTTGGAAAATGAACGGCTGTTGCCTTTTTAACAAAGAAGAAAATCCGTGCCCAATCCGTGTCAATCCGTGGCTAAGATCTCTTTACTACAAAGGGAATGTAGTTTATGGACCAGAATTCGCAAGCGACCAATGACAAGCCGATGGAGAAGGTGCTGTACGAGGTTAAGAAGATCATCGTCGGCCAGGACAATCTGCTGGAGCGGCTGATTATCGCCTTGCTGGCGCGCGGCCACATCCTGGTCGAGGGGGTGCCCGGGCTGGCCAAGACGATGGCCATTAAGACGCTCGCCGGCGCCATTGGCGGCCAATTCCAGCGTATCCAGTTTACGCCCGATCTCGTCCCGGCCGATCTGGTCGGCACCCGCATCTACAACCAGAAAACGGGTGAATTTAACACGTCGCTCGGTCCCGTTTTCACCAACCTGCTCCTGGCAGATGAGATCAACCGGGCCCCGGCCAAGGTGCAATCAGCCCTGCTGGAAGTGATGCAGGAGCGCCAGGTCACCATCGGCCGGGAGACTTTTCCGGTCCCTAACCCATTCCTGGTCATGGCCACACAGAACCCGATTGAGTCCGAAGGGACCTATCCGCTGCCGGAAGCCCAGGTGGACCGCTTTATGCTCAAGGTCCTCGTCGGCTATCCGTCCAGCACCGAAGAGTTCGTGATTGTCGAAAGGATGACGGGGGCTTTGCAGGCAGTCGCCAGGGTCATTGACACCGACCAACTCCTGACGTTGCAGGGCCAGGCCGCTGCGGTCTACGTCGATCCGAAATTGATCGAATATGCCGTTCAGCTGGTCACAGCCACGCGCGAGCCGGCAAAGGTCGGGCAGCGTGAACTGCGCCCCTACATCACCTTTGGCGCCAGCCCGCGCGCCTCCATCAACCTGATCCTGGCCGCCCGCGCCCTGGCCTTTGTGCGCGGGCGCAGTTATGCGTTGCCCCAGGATGTACGTGACCTCGCCCTGGACGTGATGCGCCATCGCATGGTCCTTTCCTACGAAGCCCTGGCTGACAATGTCAGCAGTGACGACCTGTTAAACAAGATTTTGGGGGCGATCCCCCTGCCCGAGGTGCCGCTCCATGAGCGACCCAGTCCGAACCACGCCTGAGCAGGTCCTGCACCGGCTGGAATGGCAGGTCATCCGCCGGCTGGATGGCTTGTTGCAGGGCGACTACCGCACCCTGCTCTACGGGCACGGCATCGATTTTGCCGACCTGCGCGAATACCAGCCCCAGGACGATGTCCGGCACATGGACTGGAATGTCACCGCGCGTCTCGACGCGCCCCACGTCCGCCAATATGTTGAGGACCGCGAAGTGACCGCCTGGTTTCTGCTGGATATGAGTCCTTCCATGAATTTTGGCCCGCTGGAGCGCCCCAAGCAGGCGATTTTAATTGACCTGGTCACCTCGCTGGCCCGCTTGCTCAGCCGGAGCGGCAACCGGGTCGGCGCCATTCTGTACAACAACCGGGTGGCCCAGGTCATCCCGCCGCACACCGGCCGGAACCAGGTTCTCCGCCTGACCCGCGCCATGCTGGATAGCCGCGAAGCACCGGCCGGCGCCACCACCGACCTGGGCATCCTGCTCCACGCCGCCCTCAACACCTTCCGCCGCCGCTCTCTCGTCTTTCTCATCTCCGATTTCCTCAGCGAACCGGGCTGGGAAAAGCCGCTGGCCCTGCTACGGCAGCGCCATGAACTGGTCGCCGTCCGCCTCTGGGACCCCGGTGAGGTGGATTTGCCCGACGTCGGCTTTGTGGTGGTTGAAGATGCCGAGACCGGCGAGCAGCTATTCGTCGACACCGGCAACCCAACTTTCCGCCGCCGCTTCCACGAGGCGGCCGACCGGCGCGAAGCAGTCCTCAAGACCGCCCTGACCCGCGCCGGCGTCGACCTTTACGGGGTAGCGACAGATGACGATGTCGTGGCCGCCATCGTGCGCATGGCCAATTTGCGCAAAAAACGGAGGCAGTGAGGCGCGATGAATCTGCTCTGGCCTTCGATGCTTGTCATGTTGTTGGCGCTGCCGGCGCTGGTCATCCTCTATTGGCGTCTGCTGAGGCGGCGTGAGCTGGCCAGGGCCGAGCTGGGGTCGCTGGGGATTGTGCAGGATAGGACCGGCCGGTCCCTGGGTCGACGGCGTCATTACCCGTTCATTCTGTTCCTCATCGGGCTGGCGCTACTCCTGTTCAGCCTCTCCCGTCCTGAGATGCCGGTCAGCTTGCCCCGCGTCGAAGGCACCGTCATCCTTGCCTTCGACGTCTCCAGCAGCATGGCGGCTGAGGACCTGGAGCCCAGCCGCATCGAGGCCGCCAAGGCTGCGGCCCGGACCTTCGTCGAGGAGCAGCCGAGCACCGTGCAGGTCGGCGTCGTCGCCTTTGGCAATGGCGGCATCATCGTTCAGCAACCCACTGACCTCACGGGCGACGTCCTGGCCACCATCGACCGGCTCAGTGCCAGTGGCGGTACCTCGCTGTCGCAGGGCATTTTTACCTCCATTAATGCCATCGCCGGCGAAAACCTGTCGCTGAGCGAGGAGGATTTTGCTGACGGAGCGCCGCCGCCGCAGATTGGCAGCTACAACTCAGCTGTGATCGTCCTCCTGTCCGATGGCGAGGATACCAGCCAGGCCGATCCGCTGCAGATAGCCCAAATCGCCGCCGAAGCCGGCATTCGCGTCTACCCGATCGGTATTGGCAGCCCGGACGGAGCGGTGCTGGAACTGGACGGCTTCAATGTAGTCACCCAACTCAACGAGCAATCGCTCCAGGAAATCGCCGCCCTGACCAACGGCGACTATTTCCACGCCGCTGATGCCGCCGCGCTCGAAGAGATCTATCAGAACATCGACCTGCAGCTGACCATCGCCGGTGAGATGATTGAGGTCACCGCTATTTTCGCCGGCCTCGGCCTCCTTTTTCTGCTTCTGGGTGGCTCCTTGACGATGCTCTGGTTCGGGAGAGTGCCCTGATGATTTTCCTCTGGCCCTGGCTTCTACTGCTTTTCCTGCTGGTCCCGCTGCTTATAGGACTTTACATTCTGATGCTGCGGCGGAAACGCAAATTCGCCGTCCGCTATGCCAGCGTGGCCCTGATTCGGGAGGCGTTGCCCCGCTACGCGCGCTGGCGGCAGCACCTACCCTTCGCTCTCTTTCTGACAGCCGTCGCCCTGCTGACCATGGCTGTCGCCCGGCCGGCTGCCCAGATCGAAGTGCCGCTCAGCCGTACCAGCATCATCCTGGCCCTGGATGTCTCCCGCAGCATGTGCAACGTCGACGTGCCGCCCAACCGGCTGACCGTGGCCCAGGAAGCGGCGTTGGGCTTTATCGAGGATCAGGCTGATGGCACCCAGATCGGCATTGTCGCCTTCGCCGGCTTCGCCCAGCTGGTGGTGCCGCCGACAACGGACAAGGAGATCCTGAAAGAAGCGGTTGAGAGTTTCACCACCTCCTTCGGTACTGCGATAGGTAGCGCCACACTTGAGTCGATTGATGCAATTGCCACCATCAATCCGGATATACAGTTCAGCGGCGTGGACCTGAGCGACGTGGAAAATGAGCTGCTGGCCCAGGACGCCTATGTACCGGACATCATCGTCCTGCTCACCGACGGCGCCAATAGCCGCGGCCCCAACCCGCTGGACGCCGCCCAGCGCGCCGCTGACCGGCGCATCCGCGTCTACACCATCGGCTTCGGCACCACCGAGATCGGCGCCATGGTTTGTTCGCCCGAGCAGATGGGCAGCGACGCCTTCGGCGGGGGCTTCGGCGGCGGTTTTGGTGGCGGGTTCGGGGGTGGCTTCGGCGGTCCCGGCGGCCCGGGCGGCGACTTCCGCCGCTTCATCATGATTGACGAAGAGACTCTTCAGGGCGTCGCCGACATCACCGGCGGCGAATATTACCGGGCCGAAAATGCCGAACAGCTCATCGACGTATTCAACGAACTGCCCACCCAGATCATTCTGCAAAAGGAAAACCTGGAGATCAGCGTGTTCTTTGCCTTCCTTGGCGCCGTTCTGGCGACAGCCGCCATCGGCCTCTCGCTCCTCTGGAACCGTTATCCCTAAAACGTCCCAGGCCGCCAAACGCCGTGCCGCCTAACCTCCGGGAGGCCCTACCGATCTTGGCGAGACTGGCGCCTACTGGGCCTCCCGGAGGTAGGTCACTACTACACTCAACGCGGCTGAGAGCTTTTTCCGACACGAGTTTTCCGGCAATTTGCGGCTACCTCAGTGGAAACGCCACCTTCAGACGGCAGCTCGTCCGACTTTTTCGTGAACACAAACATCCGCACGTTCGATCCGCTATAATCGCCCCACGATGCGTCCCAGGAGAGCTGCCCATGTCCATACCCTCTGAACTATTCGGTTCCCACTTCGCCACCTCTGAAATGGCAGCGATCTTCGCTGATCAGCAAACTGTGGCTTACTACCTCGAGGTCGAGCGGGCTTTGGCCCGGGTGCAGGCAGAACTGGGGCTCATCCCGGCTGAAGCAGCCGCAGCGATTGAGGCCGGGGCGCGGTTGGAGCGGCTGGATTGGGCAGCGTTATTGGCAGGTATCCCGGCTGCCGGCGTTCCCACCATCCCGCTTGTACAGCAAATCATCGCCGCTGTGGGCCCGGCTGGTGAATGGGTCCATTTTGGGGCCACCAGCCAGGACATCATGGACACGGCCCTGGTGCTGCAGTTGCGAGAGGCATTGACTATCGTCGAGCGCGACCTGGCCGAATTGAAGGTGATCCTGACAGGGCTCGCGCGATCCCACCGCGATACAGTGATGGTGGGGCGCAGTCAGCTCCAGCAGGCGCTGCCTATCACGTTTGGTCTGAAGGCGGCTGGCTGGCTGAGCATGATCTTGCGCCATCAAGAGCGGCTGGCTCAGCTCAAGCCCAGGCTGCTCGTGGGCCAGTTCAGCGGCGCGGTAGGCACATTGGCGTCGCTTGGTGGAAGCGGGCTGGCAGTGCAGGCGTCGCTTTGTGCGGCACTGGGGTTGGGGCAGCCACTGATTGGCTGGCACACGGCGCGGGACAACCTGGCGGAGCTAGCTGGTTTTCTGGGACTGGTGAGCGGGACGCTGGCCAAAATCGGCTACGACATCGCTCTGCTGGCCCAGAATGAGGTAGGCGAGGCGACGGAAGCCTATGCGCCAGGCCGCGGTGGTAGCAGTACGATGCCGCAGAAGCGGAATCAACTGTCGCCGCAGAAAATGATGGTAACCGGCCGGTTAACCAGACACCAGGTCGCCCTCATGCTGGAAGCGATGGTCAATGACCACGAGCGCGGCACCGGCATCTGGCCAGTAGAATGGGCCGCCTTGCCCGAAGCGTTCCGTCTCACCGCCGTCGGCCTGGCCGAAGGGCGCAAATTGCTGGCCAGTCTCCAGCTGAATCCGGAGCGCATGGCCGCCAACCTGGCCTTGAGCCAGGGGACCCTGCTCGCCGAGGCAATCATGATGGCCCTGGCACCCCATGTGGGCCGGGCCACCGCTCATCATTTGCTTCAGGAGGCTGTGGCGCACACTGTTGCGCAGAACCGTGATCTGGCTTCCATTCTAGTCGAAATGGACAGCGTCACCCGCTGGCTGAACCCTGCCGAAATCCGGCGGCTGACTGACCCGGCCCATTACCTGGGCACTGCCGGACAGATGATCGACAACGTCGTTCGGGCAGCCGAGCAGCGCTGACGCCCTCGCACCATGCTAAAAAGCGCCTTCCTCACCCAACCCATCGACGCGGCAACACTGGCAGCGATTGAAACGCTAGACCTGAATCTGCTCATCGGCAAATGGCAGCATTTTGATGCTGGTGCGGCGGCCCAACTGCAAGCAGCGGGGCGGCAAGTGCACGTTGAGGTTGGGCTTTTTGTGGGCGAAAGCTGGTGGCAACGTTTTCCGGATGCGCGTCCGCGAAGCCAGGATGGCGGACTCATGCCCCGGATCAATTGGTATCACGGCGTCTGCCCCAATCATCCGGCCGTTCGGAGCGAGTTGCTGGCCCGCGTCGCGCATATCATTGATACGATGCCGATAAATGGCCTGTGGCTCGACTTCATCCGCTACCCGGCCCATTGGGAGATTGTGCGAGACGAGGCACCGGCCGAATACTGCTTCTGCGACCATTGCCTGGCGCAGTTTCGACGGGAGGTGGGCGGCGAACCGGCCGGTCCCGCCTGGGTCGCCTGGAAATGCCAGCAGATCGCCGCCTTCGTCGCCGCTGTACGTGCCCTGATCGACTCAAGCGGCAAAACGATCCAGCTAGGCCTGTTTGCCGTCCCCTGGCGCTCTGATGAGTTGGATGGCGCCATCCGCCGCATTATCGGTCAGGATTTCCGCCTGCTGGCACCCCACGTCGACCTGTTCGGGCCGATGTGTTATCACGGGTTGTGCGACCGGCCGGTGGAGTAGATTGCCACCGGGGTTGAGCAACTGCACAGCCTCACCCACAAACCGATCCTCCCCCTGATCCAGACCATGGCTGAACCTGGCCCGCTGCCGGTCGACGAATTCGCGGCGGCACTGCGGCTGGCCAGTGCGAAGCCGGCAGCGGGCGTCTGTCTTTTTCATCTGGCGGCGCTGCAGCAGGACAGCGCCCGCTTCGCCGCTGCGGCGGCCCAGCTGAGGGGTTAGCCAACCTGTCAGGTCGTGGCAACCTGTCAGGTCCTGGCAACCTGTCAGGTCCTGGCAACCAGGTTAGGGTAAAATGGACAGCCTATGGATACAACTGAAATCTACAACGCGATTCAAGTTACCGACGACGTCCTGACCGCTGGCCAACCCTCTGAAGCGCAGTTGCGCAGTCTGGCAGCCGCCGGCTACACCACCGTCATCAACCTCGCCACCATCAATCCCCGCTATTCCCTGCCGGATGAGGCGGGCCTGGTCACAGCCCTCGGCATGGCTTACCACCACATCCCGGTGGAATGGGAAGCGCCAACGGCGGCGGACTTTGCGGCGTTTGCGGCGGTGCTGGCGGGGTTACCGGCCGGTAAAACGCTCATCCATTGCGCCGCCAACTACCGCGTCACCGCCTTCTATGGCCTCTACGCTCACAAACACCTTGGCTGGGGCCGGGACCAGTTTGATGCGCTACGGGCCAAAATTTGGGCGGGTAGCGATTACCCCATCTGGGAGCAGTTCATCCAGGCACGGTTGGCCGAACTGGATCAGGCTTGAGTTGCGATGAGCGGCGCGGAACCGGGCTTCACGACCGCCAGGTTAACCGTACAGCCGGCAACCATAGCCGACGCGCCGTTGATCCATGCCCTCTGGACCGATCCGCGGGTGATGACCTTTGTTGGTTTTCCCAGGGGGCTACCCATTACCCTGGCCGAGGTAGAAGCCCGGCTGACGCACGCTCAAGCTTACCCGGGCGGGCGGCTGCTGAGCGCGCGGCTCAACACCACAAACGAGCCCATCGGCCACCTGAAACTAGCCTGGCCGGACGCGCAGGGCATCGCCGAACCTGATATCAAGTTGCTGCCAGAGTATTGGCGAATGGGTTACGGCCGGGAGCTCTGGCTGGCCCTGGTAGCCTATCAATTTCGGCATACCGGTTGCCAGATTGTGCAGGCAACGCCGAATGTGGCCAACGCCGGCTCAGTGCGGCTGCAAGAGGTGGCCGGCTTGCGTCGGGTTAATGTGGCCCTTTATGAGTTTCCCGAAACGATGCGGACGTATACATCCCCCGTGCCGCACTACGTTTACCAGTTGACGCGAGAGCGCTGGGTCGCTCAATCCAGGGCCAACATGTAATCTACCAGAGCGTCTATTTGCGCCTCGGTTAAGGACTCGCTGTACAGCTGGTACATGATGCCGGGTACGTAGCCATCGACCACGTATGCGTCTGGCTGGAGAATCGACTCGCGCAAATAGGCTTCTGCAGTTTGGCCGGGCACGCGCTCAGCCGCTGTCTGGCCAATTGCTTCTATGCTCGGACCCACCGTAATGCGTGCCGCATCGGTTGAATGGCAGGCCATACAGCCGGGGCCACTACCAAGCGTTGTCTGATTAAAAAGCGCCTCGCCTTCACTGGTTGCTGCGCTGGTTTCGGGCGGGGTTGTCTCACTCGCCGGGCGGCCGGTGAAGGCGACGCCCCACAATGCCAGTAGCGCGACCAGCAGCAGACCGATGCCCGTGATCTGGCTGGTGGCCAGGCGCGGCTCTGTGTCTGCACCGGCCGGTTCACCAGCCAGCAGCAACAGCATCAAGGCAGAGACAATCACAAATGCCGTCAGGCACATCAGGGGAATGGTGATGAAGCCGAGATAATTGACGTAGCGAATGCTGCAGGGTACGCCAATGGTACAGGTGCCCGATTCCCCAAACAGACCGTTCTGCAATAACACATGGTAGCCCGAAACAACCACGCCCAGCAGCGACAACGGCAGGACAAACGAGGGTAGCGCTTCGGTATGGCGAAAGATGCCGATGAAGATAAGCAAAACCAGCGGATACATCAGTATCCGCTGGTACCAGCAGAAAGTACAGGGCACAAACCCCGCAACTTCACTGTAATAAAGGCTGCCCAGTGTCGCCGTAAGAGCAACCAGCAAAGCCAGGATGGCGCCATAGTCGGCCGCGAAAGACGCGGCCCTTGAACGGAAATCGCTCATAGACGTTTAGTTGGAGCCGGCCAATGCACCTTCAATCAGCTGTTGCAAACGCGTAAACGTGATCTGGCCTTCGACCAACTGGCCGTTGAGGAAGACCGTCGGCGTTGAGCTCACCCCACGATCCCGGGCGATGTTGGCCGCCTGAAGGACCGAATTGCGATACCGATTGCTATCCAGACATTCGTTAAACGAATCCTGATCCAGCGAGATGGCGGCGGCAAAGGCTTTGAGCGCCTCGTCGTTAAAGGCACCCAGGTTTTCGCCACGCTGATTGGCAAAGATGGTGTGATGGTAGGGCCAATATTGCCCCTGTTCGTTGGCGCACGAAGCGGCCTCAGCCGCGCGTATGGATTCATTGCCGATGAAGGCGAGATCTTTAAATTCAAAGCGGACCAGACCGCTGCTTGCATAAACCTGTTCTAGCTGACGTCCCACGTCAGTGGCAAATTGCCCACAGAACGGTCATTGATAGTCGCCGAACTCTTCGATGAGCACCGGCGCAGCAACAGGTCCCCAGGCCGCCCCATCGGCATTGGCGGGGAGAGTCAGCGATTCCGGCAGATTGACATCCTCGATGGCAACCTCGTCGGCCCGCTGGGCAAAATAAAACAGGGCACCTAGCGCGACAATGGTCACAACGCCAATCACACCGGCAACTATACGCTGCCGCTGTTTCCTGGCCTGCACCTCTTCGCGACGGGCCCGCCGTGATCGTGATGATTTTTCAGCCATTCATTCCCTTGCCAGCCTGTAAAACCATGTATCAACACCTCATGCCCGGGTGGTCTGGCTGGCGCCTACGATATTAGCCATACAGACCGGATTAGCCAAGCAGAAGCGCTGGACATTGGCAAACAAAGTCGTCGAATCATATCGGTAGGTAAGGTTATTCCTTTGGCGCCAGCAAGAAAACTACAACCATCTGTCTGTGGCCCTGGTCATTCCTGACAGGTAAAATCAAGTGGATAGCTAATCTTCCGTTAATGTGCGGCCGGCTCACCTGGTTGCTTGTACCGCAATTACCGCATCTCCCGGGAGACTGACCAAAACTGGAGTCGCCTCAACCGGCAATTATTGGAGACAATCATGCGCGAATCTCGCAATCTGCCTACCAGACTGATCGGATTTGTTTTGCTGCTGGCGCTGCTGGGCGGCGGTGTCTGGCTGCTGAGCCGGGGCGCCGGCCTGACGGCGGAAACGCCGCTGTCCCGCCAGGCGCAGCTGGATGCATTGGGGCTGGACAGCAGCCTGTTGTTTGAACCGGGTGAGGATCCGGCGGCTGAAGCGGAGGACCTGCTGGCTCAGGCTGAGTTCTGGGCGCAACGGGTCTCGTACCCAACCGGCCGGTTCAACCCGGCCTGGGTCTACGCCGCGGCCGAGGTTGCCCGGGCGATGCCGGTGGGCGTACCGGCCGGTGTCCACAACCTGGATATGAGTAATTCGCCACTCAATCTCAGCGGCACTGGCTTCACCTCACTCGGCCCGCAGCCGCTGCAGATGAATGGCTGCCAGGGCTGTTTCGCCTACGGGTTGGCTGCCGGGCGTACCAATGTCATCGCCAGTGACCCGGTCTCGCCCACTATCGCCTACCTCGGCTCCGATGGCGGCGGCGTCTGGAAGACCACCAACTGTTGCGACGCCAATACCACCTGGAGCCCCACCATGGATGATCCGCTCATCTCCACCATGGCAATAGGCGACATCACCATTGACCCCAACGACCACAACACCATCTACGCCGGCACCGGCGACCTCCGCTATGGCTCCTGGTCATTCGGCAGTGCTGGCGTACTGCGCTCCACGGATGCCGGCGCCAGTTGGGAAATCCTGGGGCTGGATGTCTTCAACGGGGTCTATCCTTCACCGGTCGGCGAATTCCCGCAATATCAGGCGATCGGCAAGGTGCGCGTCGATCCGCGTAACAGCGACAATCTGGTTGTCGGCACCAAAACCGGTCTTTTCTTCTCCTACAATGCGGGCACCGATTGGACGGGTCCCTGCCTGACCAACAGCTTCACCAGCCAGCGCCAGGACGTCACCGGTCTCTTAACGAGTGACAACGGCAGCAGCACGGATATCCATGTCGCCATCGGCACCCGCGGTTTCAACACCACGGTGCAGCCGGATCTGGACCAGAATGGCGCCAACGGCATGTACCATACGACCTTCCCGGCTTCGGGCTGTCCCGCCAGCTGGACGTTGCAGAACAATGGCTGGCCGGCCGGCACGGGCAGCGGCAATGCCACAACCAACATCCTGGGCCGCATCGACATCGCCATGTCCCCCAGCAATCCCGATGTGATTTACGCCGAGGTCGGCAGCATCACCACCTTTGGTCTGCTTGGCGTCTGGCGCACAACGGATGGCGGCGCCACCTGGGAACAGCGGGCGGACGTCAACGACCTGACGGGTTGTTTTGGCGACTGGAGCCAGAACTGGTATGACCAGGGCCTCGCTGTCGACCCCAACAATCCGGACAACGTTTTCATGAGCACCGTGGACCTGTTCCGCTCGACCAACGGCGGCGATACCTTTGTTAACCTGACCTGCGGCTATGCCGGCGGCAACGACGTTCACGTCGACCATCATGCCCTCGCCTTCGTCGACGCCAGCTCAGACACGCTCCTGGTCGGCTCCGATGGTGGTGTCTATGTCACCCTGAACGCCGATGCTGCCGATCCCGACGCGGTCGCCTTCACCAATCTGAATGAATCGCTGAGCACCATCGAATTTTACTCCGGCGATATCACGGCTAATTTTGCCACCTCAGCCAACCCCGGTATCAACGCGGGCGCCCAGGATAATGGCTCCTCTGTCTATGTCTGGAACGGCGCGGTCGGACCGGCCGAATGGCAAATGACAACGGGCGGTGACGGCATGTTTGCCCGCATCGAACCAGTACAGGGGCTGCGTTGGTATCAGGAGAGCCAGAATGGGGGCCTCAAAGTTTCGACGACAGGCCCCTTCGGCACCTATGTCGGCGCGGCGGGAGCCTGGTTCGGTGATACGCTCAGCTTCATCCTGCCTTATGAGATTTACAAGTACAACTGTATTGGCATCTGTAACCACATGATCGCCGGCACCAATCGGGTCTGGGAAACCATTCAGGGCGCGGTACCGACTTCCAGCTGGCATGCGAACAGCCCGAATCTGACGAAAAACACGCTGGGCAACCGCTCGTTCATCCAGCAGCTCAGCTACGCCGTCAGCGACGCGACGATCGCCATCGCCGGCACTTTGGATGGCAATGTCTGGTATGGCTTTGAGATGGGCCAGGGCGTAGCCAACAGCGCCACCTGGGTCAATGTGACCGGCAGCAACGCTGTCTTGCCGAACCGGCCGATCATGGATGTCGCCACCCACCCCTTCATCCCAACGACTGGTTACGCCTCGTTGGGCGGTTTTGACGAAAACACGCCATCGACCCCGGGCCACGTCTATCAGGTGGTCTGCAACGCCGATTGCAGCAGCTTCAATTGGACCAATAAATCAGGCAACCTGCCCAACGTGCCGATCAACAGCATCATCGTCAACCCGCGCATCCCGACACAGGTGTTTGCCGGCAGCGACTGGGGTCTGTACTACACGGACGACATCACCGTGGCCAATCCTGTCTGGGTACACTTTACTGATGGGCTGCCCAACGTGATGATCTGGGATATGGCGATCGACCGTGGTTTCACCACCCTGGCCGTCTTCACCCGTTCCCGCGGCGCCTACGCCTGGCCGCTGCCGGGCGACCCCGTCGCGCCTTTCGAGAACATGCATTTTCTGCCAATTGTGGTCCGGCAGTAAGTCAGATTCGGTTGAGCAGGTGGGCCACAAACCCACCTGCTCAACTTCAATTATCAGGTTTGCGCCAACACTTGATCCAGAATGCTAACTACTTCATCCAGCTGTTCCCAATGTGGTAGCCCTAATGAAGGCTGCACGCGGATGGCCTGCCAATTCGGCCGCTCTGCGACAAAATCCGGCAGGGCCGCGAAGGACACATTGGGATCCTGATCGTATAACACGGTCACCGGCAGCGTCAGTCTGTCATAAAGGCTGGTCAGCGCGTCAGGGGTGAACATCTGGGTTGACAGGAAATAGAGCGGCGCATAGCGTGCGCCAGGCTGATGCGAGGCGGCGTAAGCGTAATTGATGAATGACGCTGGCACTTCGCCAACAAAGCTTTGCTGCAGATAATAGCGGATAACATCCTGGCGCGTCAGCAAAGCAAAGAGCGCCTGGCTCAACAGCGGCAGAGAGAAAAAGCGATACAGCCATTCACCGGGGAATTCGCGCATCTGGCCGCTGAAGCCTGTCGGGCTGATCAGGGTGAGCGAACGGAAGAGATCCGGCCGGTTCAGCGCTGCACGAGCGGCAAATTCACTGCTCAATGAAAGCGCAACAACATCGACCTGCGCCCCGATCTGAGACGAAATCATCTCGACGATCGACTGAGCGTACAGTTCAGGCACATAGGCACGGTGGGCGCTCCGTTCGGCAAAACCAAAACCGGGCAGTTCCAAAGAATAAACTGGCCGCCGGCCGCCAAAATATTCAAACAGTGGCTTCATCTCAAAGCTGGAGGCAGCCGCATTGATAGAGTGCAGCAGTAATAAAGGCTGTCCGCTCTGTTGCTGGTCCACATAATAAGCCAGCGATCCGGCTGTTGTTGAGGAAAAAGAGAGCAACTCCCCAGCCACAGCCTTCGGTAGATGGATAAACTGCTCGTCAACGGCACGGGCAAATTTATAACCAGCCGCTGCAGCGACCGTCAGGCCACCCAGTAAGATGGCGCGCTGAAATAGCTTTTTGTCGTCAATTGTCTGTTTCGTCTTCAAAGTAAACCTGTTTTTGTTCACCGCGATGAGGCAAGCATGACGGACAGGATGCATTCCCCAGGGGGATTCCTGCTGCCGGTATCTTGCTTCGCGATCTGATAATGTACAAAGTGGACTAACGGCCGCCGGCAACCTGGGCAGCCAGATCGGCAATTTGCTCCCCGCTGGCATTGGGCAAGTAGGCATAAAGACCACCAACCCATTCACTAAGCTGGCGAGCTTCCCCCCGGCTCAGATAGCTGCGCTGGGTGTCCAGCACAATAATTTGCAGCGGCGCCTCAGACAAATGGCGGCCGAGACGCTGCAATTCTGTCTGTACCGAGCCTTCCTGATGGAGCGCCACATTCGCTCGACCATCAGTCAACAATATTAGCACGGTTTGTAAGATGCCCCGGCTGCGAGCTTGCTCAGCCACATCAGCTGCTAATAGGAGCGCTGAAGCCAACGGGGTACCGCCCCCCGTGGGCAACAAATCGAGGGCACGGCGCGCCCGTTCAACACTCTGGGTTGGCGGCATGAGCAGTTCGGCTTCTTCGCCACGAAACGAGATCAGGGCAACTTTGTCCCGGTTCACGTACGCTTTCTGCAGCAAAGCATTGACGGCCCCTTTGGCCTGGCGCATACGATGGAGGGCCATACTGCCGCTGGCGTCCACGGCAAAACAAAACAACGCCCCCGCCTTGCTACGATACTGTTTGACTCGGATATCCGACATTTCCAGCAGAGGACGTTGGCCCCGGCCCTGTTCTGGCACCAGACCCCGGGCTTGCCGGCGCGCTGGCTGCCAGGGCGCCGCGGCTCGCAAGGTGGACACAATATCGATACGAGCCTGGCGCGGGTTGCCAGGAATGGAGCGAATGTGCCGGCCCCGTTTCCCTTCGGTACTGCCGCGCGAACCCGACCGGCCCCGCCGCAGATTCTGAAAAGGCAAACTTTCCAGCTCGACGGGCAGTTCGGCTGCCAGCGCTTCCAGGATTTGTTCTGGCGGCAGCGCCAATTGCTCTGGTAGCTGGGCCGCGTCACTTTCGGGCTCGCCCTCATCGGGGGGTTCCGGATCGGGTGGCGGTGGGGGCGGAGGCGGTTGCGGCTCAGAACTCTGCTCTGGTATCTGGGTCGCGCGCGGGACGATCACCAGCCGGACGGCCAGCGCCAGATGTTCATCTTCAACAACCGGACTGAGCGCCAGGGCTGCTGCGGCACAAGCTGCTCGCACCGCAAACAGATCCACCCGCTGACCTTCGACGCCATAGCGTAGGGCCAATTGGGCTAAAAGACGAACCTGTTGCTCTGTGATCTGAATGGCGGGCAACGTCTCCCGTGCGGTGGCCACCAGACCCTGCAAAAAGTGCAGATCTTCACCCCAACTATCCAGTTGATCATGCAAATTGCGCTGGATCACGGCCGTGCGTTCGCCGGCGTCATATTGCGCGGGTAACGTTACCCAGAGGCCAAGGCGATCCAGCAGATGACGACGCGGCAACCCTTCAGCCGGATCATAGGAACCGATGAGGTTAATCTCAGCCGGCATACGCCAGCTCACCCCTTCTCGTTCCAGCTGAATAACCGCCTGGTCCAGGACGGAAAGTAGCAAATTGCTATTGGTATCGGTCAGGAGGTTCAGGCCATCGACATAGGCAACACCGCCGTGGGCCCGGGCCAGTACCCCGGGTTGCAACACCAGTTCGCCGCGCTGCAAGGTTGCTTCCAGATTCAGACCGCCATAGAGATTGGCCGTATCTACACCCGGCGGTATCTCTACAAAGGGGATTGTCTCCGCGCCGCGCAGCTGGCGCATGCCGCGAGCCAATGTCGATTTGCCGGTGCCGGCGCCCGCGGCCACAACCAGACCACGCAAGCGTGGCTCTACGGCCAGCAGCAGCAGCGCCTGTTGGGCCGCATCAAGGCCAACGAGTGCGTGGAAGGGGATATCGCTCACCGGCCGGTCCTCGCCTGGCGAATTTTCAACGGGACGGCGCAGCCATCAGGGAAAAAACTGCCCCATTCCTGTCGCTCGGCCAGCTCGCTGGCCGGCAGTGTAGCGTTCACAACCAGAATCAACTGCATCAGGCAAAGATACCTTCCAACTGGTCTTCCAGGTTGCCGTAGATCTCCCGCAACTCGTCCAGCAGCTCATCACTGGCATCCCAGAAACCGCGTGCCTCGGCTTCCAGCAAGCGCCGGGCAATCCCGGCCGTGGCATGGGCATTGGCCTCCGCCATTCGCGCCCGCATCGCCTCATCCAGCAGGAAAGTCGTGGCGATATCATCGTAAACCCAGCCTTCAACGGCGTCAGCCGTGGCGCTCCAGCCATAGGTATTGCTCACGCGAATCTCGATTTCGCGTACCCCTT
Organism: Ardenticatenales bacterium; assembly: GCA_020634575.1. The sequence continues at coordinate 40,741 of JACKBM010000023.1, read as the reverse complement.
CATAGCCGTGGTTGAGCATCGCATCATGCCATTTCGGGTTGAGCAGCTTGGCCCGCGTCTCCAGCCGTACCATCTGGTCCAGCGATGAAAGGCGGTCATTCAGGGCCAGGGCATCAGCGACCATGACTGCCGGACGCTGGCCGCGCAGCTTTTCCACACTCTTGGCGACGCCGCCCAGATATTCATAATAATGGTCCACATCGCTGATGCCGAGTTCGAAACTGTCAATATTCTGGAAGGTCGCGTCAACCGTGGTCAGCGTATGCTCCATCACCGCCCGGGCCCCGCGCCAGGAACCGCCTGGCGTGTAGGCGAATGACTTACGCGTGAGGAACGCATCGCTGAGTTGGGCGTCATCCTCCCAGGTGCTGCTCTCGACGAGGTGGTTGACATTGGCGCCGTAGGATCCGGGTGCATTGGAGAAGACACGGCTGGCGGCTTCTGCCAGATCAACCCCCAGGCTGGCCACGCTGGCCTGAGTATGCTTGCGCACAAAATTCAGTTCCAGCGGTTCATCAGCCACGGCGGCCAAACGCACTGCCTTGTCCAGCAAGCCAGCCTGATGATGGAAGATATCGCGGAAGATACCGCTCAAGGTCATCACAACGTCAATGCGCGGCCGCCCCAATTCATTCAGGGGGATTAGTTTTACGTCGGCAATATTGCCCAGTTCATCTTCCACCGGTGCCGCGCCGAGCAGTTCCAGGCATTGGGCGATCCCCTCGCCGTCGCTTTTGAGATTATCAGTGCCCCAGAGAACCATGGCAACCGTCTCCGGCAACTGGCCCTGGGCTGCGGTGAGCTGCTCGAGCAAGCTGGCTACCAGCTTTTTGGCATTGGCCACTGCCAGAGGTGACGGAACCCGGAACGGGTCCAGGGCATGGATGTTGCGCCCCGTCGGCACAATCTTGTCATTCCGCATGACATCGTTGCCGGGCGATGGCGGCACAAACCCCCCATTCAAACTGCGCAACATGCCGCCGATCTCATTGTCTTCCCGAATACGGGTCAGCAAATCGTCCAGCCAGGGCCACAGGTTGACAAGCAAACCTTTGGGTAGGCGCGCCGTCTCATAAAGATAGGCCTCGACCGCCGTCACATCCAGCTCTGGCTGGCGCGGTGCGGCGATAAAGCGAACCATGGCTTCTTGCAGAATCTGCTCAACCCGGTCCCAGCGCTCTTGCGCGGCCGTGCTGGTCTTGAGGGCAGCGCCCAACGCTTCCAGCTCCCAGCCCAATCCACGGGCAATCAGATGAGGCAGCGCCGGCAGCTTCTCATCCCGGCTGGGATGGCGAGCCGGATTAAAGGTCACGATGAGCGCCAGCATGTCGACCAGTTCGGCACCGGCCGGTGCCTCACCCATCACATGCAGCCCCAACGGGATCATGCGGTGCTCGACCTGGATCAGCTCATGACCCAGCGCTGCCACAAAAGCTGCGTCGGATAGTTCTTCAGCCTGGCCATTGTGCCCGTTAAGGCCGTTGGCCTGATGGTAAATGCCATTGACCACAATGCCCAGTTTATCTGCCTGGGTACGAATATCGGTCAACAGCTCCATATCCGGCCGGTTCTGATAACTCTCCAGGCTGTCCTTCAGCCGGCGCAGCCCTTTATACAACCCCGCCTGTTGCAGCGGCGGCACCATGTAACTGACCAGCGTCGCCGCGCCCCGCCGTTTGGCAATAGAACCCTCACTGGGGTTGTTCACACAGTAATAATAGAAGTTGGGCAGCGAACCGATGAGCCGGGTTGGCCAGCAATCAGCGCTGACCCCGGTCTGCTTACCCGGCATAAACTCAAGCGCACCATGGGTGCCCAAATGCACTACCGCATCCGCATCATAAATCTGGTCCAACCAGGTATAGAAAGCGGCAAAACCATGGTGCGGCGAGGCGTCTTTGCCCATAAGCAGACGCATCGGGTCACGTTCGTAACCAAAGCTGGGCTGAATGCCGACAAAAATGTTGCCAAACTCTGCACCCAGGATATGGAAATTGCGGCCATCAGTCAGCAGTTCACCCGGCGCATAGCCCCAATACTTCTCGATCTCCACGTACCAGGGGAAGCGTTCCCGATAATCACTCAGTGACAGTTGCGCAGCCACATTGCCGTCAGTGCCGTAGCGGCTGGCGTTGCCTGCAATCACACGCTCGCGCAGGCTGTCGACATCGGCCGGCAGCTCGACGTCATAGCCGTCCGCCTGTAGCGATTGCAGCAAAACATAGAGGCTCTGGAACACATCCAGAAAAGCGGCGGTCCCGACATTGCCCAGATTGGGCGGAAAATTGAACAGGACAACAGCGACGCGCTTGTCGCCATTTTTCTTGTGCCGCAGGCGCACACGCCGGGCAATCCGTTTGGCGGCCAGGGTCAGTTCATTCTGATTGGCGATGAATTTTTCCTGGGTAATCGTCGGCCCGCCGTAGATCACCGGCTCGGCAATGCCATCCAGCTCGGGCAAGGCGATGTTCATGGCGACCTGCATCGGCGTCAGGCCGATCTCATCCTGGCGCCAATCTTCAACCCGCTGGAACGAAAGTGGCACCATATCCAGATAGCCCACATCCAGAGCATCAAGCTGGCGCACGGCATCATCGGGCCGGGCACCGGCCGGTCCACCCACCAACGGGAACCCAATGGTGTTGAGCAGCAAGTCGATGGCCGGCAGATCCGAGCCCGCCACGTGGCGGCTACCCTCGGCAGACGGGGCGAAATAAGCTTCGATGCTGGGACGGAAATCCATCAGCGAGCTATAGGCAGCCCGCACCTCAATCCCCTGCGCCTCAATGCTGTGGATAATGGCATCAATGTGCGCCGTATTCCCCGTCAGGATGATGGCTCGCATCGTCAGCAACCCGACCGAACCATGCCAGGCGCCATTACCATTTGGCGACGTAGGTTGTCGCCCGGCAACCGGCCGGCCCTGCTCGCGCCGCCAGCGCTGGTAGCTGGCGATATCCGGGAATGGCGCCGGTGCGTCCGGGTGATAGATGGCGGTGTCCGGGTAACTGATTGGCTCTAACACAGGGAACTGGCCGCCAAAGTCGGGCACATAGCGGTCCAGCAGCAGGACCATCATGCGCAGCAGGTTTTCCGGCGAGCTGTGCAGCCAATAATCGTGCATCGAGATAAAGGTATGCAGGTCGCGCACTTTCCCCGGCACATATTTCATCAGTTTGGTGAGATTTTTGAGCAGCGCTGTCTGCCGATGGCCTTCGGAGCGACCATTTTTCTTCGGTCGCAGTTTCTGCATGAGCCGGCTGGCAAAGCCCTGTTCATCTTCTTTGGGCTGCTTCAGACTCAGCTTGCCCAGGCGGGTAGCATAAATCAGCGCTGGATTACTGGTGATGATGCAGGTCGGCGTAGCCACTGCCGCCAGCAAGGCTTCCAGCCGCCGCACATGCTCCTCGCCAAAAATCATGCAGCCGAAGATGAAGTCAGCTTTTTGGATGTCCTCTTCGAGGCGGGTCCAATCCTCGGGGGAGCGAATGGCCGAGGTTTGGTGGAGACTGAGTTGCAGTTGCACCCCATGCCGGTCCGCTAGAAGCGCCGCCGCTTCACGGAGGGCGGTGTTGTGCAAACCATCCATCGTGATGTAAACGAATCGGGCCAATCTCATATCTTTCTCCTCAAACAGTCAAGCCGGCTCTGGCGGAGCCGGCGACAAAGGCAACTGGGCTATTCCGGGATCAGTTCAGCAACCGTACGCCGAATGCGCATATCGTCGCCGATCTCTTCCAGGGGGTCTTTGCGCAGCCGGTGCAATAGGGACAGCGTGGCCACCTGGGCAACATCTCCAGGGGCCGTGGCACCCCGGCCTTCCAGGGCTGCCAGGGCCACGGCCGCCCGACACAGCGTCAGCTCACCGCGATGCCCATCTATCGCCAGGGCCACACAGAGAGATGCCGCCGCAGCGATTGTCTCGTCAGTTAATACCACCTGGGCATGATTGCGCTGGGCTTCCAGGAGGCGTTGGCGTACCCGTTGTTGCTCCGGCTCCCATTCAGCGGCAAAGGCATCCGGATCAGCATCATAAGCCCGACGGCGCCGCACGATCTCCACCCGCTGGTCAATATCCACGATGGTGTTGATGCGGGCGTGCAAACCAAAACGGTCCAGGAGCTGAGGCCGCAAGTCGCCCTCTTCGGGGTTGCCGCTACCAACCAGCACAAAGCGAGCCGGGTGGCGGATACTGATGCCTTCGCGCTCGACAAGATTGACGCCACTGGCTGCTACGTCCAGCAGCAGGTCCACCAGGTGATCTTCCAGCAGATTCACTTCATCAATATAAAGGAAGCCTCGATTGGCGCGAGCCAGCAGACCAGGTGCAAACGCCTGCACCCCTTCAACCAGGGCTTTCTCTACATCCAGGGAACCTGCCACCCGATCTTCAGTGGCCCCCAGGGGCAGGTCGACGACAGGGACGAGATCGGTGATCACGTTCTGCGATCCTGGTTTCCGGCCGGTACAGTCCGGGCAGAGTGGCGAGGGCGCCACCGGATCGCAGTTGTAGGCACAACCGCCGACGCGATCCAGGCGAGGCAATAGTGCTGCCAGTGAGCGGACAGCCGTGCTCTTGGCCGTGCCGCGATGTCCCATGACCAGGACGCCACCAATCGTCGGATCGATGACGCAGAGCTGTAAAGCCAGCTTGAGCTCTTCCTGACCAACGACGGCCGTAAATGGAAAGACCGGCTTTTCGGCCGGCGGCGCTGGCGTCCTTTCTTCTTGCTGCAAAAAAGCCGAACCATCGGCCGGGGCTTCAGATCCCAGGCCGAAGATCCGCTTCAGAGACAGGCTGTGGCCATTATTCATGGTGCTTTTCAGATTGATTGTCCTCCGCTTGATAGGTCGACCAGACGCTGTATGCCAACGGCAAAAAGCCGGCCAATACCAATCCTAATGTAACGACAAGACGCAATGACCACATGTCCCACATATCCGGTATCATCTTTAATCCTCCAGAACTCGCCTGAGCAAATCGGCCTGGTGAGTCTAATTAGCCACAGTTGCATTGAAAGATGCCACGATGGCCGGAACTTTTTCCGCAAAAACCGTGAACTGAGTTTTATCCAGCCCTGAGTAATAAGAATCAATGGGCAGGTAATAGACAAAGAACGTGTCGCCCCGGTTCACAATATTGGTATAGCTGCCGGGATGCGGTCCATTCTGGTCCCAATATTGGGATACTGAAAGGGCTTCGATGTAGAAGATCTCAGCCGGGACATCATCATCGGCCAGATATGTGAAATAGAGCTTATTGCCGATATTGCGCGTCTCAAACTGGTTGACCCAATCAGCCGGCACCATGACTTCGACGTCATAAAGCGGACCCAGCTCAGCCCCATCCAGATATTGCATCTGGACGGAAACGGTTTCGGACGCAATCGGGCTGACTTCATTTTCGATGAACGAGCCGCCACAACCTATCAAACTCAGTAAAACTAAGGACATACCTGCTAGCAGTGCCAAACGTGATTTAGCAGACATTTTTCCCTCCGCAAACAGAAAACTTCATTAAAAGGCCAGCTGATCGGCCGGGATCTCTTCAACACCAGACCACGGCATCTTGATTTCGCTGACATGCAGGCGCTTGCCCAGGCGCAAGGCCAAAATGGTGATGACTATCAACAGCAACACCAGCGAGCCGCCATAAACGATGGTGTAACCCAGTTTGACGCTGCCAGTCAGATATTGAGCCAGATCGCGGACGACGCCGCCGCCAATCGTGCCGATCCCCTGGGCCATCGCCTGCACAATGCCCCAGATACCCAGGAACAGACCCGCGTGGCTGACGTCTGTCAACGACATCACCAAAATGATGCTGCCAACCAGGAAGAGCCCCCGCCCCAGGCTGATTAAGACAATACCAATCCTGAAGGGCTCAACCAGGGTCGCGTCGCTGGCGATACTGATGATGGCAAAGCCAACCAGGCCTACCGCACAGCCGGCTGCAATCAACATTACCGGTGCTTTGCGACGCCACAGCAGATAAGCAGCCAGCAACACGCCAACTACTGTCGCCAGGCCCCAAAGCGCCGTCAGCTGCATGGTGGCGGAGACGCTCATATTGAGGACCTGGCCACCATACGGCTCCAGAAGCACGTCGTGGGTCGCAAAGGCCATCGTCGCGATGAAGATAACGACAAGAAGACCCTGCAGCACGCGTTCCTTGCTAACAAGCTGAATCGATTCCCATAAGGAAAGCCGAATCCGTACGGTCTTGAGGTCAGATTTAATGCTGCCGTCCGGGTTGAGCTGCTCCTGCTGCCACAAGGCAAATACCGTCAGCCCAACAAAGGCAATTGCTGAGCCTTGCATTACCTTAATCAAAAGCATGTGCGAATAGTCGACCAGCAGACCGCTCACAATGACAGCGCTCAGAACCGTGCCGATAATCAACATCATCCACAAAACCGACAGTACCTTGCCGCGATCTTCTTGGGGCGTAATGTCACTAACCAGCGCCAGGTAGACAGTCTCGACGATGCTGACACCTGCTCCATAAGCCATAAAGATGCCCACACAGATCACCAACGCCACCCCAAAGGAGACCTTCCCGTCACCGCCCAGCAAGATCAGGGCAAACGGCGCCAGGGCCAGGCCACCGTAAGTCAACATCACCCCGAGTACAATGTAAGGTGTGCGCCATTTGCCCATCGAGCGCGATTTATCTGAGCGATATCCAATGATGGCCCGCACCGGTGAGACAAAGTAATGCATCGAAATTAGCAAGGCGACAGCGGCGGCTGAGATGCTCAGCTCATCAATCAGGACCCGGTTCAGGGTCCCTGTGATGGGCGCCAGGGAAAGGCCGATACCCAGCTGAAACAGGCCCAGGCGTATGATACCGAGCCAGAATCGCAGCCGGGGACGACTACGGACCCAACTGGTCACCGGCCGGAACGGCCAGGCAACCAGACCAAAAACGAGGGCGATGGGCTTTTGAAACTTGACCATACGATTATTCTCAAAGATTACGCTTGAGCAGAACCTGCTGCACAATTTCTGCCGTCACCTGAGACAATTCAGCCTCAAGCGCAGCCTGCTCCGCCTGCATCTGTATTTCCCGGCTGGCCGAGATGCGAGGCAAGAATGGCAACCTGGCCAACGCGTCGTCAAGTGCGACACGTGCCTCAGCTTCCCAGGGCAGATTGCCCGGCTGCTTGCTGGCGCCGGCCCCATTCTGGCTGGCCTTGGCATAACCCGTATCCACAGGCAGGAAATTAAACAGTGTCTCGTAAAGCCGGTTGACGATCTCCTGCAAAAGATAAACAGCGCCCCGGTAACCCATAAATGGTGTGCCTACAGCGCGACGCACAATTGGCCCGGGGAAAGCGGCCGGTATAAAGCTGGTATGTTTGGCGCCGGCCTCACTCAGATAGATTTTTTCGTTGATGGACCCAAAGACAAAAGCCGGCGGCTTACTATGCAGAATCTGTCGGACCGCCTCATTGTCCGGCTCGCCAGATCGTAGCGGGCGCGATGAGGTGAAGCTCACCGGCATGCCCAGTTCATCGCCGAGGAAAGCGGTGAAGCCGGCCACATAGGTTCGGCTGCCCACGATGCCGAAATTGGTCGTGGGAAACCAGTCGCTTTGCGGCCCCTTCCACAGATCCCAGATAGCCGAGAGGGTGGTCTGCTTCTCCTGCTTTACAAACGCCCGGGCTGTCTCCTGGGTGCCGAGCAACTCGCCGAGTTTGAGCAGAAAATCAGTCGTGCCCTGCATGCCCATCGGCGCCTGCAACCAGGGCTGCCCCAAAGTCTCGGCCAATGTCTGGCCAAATTCCTGGTACAGCACGATATTGACTTGCGCCCGGGCCAATTCAGGAATATCAGCCAGTTTTGCCTCATACGGGAAGACGCAATTCAAGCGACCGCCGGCGCCCACAACGAGCCGCTTGATCTCATGCAAATCAGCCGCGCTGTTGAAACAGCCATAAGTGGGTCCGATGATATTGACGAGGCCTGGCTCAACCGCCAGATCAGCGGCGGCAGCAGCGCCGTAGTTCTCCCACAGCCATTGCAGCACCCGATCCCGGCCCAACCATTCATCATCCGAAAGTGATTCACTGTGGAAGAAGGTCGTGCCCGGTTGCAGGGCGGTGACCAGATCGGTCAGGTCGGAGCCAATCATCTCGCTTTCAGCCGTGGAAACCACGATCAGCCGCTTTCCCGCCAACATACCGGTGTCGCGCAAATTCTCATAGGTACGCTGCACGGCCGGGCCGGTCCCACTGCCGCCAACCTCCTGTTCCGTGATGATGGAAGGCGTGATGTTCTCAATATGCGGGATAGCATCGGTGTAATCCGGCACGGCGGTGGCTACCAGATTAAAGCAGCCGATGGGCGCATCACAGATCACATGGACATCCGGCAAGGCGCACATCGTCCAGACGGCAGCCCAGTAGCTGCTGCTGTCGGAGAGATCGCGGATAACTTTAGGCATCAGCCGCCCCCTCGAAGAATGATTGCATCCATTCGTAGCGCTCATTCCCCTGCATTGTCTGGCGAATAAAGCCTAGCGTTGCCGCCATACCACCGCTGAGAAAGAAGGGGCGCGAGGCGAGCTGATTGGTGAAATACATGGCGGGAATACCACGCTCTTTGGCCACGGCACAGAAGGGGGTTGTCCCCAGCACAAAATCCGGCCGGTATTGATCCAGCGCGGCCACGTCCTCTTCCAGCGACTTGCGGTAAACCACCTCGCGGGTGCCCCGTGCTCGCAGCCACATCTCATCCGGCAACACGAGTGGGTCCTGGCCGATGGAGGTGGAGACATAGGGCACCTCGGCGCCGGCCTCGACGAGCAGACGCGCATAGGCCAGCTCTGTGCCTTCGTAGCCGGTGACCAGGATCCGGCCGGATAGCGGCTGGGCATTGAGCATCATCTGCGCCCGTTCCCGTTCCGCCTCGGCTACCTCATCTACCAGCTTCGGATCCAGGGCGAGCAGGCTGCCAACTGCTTTGAGCCAGGCATACGAGCCAGACATGCCGACCGGCGCACCGCCCACAACCGGGATGCGCCATTTGCGGAACAGCTTCGTCGTCTCCTTGTAAAAAGGATGCAGAGGGGCCAGAGCGCCGACATGACCAGCGCGACGCAAATCATGAATAGACCGACCGGGCAAGGTGATGGTCGCTTCGACCCCCATCTGCCGCAATAGATTGTCGATGATGAGCGGATCGGCCGGGAAAACCTCGCCCAGTAACGCCAACGTCTTCTTGTCCTTTTCCGACTTGTCGTCGCCCAACCGCGCCAGCAGGGCGGCCAGGGCCACATCTTTGGCTTCCGGATGGGAATGGATGGCATAGGCGGGCACGCGGACAAGGACAACCTCGGCGTCGCCCACTTTCTGCGGCAACATCTCTTCCGGCAAGCCGGCTGTTTCTGCCACACAGAGCGAAATCACCGGCACCAATTGACAACCCGGTTCTTTGGCGGCGACATCAATAGCCGCCCGCGTCCCTTCCACAACCTGGCCCGCCATCAACTCAGCGGTGCCTAACTGCGGCGCCAGGATGGATTTGCGGGCGCCATAAAAATGGGTAACAAAGGTGAGACCGTAAAGACAGCCGGTATCAGTCGCCATGACCGGATGCGAGCCCTCGATCCGGGTTAACACACGCAGGGCACCAAAAGCCGGGCACATGCTTTGCGGATGGAGTTGGCACGGTTTCTGGTCTTGTTGGATTGTCCCGAGCGGAATTGAGTCTGTCATCAATGTTTACTACCCATTTTGTTGTTGATCAAACGATACGGTCCTATTTAACGTCCCGGCCGCCGCGTAGACTATCTTGCAGCGTCTGCAGTTCATCCCATGAACCAGCTGCCGCCAGCCTGGCCTGCTCCGGCCAGCTACGGGTGTCGTGAATGGCGGCCATGCCTGCTTCGTCAAGGATCTGACGCAAGCGCTCGGCGCTGGCCTGGGCAACCTGGGCAAAGCTGGTGATGCCGGCCTCACCCAAAACAGCCGCGATCTTCGGGCCAACGCCCTCAATCCGCTGTAAGTTGTCCACCACCGAGGCGACGCGCGCCGGGGGCGGCGCCGGCATGGCCGGAGCGACGGGGGCGGCAACCGGCAGCAACCGTACCGAGACCCCCGATGGCGTCAGAGCATCAACAGGCCCGCTGATGGCAATGGCGCCCTCGTCAACGCGCTCGGCTTCCGGACGGGGGTCAAGGCGACGCAGGTAGGTCCGGCGCGCCTTCCCATCTGTCACAATGGCGGCGGCGATGAAGCCCAGGAGCACCAGCGCTAATGGGCCGTAACAAAGCAGATAACCGGAAAACGGTAACGCCTGGAAATTAAACATCGAATCCTCCTACTGCTCTTGTTGTACCGGAGCATGGGACGGCATGATGACTTCGCGCATCTTGTCGCGGTCAAACCAGAAATTTTCTACAAGTTCAATGATGTACTTAAAATGATGGCGGGGAATGGAAACAAACATCTCCCCGCTGGCAACCTGGTTAAATGCCCGACCACCCCCGTCGCCCAGGGCGAAAACGCTGTTTTTGGTATGCCAGGGGGCGGCAAAGATGGAGGAGCAGGCCGACGCACCCAATTCGCCATGGGGGAAGGTACCTTCGCGTACCGAAGCAGCGCCGGCGATTTGCATCGCCTGTTGGGCATTGCAGATACAGACGATCAGGTCAACCTGGGTACCGGCCGGTACCTTATCCAGCGGCGCGGCCGCCAGAGCGGTCAGACTGCCTTCCGGCAAGGAATAGCTCTGCGCCTTGTTACATTTGGCCCCTTCCGGCGTAAAAAAGCCCTGGGCCATGGTCAGATAATGCCCTTCACTGATAAATTCGCCCGGTTCCGGGTTCCAGCCCAGGTGATATTGGCCAACGTAACAATCATGATGCTGGCGATCCACGTAGATCAGGCGCCCGTTCTCGGCCAGCCTGACGATCATACAGGCGACAACATCGACGGGTTCATAACCGGCCGGTGGCCCATCCTGAACATAGGTGATCGCCACTGGCTGACGCTTCACGCGCATCTTATTGACCAGGATATCATTCAGGTAGTTCAGATCGACGGTCTCACTCATACCAACCTCTCCTAGCGATACGATGGGGCGTCTGCGTAACGGACATCAATCAGGGAAAAAGTCTGGCCCGTGCGCGCCAGCGCGGACAGAAACGCCATCTTGTTATCCAGGTCCTCCGCCTCGCCAATGCGTATCTCAGTGGCACTGGAAATGACGACGATGCCATCCTCGCGATTGCGCTCCAGCCCTGTGACATGAATGCCGATGGATTCAACCATTTCCTGTACCCGGCGCTGGACCGGATCAGTCACATGCACCTGGCGCACCGGCGTCAGGGTCAATTCCGGCAGAAACGGGGCGGAAACAACCTCGTTGCCCTGGAACAGCTCAGCTCTGGTGGCTGATGTCGGCCGTCCCGGCGGCTCCTCGGCCCCAAACACCGCCAGAAATTCGTTGTAATCCAATGGTTTGAAATCTTTGCAGGGCGGGATCTCCCGACGCGCGATGCGGCCGGCCAGATCGACAAAGATCTCATTAAATTCGTCGACTTCCAGCGCCAGCCGGCAGGAATCAGCCAGAACACGCGCCTCGTGGTTCAGCGGCACCCGGCACAGGATGGGCAGGCCAATCGACGCCGCAAACTGGTCAGCCGTGTCCGTGCCATCATCCCGATTGACAATGAGGCCAAGCAGCTGGGTGGAGCCGCCCATCGATTGAAAATAGCGGGCCGCCTGGGCAATATTGTTGGCCGCATAAAGTGATTGCCGATCATGACCAACCACGATGATGACTTCTTCTGCCAAAGAACGAGCCAGAGGCGTGGCAAATCCACCGCAGACCACATCACCCAGAAAATCCATGACGACGTAATCCAGGGCCCATTCATTCATCCCCAGCCGTTCCAGCACTTTGAAGCCGTGGGAAATGCCCTGACCGCCGCAGCCGCGCCCAACATCTGGCCCGCCGATTTCACAGCCAAACAGGTCAATCGTCGGATCTATTTCGCTGCGGAAAATGATGTCACCAACAGCCATTTGCTCTTCATTGCCGGCATCTTTAAAACCGCGCCATACCTCGCCCAGGGTGGGCAACGAATGACCGCCAAAGATCGTGTTACACGAATCATGTTTGGGATCACAGCCGAGCTGCAACACCCGGGCGCCATCGTAGGCCAATCGCGCAGTTAGGTTGGAGGTGGTAAAGCTCTTACCGATGCCCCCTTTGCCATAGATTGCCAACATGCGAGCGGTCATAATTCTTCCTTGGCTTCTATTCAGCCTGACTGGCGCTCTTGCCAATCAATAACCAGTTTCAGACAATCCGCATCATTCAGCGCCGTATCGTAGGCCTGGGTCACCGCGCTAATTGGCAGATGATGTGTCAGCAGCGGCGCGACATCCAGCTTCTCCTGGGCGATGAGGTCACGCACAGCTGCCAGATCACCCGGAGCCCACTCTTTGGCGGTCAACAGCCGGGCTTCCTTGAGAAACAGCGGCATATAAGGCAGCTCCAGATTTTGATAATAGCCCAGTAACAGGATGGTCCCCTTCGGCTGCAACAGCGGCAGCGCTCCGGCGATCGCCGCCATGGACCCGGTCGCATCGATGATGGCGTTGACCCCATCTGCCAGCAGTTCAGTCAGGGGTGGCTGATCGTCGCCGGCCAACATGACCATGTCAGCCTCGGCCCGGGCCAGGCGGCTTTCGTAGCGATCAGCCACGGCCACCCAGGCGCCCCGCAAACGAGCCAGACGCGCCGCCAACTGGCCAACTGGTCCTTGCCCCAAAATGAGCAGCCGATCAGTGGGGCCCGGTTGCAGCAGATTGATGCCGTGCAGAGCAGTCGCGCCCAGGGCCAACATCAGGCCATGGCGCGGATCGACGCCATCCAGAGGCACCGCCCGCTCAGCCTGAGCCAACAACCGGGCCGATTGGCCACCCCAGGCCGCATTGACGCCCACATAGCAGTGTGAGCCGCCCACATAGACCCAGCGATTGAGCCAGGCCGGATCCACTTCGGCACCCAATTCCACCACCTGGCCAACCGTCTCATAACCGGGCACAACCGGCAGGCTCAGCATTGGATGGGGCATCTGGCCGGCAAGCAACATTCGCTCGGTGCCGGCGCTTATGGAGGTATAAGCCGTCTCAACAACCAGCTCCTGGGCCGCCAGGGGTCGTAAGGAAACCTCATCAAGGCCAACACGCCCCGGTTCGGAAATAACCACTGCCGTCGTTTTCATCGTCATTCCAGCTCCACCGCCGCAGCCGGCAACACGCTACTGGCTTGTTGCCGCTGCTTGCGTGCCTGTAGCCCTTTCGCCACAAACTGCGCGAGGTTGACCAGGTACGAGAGATACGCCAGCAACATCAGCGTCATCACAGCCCGATCTGACCAGCCCAGCCAACGGGCCACGAAATAAAGGTTGTGTAACACCATGGCGACCGCATTCCCTACATCTTCCCAGTAAAATTGAGGGGCCAGGAACCAATGACCAAATATCTCCTTCTCCCAGATCATGCCGGTCACGGTAATAAGCCAGAGCAGGCTGATCTTGACCAGGACCGAAATGTCGGCCGCTAACAGCCCCCGGCCGGTGATGAGATAATGGACCACAAGGGCAAAGCTGATCAGAAACGCGAGCAGCTGCAGCGGCGCCAAAACCGCCTGTACGATGGTCCATTTGCTTTGATTGCGTTTCGCCAATTGTTCCGGCGTATACGTTGCCATAAGCCTAGCGCACTCCAAACATCATTTTTGCCACAAAAAATCACGCAGAATGGCCCGGTATTCATCCGCTTTTTCGACCATGGGCAGATGGCCGCACTCTTCAATCCAGCGCAATTCGCAGCCGGGAATTTTGTCCACACTATAGTTCACGTTTTCGACCGGCATCACCTGATCCTGCCGGCAAGCAATCAGCAGCGTGGGGACCTTTACGCGGGTTCCAGCCGCTTCAATCCGCGGATCCGTCGCGTTCGCCGCACAGGCAGACGCAGTGTCATAATCAAGCGTGAGATAATCGAGAAAGCCCTGCCGCAAAGCGGCCCGATCGCGCGGCACCCGGTAGAAATAGCGCTGGGCCATTAAGTAAGAAAGCCCCGGGATGTCGACCATCTCCTTCCAGCGAACCCGCATCGTCAGCCGCACAAACTTCATAATCGATTCATAGATTTCCGCTTGTTTGGCCGTCATGAAGAAGCACATCGAAGTCAGCACCAGCCGTTCAACGCGCTCTGGAATGAGATCGTTCAGGAGCAAAGCCATGGCCGCGCCCATCGAATGACCTACGATCTGGATCTTCTCCGCTGACAATGAATCCACAACACGACGCAGGGTATCGACCTGATCAAACATATCCTGGGTTTGTTTGACGGGTTGGGACCGGCCGGTCCCCGGCAGATCAGGCACGATCACAGTGGCATCACTGGAAAGATGCTCCGCCGTGCCCCGCCAATAACTACCGCTGCCACCCCAGCCATGAATCAATAAGATCGGCGTGGCTGGCCTGGCCGACCGCGCCGGCCACATATCAACCAGGACCGGGCCAGGTTTCATCTGCAACCGGAAAGTCGACTTCTTATCGTCGGGCACAGCCACATCGGCCACGGTGAGTCGGTCGGGCTCATTCATCGCCAGCGCTCGGTTCATTTGCCCATCCCCTTGGCGATGCGTTCAGGTAGCGGCGCCAGTGTCCGCGGCGCCGGCGCCTGGCGCGAAGCATCTGGTCGCTCGCCCACAGGCAGCGGACGGGTGCGCCAGCCCCAGAGAACAAAATTCACCGGCAGCACCAACAAAAGGTTTTCCACAACACCTAACAGGATCAACGTCCCCAAAACCCAGGCGCCGATTCGTTGCGTTGGGCCGGCCGCCGGGACAATGCCCTGGTAAATGAGCACCAGAACAGCCACACAGCCAAAAATAACAATGGCGGCTGAAAGGGGATTGTGCGCTTTCTTGTTCACAAACTGGTCCAGCCGGTGCAGATGGGCTGGCAGCATCTCGAAACGAAAATTGCGGACGCCAAAAAAGACATTCAACCGGGCCAGCCCGTGCATACTCCACAGTGTCAGGTAGACCCACAGGCCCCAACGATGGGCGGCGTCAAAGCTCAGCAAGGCCATTACGACAAGAAAGAGTACGGCTAACAGCTCATGGTGAGCACTGGCGCGGAATACATTGCGAAAGCGATGCCAAAGAGGGAATTGCTGGTTGCGGGGAACGGCGGGAAACGGCACGCTGCCCTCGGGTCCGGTCACAAAACCCAGGTAATAGCTGGCCACCTGCCAGCCCCATAGCAAGATGCCGCAAATCAGGCTCAGGTAAACACCGGCAACTGTCTCCTGCGCTCCGGCATAAACAAAACCGGCCAGGGCCAACATCATGACAACAGATGCACCCAGGAAAAAGAGTGTTGTGACGCGCCGGGAGCGCCCATAGGCCAGGAAGATGAGGCCCGTCACAAACCACCAGGCAAAAGCGGCGAACAACACCGGCAGCACGAAACTTCCCCTCACGGCGCCACCCGTCTTGGTCTGGGCAATAGATAGTAGCGGGCCTGCGCCTGCATGATGTCAGCCGTCATACGCAGCTGCGCAAACCAGGAGACCGGCGCCATATTCTTGTGCATGTAAGACTCAAAGGTGAGTTCCTGCACATCCTTATTACGGCACATGTCGGTAAAAACCTCCATCTGCCGCTCATTGCCATAACCCCATTTCTGCAGCCAGCGTAAAAAGCGATACATGGTGCCGTATTGGCGCCACCAGAGCTTCTCATAACGGCGCAATGCTCGCTCTGATACATCGGGCAAGACTTCAATGAGCGTCTGGGCCGCCTGATGGCCACTCTTCATCGCCCAATAAATCCCTTCACCAGAGGTGCCGACGACAAGACCGGCGGCATCACCAACCAGCATGGCTCGTTCAAAGGCGATATGTTTGCGAGGATGCATCGGCAGGGCATGTGCCTCTTCCAGAAAGACTTCACCACCAGCAAGCTGAGAGGCAATGCGTTCTTTCAGATTGGCCAGCAGTTGCCTTGCTTCAGCCGTATTACCCGGTCCGGCGCCACAACCCACGGCGATATGGTCAGATTTCGGAAAAACCCAGGCATAAAGGTCCGGGCTGACATCATGCCCAAGATAAAGGTCAGCGGAATCTTCCCATTGGGCCATCTTGTCGGCGGGCAGGCGGATGCGCTCCTGAATGGCGATACAACGGGGCAATCTATCCAAACCCAGGGCCCGCGCCGTCGTCGAATAAGCACCATCGGCGCCAATAACAACCTCGACCAGCATCGTTTTCTTTTGCTTGCTGGCCTTGTCCCGGTAGGTAGCCAGGACGCCATCTGCCTGCCGTTCCAGTTCAAGCAGTTGCCCTTCTATGAGATCGGCCCCGTTGTTCAGCGCCCGCTGGCGCAGGTAGGGATCCAGATCTTCACGACAGGCCATGGCGACATAGTCGCTCGCGCTCCGCTCCCGGCCGGCCACCTCAATTTCCACACAACGATCAGACGGGGAATGAATGAGAGTTTTGTAAACCTTCCGTGAGATCAACGACTCCGGCAGATCGAACTCTACAAACGCCTTAGGTGGCAGGGCGCCGCCACAAGGCTTTACCCAGGCAAGGTCGCGCTCCAACATGATGACGGGCAAGCCAGCCTGAGCCAAAGTATTTGCGGCTGTGGCCCCCCCTACCGACGCGCCGACCACTAGAATTGGTTTCACCGAAGCTCCTCCCTTCTACGTCGCCAAGGACCTTAACTGCCGAAGTAATGCAGGCCAATAGCTGCAGCCATCATGCCCCAAACGTAAAAACTTACGCCGATAGCACTGAATTTGAGATAGTTTTCCTCCGGCTGCTGGACAAAGGCGCGCTGCGTTGGCAATTGAGCCAGCAGGATGAGCGCGATGACCAGAGCGATCCAGCCGTGGCCCCAGTAGACAAAAGCGGCAATCACCGCTAGCTGGGCCACGTTCATCGTCGCCAGGATCAGCCAGGCCGCCCGCTGCGGCCCATAGCGAACCGGGATCGTGAGTAAACCGCCCTCACGATCCCCGGCCATGCTTTTATAATCGTTGATGCTCATGATGCCATGGGCGCCTAACGAATAGAGAATGGCGATCAGCACGGACGGCCAGGTCAGGGAGGCAAAGGCAACATGCCCCGCCATCCAGGCCAGCCCCTCGTAGGAGAACGCCGCCATCGCATTACCAACCCAGCCGTTGCGTTTGGCCCGAACCGGGGGTGCGCTGTAGATCAGGGCCAGGATCTGGCCCACAACGACCAGGGTCAGGACACGCACATTGAAGATGCCAGCCAGGCATAAGCCGATGACCAGCAGAAACAACGCTGTGACTAGAATTTGCGAGGTGGAAACAAGACCGGCCGGTACCAATCGGTACGGCTCATTGACGGCATCAATTTCCTTATCAAAGTAATCATTGATGACCTGAGAGAAACCGCACAGAACAGGCCCCGCCATCATAACGCCCAGTAAGACATACCCCACACTTTGCCACGACCAGCCAGTTGCTCCACTGGCGATGGCGCCGCACAGGAAAGCCCACATTGGCCCGAACCAGGTGATCGGCTTCATCAGGATCAGTGAACGACGTAATACCGGCGGTTGGGTAAGTTGAGTCGGCGATGAAGGTGTATCAACTGAAATCATATTGTAAAGTCACATTCCTGTGGCCAACATGAAATCAACCTTTGGTAGAGCGGTGCTTAACCGGTATCCTCTGGCGATCATATGAAAGCCTGTTTCCACAATTAACCTGAACGACGCAATAGCAAAACCCTTATTCAGTCGCGCCAAAACTTGAGCGCAAGACCTCAGGCAAAAAGATCTCTGCCTGAGCAGCACCCGGCGGCCGGACCTGGTTGCGATGACAGAGGAAGCAGGAAGGTTCCTGCCCATTCATCGATTCCTGGTAATTACCCCGAATGTGCTGCGCCATCTGAAGCATCGTCAGGCCGTAATATTTCGCCGGCTGTTCCCAGCTGGGGAAATAGCGAGAGTTATGGCAATGCGTACAACCCACACCCAGGCTCTCACTCATGTGATACATCGTGTGCTGGTTATACTGAACCGCATCCAACGAGACATCCAGATTACCGGTAACCAGAAGTACATCCAGATTGTCCAGCGGTAGCCGATAATCATCCGGCAACGCATGAAGCTCGTCTGGCCAGGCCACTGGCTTCGGCTGCCCCAGATGACATGTCGCGCAGATGATCTGGGCGCCAGAGGGTTGCTTGCCTTCAATGGCGGCCAACTGCGTCAGCCAATTCTGATTCAGATCGGCCACCATTTGCAGATGCAAACGTGCATTGTCCTTGCGAGCCGCCACGATATCATCACCAATTTCAGCGCCATCAGCGCCGAAATTGTTGATGTTGTGACAATAGGTACAGTCGACCTGTAAACCACCTGCCACAAAGTTGGTCATGAAACTCCAGACCTGCGACGTGTTGAGGCCAGTCAGGACCTTGACATTCTGTGGCTCGGGATACTGGGCGATATACGCCTGCACCGCCGCGACCGATTCCGGCTGGATATAGTCGCCGGCGGTTGAGTAGTTGATGTAAGCCTGGTTGAGGGCGATCTCTTCGTCGGCAGCGGCCACAGCCGTGCCACCGATAAAACCGATAACCCACAGCGCACCGCTCAACAGCAACATCGTTATTAATATGAACACAACCCAGAAACGGGCATTCTGGCTACCGGGATATTTAATGCCGCCACGCATAATGTTCTCCTTTAAGGTAACGGCGCGACAATGCCGATGCCTTGCGCCCAGCTATACCAATCGGTAATGACCGTGCCCGAAAGCAGCAGACCAATACCACCGGCAATCACGGTCATAATGGCAAACCACCAGCACCAATCATGAATAGTCTTGGAGTTGACGTTGAACCCCATGGTCCAGCGCCAGAAAAGCTGGGCTCGATGCGTTCCCGAACCTTCTGCCATCATCTCTTCAATCTCACGATGAGAGCCATACTTGGACGTCGCCACAATCGTGGCGCCATGCATCGCCAGCAGCAGCGTAGAGCCAAGCAGAAAGAAGATGGAGATCATGTGGAACGGGTTGTAGTAGAAGTTGCCAAACTGGATGCTGACATTGTTGGTCCAGTCAAGCAAGGCCTTGAATCCCTGACCCGGGGCCTGCGCCCAGTTCCCAATCATCAGGGGACGGACCAGGTAGATAACGAAGTAGAGAAAGAGCGCGGAAGCGAATGCATAGGCCAAACTGGGACGCAACCCGGCCGCTTTGGCCCGGCCATAAACACGAACCCACCAGGCCACGACGCAGACATTAATAAGGAAGGTCGATACTATCCAGGCCCCCCCTTCGCGCCACGGCGCCATACCCAGCCCGTAGCTCATCGCCGGCGGATTAACCGTCAGGACAAAGAACTCTCTCAGGAAAAGGATGGGATTGTAACCAACCTGGAAAAGATAGTTTTCCAGGATGATAAACACGGCGAAGCCGCCAAAGACAGCTGCGATAGCGCCGGCGACGCCCAGGTAAACGGGCCCCACCTGGCCAACGCCAAACAGACGGTTGAGAAATGGGACATGGTAGGTCTTGCGCAGCGCCGTGCCATCGATACCGCGCCCACCATATTCAACCTCATCCATATCGACTTTGGCCTGGCTACGGCCGCGCCAGACGACACCAGCCACTGCCCCACCGCCTAACAGTAAGGTGCCGGCAGCGGCGCCTTCCCAGAACGGCAGACCATCAAAAAACTTCCAGAAGCCCGCCCAGTTATAGACCAGCGTGCCTGAAAGAAAGATACAGATATTGGCGAACAAAACAGCCGCCATCGCCAGCCAGAAACCGAGCCGGTGGATACCCACTTCGCCAATGCTGTAGCCCAGCAGATTGCGCCAGAAGCCATCGACATTGCGCTCGTTCACATTGGGCTTATCTACTGCGCTCAGGATAGCGGAGCCATGCATCGCCAGTATCAGGGTTGAGGTAAATAGCAGCGAGATACCGATCGCATGGAATGGGTTAAAGAAGAAATTGTAATATTGGTAACCCACGTTGGAAACCCAGTCCAGATGGTGGGTAATACCTAGCGGGAAACCGTTGCCCCAGGCGCCCATGGCCAGTGGTCTGAGCCATTGCAGGGTAAGCCATGAGGTCACCACGGCGCCATAGGCGATCGGGATCTCATAGCTCATACCGAGTTTGCGGGAAATATCCACCTGGCGCAATAGCCAGCCCAGGAATGCAATGGTGGCAAAAATCACGATCAGTTGCCAGAAGAAGCCTGGCTCGCCAGCGGCGGCGAAGCGCAGACCATTACTTACCGGCGGCGGATCGATACGGGCCCTCAGCAGATTGTAAGCGCCTTCAACGACCCAGGCTTGATATAGATATGCAGCTACGCCGAAGAAAATGCCGACAAGCGATAAGACGCCAAACGCCCCAACGTAAAAGCGACCAATCCAGAAATCAAAAGGATCAGCGCCGATGGCCGCCGCCAGCAAGGTGCCGCCTGGACGGCGATACTGTTTTTCAACTTCGGCAAAGGGAATCGCCTCGCCTTCAGGCACCCGATCTATGGCGGGCCGCTCGCCCTCAATACTGGGCTTTTGCGGAATGACTGATGGGGTAACATATTCTGTAGTCACAGGTTGCCTCTCCTTAATTTGAACCAACCAAATGTGTCATTACTGCACATAGGCAACCATCTGCGCTGTTGCTGTCAAATGGCAAAGATAGCGCTTATGTCAGCGGGAAATGATGGGATTACAAATGGCAATTCACACCGGCCCAGCCAGGCTGGCGGCGGGAAGAGCAATGACTTAGCCAACCCCCTGAGGGGCTGGCTTTACATCACCCACCAACAGATCACATCAGGATACTGGCGCACAAAAAGAACTCTTGTGTGCTCGGTGACAAAGCAAACACAAAGAAGAGAGGCCATCAGACACCACCCGCCACCATGAAACGGGCCACGGCAAGCCTCACGGCCACTCAATCTTCAGTTGTCGCTAAAGCTATCGACGGGGTGTCAGGCCTCAGATAAATCTGAATTGGTCAGGCCACGCCACATAGCTAGTCCGGTTGGCTTTCTTCTAGCCTGCCAGCCAGTTATAGGCTGGCGTGCTCAGAAGAATGAAATGGATTAGCAATGCCATTCCTGCACCAAGCAAGATGTACAGGAACAGAATGGTGCGAAATTCAATTGGACGTTCTGGCCGTTGGGGTAAGTTGTGCTGTTCTGCCATTAGAAACCTCTCCTATTCGAATGACAATAATTTCTGTAAGTACGGTGCATTTGGGGGCACGCTGCTCACGGTGCTTAAGCAAGGTGCCGGGTTCGGGTGCCTAGGGCAGCCACGGTCTCCACATGTAAACGAGAATGTGGGCAATGATCGCGATACCCAGGAAGCCATAGGTTGCTTTCACCACGATGTCGTGCATATACCACTCATCATTGGTGAACAAATTCTTCCATTTGTCCGGCACCTGATCATTGTTATAGGGGTTTGAACGGTCTTGCTCGGCCATTATCAAGTTCTCCTTGAAAAGCTCTCAGCGAACTGAGGCGCCAATAAAACGGCAAACAAATTGCCAGCAGCCCATGGCCTGGCGGCCGCAGGCGGAAACACAAACAAGCCAACCACCTTTTTGGTTGGTACCACGATATGAAGCTATACAGACTTGTTTGGTCAGATGGGCAAGACAAACCGGCCGGTAGGCTGAGGTTGGGGATGCGAATTGACCAATCAATTTCTTAAAACCGTTTCCTGCTGCACATCACTGTGGTCAAAATAAGAGACAGGATAATAGCGAGGAATAGATCGAGACGAGACTACAGTTTGAGAAACGGTGCTAGAAACTGATTATTTGCTCTCCTTCATCATCCAAAACATAAGAAAAAGGCTATATTTTCATTAATATAATCTGAATGGTATCACAGTACTAACTGTTGTCAATAGCGTTAACTGCTAGAAGAATTGGCATTTTGGACGTCCCGGCGATTGGGGATTTGTCCAGATGATTACTCTTGATCTGGCTGTTTTTTTCGTTCCGAATCAGGTTGGAGAGGCAAGGTTGTCCCAGGACGCGCCGGTGGCGCAGCTGCACCGCATGATCCCGAAAAATCAAGCTGTGACGGTGCGTCAGCGACCTTGAGATCCGACACCTGATAACGTCGACAGCGCCGCCAAATACCGGGTAGTCTTATCAGTTTCTGCCATTGCGAAGTGTACGCCCGGCGGCTGAACACGTCATAATCATGGTCCTCAATATCAGTCAGGATCGCCTGATACAGTTCGGCCGCAGCGGTCACCGCCAGGCGCCCCTCCGGCGCCAACAAGGCCACACCGGGCAATGCCTCAGCATATAGTGCCCGGGTACGTTGAATCTGAAAACGCATAAAGGCCTGCCAACGCCTGTTTACCAACCCCTGAGCAATGTCAGCGCCGGAGATCTCAAAAAGCCGCAACTCTTCCAGGGGCAGGTAAAGTCGCCCCTTCAGCCAATCCTCTCTGACATCGCGCAGAATATTGGTCAGCTGGAGAGCAACGCCGAGCTTGATCGCGTATGGCATCGCCTCTGGTCCAGAATGGCCCAGGATATGCATCACCATCAAGCCCACAGTAGACGCCACCCGGTAACAATAGTGCGTCAACTGAGCAAACGTCTCATACCTTGAACGGCTAAGATCGGAGATCACACCGGCCATCAACTGCTCGGCATATTGGCCAGGAATCCGATAAGCAGTCCGCGTATCAGCCCAGGCAAGGGCCACCAGGTTGTGTGCCGGCGGTTGCGCCAGGGTGCATTCGTGGCGCCAACGCTCAATGCGTTGCTGTTGCTGGTCACTGGCGACATCCACCAGGTCATCACTGACCCGGCAAAAAGCATAAAGTGCCCTGACGGCTCGCCGCTGAGGCGTCGGTAATAAGGCTGAAGCCATAAAAAAAGTGCGGCTATGCTGTTTGGTAATCGCGGTACAATGTTGATAGGCCTGCGCCAAGTCGCGGCCATCTATTTTGAGCGGTTCTACCACCTGGTTTTGTTCGCGGGCCTGGCTGGCCAGCCGGAGGAGTTCTGTTTCCCAGGTTACGGATTTGGCACGATTGAAAGACATTCCGGGTCCTTGCGAAGAGCGGCTAGGTCTTTGACCTGTTCGTGTGCTAAAATAGATGGATTATATGTAAGGTAAATCTGACAACTCAATTTAGCTTTTTCCCAACAGCCAATCAAATTAATGTCATCAACGCACGAAGCTCCTACTTTTAACCTCAAGGCAGTCCTGGCCCAAACAGGAGTCAAGGCGCATACGCTTCGTGCCTGGGAAAAAAAGTACGGCTTGCCGCGGCCGGCACGTAGCAAGGGCAACCAGAGACTTTATACCCAACAGGATATTGACATTATTCTCTGGCTGCTGGCCCGCATTGATGAAGGTTTTACTATCCGCCGGGCAGCCGAACTCTGGCTTTCGCTGGAAAATCGTGGCCAGGATCCACTCCTTTTTCAAGCCGTGCCAGAAGTAGTCCCCCTGCCCGCACTGGGCCCAACGGACAATCTGACCAACTTGCGAAATGGCTGGATAGGCGCGTGTTTGCAGTTTGATCATGAAGCAACCGACAAATATCTGTCGCAAGCATTTGCGTTGTTCCCTATCAAAACGGTCTGCCATGACATCCTCCTCCAGGGCATTCATGAAATTGGGGAGCTCTGGTTCAGTAACCAGGTTTCGGTACCTCAAGAGCATTTTGCGTCGGCCAAATGCATCGAGAAGTTCAACACCCTGCTAAACACCGCACCAGTGCCAACGCGCCCAATCCGGTTGTTGCTCGCCTGCCCACCACGAGAAGAACATACCATCAGCCTCTTGCTGCTGGCCCTTCTCCTGCGCTATCAGGGATTGCAGGTTGTCTACCTGGGCGCCAAAACACCAGTCACCGAGATTGAAACGGCTGCCAGGGAAGTCAAACCAGACCTGGTCATATTGGCGGCTCAGCGACTGGAAACCGCTGCCAACCTGGCTGAGGCGACCGAGGCCCTGGCCCAAATTGGCATACCAACCGCTTATGGTGGCTCGATCTTCAATCGAGTGCCCGGCCTGTCGCGATATGTAACCGGACATTTTCTCGGGCAGTCGATTGAGGATGCAGTCCCGATCATCAACAAGCTCCTGATCGAAAAGCCACCCATGTACCGGGCGCGCCCTTTGCCGCTCGCTTACCAGCATAATATCCATCATTTCATCTCCAGTCACAGTCTGATCAGCTACGAGATGATGCAAGCTATGAACGGTAGCGGTATTCCTCAGCAATTTCTGGAAGGCACAAGCCATCGCTTCAAAGAGAGCATATTGGCAGCTCTCAAACTCGGCGATATCCACCTCCTGGACTCGGAACTGACCCTGACGCAGCATCTGATGGAAAATCATGGGATTACCTTCGCCATGCAGCGAACTTTTCTGCATACCTATCATCAGGCCTGCCAGACCGTCCTGGAAGAGAATAGTGACATTGTAACCACCTGGTTGGCGAACCTGGCGGCAGCGAACTATACCTGGTCAACCTGAAGAACCTTTCTGCCTTAACCTCAAACCGACTTAAAACCCAGACCCGCTTGCGGCATTGTCAGAAAACATATTTGATGAGCTGATCCTGGGCTTGCGCCAGCGAGGCGGTCAATAATTCCTCAGCTATCCGGATTTATGTCATCAAATACTCAGGTTTCTGTTAGATTTTGTTAATGTAAACCAGTTGGCTATAATCGTCCAGCAATTGGATCTGCTCGCTTCAGTTAAATTGTAAGATTGGCTTTGCGGCAGTCTGAGCACATTGACAACTGTTTCTCTGATAGCGGTAGCGCTCACTTGTCCCTGGCGCACCATGCTTTATCACATGGAAACGTGTTGGCTAAATGGTCTGCCCAGAAATTGCCGTGGGGTCCATTACAGGTTACTGAAACAGTCTGCAGATTCATGAGGCTTTTCTCATCGCACAGGGTCTGGTTTTGCACCGAACCAGACATTCGGTGGATCGCTGTCCTTTGAAAGGTAAATCACCTTATTGTCAACTTTGGCGATTCTCCCCGATCCTGGGCGGCCGTTGGCCGGTACTGAAGGCAGGCTTCAGTGCCCGTCAGCATAAACATCTAAGGAGAGTGGAACATGAATCGTGTGCTAGGGAAAGTGCTTAGGTTTCTTGTCAGTGTCATCAAGACGTTTCGACTGGCCCTACCCAAACTGGGCGTTGGTTGGATGTTCGCCATCTTGACAATCGACTTTAATCGCATTGCGATTGTCGAGTTGGGCATCGCCGCCATATTGATCACGGCGATGTTATCGCTGCATTATTTTCTCTCCCCCTTCCAGGTCATCTCCGGCCGGTTTGCTGATAGACATCCCATCCTGGGCTTACGGCGCACCCCGTATCTTCTTTTTGGCGGTATCGTCGCCAGCCTGATCTTCCTCTGGTTGCCGCAAACAGTGCATAACATTGGCGCCGGCTCTGGCGGGGCAATTGCAACTGGTTTCATTTTGCTCATTCTTTATGGCATCGCCATCGCCTTTATGGGTGATGCCCATCATTCCCTCATTGCCGAAGTAACAGAGCCTCGCTCGCGTGGCGCTGTCATTTCCGTGGTCTGGACCTTTACGATCCTTAGCTCCATTCTCTCGGCCATTGTCTTCAACATCGTACGCCCAGAATATAGTCTGGAAGCGATGCAGCGACTCTATAATCTGACACCCTTTATCGTCATTATCTCCATTTTGCTCGGAACAGTGGGCATGGAGAAACGTCTCAGTGGTTCAGAATTGGCGAAGGCGATCGACCAGGCTACGGCCGCTGCGCCTGAAGGGAACGCCATCCAGGCAGCCCTGGCTATCCTGCGCACCAACCCCCAGGCGAAAGGGTTTTTCATTTTTGTCTTCGTCGCCATCTTCTCCATCTTTCTACAGGACAATATCCTCGAGGTCTTCGGGGCCGAAGTCTTTAATATGCCGGTGACAGAAACCACCCGCTTTCAACCGATGTGGGGGGGCGGCGTCCTCCTTGGCATGCTGCTGATGGGCGCCGCCAGCGCCGTCTTTTCCATATCAAAGCGAACCATCACCCTGGCTGGCTGTGTGGGCACTGCAGCCGGTATGGTCATGCTCGCCACCGCCGCTATGAGCCGGCAGGTGGGCATGGTCTTCCCTGCTCTGGTCATTATGGGGCTGTTCACTGGTTTCTTTAATGTCGGCGCCCTCTCGATGATGATGGATATGACCGTCGAAGGTGCCACGGGGCTGTTCATGGGCCTATGGGGCATGGCCCAGGCTTTTGGCAACGGGGCTGCTTCCTTCAGTGGCGGCGCCTTGCATACGGGCTTGATCGAGTCCGGCGTCCTGGCGCCCAATGTTGCCTACAGTCTGATCTATGGCATTGAAGCAACCGGTATGATCATGGCTGCCGTTGTGCTGTGGCGCATCAGCATCAGCCGTTTCCGGGCCAGCCATGACGCCTCACTTTCCCATGTCGACGCCCTGCGGGCCATGGAAGTCGGGTAAACATTCAGATGAAATTCGACTTTTCCTTTGATGAGCGCGTGGCTCGCCAATATGAGGAACAACGGCGACATCCGGCTGAAGTTTCCCGGCAAATTGGCGCTGCCATCGTCGATCTGGCAGGCGCCGGCGCCGACATTCTTGAGATTGGGGTTGGCACCGGCCGGATCGCTCGGCCTGCAACAGAGGCAGGCTGCCGGGTCGTCGGCCTGGATCTGTCCGGCAATATGCTGGCCGAAGTCAAGCGAGCGCTGGCCGACCAGGCACCTTTCGCCCTGCTCCAGGCTGACATGCATCAACTCCCAATGCCCGCGCAGCATTTTGACGCCGTCATGGCCGTCCATGTGCTGCACCTGGCAACGGATTGGCAGCAGGTCGTGCGCGAATGTGTCCGGGTCCTGCGCCCTGGCGGCGTCTTCATCCAGGGGGATGACTGGATTGATCCGGAATCAGTGACCGGCCGGTTGCGAGACGAGCTGCGCCGGCAAGCCATGGCACTTTACCCCGACGCCCGCCCGCCAGCCGCCGGCATCGCCAAGGAATCGTTCTGGGACGCCATGGGGGCGACCGCAAAACAGACAATGATCGCGGCTGAATGGACAACCTGGCTGAGCCCAAACGAGCGATTGCACTTGATCGAGCAACGGATGGATGCCGAAAGCTGGATGTTTCCGCAACCCATTTTTGACCAGCTCTTCGCCAGGTTGCAGGCATATGCGTCCGCTACCTGGGCAGATCTTGACGCGCAACTGCCGGTGACTCGTCGGTTTAACTTCACCGTCACGACCGGGAACTGGGGCCACGCAGCATGATTTGTCCATGTATTTCGGCTGCAACCTTGATGAAACATAAACATTTCCTAGACAAGCCGATGAGATGAGCGTAGAATGAGTTCATTGGCAGTTAGGCATGCAATACGTAAGGAGATGAAAGATGAAATATCGGATATTGTCAGTAAGCGCCCTGTTGGCCATCGCCTTCCTTGTCGCCTGTGGCGGCGGTGGTGACACCGAGTCGGAGGAAAGCTCTGGGCCAGAATCGGTGACCCTTGAGATCGTCCAGAACGACATCTATTATGGTTCGACCCCGGACAATATGGATAATCCGCCAAAGTGGGAGGCCTTCGCAGACGGTCGCGTTGTACTGGAAATCACCAACAATGGTACGTCACAGCACAATTGGGCTGTGATCAACAAAGATGCCGAATTGCCGGCAACTTTTGACAGCGAAGCAAATGCAGATCTTATCTTTTACCAGGCTGGCCTATTGGAACCAGGGACAGAGTTCAGAGAATCGTTCTTCGCCCCGACAGAGCCCGGTGAATACGTTGTGATTTGCACGGTGGCGGGCCATTATCCCAGCATGCAAGGTCGATTAGAAGTGAAATAAAGTTAGCGGAGGTCACTGTTTTCCGATTCGACGGTGACCACCAATGACGTTCTCCCTATGGAAGAGCGGCATCACCTGCGGGTGGTGTCGCTCTTTCGTTTAGAAGAGCAGGAGTAAAAAAGGGGCAGGACGGCGCCCGTTCCGTCCTACCCCTCAGGAGGGTATGAATAGGCCGAAACCTATTCATCTATGGGCCGCAACCTTGTTGCTGGTTCCGGCCGGTTGACCTACCTATGGGCAATGGTGCGGCGCCCGTTCCGCACCATGCCCATAAGAGGTATGAATGAGCTTGCACCCATTCATCGGGCAGCTATAACCATGATCAGGTTCTAGCCGTTACTGGCCATTGAAGGCGGCAGCAGGACCATGTCGATAACATGGATGATGCCGTTGCTGGCCATGATGTCCGTTACGATGACCTGAACGGTATCGTTCAGGAAAACACCGTCTTCGGTCACAGTGATGGTGATTGGCTCACCCTGCAGCGTTGTGGCCTCAGTCAACGTGACCACTGTTTCTGCCGGTACCACCCCATCGACCACGTGATAGAGCAGGATGTCGGTCAGAGCACCGGCCGGATCTGCCAGCAGCGCTTCAATTGTGCCCTCGGGCAGCGCTGCAAAGGCGTCATCAGTCGGCGCAAAAACCGTGAACTCACCCTCGCCAGACAAGGTCTCGACCAGTCCAGCCGCATCCAGCGCCGCTACCAGGGTTGTGAAGTTGCCATCAGCGACAGCGATTTCAGCAATGCTCATGTCGCTGCTCTCAGTTGCACTCATGGAAGGCGGCAGCAAAACCCCGTCGATAACGTGAATCACGCCATTGCTCGCCGCGATATCGGTCATCGTGACCAGCACCGAGTCGTTCAGCAGCACGCCCTCGTCTGTCACGGCGATCGTGATATCCTCGCCTTGCAAAGTGGTCGCCGAATCCAGGGTCACGACAGTTTCTGCCATGACGGTCCCCTCAACCACGTGATAGAGCAGGATGTCGGTCAGGGCACCGGCCGGAT
The DNA here is from genome assembly GCA_020634575.1 of Ardenticatenales bacterium. The sequence continues at coordinate 11,791 of JACKBM010000023.1, read as the reverse complement.
CTTCCAGCAGCGCTTCAACTGTGCCCTCAGGCAAAGCAGCAAACGCCTCATCGGTCGGCGCAAAAACGGTGAACTCACCCTCGCCGGACAGCGTTTCGACCAGGCCAGCCGCATCGAGCGCCGCAACCAGCGTCGTAAAGTTACCGTCAGCCACCGCGATTTCGGCGATGGAAGGCAACATCTCTTCAGCCATCATGCTGGGCGGCAGCAGGACCGAGTCGATGACGTGGATAATGCCGTTGCTGGCCACGATATCGGTGATGATGACTTCGGTCGTTCCATTGAGGATAACGGCGCCATCTTCAACTGCAATCGTGATCTCTTCACCCTGAACGGTCATGGCGCTTTCCAGACCTGTGACAGCCGCCGCATCCACAACCCCCTCGACAACGTGGTACAGGAGAATCTGGGTCAGGTCACCGGCCGGATCTTCCAATAATGCCTCGACTGTTCCCTCAGGCAGGGCCGCAAAGGCGTCGTCAGTCGGGGCAAAGACCGTAAACGGCCCCTCACTCGACAGAGTGTCCGCCAGATCCGCCGCCGTCACAGCCGCAACCAGCGTTTCAAAGCGGCCGTCAGCCACAGCTATATCGACGATGGTGCCCGGCAATTCATCCGCCATGGCTTCTTCGTCCATCATTTCTTCAGGTTCAGCCGTTTCTTCCATCGCTTCTTCAGCCATGGGTTCTTCCATTTCTTCAGTTGGTTCGGCTACCGGCGCCTCAGTCGGTTCCGGTTCCGGGGTTGCTTCTTCGCCGCCACAGGCGGCCAGGATCAGTACCAGGATGAGGGCCAGCACCAACCCGCGTAGATTTTTTTGCCAAAACATATCGTTAGTTCTCCATGAGCCGCCAACATCTCTTTTCATGTTGGTAATTGTGTAAGGCGCCTTACACCCTCTTTGACGCAGCTCATCGGCAACTGGATCTATTGTATTCGGAAATTGATCAACTTTTGTCTGGATTTTGTTATGTTTTTTGCCGATAGTGCCCTGGTAAGGAGCGGGCAGATTATTGTCGCTGCTTCTGACTGCTGCTATCCTCCGCCTGGTCCGGACAGCGGGATTTGCCGGGTCAGGCGCATGGAGGTGAGCGATGGCAGCAGAGATCGACGACCGGCCGGTCGTCACCACACAGTCAGGTCAAATTGAAGGTTTGTTGGAAGCGGACGGGCAATGCGCCGTCTTTCGCGGCATCCCTTTTGCGGCGCCGCCGGTTGGCCCGCTACGCTGGCAGCCGCCCCAGCCGGCTGCGGCCTGGGCTGGGGTGCGGCCGGCCCACAAGTTTGGCCCAGCCGCCATCCAGCGCGCCGCCGAACTGCGCCGCTTCATGAATGCCCTGATCGATGGCCAGGGCTGGAACCCACTACGGCGCGGCTTTATCAAGGCGATGATGCCCTTCCTGCCCAAGCCAGCCCAGAGTGAGGACTGCCTCTACCTGAACGTCCGCTCGCCCCGTCTGGACCCAGCGGACCGGCTGCCGGTGATGTTTTGGATACATGGCGGCAATCATCAGGATGGCAGTGGTGGCGACATTTTCTACGATAGCCCGGCACTGGCCCTGCACGACGTCGTGGTTGTTACCATCAACTACCGGGTCGGCCTCATGGGCTTTTTCGCCCATCCGGAACTTTCGGCTGAGTCGCCGGCCGGCATTTCCGGGAATTATGGCTTGCTGGACCAGATCGCGGCGCTGGAATGGGTCCAGGCCAATATCGCGGCGTTTGGCGGCGACCCGGACAACGTCACCATCTTTGGCCAATCGGCCGGGGGTGAGTCGATCCTGCATCTGCTCACAGCACCGCGCGCCCGCGGCCTCTTCCACAAGGCCATCGCCCAGAGCCCGGCTAACAGCGGCCAGCACATTCACCTGCGCCGGCCATTTGCCGGCCGCTCGGCCGCCGAGGTGCACGGACAGGAATTTGCCGCCCAGATGGGGCTGACCGGCCCGGATCAGTTGCCCCGGCTGCGTGCCCTGTCGGCCACCGAACTGTACGCTCAATACCGCTCACACCCCGAGAACGGCTTTTTCCCCGTGATCGATGGCGACATTTTGCCGGCCAGCCCGCTCGTGGCCTTCGCCCGGGGCGAGCAAGCTCAGGTCCCGCTCATCATCGGCGTCTGCGCCGACGAGGCGACGTTGTTCCGTAACATATTTCCCAAACCTGTGCCCGTACCCGGCGAGCGCGTGCCCGCCTTCCTGGCTGAAGCACACGGGCCGGAGGCGGCCAGGTTGATGTCACTATACCCCGGCCTGCAACAAATTAGCTGGGACGCCTACATCGATTACATGGGCGATAGTATGTTTGGCGCCAAAGCGTCGTTCTGCGCTCGCTATCACAGCGAGCAGGGCAACCCGACCTTTCTCTACCTCTTCGCCCGCGTCCCGCCCAGCCCCAAACAGACAGGCGGTGCCTTTCATGCGGCCGAACTCAGCTTTGTCCATGGCGGCCAGGTGCCGATTCTGCCCATGGACGACGCTGATTTGGCGCTGGCTGAGCGAATGCAACAGCGTTGGAGCAGCTTTGCCCGCAATGGCGATCCCAATGGCCCGGCGCTGCTGCCCTGGCCGGCCTACGCTGCGGTTGCGCCCCGTTGGCTAGTCTTTGACCATCAATCTGAGGAGCGGCCGGTGGAGCGGCAGGGCAAATTTGACCTGCTGGGGGCCAGCCTGGCACGCACGGTGTCGGCCCTGAGCGGCGCTATCGAACCCCAACCGGCCGCTTAGGAACAACCCCATGGCAAATACCTCTCTGGACACCATCGAAGCGCTCCCTTTCACCGCCGTTTCGCTGGGCGCTGGCTTCTGGCGCGACCGGGTCACAACTGTGGTCCAGCGTACAATTCCGTTTGCCCTGCAAAAGTGTGAGGAAACCGGCCGGCTCGACAATTTCCGCAAAGCCGCCGGCCAGCTCGACGGCTCTTTTCGCGGCGACTACGGTTTCGACGACAGCGACGTCTACAAAATCATCGAAGGCGCCGCCTACGCCCTGCAATTGGCGCCAGACCCTGAATTGGACCGTTACCTGGATGAGATCATCGCCGCCATCGCCGGCGCTCAGGAAGCGGATGGCTACCTGTACACCGCCTGGACGCTGCAAGTCAACGACGAACGAGCCATCCATTGCACCTACGACAGCGAGCGTGGCCAATTTTACGGCAGCCATTGGAGCCATGAACTCTACAACGTCGGCCACCTGTACGAGGCCGCCGTCGCCCATCACCTGGCCACCGGCAAACGAAACCTGCTGGATGTTGCCCTAAAGAGCGCCGATCTGGTCTACCAACGCTGCCTGGTCGAAGGTGAGCCGCACTATCCGGGCCACCAGGAGATCGAGATCGGCCTGGCCAAGCTGTATCGCCTGACTGGCGAGGCGCGTTACCTGGAACTGGCCCAGCTCTTTCTGGACCGGCGCGGACACGGCAGCCGCGCCTACCCCAATCCAAACAACACACTCCATGCCAGCGCCGCCTACTGCCAGGACCATGAGCCGGTCACCGAGCAGCGTGAGGCGGTCGGCCACGCCGTCCGGGCGACCTACATGTACACCGCCATGGCCGATGTGGCGGCGCTGACCGGCAACGAAGCCTATGTCACCGCCATCGACGGCATCTGGCAAGATATGGCGGCACGCAAGCTGTATATCACCGGCGGCATCGGCGCCCGTTATGACGCGGAAGCGTTTGGTGACGCCTACGAGCTGCCCCATCTGGCTTATGCCGAAACCTGCGCCGCTATCGCCAACGTTTACTGGAACCTGCGCATGTTCCAGCGCCACGGCGACGCCCGCTACATCGATCTGCTCGAGCGCAGCCTTTACAACGGCGTTCTGGCGGGACTGAGCCTCGACGGGACCGAATTTTTCTATCCCAATCCGCTCAGCCACGATGGCCAGCATGGCTTCAACCGGGGCAGCGGCAGCCGGCAAACCTGGTTTGATTGCTCCTGCTGTCCTTCCAACCTGGCTCGTTTTGTGCCCTCGGTGGCCGGCTACGCTTATGCGTACGCGGGCAACCACGCCTACGTCAATTTATTCCTGAGCGGGACAGCGACGCTGCCGTTGGCGGGCGGGCAACTGCAGCTGGCCCAGCGCACTGATTATCCCTGGTCAGGCGCCATCGACATTGAGATCCTGGCCAACGAAAATGAGGCGCCAGTTGCTCTGTACCTGCGCGAGCCGGGCTGGTTGAGTGACCGGCCGGTCGCCACCGACCTCTACCATTACGCCGACGGCCAGCAGCAGCAGGCCAGCGTCAGCCTGAATGGCGTGCCGGTTACCGATGTGAAGCGGGAAAAGGGGTACCTGGTGCTGGAACGGCACTGGCAGGCCGGCGACACCGTGCAGCTACAAATACCCTTGTCCCCACGACTGGTCCGTTCTCACGAGGCAGTAGCCGCCAACCGGGGCCAGGTCGCCGTTGAGATGGGGCCTATTGTCTACTGCGCTGAGGGGGTGGACCACGCTGGCCACGCTTTGGGGCTGTCCCTGCGCCAGGAGGCGGGCTGGACGGTAGCGTACCGGCCGGATCTCCTCAGCGGCGTCAACGTGTTGCAGAGCGAGGCCAGCCCGGCGCCGGACCGGCTGGGCGAAACCATCCCCTTGGCCCTCATCCCCTACTACGCCTGGGCCCACCGGGGCGCCGGCGAGATGACCACCTGGTTCCACCTGGTAAATGGAGAAAAACGATGACAAAGATTGAAACAGTCGCCCAACTACGCCAGCTCTACAAAGCGCCGAGCGATGTGGTGCTGCGCAAAGAACTTTCCCAGTTGGACGAACATTGCCGCCGCTTCCTGGCGCTCTCCCCGCTGGCGGTCCTGGCTACGAGCGGTGCTGACGGCCGGCATGACGCCTCGCCGCGCGGCGGCGGCAAAGGGTTTATTCAGGTGTTGGACGACCAAACGCTGCTCATCCCCGACCGCCCCGGCAACAACCGGCTGGATACATTGACCAATGTAATCGAGACCGGCCGGATCGCCCTGATCCATTTCATCCCCGGCGTCAACGAAGAGCTGCGCATCAACGGCCGGGCCGAACTACGTACTGATGATTCGCTACGCGAAAGGTGCGTTGAAGGGGGCAAGCTGCCGGCGCTGGTGATTGTGGTCACTGTTGAAGAAGCTTACCTGCATTGCCCGAAAGCGCTGCTGCGCGCCGAACTCTGGACGGCTGAGGCTCAGATTAAGCGGGACCAGCTCCCCTCCCTCGGCCAGATGATCAAAGATCAGGTTGGCCTGGCAGGGGAGCCGGAGCCCCAGGCGGCCATGGAAGCCCGTTACCGCCAGGAGCTTTACTAGCGAGGGGTACCGCACCCGTCGGGTGGTGGACCCGTCGGGTGGTGGACCCGTCGGGTGGTGGACCCGTCGGGTGGTGGACCCGTCGGGTGGTGGACCCGTCGGGTGGTGGACCCGTCGGGTGGTGGACCCGTCGGGTGGTGGACCCGTCGGGTGGTGGACCCGTCGGGTCCGCTACCCCTCTACGGGCGGGTGATGATGGGCAGGTAGACCCGGTGTAACACAAAGGTCTGGCTGTCCGGCACGGCCGGGTAGGCCTCGATGTTGCCGGCCACGTCATGGGCGCGGACGCGGAAGTAGTAGGTTTCCCCCTGCTGCACCGCTACCGGCAGGTCCGGGCCGAAGGTGGCCGCGGTGGCGCCGGTCCCGGTCAGCCAGTTGACCCAACTGCCGCCGCTCCCCAACCGATATTGCACATCGTAACTGGCAACGCCGCTGCCGCTGTCACTGCCGCTCCAGCTCACCGTGAAGCTGTTTTGGCTCACGATGGCCGGCGAGCTGGCGCTGGATTCCGGCGCCGTCATGTCCAGCAGGATGGTATCGCTGTAAGTCGCGGAGACCATGTTGGCCTTGTTCATGAATTGGACGTAGACGGTTTTGAGGCCGTCACCGGCCGGTAAAAACCAGCTCCGCGTACCGGCATACGCCTGCCAGGCCGTCCAGTTCACCCCGTCACCGGAGAAGCGCATCTGCTTGACGCCAGTGTGCGGGTCGTTGGCCGACAAATTCAAGGTCACCAGCGTGCTGTCCACCGCGACAGCACCGCCGGCGATGTTGATGGCGCCAGTGGGTGCGCTCTCATCCACGTGGACGTAGAACGTGGTGCTGCCGCTCTTGTTGAACACCGCCAGCCCGGCCCAGTCGCTATCCGCCTGCTGGCGGCTGAACGCCTCAACGCTGGAGCCAGTGGCATCGGAATAGGCTACGTACTGGGAGCGGCGCCGATAAAACGTACCGGCATCGGCGGCGTCACTGTCATAAAGAGCCATACCCAGATCACCGCTGCCGCTTATAGGCTCGAGGGCGTAGAACTTCTCAATCCCTGCGCTCTGGTAGCTATCCCAGACCAGGGCGACATCCAGCGAGCCCATGGTATAAGGCCCGTAGCTGCCGCTGGTCATGTTGGCCAGGCTACTGGCCCATTCCATCCGGTAGGTGCCCGTCCCTGAGTAGGTGCGAACTTCCGGATAGTAGTTGCCATTGGCGGCCTGATTGCTGTCTATCAGCACATAATCGACGTAATCGTTCACATAGGTCGAAGAAGCCAGTAGATCGTGGTTGTCCGGGTCGCCAAAAGCGGAGTCGCCGTAGAGATAGAGGTCATAGTCAGCCGTTGAGGGTGGTCGCAGGGCAATGATGTGCCAATCATTGCCCACATCGGCGCGGAAGTAATCCCGGCCCACTGGCGGCGTCCCCCAGCCGGTGGAGACGAAGGGGGTCATCGCGTTGTGCCCTTTCCACCAGGCAGTGCCGATGTACTCCGTTGTACCGTTGAAAGCAAAATCGTTGATACGTAGTTCATAGTTGCCGGTCGTGGCGGCGGTGAATTCGACGATCTCGTAGCTGTTGGCGACGCTCAGCGACCCGGTCTGATAGCTCCCGTTGGGCGCATAGACATACAGGTCGATGTCAGCATCCAATGGATCGGACGTGTAGGCGGCGTTGGGATCCGAGTCCCAGGAGATAACGGCGCGCACAGTCTCACCAGCGTAGGCGTAGACATAGTAAGAAAGCGGGAAGCTGTTGGTATCCACGGATGTCCAGGCCCACCAGCCTTCGTCGACGATGCGGAAGGCGGCATGCATATCGACGCCACCAGCACCATCTTCTTCGCTGAGCCGGGAGCTACCTTCGATATTGTTGAGAGCGGAGGCCATGATGATCGCCTTGACCGCTTCCGGCCGGATCTCCAGCGAACTGTTCCGCTCCATCAACAGCGCCGCCTCACCCGCCACCATCGGCGCGGCGTAGCTGGTGCCGCTACCAACATTGCCGGTCCAGGGGCTGTTCATGGTTGTGCTGGTGATCGAGGTGCCCGCGGCCGCCACTTCCGGCTTTTCCATGCCGCTACTGGGATCGATGGTGCTGGAGCTACCATTCATCACATCGTTAGCCCAGGCGGTCGTCCCACCGGCGTTGAAGTTGCCCACGCTGATGACGTTGTAGCCCCGCGCCGGGCTGGTAACCCGATCGGTCGCGAAGCCCTCATTGCCGGCGGCCACGGTCACCGTGCTCCAGTAATGGCGCACGATGTAATCGAGGTGGCGGTCATGGACGTTAAACGCCGTCGTGCCGGTGTTGCCACCCCAACTATTGTTGATGACGTCGGCATTCTGGGTGATGGCGGCCCAATCCATCGCGGCAGACATGTTGGCGTCCGAATAGCTGGTGCCATTGGCGCTTAACAGCGTTACGCCCTGAGCAATGCCCTGCTGCGTGCTGTGCTGGCTGGCGACCATGCCGGCGGTGGCGGTGGCGTGATCGTCGACGTTGGCGTCAGCCGGCACCCGCGTGGTGCCGCTGACAAGATAGGGATTGGTAAACTGAATGCGGCTATCTTCCAGGATGGCCACCGAGATGCCAGCGCCATCGTAGCCGAAGCCGTCGACGACATCCGCTTTCTGCGCCGGTTTGGCCACGGACATCAGGTCAAAGTTCTCATTTGGCCCATAGATGGTGTCAATGTCGTCACGTTGATTGAGCGCTTCAACCTGCGCCTTGCTCAGCGTAAGGTAGACGATCGGGGCGGACTCGCTGACGTAGTCCGGGGTCAGCCCCAGGTCAGCCATGGCAGCGATGAACGGAACCTGGACAGCATCAATCTGGGCGCGAAGTTGGTTGATATGCTGGGTTCGCAGCGCGGTCAGGGCCTCGGCCGGCTCCTGCTGGCTGGCCCGCAGCGCCTCACGTTGAGCCGCCAGAGCGGCAGTGGTGTCCTTATCACTGCCATCAAGCTGTGTCGCGGCCGGCAGGGCAATGGCTGGGCCATTATCGGCCTCAGGATCAAAGCTGATAGCGGGACGCTCACCGGCCGGTAATTCCGGCATGGCCAGCCAGACGGCCACCGTGATGGTCTCATCAGCGGCCATCAACTCTAGCTGGTCAGACAGCTTGGCTTCCAGACGGCCGTAGCGCGCGGTGTAAGCGGCCTGTTCCGCGCTGGCCAGCGCGGCCCCATCGACCAGGTTACCGGCCGGATCCACCAGTAAGCCATAAGCTTCACCGGTTGCCAGGTTAAGCGCCTTGGCCTGGTAGACGGTGACAGCGGTCTGTTCATAGAGCCGAACTTCCAAAGTCACCAGCTGCAAATCAGAAAGGGCGACATCCTCAATACCTGATACCTGGTTGAGGATAGCCGCTTCGAGCGAATCATCGGCCAGGACATGGCCCTGGACCAACCCGAACAGGGCTGTCAGAAGCAACAGAAACAGGGGGAGACGTTTACCAATAGACACAAGAAACCTCCAAATTGTAACCTTACATTTGGGGGCAGTACGGGATGACAGCGGGGAGATTCAGTCCGGGGGGCCCGGCGCCGAAAGCCATCGACTACCCGATTTTTGGACAAAGCACCGGCCGGTGGGCCGGCGGGGACTTCTGGCAATACAATCCATTAAACGGGGGCGCTATCGTTTTTCCGTCATGGGTGAAAATTGGTTATTAGGAACTGATTGAGCAGGGGCAACGTTACAAAGATTGTGAGTGGCTGGTCTGCTGTGAACCAATCATGTGTTGGCATAATAAATGTTGTGGATTCCCGCCTGCGCAGGAATGACGACGTGCAAAAGGGGTTTGGGGCAAGGCCAAGTATTCGGAAATTCTTACGTATTAATCGTTTATCCAGATGAAAGCGCCCAACACGACCGGCCCAAAGCCATGGCCCGCAGCCGGTCGCTCACTCGAGGACACTACTATGAAACATATCACCACCATCGGATTTCTGGCCCTTCTGCTTCTGGGCCTAATCGCCTGCTCCCCGGCAACTGAAGAGGAGCTACCGACCCCACCGCCGCAAAACACGCCAGCCCCCATTGACGAAGAAAACCCGGCGCCAGAACCAACGGCGCCACCGGAACCTGAGACCTCAGAGACTATCGGCGAAGCGATCGTCAATGAGATCAGCCTGAACCTGATGGAATCATTCCCGCTGCAAGCCTCTGTCACCGTGCAAGGTGATCTGAATGATGGCTGCACCCGAATTCAGGAAGCGGTTCAGGATCAGCAGGCTGACACAATCTACCTGACCGTCTTCACGGCCCGGCCGGCCGACCAGATGTGTGATATGGCGCTCATGCCGTTTACGGAGACGTTTCCCCTGGATATTGCGGGGTTACCGGCCGGTGACTACACCATCAATGTCAATGGCGTTACCACCACGCTGACGCTAGATCAGGACAACTAAAAAAACAGCCGGGGCTGTCACCCCGGCTGTTTCAAATCTACTCTTCCAGCGCCACGGCCCCGGGCGCCGGCTCGTCCTCGTCGTCGAGCTGCCGCCGGAACTGGCTCATGTACAGGTTGTAGTAGAACCCTTTGTCCGCCAGCAGGGATTCGTGCGTGCCACGCTCGATAATTTCGCCATGTTCCAGCACCAGCACCTGATCCGCATTGCGGATGGTACTCAGCCGGTGGGCAATCACAAAACTGGTCCGGCCCTTCAGCAGATCGTCCAGGGCGACCTGAATTTGCCGCTCCGTGCGCGTATCAACACTGCTGGTCGCCTCATCCAGGATCAGGATGTTGGGGTCAGTCAGCGCCACCCGGGCGATCGCCAACAGCTGTCGCTGACCCTGGCTAAGGCCGGCGCCGCGCTCGCCGAGAATGGTCTCATAACCCTGCTCCAGCTTTTGGATAAAGTCGTCCGCCCTGGCCAGTTTGGCCGCGGCGACAACTTCAGCATCGGTCGCCTCGGGCCGGCCGTAGCGGATGTTGTTCATCACGGTGTCGCTGAACAGGAAGGCATCCTGCAAGACGATGCCCATCTGCCCGCGCAGGCTCCGGCCGGTGACATCACGCACGTCGTGGCCGTCAATCGTGACGCTGCCGCTGGTGACGTCCCAGAAGCGAGGCAGCAGGTTAATGATGGTGGTCTTGCCGGCCCCAGTTGGGCCAACGATGGCAACCATCTGGCCCGGTGTTGCTTCCAGGCTAACCCCTTTGAGCACCGGCTCGCCTGGATTGTACTCAGCCCAGACATCGTCAAAGCGCACATGGCCTTCGATGGGCGGCATCTCCCTGGCATTCGCTTTGTCCTCGATTTCCGGCTGCTCATCGAGCAGGCTGAAGATTCGTTCCGCGCCGGCGATGGCGCTCTGGATGTTGGTCCAGAGGACGGAGATTTGCTGGACCGGCCGGTTAAACTGCTGTGTATACGCAATGAAGGTGATAATCAGCCCCAATGACAATGTCGTGCCAAACATATCCTGGCCGCTGAGGACGTAATAACCACCCACCGCCGCCACAACCGCCAGGCTAACATAGCTCAACGCTTCCAGCGTCGGCGCCAGGGCGCTGGTGAAGACCTGCGCCCGGATGTTGGCATCCCGATTGGCCGCGTTACTGACCGCGAACTGTTCGATGTTCTCGTCTTCACGGCTAAACGCCTGCACTTCGCGCACCGCTGAGATACTCTCCTGCAGGTCTGCGTTGACCGAGCCGATCTCCTCGCGGGCCACGCGGAAGGCGCGGCGTGCCTGCTGCGAAAACCAACGGGTCGCCACAAACATCAGCGGCAGCGTGACCAGACTGATCAAGGCAAAGGACCAGCTGCGGGTGAGCATGTTGTACACAATCCAGACGATCAACAGCACGCCCTGAATCACACTGACCAGACCAAAACCCATTACCTGCTGTAAGGTATCAATGTCGTTGGTGAACCGGCTCATCACATCGCCTACTTCATGTTTGCTGAAGTAGCCCAGCGAGAGTCGATGCACATGCTGGAACACATCAGCCCGCAAATCACGCAACGCATGAAAACCGGCCCAGCTCATCAGGAAAAACTGGATGCCGCTGATTACGGCACTACCCACATACAGGCCAACAATGAGCAAGATCAGACCGCCCAGCCCTTGAATGACCGCTTCTGAACTGGCGTTGGGGTCCACCGTGGTGTAGGTGCAGTTGCTGCTACCCGTTGTTTCCGCCACCCCACTCCCCTCAGGCAGTTGGGACAACAGGTCGCCGACACCGCCAGCAAACTGGCTGGCGGCAAACGGCTGCAAATAACAGTCCACCGCCTGGCCCTGCAAATCCGGTATCAGCACCTGCATGTAAGTGCCCGAAACGACAAACACAGCGACAAAAACCAGCGGCAGCCAGTACCGCCTGAAGTAACTACCCAGACGGCGCAATGTCTGACCAATCTGGTTTGCCTTTCGCTCTTCTGTATTTAAGAGAAAATCCTGTCTTCCAATCATGGTCGCCTACTCTGTGACCGCATCCTCAGATAACTGAGAGTGGTAAATTTCTGCGTAAATAGCGCTGCGCTCCATCAG
>JACKBM010000022.1 GCA_020634575.1 Ardenticatenales bacterium | reverse complement strand
CCCAGCTGCGCAGATCCGGCGCGAGAACGAGGTAGCCTTGACTTGCGAAAAACTCAGCCGCAGTAGCCGTATCCGTGCCGGCTGTATACGCTTCACGCGGCCAGTAACCATGCAGCAAAATGAGCACGGGGAAAGGGCCAGAACCGGCCGGTTCATACAACAGGCCGGTGATTGTCAGGCCATCACTGAGATAGGCCATGGCGTACTGTGCATAAAGATCTGTTTCCAGCAACAGCGTCCGCCGATCAATCGTGCCACCGGAGAACTGGCGCTCGCGCAACGCGGCAATGGTGAACGCAGCCAGCGGATCCGGCGGCGGAGCGGTGGCGACAGGTGTAAATGTGGGCAATGCCAGAGGTTCCGAAGCGATGGCCCCGGCAGCAACCAAAATTGCCGCCATAGCCGCATAATTCCGCTGTTGAGCATGTGCCAGCGGCGTGACACCGTTGCCGTCAGCCAGGTTGACATCAGCGCCAGCCTCAACCAGCAACCGCACCACTTCAGTATGGCGCTCACCACCATTCCCCAGGATAATTGCCTCCAGTAACGCCGTCCAACCCAACCGGTTAACATGGTCAATCGCAATATCGGTTGTCAGCAGCTCGGCCACAATCTCGACGTGACCCCGGTCAGCCGCCCGAATCAAACCAGTGCCATTGAAAAAATCAAGACTGTGTACATCCGCCCCGTTGGCCAGCGTCAGCTTGAGCAGCTCCAGATAACCTTCGGATGTACTGATCAGGTAGGCGCTCTGTCGGGAATTATCCTGACGGTTTACATCAGCCCCGGCCTCTATCAGCAGCCGGGCGACCTCCACCTGGTTCTGCCGAGCCGCTGCGATCAGCGGCGTGATGCCACGCTCATTGGGCAGATCGACTGGCGTGCCTGCAGCCAGCAACGCTGTCACGGCCGCCACATCTCCCTCAGTCGCAGCCGTAATCAGATCAGGCGTCATGGTCACGGCCTGAGTAGCTGGCGGCGCAGGCAGTGTGGCCGGCGCCTTCGGCTGGCAACCAACCAGCAGAAACATCAACCAGACAGCGACCAGAGAGCCCGGCCGGAATGATCTCAACGCTCGTTTCCCTCAGCCAGTGGGTTCTGCCATTCAAAAAGGAGCAAAAGTGCCAGGATGACCTCGACCACCTTGGTCAGCAGACCCAACCCATCCGCTTGCCAGTGGCCATCCCGATGCACGACGAAGTAGCCCGCGATCGTCACCGCAATGTAGAGCAAGAAAAGCCAGCGCGTCGGTCCGCGCCAGGCAGAAAATTGGGGCAGAAGGTAAAGAGCCAGAATCACGAGATAGCCCAATCCATTGAGCACAAGTAGTAAATCGCCCAATGTCAGGTGAATGGCGGCTGTGATGAGGGTGGCCACGATGATGGCGTATTGGATAGGTTTCAGATTGAGGGAGTTGCGCATAGGGTCTCCGGTCCATCCAGACAGATGTCAGGCCAGCAGCTTCGGCAATGATAGATGTATACTACCCAGTATAGGGCAATTGGCACCGGCCGGATTGGCAACGGGAAAAGTCACATGACAACAACCATTTATGACGATGAACAGCGGATGTTTCGCGACGCCTTCCGCGACTTTCTGCAGCGGGAGGCCGCCCCTTTTGAAGCGCGCTGGCGCGACGAAGGCGTTGTCAGCCGCGAGGTCTGGCGCAAAGCGGGCGCCAATGGCTTTCTTGCCCCGGCCGTGCCCGAACTCTATGGCGGCATCGGCGTCACCGACTTCCGCTACAACGCCATCATCAGCGAGGAGCTGGCCTACGCCCACATCAGCAGCCTCGGCTTCAGCGTGCACTCCGACATCGCCGTACCCTACCTGATTCGCCTCGGCAATGAAGCGCAGAAGCAGCGCTGGCTGCCTCGGGCCGCCGCCGGCGAGTTGATCTGCGCCATCGCCATGACGGAGCCCAACACCGGCAGTGACCTGCAGGCGGTGCAAACGACCGCGATCAAACAGCCGGACGGCAGCTACCTGCTCAACGGCCAGAAAACATTCATCACCAACGGCTACCTGGCCGGCCTCTGCATTGTCGTCGCTAAAACCAACCCGGAAGCGGGCGGACGCGGTATCAGCCTGCTGGTCGTTGAGGATGGCATGCCTGGTTTCCAGCATGAGCGCCGGCTGCAAAAGATGGGGATGCCGGGCAACGACACAGCCGAGCTCTTTTTTGAGGATGTGCGGGTGCCGGCCGAAAACCTGCTGGGCGAAGAAGGCAAAGGGTTCATCTACCTGATGCAGGAGCTGCCCCAGGAACGGCTGATCATTGGCGTCCAATCAATTGCTGCCGCCGAAGCCGCCCTGGCCGTCACCCTCGATTATTGCCGCGAGCGCACCGCCTTCGGCCGGCCGATCGGCAAATTTCAGAACTCCCGCTTCAAACTGGCCGAGATGCAGACCGAAATCACGATCGGCCGGACCTTTGCCGACCAATGCATCCTGGAACTCAACGCCGGAACGCTTACCACCGAAAAGGCGTCGATGGCGAAATATTGGCTCAGCGAGCTACAGGGACGGGTGGTCGACCAATGTGTGCAGCTCCACGGCGGCTACGGCTACATGCTTGAATACCCCATCGCCAAACTGTACGTCGACGCCCGCGCCAGCCGCATCTACGGCGGCACCAATGAGATCATGAAGGAGATCATTGGGCGATCTTTAGGCCTATGAAATTTACGATTTACGATTTGGGATTTACGAGGCGCCTGGCACGAACGGGGCCACGTGTGGACCTTAACACCGTAATGGCCCGCGCAAGGTCCTGTTTGCTCATGGCGCCTCGTAAATCGTAAATCCCAAATCGTCCATAACCTTATGCCACTTTCAACTCTAAAAATCCTTGACTTCACCACCTTATTGCCCGGCCCCTACGCCACCATGATGCTGGCGGACCTGGGCGCGGACGTGCTGCGGATTGAAGCGCCGAACCGGCCGGATCTCACCCGCCTCCTGCCCCCCTTTGCCTCGGACGGCCAATCGGCCGGGCAGGGGCTGCTCAACCGCAACAAGCGCAGCCTGGGGCTAAATCTAAAGGCAGACGGCGCCGTCGACATCGTCCACAAGCTCATCAGGGAACAGGGTTACGACATCATCGTCGAGGGTTCACGGCCCGGCGTGATGGAGCGGCTGGGCGTGGGCTATGAGGCGCTGAGCGTCATCTGTCCCTCGCTCATCTACTGCTCTCTGACCGGCTATGGCCAGAATGGCCCGTACCGGGACCGGGCCGGCCACGACCTCAACTACCTGGCCCTCGCCGGCATGTTGGCCCAATACGGCCGCCGGGGCGGCGATGTCCCGCCGCCGCTGCCCACCCAGGTCGCCGACATTGGCGGCGGCAGCCTGCACCTGGTGATCGGGTTACTGGCCGCGGTGATACGCCGGGGGGCGACAGGGGCCGGCAGCCAGGTCGACATCGCCATGCACGATGGCGCCCTGGCCTGGAATAGCCTGGCCATGGCCAGCTACCTGGTCGGCGACGAACCGCCGGCGCCGGAAGGGACGCTGCTTAATGGCGGCTCTTTTTATGATCTGTATGAGACAAGAGATGGGCGCTGGCTCTCGGTCGGTTCGCTGGAACCAAAATTCTGGCTGGCTTTTTGCGCGGCGATTGACCGGCCGGAGCTTGGCCCCCGCGGCCTGGACCTCACCCTGGCCAACCAGCAGGCGTTCAAAGCCGAACTACGCGCCACCATCCAGGCCAAAACCCTGGCCGAGTGGCAGACGATCTTCGCAAACATCGATGCCTGCGTCGAACCTGTTCTCAGTGCGGCCGAAGCTGTCGACCATCCCCAGACCAAGGCCCGCGCCATGGTCGTCACCGTGCCCCAGGCTGATGGTCACGCCCAGCGCCAGATCGGCAGCCCCATCAAGCTGACCGGCCACACCCCCACCTACCGCCACACCGGCAGCGCCGTGGGCGCCGATACGGCAGCGGTGCTGGCCTGGCTGGGCTATGGGGAGAAGGAGATTGCGGCGTTGAAAGGCGCGGGCGTGGTGGTATGATCCATTACGATTTGGGATTTGGGATTTACGAGGCGCCTGAAACCACCAAGGCGCCGCGTGGATCTTTACACCACAGCGGTCCGCGCATAATCATGTTCGTTTATTACCTCTCGTAAATCCCAAATCGTAAATCATAAATGTTGATTATGGACAAAAAAGCTTTTCAGAATCGCACCAAACAACTGGCGCTACGGATCATAAAACTTGCCGAGGCTCTGCCACCGGGGCGCACAGGAGATATCATTGGGCGCCAGATAGTACGCTCGGCAACATCGGTTGGTGCAAACTACAGGGCAGCCTGCCGGGCCAAATCACCGGCTGATTTCCTAAACAAACTGAAAATCGTCGAGGAAGAGGCCGATGAAACGCTATACTGGTTAGAACTCATCGTCGAGGCTGAGCTGTTGTCCGAAACACGCCTCTCCGAAATCATCAGCGAAACCAACGAAATCGTGGCGATGACCGTGGCAGCGATAAAAACGCAAAAACGAAAACAAAAATGATTTACGATTTACGATTTGGGATTTACGAGGTACCTGGAACCACGAAGATTTCACGCGAACCATTGCGGTATAAAGATCCGCGCAAGATTATGTTCGTGTAATACGCCTCGTAAATCATAAATCCCAAATCGTAAATCCAAAGGGTTTGCCCATGACTCAAGACGCCTACATTTACGAAGCCATCCGCACGCCCCGCTCCCGGGGCAAGGCGGGTGGCGAGCTCAATGAGGTCAAGCCGATTGACCTGGTGGTGACCTTGATGGACGAGCTGGTCGCCCGGACCGGGCTGGACACAAGCCAGGTCGATGATGTGGTCCTGGGCTGTGTCTCGCCGGTGGGCGATCAGGGTTCCGACATCGCCAAGATCGCCGCCCAGAAAGCGGGTTGGGACATCGACGTACCGGGGATGCAGCTCAACCGCTTCTGCGCCAGCGGCCTGGAAGCGGTCAACCTGGCGGCGCAGAAGGTACGCTCCGGCTGGGAGAACCTGGTCGTGGCCGGCGGCGTGGAAAGCATGTCGCGGGTGCCGATGATGTCCGATGGCGGTGCCTGGGCCATGGACCCGGAGACCAACTTCGACACCTACTTCGTCCCCCAGGGGATCGGCGCCGACCTGATCGCCACGCTGGAAGGATTTAGCCGTACCGACGTCGATCAGTTCGCCCTGCGTTCGCAGCAGCGGGCGGCCTTTGCCCGCGACAACGGTCGCTTTGACGGCTCCGTGGTGCCGGTACGGGACCGGAATGGGCTGATGATCCTCGAAAGAGACAGTTACATCCGGCCGGATACCACCCTCGAGGCGTTGGCCAACCTCAAGCCCGCCTTTGCTACCCAGGGGCAGTTCGGCTTTGACTTCGTCGCCCGGCAAAAATATCCGCACGTCGAGAAGATTAACCATGTCCACACCGCCGGCAACTCCTCCGGCATCGTCGATGGCGCCGCGCTGGTCCTGATCGGCGGCCGGGCGCAGGGCGAGACGCTGGGGCTACGGCCGCGCGCCCGCATCCGCGCCGCTGCCCTCGTCGGCACCGATCCAACCATCATGCTGACCGGCCCCGGCCCGGCCACAAAGAAAGCACTGCGGCTGGCCGGGATGGCGATCGGCGATGTCGACCTGATCGAAATTAACGAGGCGTTTGCCAGCGTTGTCCTGCGCTTCATGCGCGACGTCGGCCTGGATTCGCTGGAAAATATCAACGTCAACGGCGGCGCCATCGCCATGGGCCACCCCCTCGGCGCGACCGGCGCCATCCTCCTCGGCACCCTCCTGGATGAGATGGAGCGAGCGGATTGCGAGACGGGCTTGGTGACGCTGTGTGTGGGTGGGGGCATGGGGATCGCTACGGTGGTGGAACGCGTCTAGGAATTGCCGATTGACGATTTGGGATTTACGAGGGTGTCCGCAGCCAGCAGGATTGTGCGCGGACCATTGCGCCATGACGGGCGCGATGTGACGCTCGCTCGTAAATCCCCAAATGGCCGCATAAATCGTACCTCACGAGGGTATTATGGCTATCAACTACAGCAAACATGACGGTATTGTCACCCTGACAATGGACGCGCCGGGCCGGTCGGCCAATGTGCTGGATGAAGCGTTTCTGACGACGCTGGCGGACTGCGTGGCCCGGCTAGGCGCAGACGATGAGGTGAAAGGCGCCATCCTGACTTCGGGCAAAAAGCTGTTCATGGCCGGGGCGGATATCGACAGCGCCTTTGCAGCCGACGATGCGAAAACCTATTTTGACGCCTCACAGGCCGCTAAAGCCGTTTTCCGGCAGCTGGAAACGGTTGGCAAGCCGGTGGTGGCGGCCATTAATGGCACGGCGCTGGGCGGCGGCTTTGAGCTGGCGCTGGCCTGCCATCACCGCATCGCCCTGGACGACGAGGGCCTGAAGCTGGGTTTCCCGGAGGTTGGTCTGGGGCTGTTGCCGGGAGCTGGCGGCGTGGTGCGGACCGGCCGGTTAATCGGCCTGCAACCCGCCCTGGAATGGCTCACCCAGAACCGTAAATACAGCCCGCAACAGGCGCTCAAAGCCGGCCTGATCGGCGCCGTCGCGGCGGATAGCGACGACCTGCTAAACCAGGCCCGCGCCTGGATCACCGCCAACCCGAACGCCAAAGCACCCTGGGACGCCGTCCAGCGCTACAAAATCCCCGGCGGCGACCCGACCTATCCGGCCGTGGCCCAGATGCTGGCCGTCGCCCCCGCCTACATGCGCCAGGAGACCAAGGGCAACTACCCCGCTCCCCAGGCCATCATGGCGGCGCTGGTCGAGGGCGCCCAGGTCGACTTCGAGACCGCCTGTCGTATTGAATCCCGTTACTTTGCGAGTCTGGCCACCAAACAGGTCAGCAAAAATATGATCAACGCCTTCTGGACTCAGCTCAACCAGATCAAAAAGGGCGGCAGCCGGCCGCAGAACGTGCCGCCGCAGCCGACGCACAAGGTGGGCGTGCTGGGCGCCGGCATGATGGGGCACGGCATCGCCTACGTTTCCGCCTACGCCGGCCTGACCGTCGTGATGACCGACGCCGACGACGACAAAGCGGCCGCGGGCAAGGCACGTATCGAGAAGATCATGTCTCGGCGAGTCAGCCAGGGACGCATGGCTCAGGGCCAGATGGACGAAATCCTGGGTCGGATCACGGCGACCGGGGATTATGCGAAGCTGGCGGGCTGCGATTTGATTATTGAGGCGGTTTTTGAGAATCGGGCGCTGAAGGCAAAGGTGACGGCGGCGGCGGAAGTGGCGATGGATCCGGCCGGTGTGTTCGCCTCCAACACCTCCACCCTACCCATCACCAGCCTGGCGACGGCCAGTAACCGGCCGGAAAAATTCATCGGTCTCCATTTCTTCTCGCCGGTTCACAAAATGCAGCTCGTCGAGATCATCATGGGTGAACAGACGGACGAAGCGACGCTGGCCAAAGCGTTTGATTACGTCCTGGCCATCAACAAGGTGCCAATTGTCGTCAATGACAGCCGCGGCTTCTACACCTCGCGCGTCTTCGGCAGCTGGACCAACGAGGGGATGGCGCTGCTCGCCGAAGGGCAGCACCCGGCGGCGATCGAGATGGCCGGGCTACAGGCCGGCATGCCCGTCGGCCCGCTGGCCCTGATGGACGAAGTCTCGCTCAGCCTGGCCGCCCACGTGCGCGACCAGGCCGTCGCGGATCTGGACGCGGCGGGCAAGATCGCCATCGACCACCCCGCCTTCAAGGTGCTGGACAAGATGCTGGAATTGAACCGGCCGGGCCGGGCGGCCGGCGCCGGTTTTTATGAGTATGATGGCGCCGAGAAACGGCTGTGGCCCGGGTTGACCGAACAGTTCAGGGACGGCCAACCGCAACTTGCGCAGGCCGAAATGATCGACCGCATCCTTTTCATCCAGGCCCTCGAAACCGTGCGCTGCCTCGACGAAGGCGTCCTCCGCTCTGTCGCCGACGCCAACCTCGGCAGCATCTTCGGCTGGGGCTTCGCCCCCTTCCACGGCGGGACGTTGCAGTTCATCAATGCCTATGGGCTGGCGCGGTTTGTCGCCCGCGCGCGGGAGCTGGCGGCGACGTATGGCCAGCGGTTTGCGCCGCCGGAGATGCTGGCGGCGATGGCGGCTGAGGGGCGGGTGTTTTAGGAAATGGGGACGATGCGGTTCGCACCTGCGAACGCGAGGCGCTAAAGCGCCACGCTACGAGCGCGTCCGCTGGAAGCGGACTCTGGTTTCCGGTGATTGCCCGACGCACATACGGGTTTTTCAAAGAGTCCAACGAACGTTGGCAGAAGGCTTGACCATGCGCCCTTGTCATGTCATCGGTTTCATCCCGCAACCCAGGTCAAGAAATTTCCACCAGCGGTCTACACCTGACGCGCTTAACGAGCCAAACAAGAACACAAAGTCCGCCTTCAGCGGACGTGACCGTAGCGTGGCGCTTTAGCGCCCCGCGCTGCCGGCCAGTCACAGCGCTGGCTAGCTGTTCACAGGTCCGGCGTATACCCAACGCAATCTCTTGTTTCCTACACCGGCGCCAGCGTTCCTGCAAAAATCAGCCAGGCCAGGACGGACTTGGAGGTCAGGCTCAGGATGATGTAGACCCGCTCGCCAAACAGATAATCTGCCCAGCGCCCAACCTTCCGATATTGCAGCACCATGTTGATGGCAAATATGTTGAAGAAAATAAACAAGGTGGGCAGAATCGCGTAGACAAAAGCCGGCGGCTTGGCGTCACCGGAATTCACCGAACCGATGAAATAGATGAAGATGACAATCCAGGGGATGATCCCGGCCACACAACCATAATTGTAGGCGGTCCAGTCCGTCTTTCGGGTCGTCTGATTGTGCAGTTCCATCATGACGCCAAACAGATTCATCATCGCGTTAAGTCCAAAGATAAGGATGATCGCGCCAAGGTCCCATAGCCCGGACAACATGCCAATCAGCACTATCATCAGCGAAGAACTCAGCGCATACTCGTAAAAGCGGATCGGGTTCATCCCCTTCTTGAGATTAGCCACATAGCGACTACTACCGATGGTGGCCAGATAAAAATGGGCCACGGCCGATATCAGCAGAAAGGCGGCGACCGCCGGGCCAAAGCGCAGCTCATATAGCAACTCAGGCACCGGCGTCAACGACAACGTCTCCGTATTGAAACTGAGAAAGTTCGTGAAGATGGGATAGGTTGTGTCATTGCTGACCACAATCATGAATATGCCCTGCACCAGGTGCAGGCAGCCCATGATCAGGTTAAAGCGTTTCAGGCCGTCAAATGTGGCAGCTTGCGACACAGACATCCCTTTAGGTCTCTTTGTCATAGCGTTTCCTCTTGTTGTGTTAATGAACTGACGTGCGACCAGCGTTAAGGAAGGCTACGGGCAGCCTGAGTCGGTCGAATGATAGTACCAGTATAATCGATTCTGTGTGCCAGAAACCAATCCCTCGGGCAGCAATAGCAGAACATTTCGCTATTTCCCCGACCCGCTGTTCCGCTCCCAGAACACCCCATCGGCATAACCCTGAATGGTCGGGTCGGCGGCGGCGCGGGCCAGCCGTTTGAGGGCCCAGCAACCGTATTCTGCGTTCAGCTCGAGGCCACAGAAGCGGCGACCCAGTTTGCGGGCCACGACGGCGCTGGTGCCGCTGCCCAGGAACGGGTCGAACACCATATCGCCGGGGCGGGAGCTGGCCAGAATGAGTTTGGCGACCAGTTTTTCCGGCTTCTGGGTCGGGTGATCGGTGTTTTCCGGCATGGACCAGAAGGGAACGGTGATGTCTGACCAGAGGTTGGCCGGGTGCGTCAACCGAAAATTGCCCTGCCCGGTCGCCTGCCAATCTTTAGGCGTGCCATCCGCCTCACGATACGGCGCCTGCACCCGCCGCTTGAGCTTCACTGACTCGACATCAAAGTAGTAATCATCGTCGATGGTACAGAACCAGATATCCTCGCTGCTATTTTTCCAATTACGGCGGGCGCCGCGCCCCTTTTCCCGCTCCCAGGTGATCCGGTTGCGCACCTGTAGATGTTCGTCCAGCAACGGGAAAATGAGATTCGACGTGCGCCAGTCGCTGCAAACGTAGATAGTGGCGCCCGGCTTGAGCAGGGGCAGCAAGCCGGTCAGGATCTCGGCGAACCAGGCCCGGTAATCAGTCGCTGCGCGGGAACGGAAAAGATGGCCGCCATAGTTTTTGGTCAGATTGTAGGGCGGATCAAGGATAACGAGGTCGGCCATGGCCCGGGGCAGGCGCGGCAGGAGGGCACGAGTATCGCCCTGAATCACCCGGTCGGTAACGGCCGACAGCTCAGCCGGGCCACTGAGCCGCAGTAAGTCGGTCGACAGCGTGGCCAGCTCTTCGGGCGTGCAGGTCAGGGTGCGGTTACGCGGGGCGCGCTGCTTCATTTGCGCCCTCCGAACCGGCTGGCAACTGTTTGACCAGAAAGTTGAATTGGTGGCCGGGCGGGAAATCAGCCAGCTGCCAGACAAGGTTATAGCCGTGGCGCTGGTAGAAAGCGGGCGCCTGGAAGCTGTAGCTGGCCAGTAAAACGATCTGGCAACCGCGCGCGTTGGCCTCCGCCTCGACGGTTGCCAGGAGCCGTTCGCCCAAACCCTGCCCACGCCAGGCACCATCGACCCACAGGGTGCGGACCTCGCAGGCACTGGCCCAGGTCCAGCCGGAGGTACCGGCGATTATTTGCCCCATCTCATCGCGTATCACGAAGGTGAAATAGCGACCATCGTCCCGGCCGGTTTGGGCAGCATTAAAGTCGTAGAGACGATCTTCCAAAAATTGGGCGTCGTCCAGGTCGCCGCGGTTGACTGTGTGCGCATGCTTTGCCATCCGCTTATGGTATCCAGCCGGGCGGGCCGGATCAACTGCAAGTAGCGACCGGCAACGTAACCAGCTCCCTTTGCTCGAGAATGGCCTGGCAGAGGGGGGCGATGTCGACGATGCGCGGCTGCGCCGGGATGGTCACACCGGCCGGTACCCCCGCCAATAACAACGGCGGCTGCGAATCCAGCCTGTGCAGCGACGCGTGCGAACCACCACCCGGATAGGTTTTGACATGCGGCACGATGATCTCGTAGCCAATGTGGGCGGTCAGCCAGAGTGGCGCGCTGTTGGGACTGTCCAGGAGGCCGGCGATACGTTCAAAGGCGTTGGGGTAATTGCCAAAGCTGATTATTTCCCCCTCGACGCTGCCATCTACAGCCGCAAGATCACCCTGCCAGCCCCACTGGTTGCCGTATCGGTCTGTCACAGAACTTTCGGCATCACGCCAGAAGTGCAGTTTGGCGCTGGCCGTTTGCACAACGTAACCCGGCCCGCCGTCCAGCAACGAGGCCCGGTAAATCGCCTGATCGAGGCGTTCATCAGCCAGCAACTGGGCGATGATGTGGGCGTAACCGGCCGGTTCCAGCTCACGGAAATAAAGCTGCGCCGCCCGCAGATTGGGGCAGGGCATAATCGTATCGTGCGGGTCCCAGGGATGGCCGGCCTCCGCCAACCGCTCGGCCGGCAGCAACTCGGCCAGATCAATAGCTTGCTCGGTCACATCTGGCAACGTCGCACTCTGCGAATGGTCACCCGAGATAATCAGGGCAAACTGATCCAGAAACTCCTCAAGCCCGCCATAGGTGGCAAACAGCTTACCCAGCAACGCGTCCATGTAGCCCAGCCGCTGGTGCGCCGCTACCGGCCCTTCCTTATGGGAAACCTCATCGTTTTCCGGGAAATACGCCAGCGTAAAATCGGGGAAGGCATCGTTGGCGGCCATCTGTTCCAGCAGCGCCACGGTGTTGTCGTCGTGAAAGCCGTACCAGTGCAGCAGGCCGGTCTTCCTGGGTCGGACCCCCGCTTGCGGGCTCAACGAATCAACCAGGTCGCCCAGATAAAGCTCACTGGGCCCGTAAACAGTCGTCCGGGCCGGCATGTCCGGGAACAGGCTGAGCAAAAAAGGCATGTCAGCGGTATGGGCCACATCACCATGATAAACGGGGAAGTTCAGGCAGGCTGTCTGATAGCCCGCCCTTTCCAACGTCGAGAACAGGGTGGGCGCCGCCAGGTAATCGTGATTCAGTTCAATCAGGAATTCGCGAATAAAGGTGCCGATGCCCTTTTGCAGCACCATCGGCAAACTGCCGCTGAAGTAGGCTACCTTGTCATGGTCAAAATCATACCAGTGGGAGCCCACGATGCCGTGATCGACCGGGTATTTGCCCGTGATGATGCTGCTCAACGCCGCATGGGTAATCGAAGGGAAAATGCTCAGGCACGTTTCGTAAAACTGACCCGCTTCACGAACCCGTTCAAGATTGGGATAGTGACCGGTCATCATGTGCCGATTCAATTCCGGCCCGGTCAGGGCATCGATCAGAATTAGGAGGACCCGTTTCATACTGCTTTACCACCTACTTTGTGTTGGAAATTGAATGGGGTCACGGCGGGGAACATACCGCGGCGGCGCAGCCAGCGCACGACCAACCACCAGAACAGGGCCCAGACAGCCCCAATTGTCCAACCGGCCAGGACGTCGGTGGGCCAATGGACCCCCAGATAAACCCGGCTGAAGCCAACCAGCCCGACAATGACAAAAGCCACCAGAATGACGTAGGCCTTGAGATGGGTGGGCCGGATGAGCTGGGCCACGATGCTACCGATGGTGAGATAGGTCGCCGCCGCCAACAGCGCATGACCGCTGGGGAAGCTGGCCGAGTAGACGTAATCCCCTTCCGGCACAAATTGGGGCCGCGGCCGGCCAAAGGCATCCTTCAGGATGTAGCTCAACAGCAGCGCCCCCAGAACGGCGACCAACAAGACCAGCATCTCACGGAAACGCCCCTGAATCAGGTAGTACAGTGAGACAACAGCGACGATCAATGAAAGAATGCCGGTCCCACCAAGGGCGGTAAAATCGCGGATCATCTCTGCCAGCCAGGGCGGCCCGATGGGATCGTGGCTGTCTCCCGCTTCGCGCAACGCCATGATAATCTGCTCGTCGAACTCAGCCGTGCTGCCGTCCACAACTGCGTCAGCCAGGTGAATCGTGAGCCAGATGCCGCCAGCCAGCAGGGTAAAACCGATCAGCATAATCAGTTCATGCCGGCCGATTCGGGCAAACAAGCTCGATGGCCGGGCTTCCTGCTGACCAGGCTTAACCAGGGGATTCATCGGCTTACCTCCAATTCGGTTGAACTCTTCATGTTGGCAGTATAGGCAGCCTGGCAGCCCCCCTCAATGTGACCCGACATAGCCACCGGATACATTTCGCCCTATATCGTTATATCCAATCTATATCTCTCTGTGACCTTGAGTCTATGACCAGACCCATAGCAAAGGAGCCCGGCCCGGCCTATGCTTGAGTCAGTAAACCGCAGAGGAATTTCCAACCGGAATCATATGCAACCGATGTGGTTTGCTCCGGGCACCAGCAGGGTTTAGCCGGCTTCAAGCCGAACCGCCCTGCTGGTGCCCTTACTTATTAAAGGAAAAATATGGAGAAGAATAGAAATTATCTCAAATACGGGTTACATCTCGCGGTAGCGGCCGGTCTGGTCTGGGCTATCGTCAAGTATGTTAATGGGCAGGAAGTGTGGGAGTCCTTGCGCCGTTTTGAACTGCCCTACTTGCTGGTGATGGTCGGGCTGGCTCTGGCCTACTACCTGATTAAAGGCGTGCGCTTCCTGCTGTTGATCAGCCCGTTTAACGAGAAGATTCCCAAAAGCATTATCCTGAAGGGTTATCTGGCCGGTCAGGCCGTTGCCTTACTGCCCGGTGGCGTTGCTGCCCGGGCGGGTCTGATGAAGCAGTTGGGTATTCCTATCGCCCAGAGTAGTGTGACCGTCGCCTTTCATAGTGGTTGGGACCAGGTTATTTTCCTGCTTGGCGGCATTATAGCGGCGCTCTGGTTCCCGGCAGCGCGGTTGCCGGTCCTGATTATCCTGGCCGTGCTGGCTGTGTTGGCTGTCCTGCTCATCATCTCGACTACCCGGCACTGGTTAGCGGGGCTGGCGGCCCGGCTCGCCAAACGTTTCGGCTACAAAGAACAATGGGCTCATTTCCTGCAAGCCATCCCGCTCGTTTTTACCTGGCGGATCATGCTGGGCTGCTTCGCAGTGACGGTTGTTTCAATGGCCTTACAGATCACGCTGCTGGGCATGGCGCTGCATGGCGCCGGGCTAGAGGTTTCCCTCCCGGTGCTTTTCCTGGCCTTTATCGTCCCCACCATGTTGGGCCGCATCATCCCGGTGCCGGGTGGTTTTGGCGTAACCGAAGCCGGCATGGTCGGTTTTCTGACTTCGACAGCCAACTTGAGCACCGATTCGACGGTGGCTGCGGTGGCGATTTTCCGGGTCCTGAGCATTGTGTTACCGGCCATGGTCGGTGCCATCATTTATTATTTCTTCTGGAACGGCGAGGGCGAAACCAGCAAGAGCGCCGTGAGGGGGCAGCGTGAACCAGCCTAGACGTTCCCTGGCACCCGTGTCTGCTTTCTCTAAAAGAACCCAAATAAGAGTGCGTGAGGAGTTTTGCGAATGCAAGCAACGTTGATTTATAACGCCAATGCCGGCAGTATCACGCAGGCGAAGGTAAATGACCTGCAAGATGGGTTGCGTGATGCCGGCTACGAGCCAGTTTACAAGGCAACAGACACCATCGATGATTTGAACCCGATTCTGGCTGAAGCCAGGGGGTTGGTCGTATCGGCCGGTGGTGACGGCACAGCCCGGGAAGTGATAACCCGTCTGGTCGGCCGCGACGATATCCGTTTTCTGCCCCTGCCCATGGGGACTGCCAACAACATTTGCCGAACACTTGGCGTGGCAGGGAAACCGCTGGAGATCGTCCAGCGTTTGGGGTCGCCGCAGGAATGTACCCTGGACATCGGTCATCTGCAGGCGCCCTGGGGTGAGGATTTCTTTGTTGAAGGCGCCGGCGTCGGCTTCTTCGCTGAGATCCTGGCTCAGTACAACCCCGAAGAGGGCAAAAGCGTGCTGCGTAGTGTCCAGACCATCATCGACATCTTGCAGCAGGGCTGCTCCCGGGAGCTCACTATCCACCTGCCGGATCGCCAAATTGCCGGCAACTTTCTCCTGGTTGAGGCATTAAATACAGCCGCCGTTGGGCCCCGTCTGAAATTTGCGCCGGACGCAGATCCGACAGATGGTCTGTTAAACATCGTTTGTGTACGTGAAGATGAGCGTGAGGGCTATCTGCAATACCTGCACGGCCTGCTGGCTGAGGAGTTACATGAGCTCGACAGTGTGGAAACCTATCGGGTGCCGGAGCTGCGCATCAGCTGGAGCGGCTTCCCGGTTCATGTTGACGCCGTCGTCCACCCACCGGGACACAATTTTCGCGAAGGTGATAGTCAAATGGCGCCGTTCACCTTCCACCCTTATCCATTTACTGCAGCCGAACCCACCATCGCCATTCGCTTGTTGGCGCAAGCCCTACAACTCTGGCTGCCCGCGCCGCAAGAAGCAACGGCGGCGACGCTGGCCTAAGCCAATGTCTGGGCCAGCAGATGGCCAAGCATTTCCAGATTGGGCGGCTTGGGCAGCCAGCCGGCCATCCCTAACGCTCTCAGGGAGTCCATCTCTGTCCCCATCGGATGCCCTGTCAGAAATACGACCGGAATCTTGAGTTGCTGTTCATGCATCAGGCGCAGCATCTCCGGCCCGCCCATCTCTGGCATAACCACATCGCTGATGACCAGGTCAAATGAATGGATATTTTCGGCCAATAGGGCCAAAGCCTCCTGGCCATTGCTTGCTTCCCGCACCTTGTAGTTCAGGAATGCCAGGCTGCGGAACAGCGCCTCACGTGTTGCCGGATCATCTTCCACCAGCAAGACATGTTGCCCCTGGCCCATGACCAATGTGCCGGTACCCGGTTCTATTGTGCTGATTTCAGTTGAAGCAATGGCCGGGAAATACATCAGGAACGTTGTGCCTTCACCAACCGTAGACGTGACATTGACCTGGCCACCATGCTGCTGCATGATGCCGTATATCTGGGCCAGCCCTAGCCCGGTGCCTTTGCCTGCCCCTTTTGTGGTAAAGAATGGTTCAAAAATATGGGGCAAAATGTCGGGAGCAATGCCACTACCTGAATCCGTGACCGATAGACAGATCCAGTCAGCGCCATCTTCAGACGGTTGCGGCATGAGCGGACCCTGATCAGCCGGGAGGCGGGCAAGGTTGATTGCCAACTTGCCACCGTCAGGCATAGCGTCCCGGGCATTGACGGCCAGGTTCATCATGAGTTGTTGTATGCGAGTGGCATCTGCCTTGATATGATGCAGATCCTCATCGGCCGTCAAACTGATCTGGATATTTTCCGGCAGCGTCCGTTTTAGAATCTTGACCAGGGTTCCCATCAGCGCTCCCAGATCCAGGGAACGAGCCTCCAGCACAGATTGCCGGCCAAAATCCAGGATCTGCTGAATCAGATCGGTGGCCCGCTGCGATTGCTGGACGACCGTACGCATTCTCTCCTGAAAGCGGTCGCTTAACTCATTGGAACGCAACATCAACTGGGCATAGAGCGTGATGACAGCCATGATGTTGTTAAAATCATGAGCGATGCCGGCGGCTAGCTGGCCAACTGCTGCCAGCCTTTCTTGGGTCTGCACCTGGCGCTGGATGTCACGCTGTCGTGTGACATCCCAAAGGACCATCACATAATCTGACTGGTCACCATGGTCCACTACGGGCTGAGCCGATACCTCAAAGATACGGCCGGCAAATGTGATCTCCTGCCACTCTTCCAGCGGCGCCTGCAAGAGATCGGCGACCGGCCGGTCACCTAATTGGCGAAGCGGTTCGCCGCCAACCCAGGCCGGGGCCAATACCTCAAAGTAACGGGTCGCCACTGGGTTAGCCAGCAGGATCGTGCCATCGGATTTAAGCAAGAGCACACCTTCTGGAACGGACTCAATGATGGATTGCAGCCGGCGTTCACTCTGCCGCAGTTTCCCCTCAGACACGTAACGTTCCGTAATGTCATGGCCGACTGATTGGATCTCGACCAACTCGCCATCTTCAGAAAAAATCCCCCGATCAACCCAGTAAAACCAGGCAAAAGTGCCATCGACCAGCTGCTCCTGATGCTCGTCCACAGCCACTGGCTTCGCCGGCGTCAGACTGGCGACTTTTTCCCGAACCAGCGTCGCCGCCGCTTCATCCAATAGATCGTAAAACTTCGTACCGACGATGTTGCCATCCGGGGCGGCAAAAGCGCGCTGGTAAGCTTCATTGGCAAAATGAATCGTACCGTCCGCCCCGGCCCGAACGACCAATTCCGTCAGATCCTCTACGATTGTCCGGTACTGTTGTTCGCTACGCGTGAGCGCTTCGACAGCGTTTTTCCTTTCCGAGATATCCTGCACAAAGATGACAATGCCCCCAACCGTGTCATCCGCTTTGTACCAGGGCCTGACCTCCCAGCTTGACCATCCGGAGCTCCCGTTGGGCAGGACCACATAATCCTCAGCCTCTCTGACAATCTCTCCGGCCAGACCTTGAGCATGCGCCAGGCGCAGATGCTCCGGCAAGTCTGGGAAGATCGCGTAATGATTGTGCCCGATGAGATCCTTACCCTCTTGTTGGTATTCTATGGCCCAACGCTGACTATAAGCCAGATAACGCATCTCGGTGTCAAACATGGCCAGGGCCACAGGCGCATTTTCAATCAGCAGACGAAGCTTCTCCTCACTCTCGCGCAGTTGCTTCTCTGCCATTTTCTTATCCGTGATATCAGTGGCGGCGGTAATAATCTGGGCAACCTGGCCAGCCGGCGTCCTTTTAAAAACCGCATGCTGGCTATCCAGCCAGCGCCAGGACCCATCCTTGTGTTTGACACGGATTTCCAGGGGATAGGCTGCAGAATCACCTATCGATTGAATCTCAGTGAACATCTGTAATGTCTTGCCCACATCATCCGGGTGCAATATCCCCGGCAGCAGATTGCTACCGATAGCATCAATCTCTGCAGCGGTATAACCAACTGTTGACAACACCTGGCGATTCTGAAAAACGATGCGCCTTTCCAAAAGGTCAAAGACAACGAGGATATTCGGATTGGTTGCAAAAACCTGTTCGATGATGTTCTGGCCGGCCCGCAGCCGTTCTTGAGCCTCAATCTGCTCGGTGATATCGGTCACCAGCGCATAGGTGCCCTTAATAACGCCATTATTCCAATGGGGAAAGCCCGTAATACGGACGAAAACCGAACTGCCATCCGGCCTGATAAAACGAGCCTCATACGTCGTCTGTTCTCCCGCAAAGCGGCGCCGGCGTTGCTCGTTCAGGATGGGCAAATCGTCAGGATGAATAAATATTTGTGTGTCGAGACCGATCATGTCGGGCAGGGAGCGACCGACCATTGCCGCAAAGGCCGGGTTGGCATAAACCAGACAGCGGTCTTCATCAACAATTGTGACACCCTGATCGAGGTTATTGACGAGTTCCCAAAGAAAATGATCATCATCCCCAAGGGTTTGATCGAATGCTCTCTGCACAATCTTGTCGAGATTCATCATGTATTCCGTCCTGGTGGGGAGAAGCTGGCTACCAGCTGATTATAAATGATGTTGCGGCAGAGGGCCTAGTTCGTTAGGACTATCCCAGGGCTGATAAGGGAGTCTACCAGCCGGGGTAGGGTATTCACCCACCCGGGTTTAGGCCCAGTCCTGATTCAACTGGAACTGTAGATACGGCATACTGGTATTCAATAACCCAAAGGTTGGATTCAGGAGTTAAGCATATGATTCGGATAATTTTGGCCCACAGTTCACATCTGTTGTGTGATTCATTACGAACCGTTTTGGATAACCACGAGTCAGCGCATGTCGTCGGCTGCGCCAGCTCAGTTGAGGAACTTTATTACTTGCTGCCGATGGGCGACGTTGTCCTGTTGGGTAGCGAATTGCGTGGTGTTTCGGCACTGCAGATTCTGGATGAGCTACGCCAGCGTGAGCAGCAGACAAAGGTCTTGATCCTTGGTCTGCGGCATGATCCGGATCTGGTAATCAGCTACATTGAGAAAGGCGCGGCCGGCTATGTGCTGCAGGCCGAATCCGTCGAGGATATTATCGCCAAAATCCAAGCAGCTGATCAGGCCCAGGCACTGGTTTCGCCAACGGTTGCGGCGGCAATGATGGAACGTCTATCGCTGCTGGCCAACCTGGAAAAACCCCTCGCCTTCACCGCGTCACGGCAAACTTTGCTGGACCAGCTCACTCGTCGTGAGGAAGAGGTTCTGCAACTGATCAGCGCCGGCGAAAGCAACAAGCGCATTGCGCAGCAACTGTATATCGAATGTGGTACGGTCAAAAATCACGTCCACAACATTCTCAAGAAGTTAGAAGTAAATAGCCGCCAGGATGCTGCTTCGATTTATACCATGCACGAGCACGGCTCCCCGGCTATGGCGTTTTAGTCTTCACGGCGCCATTCGTATTTGATGTCATTCAGACCAAGAATGGGCTCGTAACCGCGAGCAACAATATGGAAACCACATTTTTCGTAGAAGGCCTGGGCGCCGGTGTTGGATTCAAAAGCAAACAGCCACAGCATCCCAACCGATTGCGCCTTGGCCCAATCGACAAGTTGCCGGCCGATCCCTTGCCCCTGGGCCTCCTCAGCCAAATAGAGCTGAGAGATGGAATCCGGGGTGACCGCAATGAAGCCGACAATCCTGTCCTGCGCCCAAACAACCCGAATGGTGTGGTTGGGCGCAAGCTGTTCCACCAGAAAGCGTCGCTGCTCTTCCAAAGGGTGAGGGTCTAACACACCGACAGCTTTCTCAAAGCTGGTACGCCACACCCTGACCAGCTCATCAGCATCCTGCTCTTCGAACTCTCTGATCGTGATATCCATAGTCGACAACTATTTGTTTGCCAAGGAAAGGCAGTGGGTCAAGAACTGCCCGGCACATAATTTACTCTACAGAACCATAGCGCGCGACAAATACCATGGTCCTACTTTGTTCGGTGACCGGTCCATGATACCAATCCCCGTAAACATCCTCAACCACAAATCCCGCCCGGTGCAGACTTTCAGTCAGGGCTGCCTGGTCACGAAAGCGTAATTCGCTTTCAGCAACCAGTAATTCACCGGTAGCCAGAAACTGATTGTAACCGGCAAAACGCACGTTCTCCCCATGGACGGCAACTAATTCCAACCAGCAGGCCATCGGGCCGTACGGCGAATCAAATTGCTCAAAGCTGCGGTCCCGGACCCAACTTTCCCAGGCGCGGGCGGCGGGATGGCGGCTTTCGAAGGCCAGGTAACCACCCGGCCGCAGGGCTGTGCCAATGGCCGCCAGCGTTGCCTCCCAGTCCGCATCGTCCAGAAAAATCTGGGCGACGTTACCCGTCATGATGAGGAGATCAGCGGCTGGAGTGCCCAGGGCGCTGGCATCCCCTTCGATCCAGCGCACCTGCTCGGCGCCCGGCTTGCGCCGAGCATAACTCAGCATCATGGCCGAGGGATCAACGCCGATAACCTGCCGTTCCGGCCGGGCCAGCTCACAGGTCAACAAGCCGGTACCGCAGCCCAGATCGATGATTCGCCGGGCGGCCAGCTTTGCCGCAAGCTGCAGATAAAAATCGGTGTCCGGTCCCCGTGGATTATCCTGATCATACAGAGAGACCAATCGGGGTTCGGTGTAATGCAGATCCAACTTTATCATCGACCCATTATACGCAAATCAAGCTGGCGACAGGCTAAAATGACCAGATTAGCGGCACCGCAATGACCGTCAGCAAAAGCAGCAGAATATTCAGGCCAATGCCCACCCGCCCATAATCCAGAAACTGATAGCCACCGGCACCAAAAATAATAATATTCACCTGGTGGCCTATCGGCATCAGGAAGGATGTGGAGGCAGCGATGACCGTCGCCATCACAAAGGGGTGCGCATTCAACCCGAGGTCGAACGCCACATCGATGGCGATCGGCACAATCAACAGGGCGGCCGCCGCATTGGAGATCACCTCCGTCAGCAGCGCTGTCAGCACAAAGAGAATTGCCAGTATCGCTACCGGCCCCAGATCACCGGTCAGTCTGACCAACTGTACGGCGACCAGTTGAGCCGTCCCGGTCTGTTCCATCGCCACACCGAGCGGGAGCATACCAGCTATCAGAAATACGGCCTGCCAATCGATCACCCGGTACGCTTCATCCATCTTGATGACCCCGGCCAGAACCATCAGGAGCGCCCCGGCCAACATCAGCGCGGCGACCGGCAGCAGGCCCAGGGCAGCCGTCACCAGCACGGCGAGCAGAATCAGGCTGGCAACCGGGATCTTGCGCACGCGCCGCAATTCGACATCAGGCGTTTCCAGCACCATCAAGTTATTGTCATTCAGCAACAGGGTAAACCGTTCCCTGGCACCATGAACAAGCAGGGCATCGCCAAAACGCAAGGCGAGATCACCCAGGCGCTCAAACTGTTCAACCCCCGCATGACGTACCGCCAGCACGGACAACCCATAGCGATCGCGAAAGTTGATTTGTCGCAGGGTTTGCCCGGTCAGGACAGAGTTGGGCGCCAGCGTGATTTCGGCTAGATGAGAGTCGCCGGATTCCAGCCGTGCCAACCAATCATCGGCGGCAAAATCAACCACCGGCCGGAGCCCATAGGCCTCTGTCGCCGCCAGGATCCCCTGCGGCGCCCCTTCCAGCAGCAGCACGTCCTGGCTGTCCAGTTGGTGCTCGCCAAAGGCATAAATCAACTCGCCGTCAGCGGAGCGCACATAAATCACGTTCAGGTTGTAGGCTGAGCCCAGGTCCGTTTCAGTCAGATATTTGCCGATGAGCGGGGATTGCGGCGCCACCGCAAACTCAGCCAGATAATCCGACACGCGAAACTCCTCTGAGAGGCCGCCTGGCGGCATACGGTCCGGCAACAGCCGGCGCCCCACCAGCATCATGTAAAGGATGCCCACAACCAGTACCAGAATGCCCGTCGGCGCAAAATCAAAAAAACGAAACGGGGTGACGCCATAACTCGCCATGAGACTTGTCGCCAGAATGTTGGGCGGCGTCCCAATCAAGGTGATGTTCCCCCCCAGGAGGGCGGCAAAGGCAAGCGGCATCAGCAGGCGCGACGGTGAAATCGACAATTTACGGCCCACGCCGATCACCGCCGGCATGAGAATTGCCACCGCGCCGATGTTGTTCATAAAGGCAGACATCAGCCCGGCGCCAAGCATCAAGTAAAGGAGCAGCCGGGTCTCGCTGCCGCCGGCCCAGCGCAGCAACTGCCTGGCAATCAGATCCGCCACGCCGCTACGCTGCAAGCCGCCACTGATGATGAACACCGCCCAGACAGTGACCACGGCTGGGTTAGCAAATCCCGCCAACGCCTCGTCTACCGTTAACAAACCGGTCAGTATCAACGTCAGCAACACCATCAAAGCGACGACGTCAGCACGCAACCGTTCGGAGACAAACAGGATGATGGCGCCAATCAAAATGGCAATGACTAAAACATTGTCTGGGGTCATGGCCCCTTTTTACGGTGAAAACCTAGATTTTACGTAAGCAGTCCAGGGGATTGGATGATTTGGCCGGGCTACTCTAGAATGGATGCACCGGCCGGTCTTCTCCTCATCTACCCGGCCCTTTCAGGAGACAGTATGCTCAGTGAAGCCGAACGCAACCAGGTTGTGGCTGCCCTGCTCGAAGCCAACCAGACCAAAATCCAGACCACCCGGCCCTCGGCCCTTTTCCCCCACATCCAATTTGAGGACTCATACGCCATCTCTGCCGCCGTCGCCGAGGCCACGTTGGCGGCTGGCGCCAGTTTGATTGGCTACAAGGTCGGCCTCACCTCCGTCGCCATGCGCCGTTCCTCCAAGATCGACGAGCCGGATTATGGCTATCTCTATGACCATTTTTTGCTGGCCGACGGCGCCAAAGTGGCTCATGCCAATTACTGCGTCCCGCGCGTGGAGCTGGAGCTGGCGTTCATCCTCGGCCAGCCGCTGCGCGGGCCGGGCGTGGGTCTGCTGGATGTGATGCGGGCCACGGAATACGTGGTGCCGGCCATTGAGATCATCGATACCCGCGTCGACGAACCGCGCCAGATCTTTGACACCATTGCCGACAATGGGGCCGGCGCCGGTATCGTCCTGGGCGGGACACCGCTGCGGCCGCACGATGTGGATCTACGGCTGGTGCCGGGCATTTTGTACCGCAACGCGGAAATTGAGGAGACGGGCGTTAGCTGTGGGGTGATGGGCCATCCGGCCAACGGGGTTGCCTGGCTGGCCAACAAGCTGGCCGAACTGGGCGTCGCCCTGGAGCCGGGGCAGATGTTGTTGGCCGGCTCGTTTGTCCGGCCGGTCTGGGCCCAGGTGGGCGACACCATCCGCGCCGACTTCGGCCCCCTCGGCTCCGTCGCCATCCAGTTTGTTTAGGGAGAGGCCACGGATTAACATACTTCGCTTCGACAAGCTGGTATTTTTCTTTTGCCGCAGATTGCGCAGATTTGGGGATTTCTTGAACTCGCGCGGCGTAGGTGTCGCGAAGTCAACCATCAGCGAAATTTGCGAAATCTGCGGCAAAAGAAAAAATCCGTATTGAATCCGAGCTAATCCGTGGCAAAAAGAGGTTTTCCATGAGTGAGATGAGACGGCAGGTTAGCGGGGCGCAGGCGTTGTTGTTGGGGTTGAAGGCGCTGGGCATAGACTACATTTTGGGCAATGTGGGCACGGATTACCCGCCGATTCTGGGCGCCTACGCCCAGTTCCAGCAGGAAGGCCGGTTGGGCGAGGACGTGCCGGTGCCGATTACGGTGCCGCATGAGACTGTCGCCATGAACATGGCCTATGGCTACTACCTGCAGAGCGGCCGGCCGGCGGCGGTCTTTGTGCATACCAATGTGGGCACGGCCAATGCGTTGATGTCGCTGATCAACGCCGAGCGGGCCCAGGTGCCGCTGCTGCTGTTCGCCGGCCTGGCGCCGGCCACCGAGCAGCACAGCCGGACGAGCAAGCCGGGCTTCATCCATTGGGCCCAGGAGATGGCGGATCAGGCCGGCATGGTGCGGGAAAGTGTCAAGTGGCATTACCATATCAGTGGCGACAACATCGCCGAGATCGATTTGATTTTGGCGCGGGCGTATGCGCTGGCGTTGAGTGCACCGGCCGGTCCCGTCTACCTCACCTTTGCCCCGGAAGCCGTCGAGCAGATCATCTCCATTCCGGCACCAATCCAACCGCCCGTCCTGCCCAGTCCGCCGCAGCCTGATCCGGCCAGCATCCAGACCATCGCCAGCTGGCTGGCATCCGCCCAGCGCCCCCTCATCATCAGCAGCGGGACCGACCGGGACCACAACATTCTGCCTGCTCTCGTCAACCTGGCTGAAGCCCAGAGCGCCGGCGTGACCGGCCTCATGCCGCGCAACCTGCACTTTCCGCTTGGTCACAAGCTCTGGCTGGGCGACAATCCCCACGCCGCCGTGCCGGAGGCGGATCTGATCATCAGCCTGGAAAGCGACGTGCCCTACATGCCGATCCATGCCCGGCCGGGACAAGATTGCCGCGTCGTCCACGTCGGGCCGGACCCGCTGCTGAGCCGCTACCCGCGCCGCGGCTTCCGCGCTGATGCCGTCGTCACCAGCGCCATCGTCCCCTTTTTGGGGGCGCTACAGACCGCGACCGCCGCGCCAGACGCCGCCCTCACCGAACGGCGCCGGCGCTGGGTCGGCGCCATCCAACAGGGCAAGGCTGCCCAACGCGCGGCCGAAATTGCCCGGGCCAAAGAGCTGGGTGAGATGACCTACGGCTGGATCTCCCATTGCGTCAATGAACTGGCCATGGCCCATGAAGAGATCGTCGTATTGCGCGAGTTTGATTTGCGCGGGGATTATTTGACGCTGGCCGAACCGGGCCGCTTCTTCGCCCTGCCCAACGCCGGTGGTCTGGGCTGGGGGATGGGCGCCGCCCTGGGCATCCGCCTGGCCGAGCCGGGCAAACTACCGGTTCTGGGCACCGGCGACGGCTGCTACTATTTCAGCGCCCCGCTGGCTGCCCACCAGGTCGCCCGCAGCCAGAATTTGCCCTTCATCACCATCATCTTCAACAATGGCCAATGGGCGACCGTCACCAACTACGTCAATCGCTGGTACCCCGATCTGGAGGAGCCGGCGCCCCCGCTCACCAGCCTGGGCCCGCCGCCCGCCTTCGAGAAGATCGTGGCCGCCTTCGATGGTTATGGCGAGCGCGTCGAAAAACCGGCCGAACTCCCCCCCGCCCTCGCCCGCGCCTACGCAGCGGCCCAGCGCGGCCAGCAGGCGGTCTTGAATGTGATCATCTAGCGGTGCTCGCAGTCATCGGGTCGCTTCTTACGGTGTTCAAGGTGAGCACTGCTCGCAGCGACCCGATGACTTTGGGGACGCCTAATCAGGCTAAGACAAAGTCAAAGCTGGCTTGCAGGCCATCCGCTGCTTCGCTCATCTCTACCAGCAGTTCCGCATCAAAGATGCCATCCCGGGCGTTATCCGGCTCATTCGGGAAGTAAAGCTGGGTGGTCAGGACGGGTCCGTTAGCGGGTTGGACTTTGACGTGGATGTGGCGGGTACGGCCAGGGTAGAGACCGGGCAGGACCGTTTCCAGCCGGTAGTTGCCGTTCGCATCGCTGAACTGGTGGCCGCGGAATTTGTAGCCGCTGTTGTCATAAGCGCCGCCCGCGTCTGCATGCCAGAAATCCAGCAGGGCGGCGGCGACTGGCAGGCAGCCGGTGGTGAGGATCCGGCCGGTCACCACCAGCCGCGTCCCGACCGTATCCGCCTCCCAGAAACTGCTCCGCTCCGGAGTATTGGGCGTGTAATACGGTCCTTCCGTCTGCGCCGGCGTGGGCTCATCATCGTCGTCGCCACAGGCGGGGGTTGGTGACAGGGTTGGGGGTACATCGGTGGGGATTTCCGCAGGGGGATTGGCGGTCGACGTGGGTTCACTGTCGACAGTCGGCGCTGCAGCTGTCGCTGTAGGAGGCATCGTGGTGGCCGTCGGGGCGGGGTTCGTCGCTGTTTCCGTAGCCGCCGGTTGCGCCGCGACCACCGCAGTCGCCGTTTCCCCGGCCACCTCGTCGTCACCACAACCAACCAGCAAAAGGCCCAACGAGGCCGCAGCCCCGCTTTGAATAAATCGGCGCCGGCTGATCCGGTTCGCCTCAGGCTTATCTTTCATCAATTTCCTCCGGGCAGATCTCATGCCGCCTCACAGTATAGCGATCAATGTGAAGAAATTTTGAAGCCAGCCTGATGGGACTATAAGTGGTTGCGCGCAGTCACGGGTCGCTGCGAGCGGCGCTGGCAACCCTCACAACCACTCTTTGCGCCTGAAATAATAAAGCATCCCCCCTGTCATCAACAGCATGACCAGCCAGACAAAACCGTAGCCCCAGCGCCAGGCCAGTTCCGGCATGTAGTGAAAATTCATACCATAGAGGCTGGTGACAAAGGTCAGCGGGATGAACAGGGTGGCGATCACTGTCAACAACTTCATCACCTCATTCATCTTGTTGCTGACGCTGGACAGGTAAATATCCAGGATGCCGGCGACGATATCCCGCAACGTTTCCACGGTGTCGATGGTATGAATCGTGTGCTCATAGACGTCGCGCAGGTAGATGAGGGTCGCCGGCCGGATCAGATCGCCCCCGTCATGCAGCAGCATGCTGAGCGCTTCCCGCAGCGGCCAGACAGACTTGCGCATAAAGAGGAGCTGGCGCTTCAGATGGTAGATAGTCGTCAGCGTGTCGCTGGTTGGGGCCACGACCAGTTCCTCTTCTACATCCTCAATCTGATCACCCAACTGCTCCAGGACCAGGAAATAGTTGTCGACCAGCGAATCCAGAATGGCATAAGCGAGATAGTCAGCGCCAGCCGCCCGGATGCGCCCCTGCCCTTCGCGCAACCGCTGGCGCAGCGGCCCAAAGACATCCTTTTCCTGCTCCTGAAACGTTAGCACATAGGTCTGACCCAGGACCAGGGAGAGTTGCTCCGTCACCACCGCGCCGGCCGCTTCATCCCAGAACAACATCTTCAGGATAAGGCAGAGGTATTTCTCAAATTGATCCAGCTTCGGCCGCTGATCCGTGTTCAGGATATCCTCCAGGAGCAATGTATGGATACCAAACGCCGCGCCGACCTCCTCAATACGGTCCACCTGGTGCAGCCCAATCACATTGATCCAGGTAATACTGGGGGTTTCGATGGCCGCTGCCAGCTCGGCCAGATCATCCGTCTGATGCTCCAGGAACATCCCGTCGGGATCGTAGTCGATGAGATGAAAGGTGACCTCCTCCGTCTTCTGCTGGCCCACATGCACCAGACTGCCCGGCGGCAACCCAACCTTGCTGCGTTTTTGCTCCGGCTTCTTTGTCATCATTGCCTCCCTGAAATCAACTGGCATCATCATCCCTTTCCGGGTAATCTGTGTCAAGAAAATCTGGAAGAGCGGCCACGGATTTGCACAGATTTTTCTTTGGTTTTTGCCGCAGATTTCGCAGATTTGGGGATTCTATTGCTCGCATGACAAAGGTGTCGCGAGAACAAACATCAGCGAAATCTGCGAAATCTGCGGCAAGAAAAAGAGAAAAACCCAGCTTGTGCTGAGCGAAGCGGCGTATGTTAATCCGTGGCAAAAAAAGAGGTGTAGCGTGGTTAGTCGGTTGGAATTGATTGAGGCGGCAAGGGGGGCGCGGCCCCTGGATTTGGCCATTACCAATGTGAATCTGGTCAATGTGTTCACCTGCGAGATTTACCCGGCCGATATCGGCATTTACGGCGATCGGGTGGCGCTGGTGGGACCGGCCGGTGCCTACCAGCTCGAGGCCAAGGCCACCTACGACGGTAGCGGCAAATGGGCGGCGCCCGGCTTCGTCGACACCCATATCCACATTGAGAGCACCATGGTCACCCCGGCCAGCTACGCCGCCGCCGTCCTCCCCTTCGGCACCACGACCTCGGTCATTGACCCGCACGAAATTGGCAATGTGCTGGGGATGGACGGCATGCGCTTCATGCTGGAAGGGAGTGAAGGGCTGCCCTTGCGCATTTACCTGTCGATCTCCTCATGCGTGCCGGCAGTGCCGGGCAAGGAAACCGCCGGGGCCGATTTTGGCCCGGCCGAAATTGCCGAGATGCTCACCTGGCCCCGGGTCATCGCCCTGGCTGAAGTGATGGATTACATGGGCGTCGTCAATGGCAGCGACAAAATGGTCGGTATCGTCGAGGCCGGGCTGGCGGCAGGCGTCAAGATCCAGGGCCATTCCCCCCTGCTGTCCGGACGCGAGCTCAACGCCTATATTGCGGCCGGCATCGACAACGACCACGAGCTGCGCATTGGGCCTGAAGGGGTGGAAAAGCTGCGTCTGGGTTTGCTGCCGCTGCTCAAGGTCAGCACCTTTGGCAACTACGCCCGGGCCATTGTGCCGGATATCCTGAAACTACCTTTCCTCGACATCGCCCTGTGCACCGACGACATTTCGCCGGCCGATCTGCTCATCAACGGCCACATGGATCGCGTCATCCGCGAGATGCTCTACCACGGCATCGACCCGGCGGTCGCCATCCGCTGGGCCAGCCTCAATGGGGCCCGCGCTTACCAGCTGCGCGACCACGGCGCCATCGCCCCCGGCTACCTGGCTGACATCATCCTGCTCGACTCCCTGGAAGAGGTCAGGACCAGCGAGGTTTTCGTGGGCGGCGAGCTGATGGTGGAGGATGGAAAACTGTTACAGGATATCCCCGAGCCGCCGAACAGTATCGAGATCAACAACAGCGTCCACGTCGCGCCGCTGACTGTGGACCAGTTCCGCCTCAAACCGCCCATCGCGAACGGCCAGGTAACGATGAACAT
Organism: Ardenticatenales bacterium; assembly: GCA_020634575.1. The sequence continues at coordinate 59,167 of JACKBM010000022.1, read as the reverse complement.
GCTGCACCTGTTGCCCACCCGGCTCTCAGCCCTGGACAGCGCCACCGTCACCGTCAAAGATGGCCAGATTGACCTGGCTGCGGTGGGTGACGATATCTGCCTGGCGACCGTCGTACCGCGCCACGGTCAGAAACACGAGCCGATTGTGGTGCCTTTGAAGGGGCTGGGGCTCAAGCACGCCACTCTGGCCAGCACCATCGCCCATGATTCGCACAATGTGATTGTGACGGGGCACCGGCCGGAAGACATGCTGTTGGCGGTCCAGGAGCTGGCGGCCTGCGGCGGCGGCGTGGTTATTGTGAACGATGGCCAGGTCCTCGCCAAAGTCGAGCTCCCCCTGGCCGGCCTGATGTCCTTCAAGCCGGTGAGCGAGCTGGCCGTCGAGATGGAGAAGATGGACGACCTGGCCGTCGAGCTGGGCATCCATCACCGGGCCAAGGCACTGGCCACCACCGGCCTCGCCCTCACCGTCATCCCCGAAGTCCGCCTCAGCGACCTCCTGGGCCTGGTCGACGTCGCCACCCAGGAGCCATTGCCCGTCTTCACCGAATAGGCTCGGCCACCTGTCGGGTCCGGCTACCCGACGGGTTCCCTTAAATCTCCCTATTGACACCCACAAATATCTTGCGCTATTCTTTAGACCATGGGGTTAGACCGTTCGGTCTAACTCTATGGTCTAAAGACGATTATGAGGTGTCCCATGCCCCGTCCCCGGTTTGCCCGGCTGCCAGCCGCCAAAAAAGAACGCATTATGGAAGCAGCCGCCAAAGAGTTCGCTGCCCATGGTTACGAAGGCGCAACCCTGAATCGTATCCTGGCCGAGGCCGGGATCAGCAAAGGCGCTGCTTACTATTATTTTGATGACAAAGCTGATCTCTATCTGACAGCACTGCTCCATTATGGCCAGGAAATGCTGGACGGCCTGACCCTGGATCCGGCCAATTTCACCGCGGCTAACTTCTGGACGGAAATGACCGCCATCTATCAATACCAGTTCACCAGCTTTCAGGAACGACCCTGGGTCCTGGGCCTGATCAAGGGCGGCGGCGCCATGTCGCCTACGGCAGCTACGGAGGGTCCATTTGCCGCCATTTTCGCGGCCGCGCGCGACAGCTTGCGCCAGCTTATTCGCCATGGGCAGGCGCTGGGCGTAATACGGCGTGACCTGCCCGAGGCGTTGTTGATCGACTTTGTCATGGCCCTGGACGACGCTCATGATCGCTGGCTGTTTGCCCACTGGGATGGTTTGACGACAGCTGATCTGACTCAAGCGGCTGAACGCATTATCGACAGCCTGCGCCGGCTGCTCATTGTGGAGGCATCATGACACTCGCCATTGAAACGAAGGGGCTGAGCAAACAGTTTGGGGCCGTCAAAGCTGTGGCTGACCTGGACCTGCAGGTCAGGCAAGGGGAAATCTACGCCTTTCTGGGCCGCAACGGTGCCGGCAAGACGACAACCATTCGCATGTTACTGGGCATGATCCGCCCAACGGCTGGTGGCGCGACAATTCTGGGCCGGCCCGTCAGCCGGGGTGATCGGACGCTCTGGGCTTCGGTGGGCTATCTCGTAGAAACGGCCGACGCTTATCCCGAGCTAACCACACGCCAGAACCTGGAGATGATGCGCCGGCTGCGGCCCGGTGTGGCACCGGCGGCGGTAAACCGGGTCATCGACCAGCTAGGCCTGGGCGAATATGCCGACCGGCGCGCCCGGGCGCTCTCGCTGGGTAACCGGCAGCGGTTAGGGGTCGCCAAAGCGCTGCTGCACAACCCACAGCTCCTGATTCTGGATGAGCCGGCCAATGGATTGGATCCGGCCGGTATCGTCGAGATGCGCGAACTGCTCCAGCGGCTGGCCCGCAACAATGGCATCACCATCTTCATGTCCAGCCACATCCTGGGCGAAGTCGCCCGCCTGGCTGAGCGCATCGGCATTATTAACGATGGGCGGCTGGTGCAGGAGCTTTCGGTCGCGGAGATGGAGCAGCAGCGCCACCAACAGCTGATCGTCGCAACCCGTGACAATCTGGCAGCGCAGGCGGTGTTGGCGGGGGCTGGTTATGCTGTCAGTTTGACAGCCGGTCAGCAGATAAGCCTGCGCGCGCCTGACGCCATCCAACATCCCGAGCAGATTGCGACGTTGCTGGTAGAGAATGGGCAGCCGCCCACAACGCTGACGCTGGAGAAAGAAGAGTTGGAGAGTTATTTTTTGCGGCTGACCGGCCGGAATGAGGTCCCCACGCCATGAACAATCTCACACAAGCCATCTGGGTCGAAATCAATAAGGCCAGACGCGCCCCATTACCGTTGTTTGCGCTCATCGGCTTTATGATCGTGCCGTTGATCAGCGGCGTGTTTATGTTGGTATTCAAGGATCCCGAACTGGCCAGCCGGCTGGGCATCATCACCAGCAAGGCGTATCTGGTGGGCGGCGAATTCACCTGGCCGGCCATGTTCAACTTCCTCAACCAGGCGGTAACCACCGGCGGTATCATTCTCTACAGCTTCGTGGGCAGCTGGGTCTTCGGCCGCGAATTTGCCGACCGAACCGTCAAGGATTTGCTCGCCCTACCGACCGGCCGCGGCGCCATCGTCCTGGCCAAATTTGTGGTTATCCTGGGCTGGTCGCTGCTGGCGACAACCCTCGTTTACCTGTGCGGGCTGGGCATGGGGTTAATCGTCGGCTTACCGCCTCTCACTCCGGAGCTGTTTTGGCCCCAGACTGCCCAATTTGCGCTCGCAACCACACTGACGATGGTGCTGGTCACGCCGATCAGCTTCCTGGCCAGCGCCGGCCGCGGCTACCTGCCGGCGCTGGGCGGCGCGGTCCTGGCGATCGTCATGGCCCAGATCACGGTGGTATTGGGCTGGGGTGAATACTTTCCCTGGGCCGTGCCGGCCCTCCTGACGCAGGGTATAACGGTTGGCGCGGCCAGCTACATCGTCGTTCTGGTTGCCAGCCTGCTCGGTATCCTGGGCACGATCGGCTGGTGGGAGCTGGCTGATCAGACAGGCTAGTCGGCCCCACTATAAACGGCGCAGAATATCAAAGATCATATCCAGCAGCATCAAAGCAGCATCGGCGCCAGTAAATACCAGAACCAGCACAAAAGACAATATCAGGATGCCGATCATGATGGCTTTATCACGATGTTTGCTGGTTTTCCTGGTCTGAGTTCGGTCCAGCTGCCGCAGTAGATCCTGCGCTCTCGCTGGAGATCGGGAGACGGGTAATGCTGGTGGGTTTGGCCTGGCTTCAACTGCAACAGGTCCAACATCCGAGAGGTCATACCGGCAACGTGAACAAGAACTGCTCCCGGCAGCATTCATTTGCCAGCATTTGGGACAGGTAATGAAGCTCATTTTGCTTCCCCCCACAAACTGAATTCAATTGACACGCGACTTGGGGCATTCTAGCACAGATTTCTACCAGTGGCATTCTGGGGGAGCTGTCTGGGTTGGGGGACAGACCTGTCAGGTTGGGGGACCTTCTGTCCAGTGGGGGACCTGTCAGGTTGGTTGGGGGGACCTGTCAGGTTGGGGGGACCTGTCAAGTTGGGGGACCTGTCAGGTTGGGGGACCTGATTGTCAGGTTGGCGCGCCGCTTGCGCGACGCGGCCAACCGTATTAGGCGAGTGTCCCGAGAAACGCCCGCAGCTCGGCCAGCGCCGCCCGGTTCACACGGTACAACTTTAACGTCTTGTCTTCGCGGCGGACCTCGACCAGTTCGGTGGCCTGGAGGAAGCGCAGATGGCGGGAGGTGGCTGATTTGCTCAAATCAAATTGGGCCATGATCGCCGGCGTACTCAGTTCGCCAGCTGTCTGCAGGGCCATCAGGATGGCCAGTCGGACTTCATCGCCGAGTGCCTGCAGCCGGCCGACAACCACATCAGGCGGGATCGGGGCTGCCACCGGGGCGTCCGGGGCGGGGATGCCGAAGAGGAGATAGAGGGTGGCACCGGCCGGTATCGGCGTCAAATAAGGTCCATTATGCGGCGTCGGTACGCAGACAATCCGGCTAAATTGGCCCAACTCGGCCGGGCTGGCAATGGCCGCCAGATTTCGTCCGGTTACCGCCTGCAAGGTGGTCCAGATATCCTGATCCGGCCGGATAAGTCCTTCCCGACGAGCCACAACGCCACGTACGCGACTTTCGACACGCGCCCACTCAGCACGCAGATATTTCTGCCAGAGGGTTTGCAAATGATCCTGTATCTGCCGCAGCAATTCCTCAGGTCTTTGCATCCGCTCGTAAAGCGCCGACCACTCCGCCACCGTCCCAAATTCAAAGCGGGCGTTGAAATAATCGACAAAGCGGCTCGCTTCAGCCAGCAATTCAGCCGGCTGAACCGGGGGCATGGCTGCCGCCACGCCCAGACTGGGCAGCGGATCGGCCAGCATTGCTGCCAGGCAGCGGTCGCGAAACTGGCTAGCGTCTGCAACAGCTAACCTGGTCAGGAAACTTTCCAGGGAGAGGGTCAGAGCATCAGGTGGCAAGGCCGCTGCCAAAGCGGGCAGCCCGAGGTAAGCAAAGAGCAGACGGTTGCTGTCTCGCTCCTGGTCCGTCAATTGACGCTCGGTCTGATAAATCCAGTCTGCCAGACCACTCATGAATGGTGCACTTTTCAAAGCGGCCAGGCTGTTGAGCTGGTTGAGTAACGGCGCCAGTTCGACGGTGATGGTCACCGGACGCGGCGCCAACAGGGGTGTGGCATCCAGGGTCATACAGCAGTTGCCTCCGGGGTATGGTCAGGCAGCCGCTCTTCAATCTCTCGTACCGCCGGAAAAGCGTAGCCAGCCATGCCAATGAAAACAGATAACAAACCCGTCAGGACAAAAATCAGGCGAATACCGGCGCCCGGGCCGGTGCCGACCATAAAGCCAAAGCTGTCGGCTAGCATCCCACCAGGCATCATGGCCGGCTCAAACAGCCGATCAGCAAGAGGTCCGGCCAGTAGCATGGCCACGGGCCCGGTAATCTGGGCGATAAGCCGGCGCACCGAAAATACGCGTCCTTGAAGATCTGGCGGCACTTTGGCCTGCCAGATTGCCTGGTTGCTGCCATTGAGAAGCGGTGAGAAAAACATCATGAAAAAACCACAAACGGACCACCAGAGGACCCCCGTCCCCAGACCCAACATGGTCTGCCCCAACAGCCCACCCAGGATCATGCCCAACAACACACCATGCACCTTGCGCGCCGGGCCCCCCCAGGCGGTCAGCAGCAAGGCGCCCACCAGCGCCCCAAACCCGGTGGCGGACTGGACGGTGCCCAGGATCACTTCGCCGTTCTCGACAAGGCTGAGAATCAGTGGTGGCAGCAGCACCACGGAAAATATGAAGGTGAAGTTGATGCCGAAGAAAACCAGCTGCATGCCCAGCAAACTGGGCCGATTCCAGATATAGCGGAAACCGAAAAGGGATTCCTGCCAGAGTGACCCGTGAACTGCCTGCCCTTCCTGGGAACCGGCCGGTCGCGGCACCAAAATAAACAACAAACTGCCCACAGCCACCAAAAATGTGACCACATCGATCAGCAGCACGCCCTCAATCTTGATCACCACCAGTAGAATACCCGCCAGCAAGGGTGCCGCAATCTGGGTGGCCGCATCCGCCAGCGACTGCATGCCGCTGGCCCGGGCATATTGCTCTTTGGGCACCATCATGGTGATGGCCGCAGAAAAGGCGGGGAACTGGAATGACTCAAAGGCGCCGGTAATTGCCCCGGCCACATAAAGATGCCAGAGTTCCAGGTTATCCGTATATAGCAGCAGCAAAATTGTCGTGCTCATCAGACCGGCCACCAGGTCCGTGGCGATCATGATTTTCTTGCGATCCCAGCGGTCCACCAGTGCGCCCGCGATCGGGCTGAGAATCACCGTCGGCCCAAACGAGAAAAAGCCGACTAATGCCAGTGCCGTCACCGACCCCGTCGTCTCATACGCCCAGATAGTCAGGGCAAACCGGCTCATTGCCGTGCCCAACAACGAGACAAGTTGCCCCAGCCACAACACGACAAAGCCGCGCATTCCCCCAATCCGATTCATATCACCTTCCTGTTTTCCCGCAATTCCGGGAAAACAGGATAATAATAAGCAGGTCCGATGTTGCTGTCAACAAGTAAAGGCCTTTCTACCCGAATTTCAACCGACCAAGTAAACTTGGCCTGTCTGTTCCTGTGGGGCCTTTGGCCCTGCCCTACCCAGGAGGCCAATGTGAACATCCTGCTCAGTGGCGGCGCCAGTGACCTGGCCACTGTCCTGACCCCCCAGCTTCTCGCCCGGGGAGATCACCCCGTTCGTATCGATATCCGCCAGCCACAGGTTGCCGGTGGTACCATCATTCACGGTTCCATCCTGGATCGCCCTTTGCTGCAAAAAGCGATGTCTGAAGTCGATGTGGTTGTCCATATCGCCGCCTGGCATGGCATTCATGAAGTCACCGGCCAGAAAGATGGCTTTGATTTCTGGGATCTGAATGCGACCGGCACGTTCAACATCTTCGAGACAGCTATACGAAGCGGGGTGAAGCAGATTCTTCATATCTCGACGACCAGCATCTACGATGGCGATGGCTATTACCGGCAAACCAAGCTCATCGCCGAGGAAATCGCCCAGACTTTTGCCGCCCGCCATAATGTGCGGCTGGTTATTTTGCGGCCGCGCGCCTTCATCCCGGCCTGGAACTCAGCGGTTTATGGCTCATTTATTGAGTGGGCCAACTGGTTTGTGAAAGGCGCCGTCCACATTGACGATTTTGCCCGCGCCGTCCTCCTGGCCCTGGACTACCTGGCCGACCCGGCCAAACCCACCCCCCTTGTCGCCGACATCGACGGCGCCTACGATTACACTGCGGCGCAACTGGCCAACTGGGATGTGGACGGCCCCGGCAGCACCTTTCGGGCCACCTACCCCGAATTTGCCGAGCTGGCCGAAGCCGCCGGCCTCGATATCAGCGTCCGCCCGGACATCCTGGCCCGCACCGAGGCCCAGACCCTGCTCGGCTATGAGCCCCACTACAGCCTGGCCAACCTGCTGGCTGAACTGGCTGAGAGAAGAACGGCCACGGATTAGCACGGATTAAGCACGGATATTTTTGCCGCAGATTGCGCTGATTTCGCTGATGTTTGACTTCGCACTGCCCATGCCCTGCGAACATAAAAATCCCCTAATCTGCGCAATCTGCGGCAAAAAACAAAAATAATCCGTGATAATCCGTGGCAAAAAAAGAGGAGATAACATGAGACGAATAGTGACCGGGTACGATGACGAAGGGAAGGCGACCATTACCGCTGTGAACCAGCTGGCGGCGGCGGCCCCTGAGGGAAAAGAGTCCGAGTTGCTCTATTTCTGGCGCACGTTTGGGGGGCACACCGTGCCGGTACCGGCCGGTGACCCCACCGAAGGGATGACCGACTTCTTCCCCCCGGCCGATGGCACCACCTGTATCGTCGGTCTCATCCCCCCCGGAGGACAGGTCCCCCTCCACCTGACCGACTCCACCGACTACGGCATCCTGATCAGCGGCAATGTCTGGCTCGTCATGGAGGATGGCAGTGAAGTTGAACTGCAGCCGGGTGATTGTGTCATCCAGACCGGCGGCCTCCATGCCTGGGAAAACCGGGGCGACACCACCTCAACCATGTACTTCGTCATGGTCGGTGCAGAAAGGAAGGCAGCCACGGATTGACACGGATTAAACACGGATTTTTTTGACAATGGCTGGCGATTACGCGCCAATCTCATTCTCCAGAAAAAAATCCGTGCTTAATCCTGTTAATCCGTGGCCTAGATCTCCGACAACGCGACGGCGATTTGGGCGGCGGTGCGGCCGTTGTTGGCCAGGAGTGAGGTGTTGGCTTTGAGGGTGCGGCCATCCGACAGCTCCACCATGCGGCGCAGCAACCAGGGAGTTGAGGCGGCGCCGTGGATGCCGGCAGCGTCCGCTTCGGCCGCCGCCACGTCAATGATCTGGTCGATCTCGGCGTAATCCAACCCATCCTCAGCCGGCACCGGCACAGAAATGAGCAAGCCGCTCTGCAGCCCCAACTGCTGATGGGTCCGGATCAGACGGGCGACCTCGGCGGGCGTGTCCAGGCGGACATCGGCCGGGTGCTCGCTCTCGCGGCAGTAGAAAGCCGCCATTTTGTCGCTGCCGTAGCCGACCACAGTCACCCCATTGGTCTCCAGGATCTCACGGGTGGCGTCCAGATCCAGGATCTGCTTGGGACCGCTGGAAACGACGGCGACCGGCGTCTGGCCCAGCTCGGCCAGGTCAGCGCTGACGTCAAAAGGATGGCCGCGGTGGACGCCGCCGATGCCGCCGGTGGCGAAGATGGGGATGCCGGCCATGGCCGCGGCAATCATGGTGCCGGCGACGGTGGTGGCACCATCTTCTTTGTTGGCCACGGTGATGGCGAAGTCGCGGCGGCTACATTTGCGGACGGTACCGGCCGGTCGCTCCGCCAGGTAACACAGCTGCTCATCCGTCAGGCCAATATGGATCACCCCTTGAATGAGGGCGATGGTCGCCGGCAAGGCACCCCCCTCGCGCACGGCCGCTTCCATCAGGCGAGCGGTATTCAAATTATCGGGATAAGGCAGGCCGTGCGTGATGACGGTGCTTTCCAGGGCCACCACGGGTTGGCCGGCCGCCAGGGCTGCTTCGATGTCAGGTTTGATTTTCAGGGGAATCATGTTTTCTCTCTGTTTGCTGTTCAGGATTTAGGAAGCTAATTGTAATGTGGTGACCGGCCGGTATCAACAACCCAACCGGCGCCGGATCTCATCCGCCAGCTGATCCACTGCCGTTTCATCCCAGAACACAGCGCCGCCAGCAGCAAATCGAATCAGGTTGTCCCCTTTCTGCGCCAGCAACCAGTTGTCCAGATGAACCTGGAAGCGACTGAGCAACTCCAGGGCGATGATATTGTCATCATTCGGCCGGCCCCGCTGCTGGCGCCGCGCCTGGATAACCGCAACCGGTGCTTCCAGGTATACAGTCAGTTCCGGCGGCGGCAGCAGGGCGCGTAACAATTGGTAGGTGTGGGCACAAAGGTCATATTCAGGTCCAGCGAGATACTTCGCCTCCAGCATGAGACGGCAGAAAACATTAAAATCCTGGTCCAGGCCACCATCGTGGATGGCGATCGCCGCCGCCCCTCTGCCCTGCCGCTCCTGCTCAGCCCGGAACATAAAGAAGTCAAGTTGATTGGCCAACGCCCAGCGTGGCTTATCAGCGCTGAATAGCTCCTGAAAGGGCCTCGCCGTGGGGCTCTCCCAGTATGGCGTGGCTGGCAATCGTTCTGCCAGTTGCGCCGCCAACGTGGTTTTACCCACCCCCAGATTACCCACAATATCGATCAGAAAACCCATTATTTCACCCTTGCGACTTGCCTATCTCTCTAAACATAAGCCATGAGCTGCGCATAGCCATTCGAAAAGTACAACATAAAAACATATCTCTACATAACCTGCCAACACGCGTCCGGCTACAAATTATACTGTGAAATAGAGCGTTCCCCTGGCTTCCGTAGCCGGCAGGTATAGTAAAAACCCGTTAAGAGTCGCCAGAAAAGTATGGCAGCATCCAGCCTTGTTTACGGGCTTTTACTGCTCCCTAGCCGGCCGGCAATACCAGCCTTTTAATCCAGATGAATGTATGCTGGGAAATTGCGCGCCTGTAAAATATTTGTTCGCATTTAACTGTCGATGCTGGTATTCTGGTCGCAGATTCGGATGGTTTACCACAAGGGCACTTTCCCTCATATAAAAAACTGGCACGAGAGAAACGCGACAAAACCGCCGGATTCAGGGTGATTCCCCTCTTCCTTGTGGTCTTTAAATTGCCCGCCCTTTTTCGGGCTAACCTTATTGCTCGAAAACAGAAAGCCTCTTCATCGCGAAGAGGCTTTTTTGTTGCCTTAGCGCCATTTCAGAATTCGGGCCGAACCAGCAGAGGCCGCTCGTGGAAAACTATTTGATCCAGTACAATCATTTTGGTTACCAACGTAATTTTTGAGCTTGGGTTAAAGGATGGGTACAAATTGTACCCCCCCTGCCCTGCCCAACCGGAGTTCCTTATGAGTGAGGACAATCCAACTGATGCCCTGGCCCGCTTCATCGGTGACGACGAAGACCCTACTGTGCGCTACACGTTTGACGAAGCAACCGGCGAAGTCTATTTCGCTGTCGTCGACGTCATTGCCCATCTCACAGATTCCAATGATCCCGCCCAATATCTGAAAAGGATGCGCCAGCGCGACCAGGAGCTCAAGGCGAGCTGGAAAGAGATGGTCAAGCGGCGCTCGATGCCGACCCGGGGCGGGCAGCAGAGCATCAATGCGGCCAAACTCGAAGATATCCTGCGCATTGTCCAATCCATTCCCTCGGCAAAGGCGGAGCCGCTTAAACGGTGGCTGGCCCGCACCGGCGCCAAGCATATCTATGATCTGCAGATCGAGCGCTACCGGCGCGACGGTTACTCCGATGAATGGATCGAGAAGCGACTGCGCAGCAAGAGCATCCGTTCCAAGCTGACCGATGCCTGGGCGCGGCGGGGCGTGCAGGAAGGGCTGGAGTACGCTTTGCTCACCAATGAGATCTCCAAAACCACCTTTGGCGGTCTGACGGTGGGTCAGCACAAGAAACTTAAAAACCTGGACAAGAAGCATAATCTGCGCGACCACATGACAGAAGCCGAGCTGGTCTTTCAATCCCTGGCAGAGCTGACAACGCGGCAAATTGCCGAAAACGAAGATGCCCAGGGCTTTGAGGATAACCAGTCAGCCGCCCGGCGCGGTGGCCGTATCGCCGGCAATGCCCGGCGGGAATTTGAACGGGAAACTGGCTCCAATGTTGTTTCGGAAAACAACTATCTGGAGGAACCAGAGGCGCAAGCCCGCCTGCGCGCCGGCAACGAAGAGTCCGATGAGGATGTGCCCTTCTAGGCGCTGAAATCATGAGCCCGCACCGCCCAGCCGCGGAGCTGCTGGCCCAGCAGCTTCTAAACATCCCCCTCTTTGCCCAACTGCCAGGTTCGGCCCGTCAAAGTCTGGCCCAGGCGTCACGCTGGCGCGAATATCAATCGGGCGATGTTGTCGTTTGGGAAGGTGAAGCGGAGCCGGGCTTGTATTACTTGCAATATGGCTGGCTCAAAGTGATTAAGACGTCAGCAGCGGGCCGGGAGCAGATCCTGCGGTTTTTGGAGCCGGGCGAGACCTTTAACGAGGTCGGCGTCTTTGCCAATCATGCCAACCCGGCGACGGCGGTGGCGTTGGAACCGGCCGGTGTCTGGTTCATCCCTCGCGACCAGTTGCTCATCCTGCTGCGCGAGCAGCCCGAGTTCGCCCAGCACGTCATCGCCGGCATGGCGGAGCGCATGCTTTACCTCGTCTCGCTGGTCACCGACCTCTCCCTGCGCAGCACCAGTGAACGGCTGGCCCGCCTCCTGGTGGAAGATGCGGACGAAGATGTGCTGCACCGGCCGCGCTGGTATACCCAGGCTGAGCTCGCCGCCCGCCTCGGCACGGTTCCGGATGTCATCCAGCGAGCCCTACGCGGCCTGGAGAATGATGGTTTCATCGCCGTTGAGCGGCATCAGATCCGTATTCTGGACCGGGATGCGTTGATCGCGATGGCCTGTTGAGATGAGAACCGGCCGGTTTCCGACAAAAGTCGGGGACACAACCCCGCCCCGCCGTTAAGATTGCTTTCATCAGCTTGATAGACAGCCATTCAGCGGCTGTCTGCGGAGAGAATGATGAAACGACTTTTATTACTAGCGGCCTCGCTTCTCCTCCTGGCAGCCTGCCAGGTAGAGGGAGAAGCGGACGCCGAGCCCACACCGGTCCCAACTGTGGATATGATGGCCATCCGCGATCAGATGCAGTTGCGCCACCAGGCAACCATCCCGGAGGAATACGCCGGTCTTGTGAATCCCGTTTCAGCCACCGAAGAGGTCCTGGCTGACGGCGAGGACATCTATGCCACCTACTGCACCGTGTGTCACGGCGAAACGGGTATGGGCGAGGGTGCTGCTGGCCAGACACTAAATCCGGTCGCCGCCCCGGTCGCGCAAACCAGCCAGATGCTGGGGGACGATTACCTGTTCTGGCGCGTCAGCGAAGGCGGGACGATGGATCCATTTAACTCAGCCATGCCAACCTGGAGCAATACCCTGAGTGAGGAAGAGCGCTGGGCCGTCATCACCTACATCCAGAGTCTCGGTGCCAATGGCGCCGGCCACAACATGAGCGACATGCAACATGAGAACGGCATGCAGGGAATGGGCCAGGGGCACGGCAATGGAAATGGTAATGGCAATGGCATGGGCGGGCCGCCCTAGTTCGAAACCCGACAAAAGTCGGCGACCCGAACAAAGATGGCTGCTAAGATAAACCCATGATGTAAGGAGTTGCTGGTGATGGGCGAAACAAAATTGATTTCACACTGGCGCAATGAACTTGCCTACGCTGCCGAGGGTCCCCAACCCCATATCCTGTTGGAAGATGAGAACGTCCGCGTCCTCATCGCCGGACTGGAAGCGGGCCAAAAAATCCCGCCCCACCCGGAGGCCACGGCTATGTATCACTTTTTGGAAGGCTGCGGCTGGATGATAACTGACGGCGAACGCCTACCGGTCGGACCGGGCGCCACCGTCGTCATGCCCGCCGGCACCGTCCGCGGCATCGAAGCCGAAACCCGGCTGGCCTTTTTGGCCACCCGAATCACAACCTGAATAATTCGCTGCGCCAAACACGAGATCACAGCGCAGCAACCGTAATCCCGACGTAACCCTGTCATCCCGAGCAAAGCGAGGGAAGCGAGGGAAGCGAGGGAGAGGGAAAGGAGTATCTAATGGATAAGCAAACTTTAATCAACAACCTGAACGAAGACCTGGCTGGCGAACTGAGCGCCATCATCCAGTACACCGTCTATGCCGCCAAGGCCACCGGCCCCTACCGGCCGCAACTGGCCCAATTCTTCCTGACCGAGATCGCTGATGAATCGTTGCACGCCCAGTTCCTGGCCAACAAGATCGTGGCCCTGGGCGGCGAGCCGACTACGACAGCTCGCCCCGTGCCGGCCGCGAAGAACAATCGCGAGATGCTGGAGGCGGTCCTGACCGCTGAGCGCCAGGCCACCAAGGACTATACGCAGCGGGCCAAAGAAGCCGAAGAATACGGCGACAAGGGTCTGGCGGTGCAGCTTGAAGATATGGTCCGCGACGAAAGCGGCCACTCCGAAGAAACGGAGCGTATCCTGCGCGACTGGCCACTTTAAGAGTTCTGGCCGCAGATTGCGCAGATTTTGGGGATTGTTATGTTCGCGAAGTTAATACCAGTTCAGATTTCACTCTGAACTAAATGGCGCACACAAAAATCCCGTAATCTGCGCAATCTGCGGCAAAAAAAACCTCTTCTCATCCCACGTGAGGGATTGTCATGAACCTGTATTTCCTGATGACCGCCCTGTTTCTGATCATGGCGCTGGTTAGCGCTATCGATGCTTCATTGACGAGTTTTCAGATTTTGCCCTGGTTCAATGGGCTGCGCTGGCTGCGCGTCCATCTGATCACCCTGGGGGCGATGAGCGAAGCGCTTTTTGGCCTGCTGCCGCTATTGGTGGCCCTGCGCTATAAGCTGCCCCGCCCCGCCTTCCGGCCGTGGACCTGGCTCTCATTTAACGCCGGTCTGCTCTTGCTGCTGGTGGGCATTCCGATCATCAACCAGGCTGTGATTTTTGCCGGCGGCACCCTTATTTTTGCCGCCACGCTGTTGCTCATCTGGCAACTACGGGAAATGCGCGCTCAGGCGCCGGCCACTGCAGCTGCGGTCAAGGCAGCCGGTGATGGCCGTCTCTTTTACCTGGCCGGGTTGGGCTATTTGCTACTCGGCATCATTGTCGGCACCGGGCTCTGGCTGGGCTGGAGCGAATGGTTGCAGATCAAGACACCCATCGAGGTTCATATTCATGCCAACAATTGGGGCTTTCTGTCGCTGGTGTTTGCCGGGCTGCTGATTGATATTTATCCAGCGGTGACCGGCCGGTCCCTCGGCACCCCAACCTCACGCCGCGCCATCTTTTGGGGCATGACCGTTGGCGCCCTGGGCCTGATTCTGGGCCCCTGGGTTCAATCCAACTATTTCGCCGTCCCTGGCCTGATCTTGCACCTGGCGGCTACCTTCTGGCTGCTGGGCAGCGTCATCCGGCCCTTGCTGGGCCAGCCCGCCGTCTGGCGTACACCCGGCATCTGGCATCTGCTCACCGCCTACATCTGGATCCTGGTGCCGGTCATGATGGCGCCGCTGATCATCCTGGGCGTCCCCGGCTTCCCCGGGGCGGGCATTGAGCAAAATGCCCCGCAGGCCCTGATTTATGGTTGGGTCTTGCAGTTTGGCTATGCCCTGCTACCCTATTTCTTCAGCCGCATTTTCCTGCCCGGTCAGCCGGCCAGGCTGGGCGGCCACTGGCTCAGCCTGGCAGCCGTGAATCTCGGCGGCCTGGCCCTGTGGGCCAGTATCTTTAATGACAATTACCAACTGTTTCTGCATGGGCTGGCCTATGGCCTCTGGGCCCTGTCGATGTGGCCAGTCGCCTTTGACCTCTGGCGCACCATCCGCAGCGCCCTGGCCCGTCTGGAACAGGTGACCGCTGCCACTATCTAGGGCAGCGAGACAAAGAATGACGAATCATGTTCAAACAACGACTGTTTACAACCCTGTTACTTGTACTGCTACTGGCCATCAGCCTGATTGCCTGTAGCGATGCGACCGAAGCGGACCCAACCGAAGCGCCGCCGGAAGCAGCCAGCCAATTCGAGGCCGACACAACGGCAGCGACCGAAGAGGCCATCGCACCTACTACCGAATCTGCGGTGGTGAGCGAAGAAGAAGCCGCAGAACCGGCCGAAGAGATGGCTGAGACTGAAGATGTTGAAGTTGCCGAATCTGAACCTGTCGAAATCACAACCCCTGACGAGGAAGATCTCGTCGTCGATGTTGACGAAGAAGGTATCACCTCGGTCGATAAAACAACGCTTGACCAGACCCTGGCCACCCTGGGCATAGACGAGTTAACCAGCGATGAAGTGGTTGGCCTGCTCTACATGCGTGAGGAAGAAAAGCTGGCCCATGACGTGTATGCCGCCTTCTACGACATGTGGGGCGCCCAGATCTTCAGCAACATCTCTGACAGCGAGTTGAGCCATACTGCCGCCGTCAAGACGCTGCTGGATCGGTACCAACTGCCGGACCCGGCGGAAGGTGCACCCGAAGGGGCTTTCACCAACAGTGATTTGCAGGAGCTGTACAATCAACTGGTCGCCACCGGTAGCGCTTCGCTTCAGGCAGCCCTGGAAGTCGGCGCCTTAATTGAGGAGTTGGATATCTCCGACCTGCAGCACGCCATTGCCACCACCGACAATGAAGACATCATCCTCGTTTACGAGAACCTGATGCTCGGCTCACGCAACCATCTGCGCGCCTTCGTCCGCAACCTGGACAACCAGGGCGGCGCCACCTACACGCCCGTCTACCTGGACCAGGAAACGTTCGACGCCATCATCAACTCCGACACGGAGCGCGGGCGCGGGCGCAGGAACGGCCAGAACTAAACACAACCGTTTTGCAACGCAATTCCAGGGGGGGGTACAGATTGTACCCCCCCTTTTTTTGCCAATTTTCAAAACTCGTGTCGGCAAAAGCTGATTTCTCCGTTGATTGTATATGAGTGTAGTGCGCTCCATTCCGGATACGGGCGCGGCACTGATTCATCATTTATCGATCTATTTTTCGGGGAAATTCTGATGCACAGGCAAAAACGACTCATCCTTCTGGTCCAGTTCATCCTGGCCATCACCCTGATCGGGCCGATTGTGGGCCCGGTTCTGGCCCAATCACCGGGCTACCTGGCGGCGGCCCCGGCCGATCGCCAGAGCAGCCAGCCCTGGCAGGAAAACGGCCTCCGTTTGCCAGATGGCGAATCCAACACGATTGACGCGCCCCCTGCCCTGCCAGCCAGCGCCGGCAGCCTGACCGAGCTGGTCCCGGCCGGTTTCAACTTGCAGACCAGCACGAACAGTGCCACCATCTCCACCAGTGGCGGCGCTTTCCTTTTCACATCCTTCAACATGATGCTGGTCGTCCCGGACGGCGCGTTTGCGGAGCCAACCCAGTTCACCATCAGCCTGGCGAGTGGCAAGCAACCGGCCGGTGTCAGCCAGGCCCTCCAGTTCAGCGCCATCGGCCTGCAGACTGAGACCATCCTGCAACCTGAGCGGCCGCTCCTGCTGGCCGCTGATACCAGTAACCTGGCGCTAACGCCTACGAGCTACTTCGGCCATTTCGATGCCGCCAATAACAGTTGGACCGTGCCGGCCCTGACCAGCCACGGTCCCAACCTCGTCTCCTTACAGCTGCCAAACCTTGGGCAATGGGCGCTGGTGGCGCCTGATGAAGCTGGCGGCGATGTCCCATCTCCCTGGCGGTACGAATGGCAGGTCCCAGCGGTCAGCAGCTTCACTGGCGCAGCCACCTTTCAATATCCCATTGAGCTACCGGCCGGTCGCGGCAACCTCACACCCAACATCGACGTCAGCTATAACAGTGCCGGATTAAATGGCATGGTTTTTTTTGACGGCCAGGACATCGGCCCGCTCGGCAATGGCTGGTCTTTAGGCCATGTCGAGATCAGCCGGCAGCTGGTGGAGATCAAGCCAAACGGCAACTTGTTCCTGCATCATGGCGATGAATTTTCGCTGGTGCTCAACGGCCAGAGTTATCAACTGAAGCGGGCATCGGCCGTGGGGAACGTGACCCGCTACATCGCCATCAACGGACCCAGCCTGAAGATCGAACTGCATACTGTCAATCCAGCACTGCAACCCGGTGTGAACGGGCATGGCCAATATTGGCTGGTAACGGCCGGCAATGGCACCGTCTACCGCCTGGGTTTTCTGGAAGAGGCCGAGACCGGCCAGAGCGTCCCGCCGACCCATCTTGTGCTGACGGGAGTCCAACCGGCCGGTTTCCGGCCCGGCTACAGTCCGCTGCGCTGGCAGGTGGACACCATCACCGACAGTCGCGGCAACCAGATTCAATACGGCTACGTGAACTGGACCACCCCGCCTGAACATCATGGGCAACCCCCGGCCGAACTCACGGTACTGACTGACAACGCCCGTGTGGCCCATATCCGCTACAACTTCACCGCTCAGGCGCCCGATGCGCTCACGCGCGTAACCAGCAACTACGGCAGCGAACTCCGCTTCCAGTTAACCAATGACCAGCGGGTCGATGCCATCGACATTTACCACCTCGACATGACCACGCCCTGGCGCCGCATTGATTTCGGGTTGTCTGGTGTTTTCCATGACAACAATCCTTGTGGCCAGGGCCATCGTAGCAGCCGTAGCTATCTCGTCCACTCCATTCAGGAGATCGGTGTCAGCGGTCAGGGTGCGCTACCGGCCACTACCTTCACCTACAACTCCCTGGCGCACACCAACCAGACCAGTTGTTATCGCTTCGAACATCTCGTCGCCATTGACAATGGCGTTGGTGGCCGGACTGAATTCAGTTATGCGGATGATGGCCGGCAGTCACCTGGCTGGAGCAGCCCTATCCCACTTTATGGCCGCTCTTTTTTCGTCACCGAGCAGCGTGTCTTTGATGGCGTCCACAACACGCCAGCCATTCAACAGTTTACGCCCACGACGCCCTGTTACGATCAGTATGATGGCGCCGTCGGCAATTTGCCGGGCGCGTTTAACTGTCCACGGGCGGACCAGGTGAATGGCTACAGCTACGGCCACCGGCCGTTGGTCGGTTTTGCCAGCATGGAGCAGACCTGGTTGGATTACGACGGTAGCCAGCTTCAGCGCCAGATCACACGCTTCCTCCAGGATCGCGACCACAGTGGTCGGGTTCAGCGCAGCGAAAGCTACGCTGCGGACGGCTTCCTGACGAGCCAGCAAGAAATCCTCTACGCGACCGACGCGGCAGACATTACCGGCGATGGCCTGGAGGATTTCGACTTCACCTACGCGCAGACTGAAACGGCAACCAGCTTCCAACGCGGCGGCCAGGCCACCAGCACAGTCACCATCCATACCTACGGCCGGCAAAACAACCGCCAGTTTGGCAACGAAACACGCCTCGAAAAGATTGGGATGCTGGGCGGGTCCACAGAGCGGCACCATATCGTCAGCCGCAATTTCTACCCCAACGAAGCAGCCTGGCTTGTGAGCGCAATTGCTCGTGAGCGTGAATACGATGGCGCGACACTGATCGGCGAAACAAGAACGAGTTATGACAATCGCGGCTGGAACAAACAGCCCCTGAAGGGATTGCCGACACGCATTGAGCAGCGCATCGCCGCAGGCCAATACAGCGGTCAACGCTTTGAATACGACAGTTTCGCCAATCCCATCCGGCTCATCGACCCGCTGGGCAATATCACAACAACGACCTTTGACCCGCTCTATCATCTTTATCCCGTCAGCAGCAGCAACGCCCTGGGCCATACCACAACGACCGCTTACTGCGGGCTCAATATCAATTGCGATCTGCTTGAACCGGCCGGTACCCTGCGCCGCCAGACCGATCCCAATGGGGCCGCCACCTTCTATCGCTACGACAGCCTCGGCCGGCTCACCTTCCGCTACCGGAGCGAAGCTGATTTTGCCGGGAACCGGCCGGTCGAAGCGCATAGCTACCAGCTGCAAGCCGGTGGTCTCAGCTATACGGCCAGCTGGCAACGCAGCCAGACCGGCGCGGCGGCCTGGTCTACGGGTGGGAGCTGGCAGCGCGAATTTGTTGATGGCCTGGGCCGCCCCATCCAGCAGCAAGCTGCCCATACGGATTGGTGGGCCGCTGGCAAATTTACCGGCCAACGCATCATCGTCGATACCTTGTACGATGGCGCCGGTCGCGTGATTCGTCAGAGCGCCCCTTACCTGCTGGCTGCCGCTGGCGAAGGTGGGCCAGCCTATGCCACGCCCAGCCAGGCCGTCAGTCACACATTCACCGATTATGATAGTGCCGGCAATCCAGTTCGCCAGGTAGCCCTGACCGGCGCGGTCAATACCACAGTTTATGGCCTGCACCAGGTTTACAACATCGACCCGGAGCGACATCTACGCGTCGCCCTGCGGGATGATGCCGGGCAGCTGGTGGGTGTCGACGAAGCGTTGGAACCTTTTCGGGATGAGTTTGACAACCGGCGTTTACCGGGCTGGACCAGGCAAGGCAACGTCAGTGTCAACAGCGGGGCAGTCAAACTGACGGGCGATGGGAGTTGGGGCACCAGTATCATCCGGCCGGTCAGCAACCACCCAGACTGGGGCGTGCAATTCAGCTTCCGCGGCAATCAGAATAACCAGGAATTCTACTTCTTTAATGACAATGGGGTCTGGGATACGAGCAGCTTCCACCGCTGGGCCCTGGCCATCCGTAACGGCACCATCGAGCTTCTGCAGACAACCGGCAGCAGCAGCCAGAGCATCAGCCTGCTCCCCTATAGCGCCAACATGGATTACCGGGTTGTTATGCGCGGCGACGCCACCAGCCGCGAATTTACCGTCATGATCTGGCCGGAAAGTAAGCCGGAACAGGTCGCCGCGGTTACGCTGGCGCAACCGGCCGGATGGGCTGTCAGCGGCTGGCAATTTACCGCGCTGGCCCGCACCGCCGGGGCCACCATCCAGCTCAACGATTACAGCGAACTCACCTTCAGCCGAACTCGTTACACCTACGACCTCAAGGGTCAGCTCACCCAGGTTCTCGATGCGGCGGGCAATGTAACGACCATCGAATATGATCAGATGGGTCGCAAGATCCAACTCATCGATCCCGATATGGGCACCTGGCAGTACGGCTATGATGCCGCCGGCAATCTCAGCTGGCAGCGGGACAGTCTCGGGCAAACCATCAACTTCAACTACGACACGCTCCATCGGCTCACCGCCAGGCTGGCCGGCAGCACCGTTCTGGCCAGCTACGGCTACGATGACCAGAGTGGCGGCAATGCCGGGCTTGGCCGGCGCACCAGCATGACAGCCTACGCCCCGGCCGGTAACAACAGCGCGACGTTCCACTACGACATCCACGGCCAGATGTTGACCGAACAGCGTACCGTAGCCGGGCAGCAGTATGAATTCCGCTATGAGTACACGGATGGCGGCCTGCCCAGCGCCACCTACTATCCAGGTACAGCCCACACGGCACCGGCCGGTTGGCAGTACGGCGAAAAGGTGGTGACCGATTACTACTGGGCCAATGGCCAGCCCCGGGCGCTGGTCGGGGACGGTATCTATGTCGACGAGGCCAGCTACAATGCCGCCGGCCAGCTGACGGCGCTGCGACTGGGCAATAACATCACCCAGACATTTGCCTACGATAACGCCTTTCGCCTGGACGCGATCAACAGCAACGCCTTCAGCGGCGCGGGCGGCTGGCTCAGTTACAGCTACGATGGGGCCGGCAACATCACGGCGATCCTGGATAGACAGGCACCGGCCGGTGGTAACCAGACCCAGCATTTCAGCTACGATGCGTTATACCGGCTGACAGCAGCCTACACCAGCGGGGCACCGGCCGGATCCTACAATGAGCAGTACAATTATGATGTGCTAGGTAATCTTGTGCAGAAGGGGAATATGAGCCAGGACTACCTGGGTAGCCAACCCCACGCTGTGACCCATCTCAACAAAAGCCAGACGGCCTGGTATGATGCCAACGGCAACATGATCGAGCGGCTGGATGATATGGGGCGCCGCTGGCAGCAAAGCTGGACGGTCGACAACATGCTGGCTCGGGCCACCGACCCACGGCTGCGCGGCGAAGATATCGGCTTTGTCTACGATGCAGACAGCCGCCTGGTCTTGCGGCGCGACTATCTGCGTGGTCAGGATACGGTGCAGCTGGGCAAGCTGTTCAGCCACAATCTCGCTACCAACCTGGAAACACGCCATTACGCCTTCGGCGGCGCCCTTGTGGCAATGCGCGAGGCCGCTGAAGTCAGCTTCTTCCTGCGCGACCACCTCGGCAGCACGACGACCACCCTCTGGGCCAACGGCCTGGTCCGCTCTGACCGCCGTTACACCCCCTGGGGCGAGCTGCGCTGGGAGACCAGCGGCACTGTTACCCCAACCGGCTACCAATACACCAGCCAGCGCTGGGACGACAAGCTGGGTCTCTATGATTACAACGCGCGCTATTATGATCCGGGAACCGGCCGGTTCCTCAGCGCGGATACGTTGGTGCCGGGCAAACAGTTTGCGGCTTTGACTGGTGACTACAGCGAAGCAGCTTTATCACAAAGCGTAAAAACCTCAAGAAGCCAGGCACCCATCGCCCTCAATTCCGCCGTTCTCAATCGCTTCGCTTACGCGCAAAACAGGCCCTTGATGGGGACCGACCCAACCGGACACTTCACTGAATGGTTGCAACACTTTGGCTGGGAATCCTGGCGTGCGGATGGCGGTCAGATCGATCTGACCGTTGAGCAGGCACAACTTATCCGCGATTCTCTTGGCGAGATCAAATCTGCCTTTGATGACATTTCAATCACTGCCGGCGTCGTAGGACAGATTTTGTCCGTGCTTGGTCCCCTGATCGCTGGTCTCAAGATGCTGTTCACCAATACTGCGAAGGCCATAGAAGAGCTGAGTACCGCCATTGGCATTCTGCTTTCAATGGTCAATGTGGACGCCGCCTGGTTGGCTACTGCCGCCGCGGGCGCACAGCTTGTGACAGTTGCCATGATCATTGTAGGTGTCCTGCTCGGCCTATTCGCGCTGGCACTCCACTTCACCGGCGTCGGGCTTGATGGGCTCGTGAGAGGGTTTGATGCTGCACTCAGTCATGCCAGTCCAGGCGATACGATTCGGCTTACAGTTGCACGCAATTCGTTTCTCGCCGATGAAGTCAATCTTCACGTTATTGACGGGCAAAGTGGCCAGATGCAGCACATCTACGGCGATCATGCATGGGGATACCTTGGCGAAGTCCTGCTCTATGTGATGGAGGTACTGGCAGATTCATCAACCACAACGGTTACCTATTTCTATAACGGTCAGGTTCATTATTACACAGGAAATGGCAACTGGTACTGATTGAATCCGGCCGGTGAGACGCTCTAGAAAGATATAAAGCTGGCGCCTGCGGCCAGACCTGCGTGGCAAGCATATGGGCTGCCAGGCGCCAGCTTTTCATCATTATGTTCACAGTTGTAAAGATTGTCCTTTATGTGGCAATTCCCAGGAGGAAAACATGGATCTGATATCTCTAAACCCTTT
Source organism: Ardenticatenales bacterium (assembly GCA_020634575.1). The sequence continues at coordinate 36,866 of JACKBM010000022.1, read as the reverse complement.
CACGATGCTGGCGGCCTTTGGCCTCACAGTGCTATTTGCCTTTCTGCAAAAACGGAGGGGCGGGAGTTGGGGGCAGTTGGCCATACTGCTCTGGATGGCCACCGTGCTCATATTCCTTCATCTTATCGGCGTCAACCGCTTTCTGTTTAACCTGGCCCTAATCGTCATGGCGCTAAGCCGAATGCTTTCCGCCTTCAGTAAATCCGATTATTTGCCCGAAGACGCGCAGCCAGACTAACAAGGAGATTGTGACATGCCGCTACTAATCCTAATCGGTGCCATTCTGATCATTTCAGGCGTTACTTTCGTTAGCCTCGTGTTATTGAAACGGTATGGCTCACCAAACCCGTTCGTCACCATTGTTGTCTGCCTGACGATTGGCCTCGCCATCGCGTACCTGGTCGATGAATTTAGCTGGCACGAATCCGCTATTGTCACGGCCGCCGTCGTATCTTTGCCGCTCGTTGATCGCATCGTACATGGCTGAACAATACGGCAACAGAGCGCCCGCCGCCTGCCTACACATGATAATTCCTGTCAGCCGGCAATCATAGGTTGGCCGGCTGACACCAGGTTGTTGTATCAGCGGGTCGTCGCAGCATTGCTTCAGGGGGGCCTCCTGGCAGGGGGTCTGCCGGTCGCCTGCAGGCCACTGGAGGTCCCCCCTGTCGTATACCCAGGCGGCTACGTCCCAACGATCGCTTAATCCAATACCTCATCCATCGCGGCGCTGGCATCGCGCAGAACATTCATGAGCGAGAAGTCGCCGCCCAGCGGCACCATGGCCGCTCCCATCGCCCGGTAGCGGCCCAGCTCTTCAGCCGAACCGGCCGTGCGGCCCCACAGCTTGCCCTGCTTATCCGCCGCTGCCTTGACGGCCTGGGTGGCATCGGCCATCGTCAGGTCTACGGTTGGGTCAGCATCCATACGTAGCTGCATGTCGCCCGGCCCCAGGAAAAGCAGGTCGATGCCCGGCACCGCTGCGATTGCCTCGGCATTCTCCAGCGCCTCCAGCGTCTCGATCTGGGCAACGATGAAGGTTTCCCGGTTGGCGTCTTCAATATAGGTGCTGCCCTCTTTCCAGGTGTAAAGACCAAAATCGCTGTCCAGACCGGCCCCATCCAGCCCCCGGTTGCCCAGTGGCGGGTATTTGGTCGCTGCCACAATATCCCGAGCAATTTCGGGCGTGGAGACAAACGGGATCATGAAACCGGTTGCCCCATCTTCCAGGTAACGGTAGAGCTGGCCACGCATGGTCGTCGGCGGGCGCACCATTATGTCGATGTCATACAGGTGGCCCAGCGCCAGCAAATGCTGGACTTCCCGGTTGTCCATGTTGCGATGCTCCAGGTCCAGCCAGATCCCATCGTATGCATAACGGGCTGAATAGCGGATAAAAAAGGGCAGTACGTGCCCCATTGCTGAAAAACGGGCAAACTTGCCAGCCCGCCATTTAGCCAAAACCTTACTGCGTCTCATGTGTGCATACCCTCCTTATGTGTCCTTGTCACGAAAACCGCCATCGACGGCGAGCATCGTGCCGGTGATGTAGTCTGCCGCGGGCGAGGCCAGGAAGGCCACCGCCTGGCCGATATCAGCCGGCGTGCCAAGACGTCCCCAGGGCAATTTGGCCCCAGCCTGCTGAACGTGTGCCTGCCCAAAAGAGGCATGCTCCCCGGGCGTATCAATCCAGCCAGGCTCGATGATATTCACATTGATCCGGTGGGGGACCAGTTCGCGAGCGATGGTCCGGGCCATGTGGTTAAGCCCGGCCTTGGCGGCGTTGTAGGCGACAGCGCGCTGGTAGGGCCGTTCCGCGTGGACGCTGGAGATGAAGATGATCTTGCCGCCCTCCCCCCGTTCAACCATATGGCGCGCGGCCAGCTGGCTCATGTTGAAGCCGCCAATCAACGTGGCCTGAATGGTGCTTTCAAAGTTTTCCAGGGAAAATTCCAGGAACGGCGCCCGGCTGCTGCGAGCCGGGTTACTGACCAGGATATCAACCTGGCCAGCCAGCCGCAGCGCCTCGGTCAGCAGCTGCTCACAACCATTACGGCTGAATACATCCGCCTCGACGCCGTACCCGCCATTACCCAGAGCAGTGACCTCGGCCACAGCGGTAGCCAGGTCGGGGCTGTCCGGCCGGTCATTCAGCACCACCGTCGCCCCGGCCGCCGCCAGGGCCAGGGCACAACCCTTGCCGATACCCCGTCCGGCGCCGGTCACCAGCGCTACTTTGCCAGTTAAATCAATCATAGTCTGTCCTCAAGAAAGAACCTGCCACGGGCAGGCTGGCTAGCTCAGGCCCGGCACGCCAATGTTCTGCAGCAGCTGCTTGAGCTCAGCACGTTCCTCGGCATTCAGGGTCCGTCCTGGCAATCGGCTGGGACCGCCGTAGCGCCCCAGGAGGTCCAGCGCCGCCTTCACCGGCGGCGACTCACCACTGGTACGGCGAGCCATCTTGCCGCGGAACTCCTGCCAGACCCAGTTGGCCGCCATTTGTTTTTGCTGCGCCGCCCGGTATTCGCCAGCCTGCAGGAGATGCCAGATCTCCAGGTCATGCTCCGGCCAGATGGTGGCCAGGTGGGTGATAAAACCGGTGCCGCCCAGCATATGGTTCATCACCCAGAGGCCGGCGTTGTCCACAACCGCCAGCCGGTCCGCGTAGCGGGCTACCCCTTTGAGATAAGCCGTACCATTGCTCGGCCGGGCCCACTTCAGGGCGACCAGCCGCTCCAACTCGCATAACTGATCCAGCACTTCAAAGGGAAAGTCATAGTCGTGCCAGAACGTGTTGTAGGCCATAATGGCGATGCGCGAGGTCGCATCATGGACGGCCCGATAAACGGCCAGCGCATCCTCGTCGGACGGGGGGTAGTAGTACGGGGTGCTGGTCTGGATGCCATAGGCGCCGATTTCCTCAGCAAACTTAGCCATCTCTATGATCACGTTGACGTTGGTATCCTGCGCCCCGACCAGAACCGGTACCCGGCCGGCTGCCCCGTCGACAATCGCCTGGGCCGCCTGTTTACGCTCTTCGACCGACAACATGTTGAAGTCGCCACCAGCACCCACTGCCAGCAGCACACCATTTCCCGTCGTCAAGCCGTGTTCGACCAGGTAATTTACCTCTTGCCGAATGGCGTCCGTATTAACGCTCAGATCGGCGTTGAGATGGGTAATGACCGGGATCATCGGCCCGCATAATGTGTTCTTAACCTCTTGAATATCCATTCTCTTTCTCCTTCCTAACGCCAGGCGTCACTTAATAAACGGACCCAATTACCGTACATGATCGCTTCGATATCAGCAGTCGTATAGCCGCGGCCGGCCAGGATGACGGCGATCTGTTGCATATCGGCGATGGTGTCCAGGTCAAATGGGGATTGTTCACGGCCAAAACCGCCGTCCAGGTCGCTGCCGATGGCGGCGTGGCGGCTATTCCCCGCCAATTGGCAAACATAGTCGATATGGTCAGCCACCCTGGCCATGCCGATGCCCGCATTGCTGTCACCCAGCGTAAAGCCGGGCTGCAGCATCCAGATATCAAAAGCGGCGCCAATGACGCCATCCTTTTCAATGATATATTTGAGCTGTTCGTCGCTAAACTGGCGCTGATGGCGCACCAGCTCGCGGCAATTGTTGTGGCTGGCGATGACCGGCCCATCGTAGAGCTCAACCGCTTGCCAGAACGATTGATCGGAAAAGTGGGTCAGGTCGAGGATGACGCCCAGCCGGGCCATCTCGGGCAGCAGGGCCTGACCAATTGCTGTCAAGCCCAGCTCGGTGCCGGTGCCGCCGGCATAGCGGCCCGGGCCATAATGGGTCGGCCCCAGCAGCCGCAGCCCGGCGGCATGCCAATCTGCCAGTTGCTCCGGGTCACGGATAGGGTCAGCCCCCTCCATGCTGAGGACAAAGCCGAGCGGCGGCACAGTCGCTTCGTCAGCCCCGGCCGCTTCCCAGGCCAGCCATTCTGCCATGTGGGCTGCCAACGCGGCGCCATCGGCCAGGATACGGATCTCACCATCCACCTCCAGCGCCCGGTAGTACGCGAGCTGGCCCCGGGCAATACCGTAAGCCTGGGCCGGGGAGCCGAAGTCGATGTGGGGGGCGGACCGGCCGGTTGAACGCGCCAGCAACGTGGCGATACTCAGCGCCACCCTGCCCCGCCGCATCTCCGGCAGCGCCACCGTTCCCAACGTACGCCCCTTGCCGGGCGTGCCCACTTCCTGGGTCCGAATGGTGTAGACCGATTGGCGTAAATCCCGGTTCCATTGCAGCGCATTCCAGGATAAATCCAGGTGCGCATCAGCGATGAGCATCATTCCCTCCTTTACCTGTTCCGAACGGGCCCGGCGCGGTTCAGCGGACCAGGCGGCGGAACGGCTCTTTCTTCAGATCACTTTGCAGCAAGTTGTCCAGGTCGCCGGCGTCGAGCCCCTGTTTGATGACGGCCAGCGCCTCAGTCGCGATCCGGCCGGTTTCAGCAATATCCGCCTCGGTGTGAGCCAGGGTGGCCTTGAAGCCCATGTAGGTGTGAACGCCGCGGCGGGCCATCTCCTGGATAAACAGCGTCGTCACCTTCTGGCGCAACGCTTCATCCGGCAGCTTTAACGAAATGGCCGGGGCATAGAAAAGACCAGTGCAGCTGCCCTCCAGACCGGCAGCGGCGATGGCCTGATTGAGCGTCGCCCGCAGCAACTCGCCAATCTCCTCGAAGCGGCGGGCGGAATCCCGCCGTTGCAACTCGCGGATGGTGGTCAGGCTGGCCACCAGGCCGATATTGTCGCTCCAGTAGGAGCTGGAGATAAACATATGTTTGGCCGGTTCCATCGCGGCCCGGGAACCGACAACCGCGCCCATGGGAAAGCCATTGGACATCGCCTTGGCCAGCACTGTCATATCGGGGGTGACGCCAACGTACGCCTGAACGCCGCCGATATGGAGACGCCAGCCGCTGGAGACTTCGTCGAAGATCAGCAGGGCGCCATGTTCGTGGGCCAGTTGTTTGACCCCTTCGAGGTAACCGGCCGGTGGCAGCTCCGAGCGCAGCGGCTCCATCATGATCGCCGCCACCTCACCTTCGTGCGCCTCCAGCAGCGCCTGCAACTGGGCCAGGTCGCCCCAGACAAAGGGCAACGCCGTCCCGGCCAACGCCCTGGGAACACCGATCGGCTCGATACCGGCAAAGGGGAACTCCCCACTTTCGGGGTCAACCAGGTAATTGGCTGATTGATACCAGTCGTGCCAGCCGTGGTAGCCGGAAAACAGGATGACATCCCGGCCGGTCGTGCCGCGGGCAATGCGGGCGGCCAGGGCGCAGGCTTCACCGCCGGATTTGGTATAGCGGACCATTTCCGCAGAGGGAATCACCTCATTGAGCAGCTCCGCCAGCTCAATTTCCAGGGGGCTATTGAGCGTATAAAGGCTACCCCGGTCGATCTGCTCCTTGACGGCGGCGTTGACTACCTCGTCCGCATGACCGAGGATGATGGCGCCAACCGCATTGACCCAATCGATGTATTCATTTTCGTCAATATCGATGAAGCGGGAGCCTTTGGCGCTCTGGGCGTAGATGGGGCTGTTACCGTGGGCAAACTGGCTGGAACGACGGCTGATGAGCTGGGTCCAGCCGGGAATTAACTCACCCGCCCGCTCGTAGGTAGCCAGGGATCGGGCCACCCGATTGTTGTGGGACATGTCGCCTCCGATTGTGGCAAGCAGCCTGGGCGCACAATTGGTTCAGTTATAGTACCAATATACCACATGGGGTTGCGCTGGCAACCACAACTGGTGGGTGAACCGGTTTTTGACGCTCGCCACGCACTGTGGCATACTGGTACTATAGCTGAACCAGTAAGGCATCGCGGTCCCTCTTCAGCCTGTCATGGTGCCAGCTCCCCACAACGGCCATTTTCTGGCGGCGCCGCTTGCCCGATAACCAGGCACTCCGGCGGCCCTGCCCCTGTAACTGGAGGAACGATGAAAATTGCCATCCTGCACGGCCCGCGCCAGCTCACCATCGAAGAGCAGCCTCTGGACGCCAGCCGGCTCGCCCCGGATGAAATCTGGATCAAAACGCAGATCAGCGCCTTCAAAATCGGCACCGACCGGGGCAACTACGAGGGCGCTGAGGATGTGCCCGGCGCCCCGACCTACCCCCGCTGGGTTGGCGACAGCAACCTGGGCATTGTCCAGGGCATCGGCAGCGCCGTCACCCGGGTCAAGGTGGGCGACACCGTCGTGACGCGGCAACCCCATCAATCTGAGTACATCACCAAAGAGTCGGCCAGCATGGTCCGGGTACCGCCCGGCGTTGATCCGGAAGATGCGGTCTACGCCCATCTCTACGCCTTGAGCGCCCATTGTTACCGCAAAGCGCAGTTCCAGCCGGGCGAAAACGTGGCTGTCGTGGGTGTGGGGCTGCTGGGGTTGGGCGCCATCGCCCTGGGGCCGCTGTTTGGCGCCCGTGTCGTCGCCATTGCCAACAGCCCACTGCGGTTGGAGATGGCGGCCCAGATGGGCGCTCACGCCGGTTTCCTCTCCAGCGACCCCGATCTCAAAACGAAGCTGAATGAGTTCACCGACGGGCAGGGTATTGACCTTGTCATCCTGACGGCCAACCCGTGGCCGGCTTTCCGCACGGCGCTGGATATCGTACGGGAAAATGGGCGGGTTTCCATCGTCAGCCTGTTGGGGCGGGGCGAGCTGCCACTGGACTTTAATCCGCTGCCGATGGAGCTGTTTTACATCAAGGGGATTTCGCTGTTTGCGGTGTCGGGACCGGCCGGTTATCTCTTCCCCAATTCCGGCAGCTCCGCCTTCGACATGCAAAATCGCTGGGCCGCTGATCGCTCCGCCGCCCATGTCCTGTCGCTCATGGCCGATGGCCGGCTCAAACCGAGCCAGCTCATCACCCACCGCTTTCATTACAGCGAGATGCGCCAGGCATACGAGATGGCTTATGAGCGCGAAAAATCGATGCTGGGCGTCATCTTTGATTGGCGCGACTGAAATGATCGGCCTTGACGCAATTGGCAGGAGAGAACATGCATAGTTCAATCCTACGTGGTCACGATTTCACCCTGTATCAGGGCGGTCAGCCGCGTTCTCATGCCGCCTATTTTGCCGGCTTCAGTCCGCTGGAAAGATTGGGGCTGGTCGCACCGACCAACGTGGAGGGTGCTGGTGCCGCTACCCTGATCCTGGCCTACGTCACTGCCTTCTATGATTGCTACCGTCAGCACCAGGAAACCTTCTACGCTTACCCGGACTATTACAGTTTCCAGAGCCGCCAACCGCTGGCCGATCATAAAATGCTGGATATCTGGCCCGCTCACAAAGAAATTCTCGTGCCTGACGACGCAGCAGCCCGGTTAACCGCCATCGTTGACCGCGGCATCACCGTGTTGCTCGTACCAGAGCGACCGCCGTGCTCTAACGAATTTGCGGCCGAGCTGCGGGAAAGCGCCCGGCGCACAATCAAGCGTTGTTATCTTTATAGTGGCGCAGGTCAGGTGGAAAGGGCTGACTTGACTTTCGGCTCTGCCAATCCGGATGTGGTCACCTGGGCAGAATCTATTTTTGCTACCCCCGATCTACCCAATTCCGGGCCGGCTCAACAAATCTGGCGGCAAGGCTCATTGACAAAATCTGGGATTACCCAATCTTTCCGGACTATTTCACTAGAAGAGGCGCTATCACGCTTGTAAACGGTCCATTCGTTCAGGAGGAATCCGATGGTTAGCTGGCAATTTACCGACGAAGACAAAGCATTTCTCAGCCGCGAGGTTGAACCCCATCTACCCGACCGCATCTTTGATGCCCACGCTCACCTCTTTCGACACGACCATTTTTCGCCTGGGGCGATTGGCGGCTTCGGCGATACCCCGAACCCCCAGGGGCTGGCTGAATTTTACGAATACAGTGAATGGATCCATCCGGGCGGGCGCACCCAGGGCGGGCTCTTTTTTGGGCTGGCTTTTATGGGCGACCGGGAAGCCAATAATGATTACATCGCTGCTGAAGTGAATGGCCCGCTGGGCAAAAACGCTTTTGGCCAGATGATCATCGCCCCGGATATGGAGCCAGATTACATTGCCGGCGAGGTCCAGCGCCATGGTTTTGTTGGCCTGAAATGTTATCACACCATGGCCCAGGTCGACGGCCCCACCTGGGCGGCGCCCATCGAAGCGTATCTGCCCGAAGCCCATATGGAAGTTGCCAATCAGTTTGGGCTCTCCATCACCCTCCACATGGTGCGGGATCGCGCCCTGGCGGACCCGCTCAATCAGGCCACGATCCGGCGCTATTGCGAAACCTATCCTAAAATGAACCTGATCCTGGCCCATGCCGCCCGCGGCTTTAACCCCTGGCACACCATCGAAGGCATCCACTCACTTAAAGGGCTCAACAATGTCTGGTTTGACACCTCAGCCGTCACTGAAGCCGGCGCCTTTGAGGCGATCATCGAGACGATGGGGCATGAGCGGCTGTTTTATGGCACTGATTTCCATGTCAGCCACATCCACGGCCGCTGTGTGGCCATCGGCGATTCGTTCCACTGGTTTTATGCCAATGATATGGATAAAGAAGAGAAGCATATCAAGCTGGCCCCCGTCCTGGTTGGCCTGGAATCATTACGCAGCCTGATTCTGGCTTTCCAGCGGTTGAAATTAACAGACAACCAGATTGAAGATATCTTCTACCACAATGCCCGGCAGCTTTACCCGCTGCCGGCCTGAGGAGGCGACAAGATGACGGACGTACGCGTGGATAATCGGGATTGGCGTCAGTTAAGCCGGGGCGAGCAGATCCGTAATCTGGAGCTGGAAGGGTATCTCATTCTACCGGATGTCCTGCCGCCGCCGCTGCTGGCTGAGTTGCGGGAGATCACCGCCGGGCTGGAAACCACACCCATGGATTACAGCGTCCATCAGCGGACGCGTAGCCAGATGCAATGGCATGGCGGGGCGATCACGCAGTTGATTGATCACCGGCCGGTCACCGACTTCCTGGCTGAACTGCTTGGCGATGACCTCGTCTTCATGACCTACGCCTATGCCATCTCCGAACCAGGTCACCCCGGCATCAGCCTCCACACCGACGGCCAACCGTACGGCTCCCAGATCTTCGGCTACGAAGGCAGCTGCCCCATCATCATCCGGGTGCTGTATTATCTGGATGAGCTCACACCAGAGGTATCGCCGTTTCGGGTGGTGCCCCGCTCCCATCTGTCGCTCCATGCCGACGCCAACCCGTACAAGCGGTACACAGGCCACCCGGAAGAGGTGATGGTGCCGGCACCGGCCGGTTCCGCCCTCCTCCTGAACCACAAAGTGTTCCATGGCAACTTCCCCAACGTGGGCACCTATGCCCGCCGCATGCTGGCCATCGCTTACCGGCCGGCCTGGGCCGGCCCCATCGTCCCGGAAGTCAAGCCATGGGCTGAAGAACAGTTAGCGACTCTGCCGGCCAATGTCCGCCCCTATTTCATCGACCGCAATATCCGTCGGGCGGATTTCAACGTGGCCAATAAGCCGGCCGACATGGCGGACCAGGCAACCGGCCTGAACCCCAGCCGCTGGGATTGACCGGCCGGCCGCGGCCAGAGCAGGTCGGTCACAACCGGCCGGTCTGACAATAAGCGAAAAACCGACCTTACCAGAGGACAACCTCATGCTGGTGCCTTACAAAGTGCGTATCACTATCCTGAAAAAGACCTTTAACCAGGAGTTTGTCGACGCCTACACCGAAGGCGTGACCTGGAAACCGGAAGGTTGCTGCCACAGCTACCCGGTCGGCCACAGCTTCATCTCCGACGGCCACATCCCGGATGGGTTTAGTGATTGGGCCTGGGCTGATATCCAAAAATATGTGATGGTGCTGGCCCGGGGCGGCAACATGCTGGGCACAAAACCGGGTACTTTCGTGACCAACTGTACAGATGGGTTCCGGCCGGTCTTCTTCCTCCTGGAACGCCTTGAGGCTGATGATGAAAATCACTGATGTCCGCACCATGGCCCTGGTCGGGCCGGACGCCCACGGTATCGGCGGCCAGGGGCGGGACTGGCATATTTTGCTGGTCCGCATCGACACCGACGCCGGTCTCTACGGCCTGGGCGAGGCCGCCCATTTCCAACAACAGACGCTCGGCGTGCGCCAACTCATCAATGGCAAGATGCGCACATACCTGCTGGGTAAGGACCCGTTTGCTATCCGCCCCTTCATCACCGACATGCTTTATGGGGGGCAACCGCCCCACCAGCCCAGCCAATCTGCCAGCGCCACCCCATTTGGGCCAGTCGCCTGGGCGGTGAGCGGTGTGGAGATGGCTCTGCTTGACCTGGCCGGCAAGGCATTGGGCACGCCGGTCTACAATTTGCTGGGTGGCAAGTATCGCGACCGGCTGCTCGTCTACCTCGACCGCAGCGCCCCGGCCGATCTGGCCGACCTCGGCGCCTGGCGCGCCCTGGCCCAGGAAGCCCGCGACCGTGGTTTCACCGACATCAAATTTGATATCGACTACGCCGCCACCGATCAGCCCAACGATGGCTGGAACCGGACCCTCACCCTGCCCCAGATCAACCGGATTGTCGAGCGACTGAGCGCCGTGCGCGACGCTGTCGGACCCGACATGGAGATTTCGGTCGACGGCCATATGCAATACGACGTCCCCTCGGCCATTCGCCTGGCCCAGGCGCTGGCGCCGCTCAATCTCAAATGGCTCGAAGACCCGACGCCGGTAACCAACCCCGATGCCTGTGTCGCCATCCGCGAGAAAAGCCCGATTCCCATCGCCCTGGGCGAGGTCTTTGTGGCCGAGCAATTCCGGCTATTCATCGATCGGGGCGCCTGCGACATTATCCATCCCGACATCTTGTTTTCCGGCGGGCTACACGAAACACGCAAGATCGCCGAATATGCCGAGATGCATTACCTGCCCATGGCGATGCACAACAACAGCTGCGCCCTGGGCATTATCGCCTGCGCCCATGTGGCCGCCGCCAGCCCCAACTTCACCGGGCTGGAATACCATTTCCATGATGCTCCCTGGATCGGGCAGGTGGCGGATCGGGAGGGGCTGCCCCTTTTTGCAGACGGTCATGTCGTCCTGTCTGACGCGCCCGGTCTTGGCCTGACCCTGAATGAAGCAATTTGCCGGCAGCACCTGGCGCCCGGCGAGGAATATTTTTAGCTATCCAAGCCGCTCTCCGCGGCTTCATCCTGGAGGGAATATGGCTACTCTGGAACTTGTCAGCAGCGGGCCAATTTATCGCAACCCCAATCCCGGCTACGTCCATGTCACCGCCCTGTTCAGTCACCTGGTCTCCCTGGGTGGCACAGAGCTGCTCTGCACCTACAACCGGGGCCAGGGCATGTACGCCACCGACCTCACCTTCTGGCAATGCCGCTCCCATGATGGCGGCCTGAGCTGGGGAGAACATGAGCTGATCACCGACCGGACGCAGGATGACCGGCCCTACTCCTATCACAGCCCCTTTCTGACGCGTATGCGGGATGGCGAGCTGGTCATTGTTGCCTTCCGGGTGGACCGAAGCGATCCGGAGTGGCCCATCTTTAACGAAAAAACGGGCGGCCTGACGGCGCTGGAAGTTATCCTGCAGCGCTCCCACAACAACGGCGCCAGCTGGGGGGAGCCCGAGGTTATCGACATACCGGCCGATCTTGTCATCACGCCCAGCACCAGCATCATCGAGCTGGCTGACGGTCGCTGGTTCCTGCCCTACGACCAATGGCATGCGTTCGACGACCCCGGTCCCTATCAGCCGCGGACACTCGGCTTTTACTCTGCCGACCGGGGTCAAAGCTGGTCTGACCCGGTCTGGTTTGCCGACGGCGCCGCCAGCGGCAAAGGGTTCTGGCATGGTCGGGTAACGTCGTTGACCGACCAGCGCCTGTTTGCCCTATTCTGGAGCGCCGATATGGCCAACGGGATGGCGCCCCTGCCCCTGCACCGCTGCTTCGGCTCACCAGATGGCGCCCGTTGGACAGAGCCGGAAGCAACCAACATTCCGGGCCAGACCAATAACGTCGTCGATCTGGGCGGCGGCCGGCTGGCAGCGGTCTACACCACCCGCGAGGCCAATCAGCCCGGTTTTCGTGCCTGTCTCTCTGAGGATTGGGGGCTGACCTGGGATCTGGCGAATCAGATTCAGCTCTGGGACGCAACCGGCCGGGAACGGCTGGGCGTCGATGCGCCTGAAGCCTACCCGCGCTCCCACGATACCATCGCCTATGGCGCCCCCACTGCCACCTTGCTGCCCAACGGCGACATCCTGTTCAGCTTCTGGTGTACGGAGATGTCGATCACCCACATCCGTTACGCCCTGTGCCGGGTGCAGCCATGACGGCGCCAGCGCGCATTCTCGTCCTGGCGAAATACATCCCGGTGCTGGCTGAGCTGATCCAGACACCGCACCAGCTCTTTCCCTTCGACAACGAAACGGATGAGAGCTACAGGCGCAAGCTGCGCGACATTGATGTGCTGGTCAGTTCCTATGTCAAAGGGAGCTGGTTCTCGCCCAACGCGCCGCTGCGGCTCGTGCAGGGCGTCGGCGCCGGCACCGAAGGGATAGAGATGACGGCCTTGCCGCCCGGCTGCACCGTCTGCAACGTCTATGGTCACGAATGGGCCGTGGCCGAATATTGTTTTATGACGATGACGATGCTCAACCGGGAGATTCGGCAGCAGGATGCCGCGCTGCGGCAGGGTGACTGGAGCGGTGGCGTCTTCCGCCGCGAGCTGCGCGGCCGCCGCCTGTTACTGCTTGGTCTGGGCCACATTGGCGCCGAACTGGCTCGTTGGGGGCGCTTTTTCGGCATGCAGGTAACCGGCCTGACGCAAAATCCAGCAGCCAGCCGTGGTCAGGAACTGGGCCTGGCCCAGATCGCCGGGCTGGACACGCTGCACGACCATCTGCCGGCAGCGGATTTTGTCGTTGTCGCTATCCCTCATGTCGCCGCCACCACCGGCTTTCTGGGTGCAGCCGAGTTGCAATTAATGAAGCCCACCGCTTACCTGGTCAATGTCGCCCGCGGCCCGGTGGTCGACGAGAGCGCCCTCTATCAGGCGTTGCGCACGGGACAGATCGCGGGCGCAGCTAATGACGTCTGGTATCGTTATCCCAACAACCTGAGCGAGATCTGCCCGCCGGCTAACGAACCATTCGCCGAGCTTGACAACATTATCATGAGCCCGCATAACGCCGGCACAACAGATGGCACCATGAACTACCGCTTCGAGTTTATCGCCGCCAACATCGACCGGCTGTACCGGGGCGAACCACTGCAAAACATCGTCCACCCGTAAAGACGCGCTAGCTTGCCCCGAGCAAGGCGAGGGGGCGCGTCTCGACGGCGCCCGACATATCAGAAGACGCGCCGCAGCGCGTCTCTACGACGGACTATCTATGGACCTGCACACCGTCCCTCACAACTACATCACCACCCTCGCCGGCAGCGGCTATCGTGACGGTATCCCGGCCCGCGAGGCTGACGCCGGCTGGCCGCTGGGTGTCGTGCGCCGGCCGGATGGCGACCTGATCGTGGTCGATTACCACGCCCACCGGCTCTGGCGAATCGACGCGGACGGTATCCTGCACAACTTCGCCGGCGATGGGGTGCCGGGCGACCGGGGGGATGGCGGGCCGGCCAGCCAGGCTCGTTTCTACTACCCCCACGACCTGGCCCAGGACCAGCATGGCAATCTCTACCTCTCGGATCTGGGTAACTACACCTACCGGCGCATCGATTACGAAACCGGCATCATCACCCGCGTGGCCGGCAGCGGCCGCAAGGGGCGCGGCGGCGATGGCGGCCCGGCGCTAGAAGCCGAAATGGACACCACCTGCGGCATCGCCATCGACAAAGCGGGCAACCTTTATCTCTCCAGCGAATGGGCCAACAATGTACGCAAGGTCGATGCCCAAACGGGGATTATCAGCCGTTTTGCCGGGCTGGATGCCCGCCACTACCCATCGGAACAGGGCGACAGCCGCCCCTACTTTGGCCCCGGGCTGACGCTGGGCGGCTATCACGGCGACGGCGGACCAGCACTTGAGGCCGGCTTCTACAACCCGGAGCATCTCGCCTTTGATTCCAAAGGGGATCTTTACGTCTGCGACAACAGCAATGACCGCATCCGCAAAATCGACATGCAAAGCGGCATTATCACGACCGTTTTCGGCAATGGTCAGCGGGGCGGTGGCGGCGATGGCGGCCCGGCCACGGAAGCCAGCCTGCTGATGCCTGACGCGCTTTGCTTTGACGTCCATGACAATCTGTATGTCGGCGAAAAGTACGGCTTTCGCGTGCGCAAGCTGGAAGCTGCCACAGGGATCGCCCGCACACTGGCCGGCAACGGGGTCCCGGGTTATGGCGAAGAAGGGCTGCCGGGCGCCGAAACACATTGCAACGCCTGTGAGGCCGGCATCTGGGCCGACCCGGACGGCACCGTTTACTGGGGGGATTGTTCCGGCCGGTTACGCCGCTACGATGGCCAGAGCACCATCGTCACCACAGCGCTCGGCGGCCTGGGCGTCCACGATGGCGGGCCGGCCACAGAGGCTTATTTGTGTGGCCCGAACGGCCTGGCTGTCGACGCCGCCGGCCGCATCTACATCGCCGACGTCTGGAACCAGCGCATCCGCCGCCTTGACCCGGCCACCGGACACATCAGCACCATCGCCGGCAGCGGCGCCCGCGCCTATGGTGGCGACAACGGCCCGGCCACGGAGGCCCACCTGGGTAACCCGCATGACGTGTCGGTCGATTCTCTCGGCCGCGTCGTGATTGCTGACCATCGCAACGGGCGCCTGCGCCGGATCGAGCCGGATGGGCGCCTGATCACCATTGCCGGCACCACCCTGCCCTGGGACAGCGGTTCCGGCTGCTGGGACAAGGGGGATGGCGGCCCGGCTAACAGCGCCAGCTTTGTGGGTATCATGGCCGTGACCCATGGGCCAGAGGATGATATTTACCTGGGCGACAGCGTGGGGCGTATCCGCCGGATTGCGGCGGACAGTGGGCTCGTCAGTACGGTGGCGGGGACCGGCCGGTCCGGCTACAGCGGCGATGGCGGTCCGGCGACTGCCGCCCGGGTGGGCAGTCCCGCCGCGCTCTGTTTTGATATGGCTGGCAACCTGTTTTTCGCTGATGCCGCTTTTCACGTCATTCGCTGCCTGCGTCCCGATGGCCAGATTGAGACGGTTGCCGGCACCGGCCGCGCGGGCGCCAGCCCTGATGGCGCGCTGGCCCGCCGCGCCGCCATCCACACACCACGCGGTGTCGCCGTATCGGCCGGCGGCACCCTCTTTTTCAGCGAGGCCGGCCACCACCGGGTGCGTTACCTCACCCCGGATGGGCGGTTGGCAACATTGGCCGGCAGCCGTGACGGCGGCGATTGGGGTGACGGTGGGCTGGCCGTCACGGCAGGCCTGAACGCTCCCTATGGCCTTTGCCTTTATCGTGACGAATATCTGTTGATCAGCGACCATTTCAATAGCCGGCTGCGCGTTGTGCGGCTGCCAGCCGAGCTGCGCTAGAAGGGCCGTTAGCCACTTGCATCAGCCGATCCTCGGTGGTACACTGGTACTATAAGTAAACCAGTTCTACGTCCCCTGTCCTGACACGCTAAATCGATGTTGGCACAGGCTGTACCCGTTAAAAAAACAGGAGCAACCTTGTGTTATCGGCTGTTTCCCGCGACACACTCACCCATCAAACCGTCGTTACCCTCAAGCGGTACATTTTGGTTGAGGATCTGTCGGCCGGAACGAGGTTGCCCAGTGAACGAGAACTGAGTGAAACGCTGGCCATCAGCCGCAACATCGTCCGTGAGGCGCTCAGCGCCCTGGTCGCTGAAGGCATTGTCGTCAAACGCACCGGCAAAGGCACCTTTGTGGCCGACTTTGACCGGCAGGCCGTGGCCATAGCCCTCCCTCTGACTGTTAACCAGGATGGGACAACCGCCAAAGATGTCCGCGAAGCGCGCGCGGCGCTGGAGATCGGCGCAGTTGGCCTGATCGTCAATCGCATCACCGAAGAAGAGATCAATGGCCTTGAGGAGATCCTTGAGGTTTACGAAAGCAAACATGCGGCTGGCAAAAGTACCATCAAGGAAGATATCGATTTTCACCTGGCCTTGCTGAAGGCGGCCAAAAACAGGGTCATCGAAGAGATGTCCCCTCTCGTCGTGGATGTATTTCGGCGCACCCTGGCTGAAGACGCCTCCGCCATCCGGCGCAATCCGGAACGGATCATCCTGGAGCACCGCCATATCGTACAGGCGTTGCGCGACCGGGATATCCCTGCCGCGCGCCTGGCGATGCACGACCATTTTCGGCTACAAGATTTTCCTGTTTAGTAAGCCAATGAGGTTGAAATGACAGCTTTGCAACAGCGTGAGCAGGAAAAAACAAAAAGGCACTCTGGCAAATACCAGATTATTGATTGTGACGTGCACCACACCATCCGGGATTGGTCGGATTTACAACCCTACCTGGCCCATCCCTGGCGGCAGCGGATCATGGAAGCGGGTTCGCGCGTGGGTGGGCTGGGGTATCTGTCACCGGCCGGTCACCGGCGCAAAGACGCTTATCCGCCCGGCGGCGGCCCGCCCGGCTCTGATCCGGAGCTGTTGCAACAACAGCTCATGGTTGAAAACCAGGTCGATATCGGCATCTTGACCGGCGAGATTTATGGCTGGAACACCCATCCCCTCCATGAATACGCTAATGCCGTCATGGCCGCCTGGAATGATTGGACTATCGACCATTGGTTAACGCCCTACCCCAACCTGCGCGGCGCCATCGCCATCAACTCCAATGATCCGGCGGCGGCGGCGGCCGAAATTGACCGGTTGGGTCCGCGCGAGGATATGGTCATGGTCATCATGGGGGCGACCTCGACATCGCCCTACGGGCAAAAATTCTATCACCCGATATATGAGGCGGCGGCCCGCCATAACCTGCCGATCGGCATGCATCCGGCGTCAGCCGGCACAGGCATCGCCCACCCTGTCTCGGCGGTAGGCTACCCGCGCACATTCTTTGAATATCACACCAGCCTACCCACCATCTTTCAGACCCAGCTCATCAGCATCATCGCCGAGGGCGTCTTCGAGAAATTCCCGACCTTGAAATGGGTCTTCATCGAAGGCGGCGTCTCCTGGCTGCCCCAATTGATGTGGCGGATGGACAAAAACTACAAGGCGTTACGGGCTGATGCCCCCTGGGTGAAGCGAATGCCCAGCGAATATATCCTGGAGCACTGCTTCTTCACGACCCAACCTATCGAAGAACCACCCAATCCGGAATGGTTATTACAGATTTTTGCCATGATTCAGGCTGACAGGACCCTTCTTTATGCCAGCGATTATCCCCACTGGGATTTTGACGCCCTGCGGGTCATCAACCGTCTGCCGGCAGCCTATCGGCAAAGAATCTTTCACGACAACGCGGCTGAATTGTTCAATTTGTAGGCCGTCACCAAGCGTATAGGTGCTGGCTAATCGCCGGCACCGCCAATTGAAATAGATCGCTATGGCTCAATATGAAGTGGGCCGTGCCTCGGACATTTTGCCAGGTGAACGCCTGCTCGTCACAGTGGCCCGGCAATCCATTGGCATATTCAACATTGAGGGGCAGTTTTATGCCCTCAAGAACTCCTGTATTCACGATCAGGCGCCTGTCTGCCTGGGCAGCATCGATGGCGCTTACCTGCCATCGGACTATGGTGAATATGTCTGGGGCAAAGAGGGTCAGATCCTGCGTTGTCCCTGGCACGGCTGGGAATTTGACATCACCACCGGCGCCAGCATTTTTGAGCCGTCAGCCCGGCTGACGACCTACCCTGTTACCGTAATCGACGACCGCCTGATGGTCGAAATTGGAGGCAAGAGAAGCTAATGGCCCGTTATCCACAAGCCATTCTCGTTTCCTGCGAAGTTCCCTGGGATGAAAACGAAAACCTGCTGGAAGATCTGTTCCGGCAGGAGATTCGGCATACTGTGGCCAACTACCAGCACCTGTACATCTTCGGCACGGCCGGCGAGGGCCATGCGGTCAATTCCAGTCAGTTCCGGCGCATTGTCGATATCTTTTACGAAGAGACCCGGGGCGACGGCCTCTATCCGATGGTCGGCCTGATCGGCCTTTCCACGCCCATCATCCGCGAGAAGTTAGATTACGCCTACAAGGTTGGCTTCCGCATCTTCCAGATGGCGCTGCCGCCGTGGGGCGCTCTGCGTGACGACGAGCTGTTGACCTATTTCCAGGATGTCTGCGGCGCCTATCCGGATGCCCAGTTCCTCCATTACAACCTGCCGCGGGCCGGCCGGGTGCTGGAAGCGGCCGATTACCGCCGCCTGATCGACGCCATCCCCAACCTGGTGGCCACCAAAAATACGGGTGGCGGCATGGCCCGGGCCGCTGAGCTGGTCAGCGAAGCTGGCGAGCTGCAACATTTTCTCGGTGAGACCGGCTACGCCCACGGCTGCATGTATGGCGAATGTTCCATCCTGGCCTCGTGGGGACCGGCCATCCCAAACAAGGTGAAGGCACTCTTTGTGGCCGGCCAGGAAAAAGATTACGAAACACTCCTGACGTTGCAGCACCAGTTTCGCGATCTCGGCGCAGACCTGTTCGGCCCGCTCCGGCACGAAGGGCGCATGGACGGCGCCTATGACAAGATGATCGTCCGCCTCGGTGGGCTGGAAGCGATGCCCTTGCGGCTACTTTCTCCCTACAAAGGTTTCACAGAAGAACAATACCAGGCCTGCAAGGCCCGGTTCCTGGAAAAATATTCAGATTGGGTGAACTCATGAGCCAGAGCAACGAAACGCTTCGCATTCTCTCCATCGGCGCCCATCCGGCCGATATTTTTGACCAATCCGGCGGCACCATGGCCCACCATGTCAGCCGCGGCGATTACGTGGGCTGTGTGGTGTTGACCCACGGCGCCCGTATTCATGACAAGGTGATCAGCGATGAGATGCAGCGGCGCAGCGAGGTCCCGGCGGCGGACGAACTGCTTGCCTTGATGGCGGAACGCTCGGATATCAAAGCCGAGGAGACCCGGCAAGCCTGCCGGCTGCTGGGTGTGGAGGATATCTATTTCTTCGGCGCCGATGATGCAGTACTCACCCTGACCGAAGAGATCGTCCGCCGGCTAGCAGCTTTGCTGCGCGAGCTGCGGCCCAATATCATCCTGACCCATTTTCCGCGCGAGGGGGATGTGCTCACCAATCCGCATGCAATTACCGGCCAGATCGTGATGGCGGCCATCCAGCTGGCGGCGGCGGTGGACCCTGGCGACACAAACCCGCCCCATAAAGTCGCCCAGGTCTTCTATTTCGGCACCGGCGCCGCGGCCAGCCCGCGACGGCAAATCTGGGATGCCGACGGCGGTTATTACAACGACGTCTTCATCGACATCACCGATGTCGTGGATAAAAAGCTGGCCTCGCTGGATGCGCTGGAAAGCCAGGGGTACGGCGGCGCCTATGCCCGCAAACGGATTGAGACCAGCGATGGGGCGATGGGTATGGCCGGCGGCGTGCCGTATGCGGAAGCGTTTATCTCGCTGCACGCCGAAACCCATTACCTGCTGCCTGTCAGCCAGTACGCCCTGAACAATGCCCGCGAATCCGACCACGAGCGGATCCGGCGCGTCAGCTTCCGGGTCCAGGTGGATTAGCGATGAGTACCCTTCATTTCCAGAGCCGGGTGCCGGTTTTTGACGCCAACGTGCGGGTTGGCGATCGGCGCGATGAACCCAGCGCCATTCGCGACCGCGGTGCGTTGCTGCGGGAAATGGATCGCCATGGCGTCGACAAGGCGCTGATTTACCATGCCCAGGGCGAGCTGCTTAGCCCGCGCGATGGCAACGAGATGTTGGCGGAATGGCTGGGTGATGACGGGCGGCTGCAGCCCCAATGGATCATGATGCCAACCCCGGAATCCCTGGACCAGCTCGCGGCGTACCAGGCGGCGGGCCAGGTTCGGTCGGTGCGCCTTTATGATGCGCGCTCCGCGGGTTTACCTTTCACCATCTGGGCTTACCGGGAGATGTTGGGCTGGCTCATGGATAAGCGGATTCCGCTCTGGATCCCGTTACCGGAAATGGGGGCGGATGAACTGGTCAACACGCTGTCAGCTTTTCCGGAGCTGGTGACGGTCCTGGTGGGGGCGCACTATGCGCATCATTTGTGGATCCGGCCGGTCCTCCACACCCTGCCCAACGCCTATCTCGAGCTCAGCCGCTACGAGCCAATCGGCGGCGTCGAAAGGCTGATGGGCGAATTTGGCGCTGAGCGCTTTGTCTACGGCTCCTGGTTTGGCCGCTACGCGATGGGGCCGATCCTGTTTTATCTCCATCATCTGGCCATCAGCGAGGCCGAGCTGGCCCTCCTGTGTGCCGGCAATCTGGAGCGCATTTTGGCGGAGGCAGGCAGCCATGATTGACGGCATCCGTGTGATCGACTTTCACGGCCATTCCGGCAAGATGGAGAGCGTCGGCATGGAAGATGACCCGGCCATGATGCTCCGGGCCATGGATGCAGTGGGCATTGACATCGCCTGCCTCTTTCACATCTTCCAGCCGGATGGCACCACGTCCAATGATCTCAACGCCCGCTTCATCGCCCGGCACCCGGATCGCTTCGTCGGCTTTGCCTACGTCTCGCCGCTCATGCCGGAGCGGATGGTGCCGGAGCTGGAACGCGCCATCGATGACCTGAATTTTGTCGCCATTAAGCTATACCCGCCCTACACGCCCTGGCCTTTTAATGAGGAGCGCTGGTTCCCAATTTACCAGTTTGCCCATGAGCGCGAGCTGGCGATCATTTTCCATACGGACCATTTCCACACGAACCGGCCCCGCTACCTGGCGGACATCGCCCCGCTTTTTCCACGGGCCAACTTTGTGGCCGGCCATTCGGGCAATGTGGCCGAAGCGCGGGCTGAGGCCATTGCCGCGGCCCAGGCGTATACGAACGTCTATATGGAGACCTGCTCCACCTTTCGGAGTCCGGGCGTGATTGAAGAGCTGGTGCGTGAGGCGGGGGCGGAGCGGGTTCTGTTTGGCTCCGACATACCGTTGATGGACCCGCGCTCACAGCTGGGCAAGATTATCACGGCGGATATCAGCGACGAGGCCAAACGGCTGATTCTAGGCGCCAACGCCGCGCGCTTGTTGAGGATTTGAATCTGATGAGTCGCCCTGTCATCAACCCTGGCACCCTGTACTGGTCCGGTGAACATTGGATTAACTATCTGCGCCGGCCGGATAGCGCGAGCAACAGTGCCATGGTGAGCCTTTATCACACCCGTTACTCACCGGCCGGTGAGGGCACCGTCGCCTTCGTCGACATCGACGATCAGCCGGCGTATCAAGGTGTGTACAGCGACAATCCGGAGGTTACGGCTTTTATTCGCCAGATGATAGCTGGCCGGGGGAACCCCTTTGACCGGGAGTTGCCCACGCACCCGGCCCGGCTCACTCGGACCGGCGATATTCGCCATGAGCCCGGCTGGCAGATTGAAACCGATGCCGTTCAGATACAGGCCACCTGGCAGAAGTTGGAGTCGCCCGTCATTGCCGAAGGGCCGGCACCTACCTTTGGACCGGACCGCGATTTCTTTACGGTCTTGTTTTTCACCTGGACGGCCACCATTCAGATTAACGGCCACCTGTGCCCCGGCCAACCCTATACGCGCGGCATCTGGGAGCCCAGCATCGGTGGCCAGCGTAGCTCCTGTGTGTTCGCCCTGGCTGAGACCATGATCCTGACGCCAACCTGAGCGTAAGAATGAGTGCATATATAGATGACTGAGAAACAACCCGAAATGAATCCTGATCGACCGGCTGCCGCCAAATTGACTGCCAATCAGGATTTCAGCAAACAACATATCGACACCCCGGGCCGGCGGGCCCTGCGCCGCTTCCTGCGCCACCGTCTGGCCATGTTTGGCGTTGTCGTGCTGACCATCATGGCGCTGGGGGCGATCTTTGCCCCGGTTATCGCCCCGTACGACCCGGCCGAGCAGAATCTGATTGATTTTCGCCAACCGCCGAGCCGCGACCATATTCTGGGCACCGATGGTTTTGGTCGCGACGTCTTCAGCCGCCTGCTCTATGGCGCCCGGCCCTCCCTCAGCGTCGGCCTGATCGCGGTCACCATTTATGAGACGATCGCTATCATCCTGGGCTCTCTGGCAGGCTATTACGGCGGCAAGGTGGACTGGTTCATCATGCGGCTGGTCGATGTGGTCATGACCTTTCCTTCCCTGATTATTATCATCTTCCTGGTCGCGATCCTGGGGCCCGGCCTGCGCAACACCATCGTGGCCATCGCCATCCTGCGCTGGACGGAGCCAACGCGGCTCGTGCGCGGCCAGATACTTTCACTCCGTGAAATGGACTATGTGCTGGCGGCCCGCTCCCTGGGCGGCAAAGACAGTCGCATTATCCTCAAACATGTGCTCCCCGGCGTGGTCGCGCCGCTGGTCGTTCACGCTACTTTCGGCGTGGCCACCGCCATCCTGCTGGAGGCCGCTCTTTCCTTTTTGAACCTGGGCATCCTGCCGCCGGCAGCCAGCTGGGGCAACATGATGACCGCAGCCCAGGAACTCGTCATTTTGGAACAGATGCCCTGGCTCTGGCTGCCGCCCGGGATCTGCATCATGCTCGCCGTGTTATCCATCAATTTTGTCGGGGACGGTCTGCGCGACGCCCTCGACGCGACTCGCTCGAACTGATTCAACAATATCTGGAGGTGAAGATGCTAACTGGTCCCGTCCGAATTGTCGCCAACAAGCCAGTGCTCCAGGTGAGCCTGGCACACCTTAAATTTGCTTATCGTTTACCCCTACCAAGGAGGAGAACATGATGAATGTCCGCAGACTCAGTTTACGCCTGTTCTTGCTGGTCAGCCTGCTGGTGCTGGCCGCCTGTCAGGCTGAACCAGAGGTCGTCATCCAGGAAGTACCCGTTGAAGTAACCCGCGTGGTGACCGATACGGTTGTCCAGGAAGGCGAGACCATTGAAGTCACCCGGGTCGTCACCGAAACCGTGGTCGAACAGGTCGAAGTGACCGTCGCCGCGGAAGGCGGTGAAGAGATGATGGAACTGGGTGATCCGCCGAGTGAACCCCAGCAAGGTGGCGACGTCCGCATCTGGCTGCCCAACGGCTGGCCGGAACAAAGCTGGCCCCATCGCAGCAACTGGGAAAGTGGCTGGGCGATCAGCCCGATGGCTGAAACCCTCTTCTGGCCGTTGGCCGATGGTCTGGAACCCCGCCTGGCGACCGGTTACGAGGTCTCTGAAGACGGTCTGACCTACACTGTCTCGCTGCGCGAAGGCGTGACCTGGCACGACGGCGAGCCGTTTACGGCTGAAGACGTCGTCTACAGCATCCACCTCCGCAACAGCCCTAATCTGCGACCGCTGAATGGTGTTCGCCAGGGTACAACCATCATTGACATGCTGGCTTACCATGACGGCGAGGCTGACTCCATTACCGGTATCGAGATCGTTGACGACCTGACGATCCAGTTCAATCTCGAAAGCCCGGATGCTTCCTTTGCGCGCCTCTTCCTGGCCGCCGAATTGCTGGAAATCCTGCCCGAACATATCGTGAGCGGGCTGGATGAGGAAGCGGTCCTGAACGGCACAGCCGACTACTGGTTCACCAACCCGATCGGCACCGGCCCCTGGAAATTCGTCCGCTACGAGCCTGATCAATTTATTGAGTATGAGCGTAACGACGACTATTGGGGCGGCGCCCCGGCCCCGGATCGCCTCTTCATGGAGATCTCGACGGCTGAAGTTGCTATCGTCAAGCTGCAGCGTGGCGAATTGCACATGGTTAACCCCATTGTCGCCACCGAAGTAGCCCGTCTGCAAGAAGACCCGACCCTGGAAGTGCTCATCGCCGAGAACAGTGCCCAATGGTACGGCATGGAGATGAACTACTACACCAATGACGGTTTGTGGCAGAATCCGCTGGCCAAACAGGCTTTCCTCTACTCCATCGATCGTCAGGGCTATGTGGACAGCATCCTGCAGGGTCAGGGCACCGTCCGCCACAGCTTCTTTGACGGCACGATCTACGCCTGCCCGACCATGGTTGAGTACAACTATGATCCGGACAGAGCGGCAGAGCTGTGGGCGGAGATCGGGATCAACCCGGCCGATGTGACCATCGACATGATGTCCTGGTTAGGCCTGAATGCCCGCCGCGACTATCTGCCTATCGCCCAGGAATTCCTGCGCGCGCAAGGGTTCAAGGTTAACGTCGACTTCATCGACAACTCCCTGATCACCGACTACGTCCAGGGCAACGGCCCGCGCGGCCAGGATTGGGACTTCCACGTCCTGCTCTTCGGCCCCGGCGCTGACCCGGGCGTCATCCTGCCCTTCATCACGCCGGATTCGACGACCAACTGGGGTTATCGCTCCTGGCCGGAAGCTCCCAATCCGGAAACCGGCCTGAAAGATAACGCTGTGTACTTCCAGCATCCGGACCTGCCGGCGCTGATCGATGCAGCCCGGACCGAGACGGACCCGGATGCCCGCGTCGAGATCTATCAGCAGATCGACTGTATCTGGAATGAGTACCATCCAGCCTTTGCCACGGCTTCACCGTCATTCCTGGCGGCGCGCAGCCAATACCTGCAAGGGACGGACTGGCAGACCAATGCCGGTCTGGGCTTCTGGCTGAGACTGTACCATCCGGAAGATCTCTGGGTTTGGGACGGCAGCTAGTTCTCTAAGTCTACGTGCAGGCCTGGCCCAGCTCTGGGCCAGGCCTGCCTTCAGGATCTCTCTATGGCACGTTATATCGTTAACCGGCTTCTGGTTTCTATCCCGGTCTTCTTCGGCATCACCCTGATCGTTTACGGGCTCTTTGCCCTGTCGCCCGGTGATCCGGTCATCAACATCATCGGCTTTGCCTCCTACGTGGAGATGACACCCGAGCAGGTTGAGGCAGTCCGGGCCCAATACGGGCTGGATCAGCCCTGGCTCATTCGCTACGTTCGCTGGTTGGGTGATGCGGTGCAGGGCGACCTCGGCTACCCATTCAAAGGCTCCATGTCGGTGGCCGAGCTAATCGGGCAGCGCCTTGGCCCGACGCTGCTGCTGATGGGCACCGCCTTTCTCACTTCCCTGCTCATCGGCATTCCCCTCGGGGTGTTGATGGGGCTAAAACAATATTCCTTTCTGGACTATTTCCTGACGGTTATTACCTTTTTCAATTTATCCATCCCCAATTTCTTCCTGGCCCTGGGGGTTATCTATATCTTTGCTCTCAAATTGGATTTCCTGCCCACCAATGGCATGCAGACTATCGGCTCCGACTTTTCCATAGGTGACCGCCTGGCACATCTGGTCCTCCCGACTTTGGTGCTGGGATCGTTTTATGCGGCGGTCTGGGCCCGTTATGCTCGCTCCAGCATCCTTGAAGTGCTGAGCCAGGATTACATCCGGACTGCCCGGGCCAAAGGGTTACTGGAATGGACGGTGGTGGCTCGCCACGCCTTTCGCAACGCGCTGCTGCCGCTGGTCACCGTGGTGACCCTCAGCCTGCCGCAGCTATTGGGCGGGGCCATCATCGTGGAAACGATCTTTCAATGGCCCGGACTGGGTATGCTCGGCTGGCGCGCGACGACCACGCGTGATTACCCCATCCTGATGGGCGTCACCCTGATCAGCGCCACCATGATCCTGTTAAGCAATCTCCTGGCGGATGTTTTGTATGGCATCGTCGATCCGCGCATTCGCTACGATTAATGGGTAGCCGCAAAGAGATCGTGGCGCTCAGCAAAAGCTGGCGCCAGTCTGGCTAAAGGCGGCCACTGAAACAACTGGAAGTCATCGATGAATTATCGGCAATTAGGGACAACAGAATTCAAGGTCAGCTCCATCGGGTTGGGCTGTGTGACCTTTGGACGCGAGATTGACGAAGCCACATCGTTTGCGGTCATGGATCATGCGGTGGCGGCAGGGATTAATCTATTTGACACCGCCGAAGCCTATGCCGCCGGGGCGTCGGAAACAGTGGTGGGCCGCTGGTTAGGGCAGAGCGGTCAGCGTGACCAAATTGTGCTGGCAACCAAAGTGGCCACCAATCTGACCCGCGAGCGGGTCCTCAGTTCAGCCGAAGCCAGCCTGAACCGGCTGCAAACCGAGGTGATCGACCTGTTCCAGGTCCATCATTGGGATGCCAAAGTGCCGCTGGCCGAAACGTTGGGGGCGCTAAATGAGCTGGTCAGCAGCGGCAAGGTGCGCCAGATCGGCTGCAGCAATTACACGGCTGCCCAACTGGCCGAGGCGCTGGCACTACAGAAGGCCCAGGGCTGGCAGCCCTTTGTCTCGGTTCAGCCCAATTACAACCTGGTTGTACGCGACATTGAAGCGGAGATGCTGCCGCTTTGCGCCAAGGAGCAGATCGGCGTGCTGTCGTTTAGCCCGTTGGGAGCCGGTTTCCTGACCGGCAAATACCGGCGCGGGGGCGAGATACCGGCCGGTACCCGCTTCGACATCATCCCCGCCCATCAGGATATCTATTTCTCCGACGAAAATTTTGCGGTCGTGGAAGATCTGCGCGCCGCCAGCACCCAGCTTGACATCCCCATGCCCCAACTGGCCATGGCCTGGGTCATTGACCGCCCCCATATCACATCCGTACTCATTGGCGCTCGCAGCACCGCCCATGTCGACCAGGCATTTAAGGCGGAGCAGCTGGCCAGCCATCTATCTGTCAGGGAAGCCCTGGCCCATTTCTAAAGCATTATGAGCAACCTTCTCGAAGTACGCAATCTGACCACCCGCTTCTATACAGACGAAGGCACTGTCCATGCCGTCAACGGCATCTCCTACACACTGGCTAGAGGTGAATCGATGGCGATTGTCGGCGAGAGCGGCAGCGGCAAATCTGTGGGCGTTCTCTCGATTATGGGTCTTATCCCCAGCCCGCCCGGCAAAGTTGAGGCGGGCGAGGTCATCTTCAACGGCCGCAACCTGCTGGCGCTTAAACGGCGCCAGGTGCGGGACATTCGCGGCAAAGAGATGGCGATGGTGTTCCAGGACCCGATGACCTCGCTGAATCCAGTCCTCACCGTCGGCCGGCAGCTCACCGAGGCGCTGGAACGGCATCTGCAAATGACGCATGAGGCGGCCGTAAAGCGGTCCGTCGAACTGCTGAACCTGGTCGGCATCCCCAATGCGGTGGACCGGATCAATGACTATCCGCATCAGTTCTCCGGCGGGCAGCGGCAACGGATCGGCATCGCCATGGCGTTACTCTGCGACCCGGCGCTGCTCATCGCCGATGAACCGACCACGGCGCTGGACGTCACCATCCAGGCGCAGATTATGGAGCTGGTCGCCCGGCTGCAAAAAGAGCTGGGCATGGCGATCATCTGGATCACCCATGATCTGGGTGTGGTCGCCGGCCTGGTGGAGAAAGTGGCCGTCATGTACGGCGGTTATATCGTCGAGCTGGCGCCGGTCCATGATCTGTACAAGCGCACGGCCCATCCCTATACCCTGGGCTTGCTGGAATCGATCCCGTCAATTGAGGGCAACGAAGAACAGTTGGTGCCGATCCCGGGGCTGCCGCCCGATCTGTTGCGACCACCGGCCGGTTGCCCCTTCGCCCCCCGCTGTCGCTATGCCGTCGAACAATGCTGGCAGGAAAACCCGCCCTTGCAGACGGTCACTGATGGGCATCAATCCGCCTGCTGGCGCTGGGAGGAGGTCCATGCCCAATCGGTAGCGGCCTCCGGGCTCGGCCATGCCAGCGCCGTCATTGGTAGCGAACGCGTTGAACGGCGCCAGGAGCCGGCCAAACAGGAAGTCTTGCTCGAAGTTATCGACCTGAAAAAGCATTTCCCGGTCCAATCCGGCTTGTTCCGGCGCGAGACTGGCGCTGTGCGGGCCGTCGATGGCGTCACCTTCCAGGTCATGCGGGGCGAGACGCTGGGGCTGGTCGGCGAAAGCGGCTGCGGCAAATCCACCACCGGTCAGACCATCCTGCAGCTGCTGGAACCAACCGCAGGCCGGGTCATCCTGGATGGCCAGGATCTGACCCAGCTCGGGCGGGAGGAGCTGCGTCTGGCCCGCCGCAATATGCAGATGATTTTCCAGGACCCGTACGCCTCCCTCAACCCGCGCATGACGGTGGGCGGCATCATTGGCGAGGCGCTGGAGATCCATGGGCTGGGCGACAGCGAAAGCCGCCAGAGCCGGGTCAACGAGTTACTGCAGCTGGTCGGGCTCAATCCCTACTTTGTCAACCGGTACCCGCATGAGTTTTCCGGCGGCCAGCGGCAACGCATCGGCATTGCCCGCGCCCTGGCCACCAACCCGGCCTTCATCGTGGCCGACGAGCCTATTTCCGCGCTGGATGTCTCCATTCAGGCGCAGGTTATCAATTTGCTTGAGGAACTTAAGGAAAAGCTGGGGCTGACCTACCTCTTTATCGCCCATGACCTGTCGATGGTGCGCTACATCAGTGATCGGGTGGCGGTGATGTATCTGGGCCAGATTGTGGAGCTGAGCGACCGGAACGAGGTCTTTGATCATCCCCTGCATCCCTACACCCAGGCGCTGCTCACGGCGATCCCGGTCGCCGATCCGGACAAGGAGTCGCAGCGGCAGCGCATCATCCTGCAAGGGGATGTCCCCAACCCGGCCAATCCACCGGCCGCCTGTCGCTTCCACACCCGTTGTATCCACGCCACCGACATCTGTCGGGAAGTTGATCCGGAGTTCCGCGACATGGGTACGCCGGCGCTGCCCCACATGGTGGCCTGTCACCATGCTGAGCAGTTCATGTAAGAGCTGAGCCGATGAAAATCACCGATGTGCGCACCGTTCTGCTCACCGGCCCCTGTACCGACGACCCCTTTCTGAGCGAGGCCCGCCGCCGGCGCAGCGCCGCCTTCATTGAGATCCACACCGATACGGAACTGATGGGTCTTGGCGAAACCTACGCCGGCTATTTCTGCCCGGAAATGGTGCCTGAGGTGGTCGATTTTTATAAGCCGATCCTGATAGGCCAGACCATCGACAACATCCACCAGTTATGGGCGCGCATGTACCATTGCGGCAATTTCTGGGGCCGCGTTGGTTTGGGGCCGATTGTCCTGAGCGGCATCGAGGCCGCACTGTGGGACCTGAAAGGCAAGGCGCTGGGGCTACCGGTTTACGAATTGCTGGGGGGGCTGAAACATGAACAGCTGCCCTGTTACGCCACCGGGGGGCCAAGCAATTACCCCATCGAGCGGCTCAAGGCAAAGGTGGATTTTTACCAGTCGCTGGGATTCCGGGCTGTGAAGATTGCCACTGGCGCCTATCCGCGGGCAGAGGGAACGGCCGGTTCCCCCCAGCAGATCGCCGATTTTGAAGCGGCCAAGCTGGCGGCCCTACGCGCCCACAGCGGCCCCGGCCTGAAGATCGCCCTGGATGGCCATATGGGCAACAACCCGGGCCAGACCTGGGATTTGCCCACGGCGTTGACCGTCTGCCGCGCCATCGAACCCTACGATCTGCTCTTTTTTGAAGAGCCTCTCCATTACACTGACCCCTGGGGCTATGCCGAGCTGCGGCGCGCCACGCCCATCCCCATCGCCGGCGGCGAATGTTTGACGACGATGTACGAGTGGCGGGTTTTTGCCGAGCAGGACAGCTTCGACATCGGCCAGCCCGATGCGGCCTTCACGGGCGGCCTGGGCGAATTTATGCGGGTGGCGGCGCTGCTGGCCGGCAAGGGGCGGCAGATCGCCACCCATTCCTGGGCGGCCGGCGGCGGCTTTATGCAAAATCTCCATTGTGGCTTCGCCGCCGAGAACACGACGGTGCTGGAGATCGCGCCCGCTTATGGCCCCTTGCACCGGGAAATCATCGGCGACAGCTTCCGTATGGTGGACGGCCAGGTGTTGCCGCCCGACTGTGTGGGGCTGGGCATCACGTTAAGTGAGGCGACAAAGGCGCGTTTCCCCTTTGTGCCGGGCAGCGGTGAATTTAACAGCGTGCCGGGCAAGGTGTTGGTCGATTGAACAGCCAGATCCTCATCCACGGCGCCATCGACCCGGCCGCTCTGGCGCAGTTGCAGAAGAACGTGACCGGCCGGTTCACCATCCTGGAAGCGGACATGGAGGAAAAAGATTGGTCGGCGCCGGCCGCTGTGGCCGGCGATATCCAGCTTATGCTTTCCACCCACCCGCCCCAGAATCTGGCCGAGATGAAAAGCCTGGCCTTCTGGCAAATCGGCTCCGTTGGCTTTACCCAAATTGTTGGGTTGGGGCTATCCGAGCGGGGTGTGCACGTCTCCAATGCCCGCGGCGTCTTTGACGTGCCGATTGGCGAGTGGAATATCGCCATGATGATCAACCTGGCCCGCGATCTACGCGGCCTGATCCGCAACCAGGAGGCGGGCGTCTGGGATCCGGCCGCCCGTTATCAGCAGGGCATTTATGGCGCGACGGTTGGCCTCTGGGGTTACGGCGGCATCGGCCGGGAGACGGCCCGGTTGGCCAGGGCGCTGGGGATGCGGGTCCATGTGCTCAGCCGGAGCGGTGTGGGGCCGCGTGACAACGTCTTTGTGGTGGCGGGTACGGGCGATCCGGCCGGTCTGTTGCCGGATAAGGTGTACCGGCCGGAGCAATGGCGCGAGTTCCTGGCCGAACTGGATTTCCTGATCCTGGCCATGCCCCTCTCGCCTTCGACGCGCGGCCTGATCGGGCCGGCACAGTTGGCTGCTCTACCGCCGCACGCCTTTCTGCTCAATCCGGCCCGCGGCCCCATTGTCCAGGAAGATGCGCTGCTGGCCGCCCTGGACAACGGCCAGATTGCCGGCGCGGCCCTGGACACCCATTTTTATTACCCAATGCCGCCGGACCATCCGCTCTGGCGCTATCCCAATGTGATCATGACACCCCATATCTCCGGCTCGTCGAAGAATCGGGATTTTGTCAGCCGCATCTGGTCCATTTTCAACCAGAACATCGACCGCCTCAGCGCCGGCCAGCCCCTGCTCAATGAGCTAACGGCGGCCGAGCTGGCCGGCAACAGCTAGGAGGCACAACGATGCATTCATTTTTTGGCCACGGATTAACACAGATTTCCCCGGATTTCTTTAGAAAAAGAAGAATCCGTGCCGAATCCGTGTTAATCCGTGGCCAAAACTCTGCAACCTCAGCTGCGCCTGGAGTCAGCCGGAAATGAGCAACCAGACAGTGGTGGTGATTGGTGGTGGGGTGATTGGGCTGAGTACAGCCTATCAGCTGGCGCGGCAGGGGGTAGGCCAGGTCATCCTGCTGGAGAAAGAGCGGGTGGGCGATGGCGCCAGCAGCCGGGCCGGCGGTATTATCACGGGCCTGCTCTGGACCGAGGCCGGCGTGGCCGCCCGCCAGATTGCCCTCCGCCTGTACCGGGAGCTGAGCGCCGAGTTGGGGCCATACGGCTACCAATTTAACGCCGTCGGCTGTCTGAATCTCTTCGACGCCCCGTCGTGGCAGGAACGAGAACCGCTGCTGGCCCTGTATGATCAGCTCGGGGTCGCCTATGAACTCATGAACGCCGCCACGATGATGCAACGTTGGCCGGCGCTGCAACTGCCGCCAGATATTGTCGGGCTGTTTGACCCGCTGGGCGGCTACAGCGAGCCGGCCGCTTACCTGCCTGCCCTGGCGCGTCGTTGCGCCGAGCTGGGCGTTGAGATCCGGGAAGGGACGCTGGTTCAGGGGCTTTTAACATCAGGGGGCCGGGTGACGGCCGTGCAGACCGCCGCGGGCGCTATCGCAGTCGACCAGGTGATCAGCACCGTCCATGTCTGGACGCTTCGTTTGCTGGCCAACCTGGGGTACCAGTTGCCGATCAAGAGCTTTGTCCACCAGCGCTATGTGACGCGGCCGCTGGCCCTGCCGCCTGATTTGCCGGCTGTCAATGCCAATCCGTATGGCGGCTATTTCCGGCCAGCGACTGGCGGCCGGCTGCTGGTGGGCGGCGAGACGGCTGAGCGGATTGAGTTTCCGGCGCCGGAACTGGCGTTTCGTATGGCGGGGTTGGCGGCACCGGCCGGTCTCCCAGACCAGCTGCGCGCCGACATCCAGCCCATCCTGCCGGCGCTGGCCGGCACGGTTTGGGAAAGTGAAGAAGTTGGACTGCTTTCTTTCTCATTGGATGGCGAACCGATCCTGGGGCCGGTGCCCGGGCTGGAGAATCTGTTGGTTGGTTGTGCCTTTCACTCGGGCGGCTTTGCGTACAACCCGGTGGCCGGCTTATTGCTGGCGGAATTAGCCGCCGGCAAAACGCCAGGTATCAACATCGCCAGCTTCGCCCCGGCCCGCTATGGCCAGGCCGAAACCGCCGCCTACCTGGCCCAAACCCTGGCCCAAAAAGACGCCATCCAACGGCGGCATTAAGAGGTTTTTTTGCCACGGATTGACACGGATTAAACACGGATTTCTTTCTTTTTCTACAGACATTTGCCTGATTTACCAGCCATATGAAAAGAATCCGTGACAAATCTGTGTTAATCCGTGGCCAACGCTCCCCAAGGAGGATTTGATGGAACGGATTACTGGGATTTTGTCGGCGTTGGTGACGCCGTTTACTGAGCAGGGACAATTGGACACCCGCGTGATGCGCTCACTGGTGCGCTGGCAGCTGGAGTGTGGCCTGGCCGGCTTCTTTGTCTGCGGCGGCACCGGCGAAGGGCTGCTGCTGGATCCGGACGAGCGCAAGCTCAGCCTGGAAACGGTGCTGGACGAAGCGGGGACCGGCGTGCCGGTGGTGGCTCATGTGGGCGCCGTGGCCACCCATGTGGCGGCTGACCTGGCCGCCCATGCCCAGAGCGCCGGCGCGACAGCCATCGCCGCCATACCGCCGATTTATTTCCGCGTCGACCAACCGGCGCTCATGGCCCATTATCAACAGATTGCTGCGGCCGCACCCGATACACCGCTCTGGCTCTATAACATTCCAGGCGCCACCGGCGTAACCGTGACAGTCGATATGTTCCGCGAGCTGATGCAGATCCCGCAGGTGGCCGGCATCAAATTCACCTCCTACGATTTCTTTACCATGCGCAGCATCATCGAACTGGGTGAAGAACGGGGCATCACCGTCCTTTCCGGCCCGGACGAGATGTGCCTGCCGGCCCTGACGATGGGGGCCCACGGCGCCATCGGCACCACGTACAATATTTTGCCAGGTCTGTTCAGCCAGCTCTTTGAGTGTTATCAGGCGGGCGATCTGGCCGGCGCGCAGGCAAAACAGTACCAGGCCAACCGGATCATCCGTGCCTTCACGGCGGTCCCCAGCATCGCAGCGGTTAAGGCGATCTTGACCCGTATGGGCTTCCCCTGCGGAGCGCCACGGGCGCCGATGCGGCCGCTAAGCGAGGCGGAGCTGGCCAAATTGTGGCAGGGGTTGGATGCGGCTGATTTCCTGGCGGCAGCAGACAAGGGCTGGGCTTGAGTGACCGGCCGGTACAACGAGAAACGATAATGGACATGCGACGATTAGGTCACAGCGACATTGAAGTATCAAGCCTCTCTCTGGGCACAGTCGCCCTGGGGATGGCTTACGGCATCACGCCCAAAGACGAGCAGGCGCAGGGCGGTACCGGTGGGATGCGCCCGCCCACCCTGGCCGAAGCAACCCGGCTGGTTCACCAGGCCATCGCCGGCGGCATCAACCATATCGACACCGCCCGCGGCTATGGTGACGCCGAACAGGTGCTGGGCCACGCTCTCAAAGGGAAACGCGCCGAGGTCGTGCTGACCACCAAAGCCAGCTGCTTTGGGCCGGATGGTACGGTGCTGCGGGGCGAGGCATTGCGCCAACAGGTAGAGCAATCCCTGACCACCAGTCTGGGGCTGCTGGGGACAGATCACGTCGACGTGTTGATGCTGCACAGCGCCCCGGTAGAGGTTTTTGCCGATGGCGAGGCCATGGAGATCCTGAAACAGTTCAAAAGCCGCGGCCTGACCCGGCTGGTGGGCGCCTCCACCTACGGCACAGAAGCGCCGCAGCAGGCCATCGCCCAGGGCGCAGAAGTTTTGCAGGTAGCATTTAACATCCTCGATCAGACGTTGGTCGATGAGGTGTTACCCCTGGCCGCTGCTCAGGGGGTCGGCATGGTGATTCGCTCAGTTTATCTCAAGGGCGCCCTGACACCGCGAGCTGAAGATTTGCCCGTGCACCTGGCGCCGCTCAAGGCACAGGCCCGGGCGGTCGCCGCCTATGGGGCCGGCCTGCAGCCGCCAGTCCGGCTGGCGGAGCTGGCGCTGCGCTTTGTGCTGTCACATCCGCTGCTGAGCACCGCCCTCATCGGCGTGCGCAATGAAGCGGAACTGGCTGTCGCCCTGGCCGCCGCCAGCCAGCCGGCTTTGCCGCCTGAAGTGATGGACCGGCTGGCGGCGTTTCGCTGGGACAGCCCTTTGCTCAATCCCGGGGTTTGGGAGCTGCCGTGATCAGGTCAGCTTGCCCCGCGCGGTGATGGGCCAGATCAGTTCAATCACCCCATCGCGGATGCCGTACAGCTGATCATGCAGGAAAAGCGTGGCATCGGTGTAACCGACAACCACATCCAGGTTGTCGCCCACTTTCAAGCTCTCATTCGGGGCTGAGAGGGTGATGACACCATGTTCAGCCGAGGTGCTGTAGCGGGCGATGTTGGCGACGCCAAGCGGCTCGGGCTGAACATGATAGCCGGGCAGTGCCTTGAAGCCGGCATCGATGATAATGCGCTCCGGTGTGGGCCGGCTGGTGACGGTCACCTTGACGAACAACGCTTGCTGGGTGGTGACGCCCCAACGGGTATAGGCGGCATCGTTGAAGATGGCGCCGCCCGCCTGAATTTCCGTCATGCCAGGTATCTGGGCGGTGAATTTGTAAGTGCCGCTGCCGCCGCCGCTGACGATCTCCACGGGCAAGCCTGTGGCCCGGCAGGCGTCAGCCGCGTCGGTGAGCATGGAGACAGATTGGCGAATCGAGGCTTCCTTGGCTTCGGCATCCTGCATACCGACGGCATGGCCTTCCCAGGCCATCAGCCCCTGATAGCGGAGGCCGGGCGTATCGGCCACTTGCTGGCTGAGGGCCACGGCGGCTTCTATGGAGGCAACACCGGTCCGGTTCATACCGGTGTTGATATCGACCAGGATACCCAATTCGACACCGGCGCTGCGGGCGGCGGCGCCCAGTTCGGCGACATTGGCCGGGTCATCGACGGCTACTTTGACATCAGCCTGGCGGCGCAGCTGCATCAACCGGCCGGTTTTCAACGGCCCGACGACCTGGTTGGCAATCAGGATATCGCCAATGCCATTGTTGGCCATTACCTCAGCCTCGCTGAGTTTGGCCACCGTCACGCCCAGGGCGCCGGCATTAACCGCTTTGTGGGCAATGGCCGGGATCTTGACCCCTTTCATGTGGGGCCGCCAGCCCACCCCGGCGGCCTTAAAGTAGGCCGCCAGTTCGGCGATGTTGCTGTCCAGTCGATCCAGGTCGACCCAGAGGGCCGGCGTATCCAATGCCTGTTTGCTCTGACCAATGAGGCTCATCTACATCCCTTCCTTTTCCAAATGATTATGACAAATTAACCCGTCGGGTTGGCCAACCCCTCGCCCGGCTGGTTTGCGGGCGATTATAGCACGTGGTATAGTGGTTCCATAAGTGAACCAGATAGACGGAGACGGTTCATGACATCCCTTCAGTTGCAGCTGCCCCCCATACCTTCCCACTGGCACGATGCGGTTGACTTGCTTGACCTGGATTGGTCTGTGCTGCCCAGTCTACCCGCCCTGCGCCATTACCATGGGCGGGCGTTCGCCCAACACCAGACGGTTGTTCGCGCCGGCGCTGATCAGCAGGCGTTTGCCGTCCATTTTCAATGCACAGATCCCGACATTTGGGCGACCATGAGCGAGCGCGACCAACCCATTTACGAAGAAGAGGTCGTGGAACTTTTCCTGAGTCCTGGCCCGGATATTCCGACAGATTATTTCGAATTTGAGATAAACCCGGATGGCGTCTTGTTTGACGCTCGCATTCACAATCCGGGCGACGGCGGGCGGGTCATCGTTGACAGTGCCTGGGATTGCCCGGGCATTCGCTGGGCCGCGGCCCGCCATGATGCGGCAAATCAGTGGGAAGCCTGTCTATATTTACCCTGGGCGGGTTTGCTGGGCAGCGCGCCGCCGCCTCGTATTTGGCGCGGCAACTTCTACCGCATCGAACGCCCCCGAGAAGCATCAGCCGAATTCAGCTGCTGGTCACCTACCCTGGTTGAACCAGCCAATTTTCATGTTCCGGCCCGTTTCGGCACGTTGATCCGGCCGGATTAACAAAGGTCAGCCCATGCGCGTTGTTATTGGCGGAATCAGCCACGAAACCAGCACTTTCACCCCGGTCCAGACCGATTGGGACAGTTACCACGAACGTTTTTACCTGCACGGCCAGGCGATCATTGACACTTTCACCGGCACCAACACTCCCCTGGGCGGCTTTATTGAAGCCGGCACCCGGTACGGGCTGGAGCTGATTCCAACCGTTTTTGCCGAGCCGCATCCCAGCGGCCCCACACCCCGGCCGATCTTCGACCATATCCTGGGCGAGCTCCTGGACGGCATCCGCGCCGCCGGGCCGATCGACGGCGTGCTCCTGGAGCTGCATGGTTCCATGGTCGTCGGCGACCTGGATGGTCCAGATGGGCTGGCTGACCCGGAAGGCTTCCTGCTGGGCGCCATTCGAGAGCTGGTCGGGCCGGACGTGCCGATCCTGGCCCAGCTGGATATCCATTCCAATGTAGGCCGGGCGATGGTCGCCGCCGC
>JACKBM010000021.1 GCA_020634575.1 Ardenticatenales bacterium | reverse complement strand
CATGAGCCTAAAAAGAGACTGGCTGGCTGAACGCGCCGCGGTGTCGCCGGGGCAGGTCGGCCTGCAGATAGACGAACAACAGTGGACGTATCAGGAGCTGGACGGGCTGACCGGCCGGTTGGCCCGCCAGCTCAACCGCCTCGGCGTGCAGCCCGGCTGGCCGGTGGCCGCCCTGATGCTGAATAGCCTCGACTACGTCCTCCTGGTCCACGCCGCCGCCCGGACGGGCGCCATCCTGGTGCCGCTGAACAGCCGCCTGACCGTCCCCGAACTTGAATACCAGCTTGAAAAAAGCGGCGCCCGCCTGCTGTTTTGCGACGACAAGCTGCTGCCGGTCGCGTCTGAGCTGGCCGCCAACCACGCCGTCGTCAACATGGGCGCGCTGCCCGACCCGGGCGTGCAATTGCTGGCCGACGTGCCGGAGCGCGAGCTGCCACTGCCCGCGTTCGACCTCAACAACGTCCAGGCCATCGTCTTCACCTCCGGCACCACCGGCCGGCCCAAAGGGGTGCGCCTCACTTTCGCCAACCATTTCTGGAGCGCCAACAGCTCCGCCTACCGGCTCGGCCTGGACATCAACGAACGCTGGCTGAGCTGCCTGCCGTTTTATCACGTCGGCGGCCTGGCTGTGCTGTTCCGCTCCTGCCTGTACGGCACCGTCGTGGTCCTGCATGACCGCTTTGATGTGGCCCGGGTCAGCGACAGCCTGGATCGGGATGGCATCACGCTGGTCTCGCTGGTGCCGACGATGGTATACCGGCTGCTGGAACACCGCGGTGAGCGCCCCTGGCCGGCGACGTTGCGCCATCTACTGCTGGGTGGCGCGGCGGCCCCGGCCGATCTCGTGGCCCGCTGCCAGGCGCTGGGCATTCCGGTCACCACCACCTACGGCATGACCGAAGCCTCGTCTCAGATCGCCACTTTGCGACCAGAGCAGGTGCCGGCCAAGCCGCACAGTGTCGGTAAGCCGCTGCTGTTTACCCGCGTCCGGATTGTAGATGAGCAAGGCAAGGACCAACCGGCCGGTCTCTACGGCGAAATCCTCGTCAGCGGCCCCACGGTGATGGCCGGCTACCACGACGATCCCGACGCGACCGCCCGCACGCTGCGCGATGGCTGGCTGTACACCGGCGACATCGGCTACCTCGACGAAGACGGTGATCTGGTTGTCATTCAGCGACGGCATGATGTCATCATCAGCGGCGGCGAAAACGTTTACCCGGCCGAGGTTGAAGCGGTCTTGCGCCAGCACCCTGCGGTGGCCGCGGCTGCGGTTGCCGGTGTGGCCGATCAGGAATGGGGTCAGCGGGTGGTGGCCCTGGTGGTCCCGAACAGCCCCATCGAACCGGCGGAGCTACTGGAATTTAGCCGGGCGCAACTGGCCGGCTACAAGCAACCCCGGCAGATTTTTTTTGTGAGTGAATTGCCGCTGACCGCCAATGGCAAAATCGCCCGGCAGGCGGTGCGGGAGCAGCTGGCAGCCCTGGTGGAGAATGATGGCTGAGACAATCCTCAATGGCGAGCCTTACCATTTCTGGACTGGCGGCAGCGGCCGGCCTTTGTTGCTGCTGCATGGCTTTACCGGCAGCGGCGCCGGCTGGGAGCCGTTCCGGGCTGCCTGGGGCGCTGACTATCAACTGATTGCCCCGGACATTCTCGGCCACGGTCGTAGCGCTGCTCCAGCTGATCCGGCCCGCTACACGATGGCTGCCGTCGCGGCCGACATGGTTGCGCTGTTGGACCATCTTGGCCTGGCTAAAGCTGACCTGCTCGGCTATTCCATGGGTGGGCGGCTGGCGCTTTACCTGGTTTGCCATTATCCGGACCGCTTTGACCGGCTGATCCTGGAGAGCAGTTCGCCCGGCCTGGCGACCGAGACGGAGCGGGCCTCCCGGCGCGCCGCCGATGAGGCGCTGGCTGACCGGCTAGAGGCAGAGGGGATTGAAGCGTTTGTGGCGCGCTGGGAGGCGTTATCGCTGTGGGCCAGCCAGGCGAAGTTGCCGGCTGACGTCCTGGCGGCGCAGCGGGCGGAACGGCTGGCGCAGACGCCGCGGGGGTTGGCCAACAGCCTGCGCGGGATGGGGACGGGGGCGCAGCCGTCGCTGTGGGGTGAATTAGAGGGAGTGGACCGGCCGGTCCTCCTCATCAACGGCGCTCTCGACCAGAAATTTGTGGCCATTAACGAACAAATGGCCCCTTTGCTGCCCTATGCCACGTTAAAAACGTTGCCCGACGCCGGCCACAACTGCCATCTGGAACAGCCGGCAGGATATGCTACACTGATAGCCCGTTGGCTGGCTGGCGCGCCGCCAACCTGATCCTGTCCCGGAGATTGCCCATCGCCCATGATTGAGTCGATTCAGCAGGCTGTTAAGCAACATGATCCGCACCAATTAGAAATCAAACTGGATTATGAACTGCTGTCAGCCAGCAAAACGAAATACCATATTTCCACCTACATTTTTGTGCCGCACACGCTTGGTATCAGCCCGGAAAGTTACCCGCGCCACCTCTTTTACCGCGACGCCCAGAGTTATATTCGCCTGAAAACGCCGGCCCTGAACCTGCGCGAGTTTGTGGAAAGCCAGCGCTCACCCTTGAGCAAAATCAAGGGGATCATCGCCGTGGCCGGCTGGATCGCCGATCCGACCGCCCAGCAGCGGCTGATCACCCAGCTCAAGCTACTCAGCGCCACCTTCGCCAGTGCCCTGCGCGAACATTATGCCTTTTTGGACCAGCGGGTGACCGAGGCCGAACAAGGTGAGCATATCAAAACGCACCATCTGATTCGTAACCTGGTCAACGAGTTCCTGACGCAGACGCCCGCCCTCATCCAGGCGTTCCGGGATTTATTTGCCGACTTCAACCTGCCTCACGTGCCGGAGCAAATCTACAGTGCCTACGTCAACACCGATGAATCATTGAGCCTGCTGGTCGAAGAATCTGCTGCCGAGATGTTTTTGGTAGTGGACAGCTACTTCAAGCGCCAGGAACGTGATGAATTCAAGGCCGCCCTGCAAAAGCTGGCCCAGCAAGAAAGCAAACATCGCCGGTCGCGGGGCTATCTATCGGTCCTCAAACTGGACAATGACAACGAGGCTTATCTCTCCCAGGCGTCGCGCCTGAAAAAATATGCGTCCAGCGTGCTCTTCCTGGATATCGCCATTGAG
Organism: Ardenticatenales bacterium; assembly: GCA_020634575.1. The sequence continues at coordinate 85,077 of JACKBM010000021.1, read as the reverse complement.
TCGGAAGGGGCGTATCTGATGCAGCTGATTTATGCCCTGGCAGCGGGCCTCTCGATGGTTTTTGCCACCGGGCTGGCTTTCTATTTTCAGGCCCGCTACGGCAACTTCACCCTGCCGGTCTTTGTCGCCCTGGTCATCGGCTACATGTTTAAGGATCGGATCAAGGAGCTGGGCCGGTTGTTGTTTGCCCGCCAGCTCGAGGACCGGCTGTTTGACCGGCGCATCCGCATTCGGACTCAGGATGGCCAGCACAATCTCGGCGTGCTGAAGGAGAAGGTGAGGTTTGTCTCCGAGCGGGATTTGCCGGCGACCGTGCTGCGCGATCGGCGGCGGGACACGGTTTCCAACGTGTTTGCTGAAGGGCGTGAGGAAAAGATTATCTGCCACACCCGGGAAATCACCCTGAACTGCGCCACCATCAACGAAGTGTTCCCCGATTTCCCCGAGATCACCGGCCTGAACGACATCTGGCGTTACGATGTGCGCCATTTCCTGAATCGGATGGCCGGGCCGGAGCAGGAGCGGTTGCTATTTCACGACGGCCAGCTGGTGCCTGTGACCGGTCAGAAGGTTTATGCCGTCAACGTTATCTCCCGCTTCCGGGCGGTGCAGCCGAAGCTGGGCAAGATGAACAGCCGGCTGCAACTGATCCTCAACCGCAATGGCATCAAGCGTATTGAGACGTTCCCGGTCGAATAGCTCAGCTTTCGGCGTGGCCGTCATGCCAGCGGCTCATGGCGTGGACATGGGCCCAGCGGCCGCCGCCATACAGGTAGTAGGGAATGGCGCCATCCAGCTGGAAGCCAAATTTCTGGTAGAGGGCGATACCGGCCGGATTGTCCGTCGTCACTTCCAAATCCACTCGTTTTAATCCCAACCAGTTATCAGCCAGCTCCAGAATCGCGGCCATGAGCTGGCTGCCGACGCCATAGCCCCAGTATGTGGGGTAAACCATCATCCCCAGCCCGGCGCTGTGAGCACGCCGGGCCAGATCCCACTGATAGATCGAGCACATCCCAATAGCTTCGCCTTCGTGTAGAGCGACCAGCCGGTAAAGGCCGGGCTGATGCGGCGTCAGCCGTGCTGCCAGGGTGCTGAATTCCAGGGAGGGGATCTGCGCCGTCGTATTGGCGACCAGCGGATGGCTAAAGCAGCGATGCAGCGCAGGGATTTGGGCGGGATCAAATGGTTCGATGGTAATTGGCCCGCTCAGCGCCCGGCGCGGTGGTGGGTTGACGTTGCTGGCCTGCGGGTAGCTGGTCGATTCCGGGACGCCATGCAGCCGATTGAGGCTGACGACGGCCTGCCAGTGGCCATAACCAAACTGGCCGCGTTTGCTGGTGGCGACTGATCGGAAGCCCAGGCGAGCCGCCAGTGCCAGGCTGGCCCCATCCGCTGCCAGCGCCTGGCCGGACACGCGCTGCAAATTGAGCCAGCCGTCGGCGATGCCCAGCAGCGCCTGGCCAAGCTGCGTGCCAACCCCCTGGCGCCGGTAGGCGGGGTGGACCAGGATAGTCAGGTCGCCGCTGTGGGCCCGGCGCGGGTTGCGGCTATTGTGTTGCAGCGTGCCGATTCCTAACAACTGGCCGTCCGCCTCGGCGACCAGGCGGTGCAGTGTGGGTGAGGCGGCAGCGACTTTTTCTTTGGCGGCCAGCAGCTCCAGGCTGGGTAACTCACCGGCCGGTCCCCAGACATCCGGTTGCAGCCAGAGGTCGTAGACGGCGTCCAGATCAGCCTCAGCCAGTGGCCGGATGGTGATTGCGCCGGCTAAAGGGACAGGCTCAACCGGCTCCAGCACTGGCAGCGGGCCTTGCCAATCCGTGGGGAGTTCTGGCCGCCTGCGCGTCATGAGGATCTCGGTCAACCAGCCATCAGGGCCGTAGGCGCCCAGATCGCGCCGGCCGTTCTCACGAAAGCCCATCCCTTCGTATAGCCGAATGGCGCGCGGGTTGTTGGCAAAGACGCCCAGCTCAACCCGGGCCAGGTTCAGCCAATCGTCGGCCAGCTGAAGGGCGTGGGCCATGAGCCGCCGGCCGATGCCGCGCCCCCAGTAATCCGGGTGCACCATTAGCCCCAGCGACGCCTGGCGCGGGCGGCGGGGCAGGCTGTTGACGAGGAGGCCGACGGTGCCAACCGGCCGGTCAGCCATGACCGCCAGAAAGCGATGCTGGTGCTCATTGGCCCGCTCCAGCCAGCTTTGCGTCAGGCTGAACTCGTTGCTCGGCAGGGAAAGCGTGGTTCGGGCCACATCCGGGTGGTGGTAATAGTCGTAAACTAGCCGGGCATCCTCGGGGCGGGGCGGGCGAATCAGCAGGCCATCGTCATAGCGGCGCGTGAAGTAGCTTTTCATGAGCGGGATGCTAACACAGCGGGTGGAGGTTGTATAGCGCGAGTTCTGACGCTTCTCCGCCCAAATCGACGCCTTATCGTCAGGCCCGCGTATGACTCGCATCAAGAAGCGGTCGCCGAGGCCTGCTAAGCTACCATTAACCAACTTGCCAATCCCCCGTATCCCTTCCCGAGGTTGGTCGTTAGACGAATAGTTTGGAGGAGCGTATCCATGGCTTTGGCTGAAGCCGAATTGGTTCGCCGCGCTCAGGCCGGCGAACAAGATGCCTTTGTGGCTCTATATGAAAGCAATTATGTCTCGGTCTATAACTATGCTTATTACCGGGTGCATGATGCAGCCATTGCCGGCGATATCGCCGCCGAGGTTTTTGCGCGCATGGTGGAGAAGATTGATCGCTTCACCTACAACAACAAGCCGATCCTGGCCTGGTTGTACACCATTGCCCGCAATCTCGTCGTGGATTACCAGCGACGGCAACAGCGACAGGGAGCTGAGCCGATCTACGATCTGCTGGTTTCCCGCGAGCCCGGCCCGCTGGAAGAGACCTCATCCGCCCTTACCCGGCGGGATCTCTCCGGCGCCCTCCAGCAACTAACTGACGAACAGCAGCAGGTGATCCTCCTGAAATTCGTGGAGGGGCACAGCAACGCCGAAGTGGGCGAGCGCCTCGGGAAGAGTGAGGGCGCCATTAAGTCGCTCCAGCACCGGGCGCTGGCGGCCCTGCGGCGTGTCCTTGTACGGGAGTATGGTTATGAAGAGCAGCCGGTTTGAGTCTGTTCTGGATGAATGCCTGACCCGCCTTGATGCGGGCGAATCTCTGGATAAATGTCTGCAAGAACATCCTCAGCATGCCGCTGAGCTAAACGCATTGCTGGGAGTAGCCCGCTCTGTCCAGGCGCTACCCCCGCCCCCCATTAATCGTCGCCAATACCAGGCCGGCATTTCGCTCATGTTGTCACGGGCCAAAGCCCGACCACAGCCGGAGTTGACCGGGGCGCAGCGCTGGCAGCAGTTGCTGGGTCAATTTTTTCGGCCGGCGCTGACTGGTGGGTTGGCCCTTGCCGGCGTAGCCTTCCTGGCGATCTGGGTTTACTCACTCAGCAACCGGGTAACGACGACGGCGGCGACAGCCCTGGCTGAGCCGACGGTCCTGCCGGCTACTGATGCTGCCGAAATTGCGATCCTGTCCGAGACAACATCTGCAGAGCAGGCGCTGCCGGCCGAATTGCCGCCGCCAAATGTCACGGTCCTGGAGGCTGCCGCTGAACCCACACCGGCGCCAGCTCCAACTGAGCTGTCTCTACTAGCCAACCCCACCATCGCCTTGCCCGCTATCCCGGCGCCGACCAGTGCCGCTACTGCTGGGATGACAGGGCCAGCCAGCAGCGGGCCGGCTGCCAGCTGTAATACGGCCTATTTCTTTGAACCGGCACCGGCCGGTTGCCCCCGCTTCCCGGCCCAACTGGCCGACGCCGCCGTGCAGCAGTTCGAGCATGGCCGGATGATCTGGTTGCCCAACGGCGATCTGAGCGGCGGCGCCCTCATCTACGTCCTGTATGACAATGGCATGTACGATGTGTTTGTTGATGAGTGGCAAAGTGGAGATGTGGAGCTGGATGAGACGTTGGTGGTACCGGCCGGTTTCTTCCAGCCAGTGCGTGGCTTTGGCCTGGTCTGGCGCGAGCAGCCCGGCGTCAAGAATGCCCTTGGCTGGGCGCTGGCGCCGGAAACGGGTCAGGAGTTGACCTGGCAGGATGCCCAGCCCACCGAATTGGAGGCCGTTCGCTATCTGCAATTGGCTGACGCCACCATCCTGCGCTTGAGCCATGCCCAGCAGGCTGGACTGTGGGAGGCTGTGCCCTGAAAGCTTGACCTGCGGCGGCTGGCCAAGTAGTATCTGGCCCACGGCGGTGGCTGTCCGCTGCCACAAAATTGATTAGGTCCAGGTATGTCGGCAACTGCGACGCCTGCTTCAGGTCCACCAATGCACCAGCAGCGACAATACCTTTTAAAGCTACTCCTTTTTACGCTTCTTTATATCGGCACCGCGCTCATCGGCCAGCAATTGCCCTTTGCCGGCGCTGTTGATACGCTGATCTGGCCTGCCACGGCATTGACCCTGGCGGTGCTGCTCGTGTTCGGCTTTGAATTCTGGCCGGCGCCGATTTTGGGAGCACTGGTTGTCGCCATTTACAACCAGCATTCATTTCTCTTCGTCGTCGGCATTACCATCGCCCAGTCTGTCCAATTGATCCTGCTTGCTGCTTTCCTGCTCAGACGGCAGGCGTTCAACCCGGCATTGACTCGCCTGCGCGATGTGTTGCTATTGATCATTTCCAGTACGGCTGGTCCAGCCATTGGCGCCACGCTGGCGGTCCTGACGTTTCACCTGAGTCCAGAAGGGACGGGGCGAGACATGATTGATGTCTGGTGGCACTGGTGGGTTGGCCATTCTGTCTCCATTCTGGCCATTGCCCCTGCGGCTCTGAGTCATTGGTCCAGCCCCAGGCGCGTTCGGACCTGGCAGCGCCATCTTGAATTGCTCGTGGCCTACAGCTTGCTGATCGTGACTGGTTTCCTGATTTTTATCAGGCTCCCCTTTGGCAATATCCCGTTAGGCCATGTTGTTTTCCCCTTCCTGGTCTGGTTGGCGATTCGTTTTGGGCCGCGTGAAGTGACGTTTGGCGGTTTTCTCATCATGATCATCGCCGTCATTGGCACCCTGCATGGCACCGGCCCATTCTCGCGCCCGTCTCTCAACCTCAATCTATTACTCCTGGTTACGTTTATCATGTCGGTTGTGGTCACAGCCCTGGTGATCAGCGCCATCATTTCCCAATGGCGGACCAGTCGCAATGGGCTGGTCCGCAGCAATGAGCTGCTGGAATCACGCGTGGCTGAACGGACCCAGGCCCTGACGGGCGTCAATGCTGACCTGCAGGCAGAAATCGATGAGCGTATGCGTGTTGAACATGCACTGTTAACAGCCCGTGACCAGGCGCTAGCGGCTCTAGAGGCGAAGACGCAGCTCCTGGCCCATGTTAGCCACGATGCCCGCACGCCACTTAATGTGATTTCACTCTACACCGAGATTTTGCAAATGGGGCGTTATGGGGAGCTCAACGAAGCCCAGCTGAAAGCGTTGCAGACCATTCGCAATAACGTGACGGAGCTGGAAGAGTTTGTGGAGAACTTGCTGGGCCAGGCCCGCCTCAGCACGCAAACGGCGACGGTAGAGTACCAGGATATACCTTTACAAAGCTGTTTGCAGGAGACCGTTGCGCCGCTGTTGCCGTTGCTGGAACGGAAGAACCTGGCCTACCGCCTGGAGATCGACCCTGCCATGCCTCCGGTCATTTGCAGTGACAAGAAAGCGCTTAAACATGTGCTGACGAACCTGATGAGCAATGCGATCAAGTTCACCAATAGCGGCTATGTGCAATTGGAAGCAAACCGGCAGGGCGAGTGGCATTGGCAGCTGATTGTCAGCGACAGCGGCATTGGCATGTCCGCACGCGAGCTGGAGCATGTCTTTGAACCGTTCTGGCAGGTGGATAGTTCTAACACGCGGGATGCTCACCGCGGCGTTGGTTTGGGGTTGGCCATTGTGCAGCAGAACAGCGAATTGCTGGGCGGCGTTATTCGGGTTAACAGCACCCCAGGTAAAGGTAGTCGGTTTACCATCACATTTCCGCTTGATGCTTCGCTGCGCTCAGCATGACAGGTTGCGCTCGACACGATAGGCTGTACTTGGCATGACAGACGGAATTGGGCCGCGAATGGCGCGAATTTACGCGAACATAATTAGCGCAAATTCGCGCCATTCGCGGCTAAACTTTTCGCACCTACATGCGGAAGGTGCCGTAGCGGTCAGTGGGTAAGGGGGCGTTGAGGGCGGCGGCGAAGGCGAGGCCGAGGGCGACGCGGGTCTGGGCTGGGTCGAGGATGCCATCATCCCACAGGCGGGCGGTGGCGAAGTAGGGATCACTTTCCCGTTCGTATTGGGCCAGCACCGGCGCCTTAAAAGCATCCGCTTGGGCGGCGATTTCCGCTTCACTCGGATTTTCCAGGCCACGCAGGGCGCGGTCCTGCCCGACGGTCCAGAGCGTGTTAGCCGCTGCTTCGCCGCTCATCACGCTGATGCGGCTATTGGGCCAGGCGAACAGGAAGCGCGGGTCGTAGGCCCGGCCGCTCATGCCGTAGTTGCCGGCGCCATGGCTGACACCGTGCAAGAGCGTCACGCGTGGCACGTTGACATTGCTTACCGCCATCACCATTTTGGCCCCATCTTTGGCAATACCCCCGTTCTCATACGCTTTCCCGACCATGAAGCCGGCAATATTCTGCAAGAACAGCAGGGGGGTGCCACGCTGGCCGCAGAGCTGAATGAAATGGGTCGCCTTCAGCGCTGATTCGCTGAACAACAGCCCATTGTTGGCCACGATACCCACCGGAATTCCCAGGATGTGGGCGAAACCACAGACGATGGTGGTGCCATAGCGGGCCTTAAATTCGCTGAGGCGGGAGCCGTCCACCAGCCGGGCGATGACCTCGCGGACATCATAGGTCAGGCGCGGATCGGCCGGGATGACGCCGTACAGTTCGGCCGGATCGTAAAGTGGATCCTCCGGCGCTTGCAGGACAACGGGGCTTTCCTTGCGCCGGTTCAGGTGGGCGACGACCTCGCGGACCCAGGCCAGCGCCTCTTCCTCATTCTCGGCAAAATGATCAGCCACGCCGCTAATGCGGGTGTGGACGTCGGCCCCACCCAGCTCCTCGGCGCTGACCTCGGCGCCGGTGGCCGCCTTAACCAGTGGCGGCCCGGCCAGAAAGATGGTGCCGTTCCCCTTGACGATAATCGTCTCATCCGCCATCGCCGGAATATAGGCGCCGCCAGCCGTGCAGGAGCCCAGCACTGCGGCAATCTGGGTGATGCCTTTGCCGGACATCCGGGCCATGTTGTAGAAAATCCGGCCAAAATGCTCCCGGTCCGGGAAGACGTCCGCCTGCAAATGCAAAAAAGCGCCGCCCGAATCGACGAGGTAAATGCAGGGGAGATAATTTTCCTCGGCGATCATCTGGGCACGCAGATGCTTTTTGACGGTCTCAGGGAAGTAGGTGCCGCCTTTGACGGTCGGGTCGTTGGCGATGATCATCACCTCCAGCCCCTGCACCCGGCCGATCCCGGTCACGATACCAGCACTGGGCGCTTCGCCATCGTACAACTCCCAGGCAGCCAGGGGTGACAGCTCCAGAAACGGGCTTTCCGGGTCCAGAATCGCTTCGATGCGCTCCCGCACCAGCAGCTTGCCCCGCTCCGCATGGCGCTGCAGCACCCGCTCTGGCCGGGCAAAAGCAACCAGCCGCTGCCGCTCCCGCAGCGTCTCCGCCAGCCCCTCATTATGGGCCGCATTTTCCTTGAAATCAGCGCTATTCGTGTTAATCTGGCTTTGGATTTGCATTAGTGTGATTGTGCCATATTGGATTGGAAATGGCTATTGGTGGTCAGTACGCTGCGCTTTCGGCCTTCAGTACGGGCCGATGGCCCTTTCAGTGGTCAGTGTACTGCGCTTTCAATGAGACTTGCCCTACTGAAAGGCGCATCGCGCCGTGCTGAAAGCCGAAAGCGCAGCGTACTGACGGCCAAAAGCGCAGCGTACTTCTCGCCAAGGAGACCCCCATGCCCCCTCACACCCTCATCGACCTTTCCCATACCATCGAAGAAGGCGTCATCACCTACAAAGGGTTGCCGGCGCCGTTGATTTGCGACTATATCTCGCGGGAGGCGTCTAAAGCGAGTTATGCGGCGGGGACGACGTTTCACATTGGCAAGATCGAGATGGTGGCCAATACGGGGACGTATTTGGACAGCCCGTTTCATCGCTTTGCCGAAGGGATCGATATGGCGGCGCTACCGCTGGAGAGTCTGGCTCATTTGCCGGGATTGGTGGTGCGGGCGGCCGACCGGCCGGTCCGCGCCATCGACGCCACCACCTTCGCCGGCCTCGACGTCCGCGGCAAAGCCGTCCTCGTTCACACTGGCTGGGACCGCCACTGGGCGACCGATGCCTACTTCGAGGGCCACCCCTTCCTGACCCGCGATGCGGCGACCTGGCTGCGCGACAACGGCGCCGTCCTCGTCGGCATCGACTCGCTCAACATCGACGACACCACCGACGGTGAGCGGCCAGTTCACACCATATTGCTGGGTGCGGAAATCCCGGTTGTCGAACACCTCTGCCACCTGGCCGCCCTGCCGGATGAGGGGTTCCATTTCCACGCGGTGCCGGTCAAGGTGAAAGGGTTAGGGACGTTCCCCGTCCGCGCATTCGGTATGGTCGCCCCGTAGAGGCGCGCCGCTGGGGCGCCTCCTGGTATGCATATCCCGTCCGGAGTTTTCGGGTAGCGCAGATCATGCACCGGCCGGAGATAAGCGAACGGGGTGGCGCTGCCTGGATAGGTGATGGTGGATTGGTGCAATGGGAGACGCGCCAGCGGCGCGTCTGTACGCGGGCGGGTGTGGGGGATTAGTCGTGGCGGAAGGTGAGGGTGGGGAAGCGGGGGGAGGGGCCGGTGAGGAGGGGTTCGTCGGTGCCGCGGAGGTAATGGTTGAAGAAGGCGAGGGTGTAGGCCTGGACGGCGGCCTGGGTGATGGCGCCCTGGTCGGTGACGGCGACGCCGAGATAGGGAGTGAGCGGGGAGAAATCGGGGAAATCGGTAAAGTCGAAATGGTCGCTGCCGGCAACGGTGAGCAGGTAGCGGTCTGCAGCGCTGGCAGCATAAAATGCTTCACCCGTTTGTTGATTGCTCTCGCTGATCCAGTCCGGGGCGCTCAGGAACAACAGGGGCTGGCTCAGGCCGGCGGCGCGGACGTCGTCTGAGACTGGCTCGACCCAGGCATCCAGCCCCAGGGCGGCATCACAGCGTTCGTCGTGGCCGCAAACTTCCAGCGCCGTACCGCCGCCGGTGGAGTGGCCGAAGAGGCCGAGGTGGTCGAGGTCTAACCGGCCGGTCCAATCCACCTCACCCGGCTCCGTAGCACCCGCCGTCCACATTTCCATCTGGTCCAACAGATAGCTGATGTCGCCCGCCCAGGTCTGCACCAACCGATTGCCGGCATCATCCACGCCCGGCGGAAAGGCAACTTCGGCGTCATATTCGACCACCGTGCCATCGGGGAAGATGGCGAAGCGGCTGCCATACGTGTGGTCGATGGCCGCCACGACGTAGCCCTGCGAGGCCAGCTCCTGCATCTGGAAGCCGTTCTGGCCGCGAAAGCCGGTCAGGCCATGGGCAAAAACCAGGACAGGAAAGGGGCCATCCGCGGCGGGCGGCGCGGCCAGGTAGCCATCGGTGCGGGCCAGGTTGAGGTGGTTAAAGAGAAACCTGGGAAAGCCGAAGCTCTCAGCCAGGATGGGCGCGGCGATCTCAACATGGTCGATGTATGGCGCTGCTACTGCGCCGTCGATGCTGGCAGCCGGGTACCAGAGCTGGGCCATAAATTGGCGAGCGTCGTCCGGGTCAGGGGAGTAGGTTTCCGGCCGGTTCTCATCTATCAGATGATAGCTGACGGTGCCGACCAGATAAGGTCCGGTTGGCGCCGGTAGCCCCGGCACCGGCAGCGCCCAGGGGAGCGCCACCGCCAGCAGCCATAACGGCAAGCCCAGCACAAAGGCCAATATAGTAGGCCAGCGCCGCCGCCGTGCCGGCCCTCCGCGCAAATAAGCGCCCAGGGCCAGCAAGCCGGTGATAGCCAACAGCACGTAGGCCGGGATCATCTGCCAGCGCAAGCCTTCCCAGAGACCGTGGATGGCAAAGAGAAGCAGAGCCGCAACCGGCAAGGCCAGCCCAACGCGCGGCCGGTGACCTGCCAGGGCGGGCCAGAATAACTGGAGTAGCAGGAGGATGAGCAGCAGACTTTCAAAAAGGCGCATCAGAATTTTTAGGGTGGCGTATGTGCCGCTCGCGTTGCCGGCACCGCGCCAACTTGCTCACAGCTGGAATTTGGGCAATGATACGAGCCGTAATTGGAATTGGCAACGACGGAGCGGAGGTATATGCGCCCGATTCAGCAACGCATTCAAGGTCAGATCTTTCAGAAGGGGGAGCAGCTGGCGTTGCTCCTGGCGGAATCAGGACCAGACCTGTTTCTGCGCACAGCTTATCTGCGCCGGGGCACGGAACAACCCATTTTCCCCGTGTTTTTGCTGGATGATTGGGGCAGCGAAATTCGCAAGTTGGAGCTGTATCGCTGGGTGGCGGAATTTGGTGACCAGTTCCCCCGGGCCGAGCTTTTTGGTTTTGAGCTGCATGGAGCGGAAACGCAGCAATTCTTGCGCGATCTGGAGATTCATCTGCCGCTACCGCTTTTTGTCACCGCAGACCGTAGCGCGTCTGTGACGGCGGCCCTGCGGCTAACGGATATTGTCCGGCCGGGAGCAGGTGGTTTGCAGGCGAGTGGGGCACCGGCCGGTCTCAAACCGCCGCTGGGCCAGGCGGCGGTCAAATGGTGGCTGGGTGATGAAACGGGGTTGCGTGCCGAAGGCTTTGCACCACTTTGAGCGACAATGACCGCAGAGATGTTCTTCGTTCCCGCCGTGATGGGCCAACAACATCTCTGCGGCCATATGCCTAATAAAAGGCAATGCCTTTACTCAACAAGGTAAAAGGTCCTGCAGGGTGCGGGCCAGCTCAAACGGTGAGATGTTTTTGCCCACCAACCCCGCTGCGCCCAGCTGGCGCGCTTTGGCCTGATAATCCGGCGTGTTATGACTGGTCATAAACAGGACCGGGGACTCGATTAAGCCTTTTAGTTGGGAGAGGAGCGCCCAACCATCCATTTCTGGCATGGTGACGTCCGAGAGGACCAGGTCTGGGCGGCGCTGGCGCGCCTTGTCCAATGCTTCTTCGCCGGAAAAGGCAACATCACATTCAAAGCCGGCCCAGGTCACCATCTCCTGCATTAGCTCGGCCATGTCCAGCTGGTCATCAACGATCAGAACAATCGACATACGTCAGCTCCCAAACCAGGATGCCAAAAGCAGCCTGACGGAGTCAGGGTGCCCATTCAACGATAAAATTGGGGTACTGCGAACGATGTGGGCTGATGATATCACGCTACACGAGGTTGTGCCAGCCAAAAACCGATTTACTTTCCATAAGTAATTAACAAGATGGCTGGCCTGTCCCCAGCGCTACTCCTGACGGTTGTAGCCTTGGTTGACACCCCTCTGGCGACCTGCTACCATAATTCCACTCGGATATTTACGAACAAAAACCAGGGGTTTCTGCCGTTGGTTTTTCTTTTTAGGGAAGGGATACCCATGGGGCCAGCCGCCGAATGGCGCTGGTCGGGTTACAAGCAAACAGCCTTTGTCTTTCGCTGTACTGGTTTACCGGCTGGTTTCGCTTGAACGAAACTATGAGAATACACCTGCGTTCGTTTGTGGCGGCTTGCTTCATTGGCTTGCTATTGCTTGGCCTGGCGCCTGGGCAGGCTCTGGTGAAGGCTACTGACAACGAACAACTTCAAGCTCAGGCATTGCTGCCAACCCTTTCGCCGTTCTGGCGCCCAACAATTCAACAATGGGCTGAGCCGATCGGTGTCGTCGCGGCGGATATCGGCCTGGATCCGGATTTTATTGCGGCGGTTATCCGCGAAGAGTCCAATGGCGTGCCGGATGGCATCAGCCGCCTGGGAGCCGTTGGCCTGATGGGTGTGATGCCCCAGGGGCCGGGCCTTGAATGGCGTCCGCCTGAAGCTGAGCTGCTGGACCCGGAAGTCAACCTGCGCTGGGGTGTAGCCATCCTTACCGAAGTGATTCGCCAGTCTGGTGGTGACATCCATGCAGCCCTGGCCGCCTACAGCGGTGGCTGGTCGGTGGCTGGCCGGGGCGTGCCGCAGGCTTACGCTGACAGCGTTCTGGATCATTACGCTCGGGCGGTGCTCATCCGGCAGGGTCTGTCGACGGAAATGGCCGCCCAGTGGACGATCGCTGTGGAGATCCCACGGGGCAACATCCCCAGTGATCCTGTGTTACTGGGCAATGAGCCGCTGGCCAGTTTCCAGCTCTATGCCAAGCACATCATCTTCTCCGACGTTGACGAGCTGGGGCGTTCTTATAACCTGATCGGCTACGTGGTGCCGGTGGCTGTCACCCGGCCGCCCGGGGAGAGCGAACGGGCCGGGACCTACGCCATCGCCGACCCGCAAATTCTCGTACGGCAGGGGGTTATGGAGCTGAACAAGGGAGATACCGGGTCGCCGCGTCTGGTGCTGGCCTGTTTGCCCAGTCTTGATCGGCTGCGCGGCCGGCTGGAAACTCGCTGGTATGCACCCTCTGCCTGCCCGGACTGGCATAGGTGAAATTGACTATATCTTGACGTTTCTCCCGAACCCGCCCGTGCTACAATAACGCAATGCCCACCCCTTTTACGCATCTCGATATTGCGGAACGGATGCTGGTCCATGACCAGCTTTCGCCGTCTATAAAGGCGCTGATCCTGGCGCACAAACCGGCCTTTATGCTCGGTCATGTGGCTGCTGATTTGCAGACGATCTGTGATATCAAGCGGGCTGACACCCATTTTTACCGGCGCATGGAGGCGTTGACCTTTGACGCACCGGCGCTGATGTTGATCCGGTACCCCGAGTTAGCCAAAGCCAGCCAGCTGACGCCCGATCATCGCCTGTTTGTGGCCGGTTATCTGGCCCATCTGCTTTTTGACATCATCTGGTTTCGCCGCATCCTCCATCCCCATTACTGGGATGTGCCGGGTTGGCAGGCGCCCTTTGAGGCGCGGGTGTTGTCCCATAACACTTTGCTCACTTATCTGGATACGGTGGCGTTGGGGCGCTTACCGGCCGGTACCGGCCCCCTCCTCGCCGCAGCGACCCCGCACAATTGGCTCCCCTTCGCCGCCGACGAATATATCATCCGCTGGCGCGATATGCTGGCCGCTCAGCTGGAGCCCGGCGCTGCGATTCAGACCGTCATCATCTATGCTGAACGGATGAAAATCGCGCCAGAGACCTTCCAGGAGCACCTGGCGGATCCTCATTGGATGCAGGAAAACGTCTTCCGCATCGTGCCCCTGGCTCTACTGCGGCAGCTGCTCGACGATGTCGTTATCCAGAGCATCCGCTACGTTGAAAACTATCTTCTGGAGAAAAACCATGATTAAGGCCGCACCACCCCGCAAAACCGTCCAGGTACGGCTCGACGATGGCCGGACGTTTAATGGGCCGGTTGGTGAGACTGCGGAAGCGTTTTTCCTGGCGGCCCGCCCGGCTGTCAAGGGTGATGTCGTCGCCTGCCTGCTCAATGGTCATCTGCGCGAACTCACCGAGCCGATTTTGCATGACAGCGAACTCATCCCGATCACAACGGGTGATTCTGATGGTGGGCGCATTTACCGGCGCTCGCTCAGTTTCCTGTTGATCGCCGCCTACGCCGAGCTGTTCCCAGACGGGACGCTCAATGTACAACATTCATTGCCCTTTGGCGGCTACTACTGTGAGTCGACAGCGCCAGACCGGCTGAGCGCTGCCGATCTGACGGCGATCCAGGCACGGATGGAAGCCCTGGTTGAGGCCGATCTGCCCATCACCCGTGAGCAACTGCCATTGGACGAGGCCATTGCCTTGTTTCGGGCACAGGGAGATGAAGATAAAGCTGAACTGTTTGCCAAACGGCGCAAAGGTTATCTGACGATTTATGAGCTGAATGGTGTACGCGATTACTTCCACGGCTTTATGGTCTCTCGGACGAGTTATCTCAGATATTTTGCCTTGCATGCTTACAAGGATGGTTTTATCGTCCAGTTCCCGCGGCGGCACCGGCCGGATATCCTCCTCCCCTTTGCCGATAGTCCCCGCCTGGCCGATGTCTTCCAGACCTACTCGGATTGGCTGGAAATCATCGGTGTGCCCCGGGTAGCCGCCCTGAATAATGCCCTGTCCAATGGCCGGGCCAAGGAAACGGTGCTGGTCGCCGAAGCATTTCATCAGCGCCAGGTGACGCATATCGCCGGCCAGATCGCGGCCCGGCAACCGGATGCCAAGCTGGTGCTTATTTCGGGGCCAACTTCGGCGGGGAAGACCACGTTCAGTAAACGGCTGGCTGTGCAACTGCTGGCCCATGGCATCCACCCCGTGACGATTGCCCTGGACAACTATTTTGTGGATCGGGACCGGACGCCCCGCGACGCGAACGGCGACTATGATTTTGAAGCGCTGCATGCGCTGGATTTGCCGCTATTCCAGAGCCACCTGCGTGACTTGCTGCGGGGCGACGCGATTCAGATGCCCCATTACAACTTTATCACTGGCAAACGGGAGTCAGGGGGAGAGTTGCGGCTCCGGCCGGATCAGGTCCTGCTGCTGGAAGGTATCCACGGGCTGAATCCGCGACTGGTGGGCGATCTGCCCGGCCGTAGCATGTATCGCATCTTCATCTCAGCCTTCACCCAGCTGAACCTGGACCTGCACAACCGCGTGCCCACGACGGATACACGCCTTCTGCGCCGTATTGTCCGGGATGCGGCCCATCGGGGCTATTCGGCGGCGGATACCATTGGTCGCTGGCCCAGTGTGCGGCGTGGGGAGAAAACCTGGATCTTCCCCAACCAGGACCACGCTGATATCTTTTTTAACTCGGCCCTGGTTTATGAGCTGGCAGCTCTCAAGACATTGGCCTTTCCCTTGCTCCTTCAGGTGGAGCCGGGTACGCCGGAACGAATCGAAGCCAACCGGCTCCGTGCCTTCTTGCAATGGTTTGATCCAGTTGATATCAACCTGATCCCGGACAACTCTTTATTGCGTGAATTTGTGGGCGGCTCAGTCCTGGAGGATTTCCAGCCCTGGGTGGATTGATTTAGGCTGATTTCAGCAGGTCGCGTAATCTCCAGCGTAAGGATCTGCCGTCATAATTGGCCGAGGCTAGTGAAACCCCTTGAAAAGATAATTTCGGTCTGGGCACTGCAAAAGAGGGAGAGGGTGTCCGTTTCTGTTTGTGCGGAGGTCTGTCGATGAGCTTTAGCTTCCGAAAGCTATTCATTTCTACGTCCATTTTCTGTCTATCTCTGGTCCTATTCTGGGGTCCGGGACATTCAGAAGAAGCTGCCGCCCAGGGCAGTGGTTTTAATTTCTCCGTCAGCGACCTGGTTGGTCATAGCAACGCGGCGCCTTCCTCTTTGCAGTTTGGCCCGGATGATAAGTTGTATGTCGCCGATCGTTTTGGCGACGTCTATGTTTACGAGATTGTGCGGAACGGTCCCAATGATTATGAGGTGATCAGCACCGAGATCATTACCTCGGTTGCCAACATGCCCAATCACGATGATGACGGCACGTTGAATACCTCCTCCGGGCTGGTTGGCTTCCGCCAGGTAACCGGGTTGTTGGTGACAGGCACAGCGACCAACCCGGTGCTCTACGTCAGCTCCAGCGACCCGCGCATTAACGATCCGGTGAGACGCAACCATTGGACACCAATTCGGGTGTGGTCAGCCGGATTACGCAAACGACGCCCGGGACCTGGGCCGGCTCACAGCATATCGACCTGATTCGGGGTTTGCCGCGCAACCTGGAGAACCATTCCATCAACGGCATGCAGATCTCCCAGGACGGCAATACGCTTTACCTGGCGATCGCCGGCCTGACCAACATGGGCGCTCCTCGTTTAATTTCGGCTTCCAATGGGAATATGCCTGGTCGGCCGCCATTGCCGCCATCGATCTGCCGGCCATCGATCTCCTGCCCACGCTGACAGATGCTCAGTCCGGTTATCTCTACAAATACGTTATGCCGACCTGGACGATCCGTCGCGGGCCAATTCAGCGCCCGGCGTTGATGTGGGCGATCCCTGGGGTGGCAACAGCGACAATCACGGGGCCAACCAGGCGATCATTCAGCCCGGTATGCCCATCAGCTTACACGCCGTCGGCTTCCGTAACCCGTATGACATTGTCATTCGCGAAGACAGGCCGGATGTTTACCATCGACAATGGTCCCAACTCTGGTTGGGGTGGCCCGCCGGCCAATGAAGGACCGGCCGGTAACTGTCTCAACACAGTTAACAACGGCGGCGGCACCATTAACGACAACCTCCACTACGTCCGCGAACTGGTTCCTGGCGAACCGTACTATGCTGGTCACCCGAACCCGCTGCGCGGCAACCCGACTGATATCTACAATTCGACGCTCGGTTTGCCGGTGCCCTTCTCCGCGCCGCCGGTCCCATTCAGTATGGCCAATCCGGTGGAGTGTGATTACCGCAATCCCGAATTGAATGAGGATGGTTCCCTGGAAACTGGCCGTTTTCCACCAACGGCATTACCGAATATTCAGCAACCAACTTTGGCGGCGCTCTGCAAGGCGCTATCCTGGCCGCCGGCTGGGACTCCGCCAACCTTGTCCGCGTCAGCATGACTTTTGACGTCAATGACAACCCGACGGTAACCGCCAGCGATGTCCTCTTCACAACCGGCGGCGCTGCCCCTCGACGCGTGACGGCGCAGGGAGATACCGATCCCTTCCCCGGCACGATCTGGGTGGCTAATCTTTATTCGCTTGGGGCGGCAGACGTGATTCGCATTTATGAGCCGGGCGACTTCCTGGCCTGTAATGGCGGCCCCGGCGATGATGATGACGGCGACGGTTACACCAACCAGGACGAGATCGACAATGGCAGTGACTTTTGTTCCTCTGCCAGTATTCCGCCTGACAACGATGGCGACTTCACCTCAGACCTGAACGACCCAGATGATGATAACGACACCATCCTGGACGTCAACGATGCCTTCGCCATCGACGAAGACAATGGCAAGACCACCAATCTGCCATCCGACTTCACCTTCTTTGACTTCGCCGAGCCTGGTCTGATCGGATCGCCGTTTACAGGGCTGATGATCAATGGGTCGACGGATTACCTGACCCAATATGATCCGGCAACATGACTGTCATCGGCGCGGCTGGCGTTTTCACGATTGATGCCATGCCGAATGGCGATGCGCTGGGGACGCAAAACAATCAGCAATACGCCTTCCAGTTTGGGGCCAATACCTGTGACGTCTGTTATCCTTCATTGCCTACACGGCTATGGCGCGCCGCTGCAAAGCATCACGACAACGATCACCACCGAGAACATGGGTTTCTACGTTGGCTCGGGTGACCAGGCCAATTACCTGAAGGTGGTTGTCAGTGGCGGTGCCGGTGGCGCCGGTGCGGTGGATGTGGTCTATGAAGACAGGCGATGTGGTGCAGAGCAATGTCTCGTATCCGCTGCCTGCCATCCTGGCCGGCTCGTTCATCGAGTTGTTCTTGCAGGTTGACCCGCTGGCGTTGACCGCCCAGCCCGCCTATACCGCCATTGACAATGGTCCGATGACGGATCTGGGGCCGGCGATCACCATCCCGGCCAGCTGGCTGGCTGAGCCGAATGCGCTGGCGGTCGGCACCATCGGCACCGCTGGTACGACCGGCACGAACTTCACCGCTACCTGGGTCGAGATCGGCATCCATCCGACGACGCTGGCGGGGACAGGGAGCTGGGTGACCTTGCCCAGCTCCGTGCCGAATGTGCGCCACGAAGATGCCTATATCGAGCACAACGGGCTTTTCTACCTGTTCGGCGGCCGTGGGGCCGGCACCGTCAATATCTACAACCCGGTGACCGATATAGCTGGAGCGTTGGCGCGCCGCCGCCGCCATCGAAATGCACCATATGCAGCCGGTGGTTTACGACGGCCTGATCTACGTCCTGGGCGCCATGACCGGCCCGTATCCGAACGAGGCGCCGGTGTCCCATGTCTACATCTACGATCCATTTAATGACAATTGGTATCAGGGGATGGAGATCCTGGTGGCTCGCCGCCGCGGTGGCGGGGCGCTGGCTGTCTACAACGACAAAATCTACTTCGCCGGTGGTATCCAGAATGGCCATATCTCCGGCACGGTCGGCTGGCTGGATGAGTTCGACCCGCGCACCAACAGCTGGACCGCGCTGCCGGACGACATGCCCAACGCCCGTGACCATGTCCATGGCGTGGTTTATGGCGACAAACTTTACGTTGTCGGTGGTCGTGTCACGACTCAGCCGAACTTCGCCGCCGGTACGGTGCCGCAGGTTGATGTGTACGACTTCATCCTGGGAAACTGGACGACATTGCCCAACAATTTGCCAACGCCGCGAGCGGCGGCTTCCCTGGCGGTGCTGGGTGACGAACTGCTGGTTATCGGTGGTGAGAGTGACGTCCAGTCAGAAGCTCATTCCGAGGTCGAGGCGCTGAATCTGGTCGATGGTAGCTGGCGGGCGCTGGCGAGTTTACCGGCCGGTGAAGATCGCCACGGCACCCAGGCCGTCGTCTACGGCGGTTATGCCTACCTGGCGGCCGGCTCCGGCGCCCAGGGTGGCTCACCGGAGCTCAGCAGCCAGGTTCGCTTCGGTTTTGGTACCTGTCCTATCCCGACGGGTGGGACCAGCGACACGCTGATTACCTCCGTAAGCAGCCTGGCCTTTGGCAATGTCGTCAACGGCCTGACGGCCACGCTTAATGTGACCGTCACGAATCCGCCCAGCAATAGCGCCAGCATCCTCCTGTCTGAAGCGGTGCTGGCGGGTATGGATACGGCGGCCTTCTCGGTGACGCCGTTCCTGCCGGTTAACCTGGCGCCGGGCGCGTCCCAGGTGATTGAAGTCACCTTCGCCCCGGATGCTGAACGTGACTTTGGCGCGGCGACCGTTGCCGCGGACGGCGCGGCCGTTCTGGCCCTGCTACACAGCGGCGCCAACAGCGCCCTGGTGCTGCCGCTCAGCGGCACCGGCGCCAGCTCCGGCGGCAATGACCCGATCAGCGGCCTGGCGCTCAGCACAAACTCGCCGGTCATTCTGGGCAACGTCTCTGCGTTCAACGCCACTATCACGGCCGGCACGAACGTGACCTACACCTGGAACTTCGGCGACGGCACCGTCACCGTTGGCCCGGCCGCGACGACGCACACGTATGCGGCCCTGGGCAGCTACAGCGTTGTCGTCACCGCCACCAACCCGATCAACAGCCAGGTCGCCGGCGCGACGATGCAAATCATCGACCCGCCGCCGTTTGCCCAATACATTAACGCGAACGGTACAGCCGTCTTTAATGGTTCCGGTGGCAAGGTCTGGGAAGTTGATAACAGCTTCTCTGGTGGTTTGACCTACAGCAACACGGGCCTGGCCATTGCCGGCACGACAGATGATCTCCTATATCAGACTGAACGTTATGGCAATTTCAGCTATAATATCGCCCTGGACGACGGTTGTTACGATGTCATCCTCCATTTCGCCGAAATCTGGTGGGGTGTGGGGGCGGCCGGTGGCCCCGGCAGCCGGGTCTTCGATGTCACCATCGAAGGGGTCCTTGAACTTGACAATTACGATATCTATGCCGCGGTTGGTCCTTCGACGCCGGATGTCCATGCCTTTGAAATTCAGGTGACGGATGGCTCGCTGGATATAGACTTCTTCACCGAGGTGAACAATGCCAAGGTTTCGGCCATAGAGGTGCTCTATAACCGGGCTTTGTGCAGTGTGCCGACGGCGATCAACCTGGACGATGTGAACCAGGCGCCCAATGGCTCCCTGTGGGGAGGCGTCGCGCTGGTCGTGGTGCTGGTCTTTGTACTGGGCTACGTCTACGTGAAGCGCCGGGGACAGATGGTCTGAGGCTGTGACGCCGGCTAACGCCGGGTAAATGTGACAGTGAGGTTGCTCAGGGTCTAACTGACCGCGGGGCAACGGGGGTTGGTAGTTTGACTGCCAGCCCCCGTTGTATTTTAGGGAGATGTGATGTAATGAAGCGACGGGCATTTTTGAAGCTGTTACCGGCGGCGCTGGTGGCGTTGTGGCGGCCGGCGCAGGAGCAGGTGGCGGCTGAGGTGGCGGCGGCGCAGAATGGTACGCCGTATGGGCAGGGGGCGTATGGGAGTGGTCCGTATGGAGGGTTGTGGGCCAAGTTTCGGCGTTATTTGCCTGTGATCAGGCGTGATTGATGCTTCGCTGCGCTCAGCATGACACCCTTCGTGTTGCTCAGGGTGACAGAGGCGTTGCGGCGGGAGACGCCCCAGCGGGGCGTCTTTACGGGGTTTGTCTTGGGCGGATGAGAGGGGCTTGTCCTGAGCGTAGGCGAGGGGATGATAGGAGGTAGAGACGATGGCTCGGTTACCGGTTCCGGGGAGTGATGATGGCGCCTGGGGGCGTTGTTGAATGATTTTTTGCTGGTGGGGCATCGGGAGGATGGGACGCTGCGGGCGGGCCAGGCTGGGGCGCTGCTGGTGGCGGCGGCGGATAGCTCGGCAGAGAGTAAGTTGGCCGCTAATTTTGTTTTTGTGATGGGACGGCGGATCAGGTCCAGATCAATGCGGCTGTGGCGGCATTGGGACCGGCCGGTGGCACCATCCAGCTTAGCGAAGGCACTTTCAACTGTTCAGGCGCCGTCCGCCTCAGCCGCCGTACTCAGCTGCAAGGCCGGGGTCGGGCGACCATCCTCAAGGCCAATGGCAGCTGGAGCGCTTTTGATGGCAGCGCCCAGGGCGCCCTGATCGAACCGGCCGATGACGGCACCGACAAAACGGCCGTCGCTCACCTGGCCCTGGATGGCAATCGCTGGAGCGGGGGTGACTGTCTGGGCATCTATTATAACATCACCCGGTCAGACGCGTTTGACGAAGGGCCGGACGCTGCCCATCAATTTGTTGATGTCTACATCTACCGCACCCGGCGCCACGGCATCCACCTGACCGGCGCCCACATGCGGGCCAACCAACTGGCGCGGTTGCGCGTCTATAACGTCGGCGAGGAAGGCGTCACCGAAGCCCACAGCTTTTTGATCGATTGTCCGGATTCCTTTTTGAGCCAGTGTGAGAGCGGCAGTAGCAGCGGGTCCGGCTTTTATGTGGCCGGTTCTAACAATCGTTTTGTGGGCTGCAAAAGCTGGTATAGCGATCTGAATGGCTTCTCAATCCATGCCGTGCGTAATCAGTTCGCCGCCTGTGAGGCCCAGGACAACGAGGGGCATGGCTTTTACTGTGGCTCGGGTCCCAACTCCTTTGTCGGTTGTCATGCCGACTCCAACAGCTGGAACGGCGCCAGCCCGACCAGCAGCTTTGATGGCTTCCATATCCCCTGGGGCAGCCGCATCCAGCTGGTCGGTTGTAGCGCCTACGACAAAAACGAGGGCGGCCGCGGCCATTGGCAGCGCTACGGCTTCTTCATCGGCAGCAGCGCCGAGCATATCCAGATCATCGGCACCGTCATGGCGGACAACGCCACCGCCGGCGTCGGCGGTAAGTAGCAACGCCGGTAACGCCAGCAACCTCATCCTCGTGAATGGCTAAGGCAGGGAAGTTTGCCACGGATTAACACGGATTGGTCACGGATTATTTCTTTTGCATGATTAGAGCCCATCGTGAGGCCAATTGACAAAAATCCGTGTTAAATCCGTGCTAATCCGTGCCCAGCAAACTCTTATAGCGGCCCGCGATCCGGCCGGATCTGACCCGCTAAACAAACGTCAGCGTTAATGGATGATGATGGGCAGGAGCAGGCGCAGCCAGCCGACGGTGGTGGTGGCGGTGCTGAAGCCCACAACATCGTTGTTGTAAGCGGAGATGGCGCTGATCAGGGTCTCATCGCTGGTGTTGATGGGGGTACCGGCCGGTACCATCACCGACACCGTAAACGTGAAGGTCTCGCCTGGTTGTAACATCGGCGTGACCATGACCGAGAGCGTCGCCGCCCAGTCACCGCTGACCGTCAGGGTGTAGCTGTCGGCCACGTTGCCCAGGTTGATCAGTTGCATCTCGTAAACGGCTGTCAGGCCCGAGCCCACCGTCTGGGCCGGGTTCGCCGGCGAGACCAGGACGGCGGCAAAGTCGCCCGGTTCTGGCAGACAGGCGCCGAACTCAGAGCTGTTGCCGGCGGCATCCGTGGCCAGTCCGGACACGAAGGTGCCGGCGGCCAGCGGCTCAGCCAGGACAAGTTCAAAGGCGCCGTAGCCACTCCCATCCGTTGTCACCATGACTGTACCCAGCGGCCAGTAACCTTCGCCATAACCGCTGCCGTCACAGAATGGGTTGCCGTAGAGTTCGACGGTGTACGTCGCCTCGACGGCGCTTTCCAGGTACCCGCTGATCGTCGTGTCCACCAGGGTGATCACGACGTCGCTGATGACCGGGCTGTTCTGTAGCTGGTTAGGCCCAGCGTCGATGTCCAGCGGATCATTGGGGGTAACGCCGTCGCCCCCCAGATCGATGCCCAGCGCCAGGTTGCCGAAGAAGGCCGTGCTGCTGACACTGTTGCTGATAGCGTTATTCCCTTCAATCAGTAGGCCGGCAGCCCCGTTGTAGAGAATCTGCCCGCCAGCAATCTCGTTTTCTGAGCCAAAGATGGCCACACCATCACTGCCATTGCCGAGCAGGGAGAGCCCCCAAACATCGGAACCAATGACATTGCCCGTCAAACTGTTCTGACTGCTGGCTGCATCAATGCTGACCCCCCGGCCGATGTTGCCGGAGATGAGGTTGCGGTTAAGCGTAACACCGCTGCTGCCGGCCAGGGCGACGCCATCCAGCCCATTGGGCAACGCCATCGTCCCCAGACCATCCACGCCGATGAAGTTACCTTCAAGCCAGCCGCCAATCACGTTGGCCAGACTCACGCCATAGCCACCGTTGCCGCCGATGACATTGAGGAGCAGGTCGGCAGTCGAACCGAGCAGCAGGTTAGGGGCGCCATCAACGGCGACGCCGTCAGCGTTATTGCCTACCATGGCTGTTCCGTCGCGGTTGAGCCCGATCACATTGCCATAAAGCGCATTTTCGGTCGCGGCGGCGCCCATGATGAGCACGCCGTTCTGGCCGTTAGCGCCAATCACATTGCCAAAGGAAATCGGCTCCGTGGGCACCGGATCGCTTTCCGGCGGCGGCGCCGGCATTTCGCCGATTAGGTTGCCCGGACTATCGTCAATTACGAGGCCGTTGCCATGGTTGCCGCCGGGGAGCTGGCCGTCCGGGGCCACCCCCAGGGCATTGCAGGCGATACGGCTGTTGCCGCCGCCCGCCAGCACGAGACCATTGCCATCGAAATTGGTAATACTCAGGCCGATGACCGTGTTGCCGGTGCCGCTAAGCGTCAGGCCGTCCACGCCGGCGCCGGCCAGGTTACCATCAATGGCGATCATGAGAGATGGACCCGCGGCCCGGGTCGGGATGGGTGGTGGCGTCAGCGAGACCAGGCATTGGGCGCCCGGCTGCGAGAGGCCGTCGATTGTCACCGTGTCGCTGATGACGGGCAGGGCAGACAGCGGCATGATCGTGTGCGGACCGCCGCCCTGGATGCTGAAGACGATGCTTTGTTCGCCGGCCATGCTGTTGGCGGCGTTGATCGCCTCGCGCAGGCTGCAGTGGGCCTGGTTGCAGGTGCCGTCGTCGTTGTCGTCCGTTGTGCCCACGACCAGCGCCTCCGTCACTGCAACACAGTTGGAGAACTCGGAGGTGTTACCGGCCGGATCCGTCGCCGTACTCGTCAGGAAGGGCGTCCCCGGATCAACCGGGTCCAGCGCCATCGTCAGCACGGCCACGCCGTCAGCGTCTGTATTGACAACGGTCGACTGATGA
This sequence comes from Ardenticatenales bacterium, assembly GCA_020634575.1. Next base: position 61,072 of record JACKBM010000021.1, on the reverse strand, counting down.
TAGATTTCGCCTTCGCCATAACCCGATGGGTCACAGGCGCTGTTCAGGTAGAAATCGATGTCAAAGGTCGTGTTGGGCGTGCTGTTGAGGACGGCGTTGAGCAGGAAGGCGCCATCGAACGAGTAAAGATTGATCAGGTCGGGGTAGTTCTGCAGCTGGTTGGGGCCTACATCCGCATCCAGCGGGTCATTGGGATTGACGCCGCTGCCAGAGAGGTCGATGCCGAGCTTGTTCTCGACTTCGTCGCCCTGGTTTGCAAAGATGCTGTTGCCCCGGATGGCGTTGTTCTCCGTGCCGACACCGGTCATCCAGACGCCGCGCCCACTGTGCAGGGCAATGATGTTGCCTTCGCCAGGGATGATGCTGCCGATCTGGTTGCTGTCAGCACGCGAGTTGAGGAAGACGCCATGTTCGCCATTGCCCCAGGCGAAGGTGCCGGTGGGGTCTGTGCCGATGGCGTTGCCGAGGACGATGTTGTTGGAGGTGGTGTTGCCGGAAAGCGAGATGCCGGCCGCATTGCCGCCAATCAGGTTATCCTGCACCAGCGTTTCGACGCCGCCAAAGATGTTGACGCCGACGCCGCCATTCCCCAGGGCCACTTCGCCGCTCACATCAATGCCGATGTAGTTGCCGATGACCTGGTTGTTGACGGCGCTGAAGGTGGGGCTGCGCGTCACAAAAACGCCATCCCCCTGGTTGCCGCTGATGATATTGCGATCAGCCGGGTCGCTGCCGCCCACCGTGTTGTTGGAGGCGTTCTGCATCGCCACGCCAGGCCCGATGTTGGGCAGCGCGGCCTCACCGGTGATGTCCGTGCCGATGTAGTTGGCGGTGATGATATTGTTCTCCGCGGCAATGCTGCTGGGCGGATCGGCGATAAAGACGCCGCCGCCGATATTGCCGGAGATCAGATTGTCATGAATCACAGTCTGAGCGCCATTTTCGATGAGGATGCCATTGGCGCCATTGGGCAGATTCCAGTTGCCCAGCACATTGGTGCCGATCTTGTTGCCCTCAATCAGCGTCAGGGTCGCGCCTTCCAGCACGGCAATGCCGGCGCCGGTGTTGCCGGACACCAGGTTGTTGTCGATGACGCTATTCATGTTACCGACGCCAGTGACAGTCACGCCGTTGACCCCATTGGCCAGCGCGGCGGTGCCCAGGGCGTTTGTACCGATACGGTTGCCCAGGATCAGGGTGCCGGTTGGGGGCGGCAGACCCGGATCCTCCTCGGGCAGCGTGATGATCGGTTCGGTGGCCGGCGGGCCGGCAAAGATGCCGCTACCCAGGTTGCCGGCAATCACATTGCGATTACCGGTCAGAGCGCCGCCAATAACATTATCCGCACCGGTCATCACGTTGATGCCGGCGTCGCCGTTGGGGGCGGCGGCGGTGCCGGCCCGGTTGGTGCCGATGTTGTTACAGGTGATGGTATTGCTATTGCTCTGGAGGACGATGCCGCTGCCCTCGAAGTTATTGATGACCAACCCCTTGACCAGGCTGTTGTCACTGCCGGCAACAAATTCCAGACCGTTGGCCAGGCTGCCGGCGCTGCTGCCATTCAACTCAATGTTGAGATTGGCAGCCGCGATGGCTGAGGGGCAGCTCGAGTTCTGCTGGGTCGTGCCGTCGATCGTGAGGGTATCACTGATGACGGGCAGGGGGGTGGTGAGATCGATACGGGTATTGCCACCGGTGATGGCAAAGGCGATCAGATCGCTGCCGGGATTCTCGTTTGCTTCCTGGATGGCGGCGCGCAGGGTACAGGCGCCGCCACTATCAGCACAAAGGCCATCTCCGGGTAAGGCGTCCGCTGTGTCAGCGGTCGAATCCACGACAAAGGAGGCGGCTGCGACAGGCAAATTGTTCCAGGCAAGCGCCAGGAGCAAACTGCCCAGCAGTAACGTCAACCATTGCAAATGCCGACGAAGTGGGCCAGACATAAGACACTCCTATGTTTGTGGCGGCTGCGTCATGTTGGCTAAAGGGAGGGAGCACCAATCATGGCGCAAATTCACCAGATAAACGGTATTCAATTTTCGAGCAGATTTCGGGAAGGATGTGCGCCATTGGCAGATCCCTGGCAAGCCAGATCCGGTGTGGCAGGATTCCCTTCAGAGAATTGGCAAGTTGCTAGCGGCGCGTAGTGGGCACCGAGCAGCGCCGTTTATTCCAGGAAACCGCAGGCTGCGCTGGATCGCAGTCAGGAAACTATTTGCGGTTTGCCCAGGCAGATAGCCGGCAACTACATGCCTTGAAATTGAAAATTAAACGACGGTTAACTGCTATTGACGAAATGTACCATCGGTTTGGTGTGCTTTGTCACGACCGGCCGGTCCTCCACACATGACAGATGGCAGGAATGGATAATGCATTTGCGACTTGTTGCCTGCCAGGCGATCGGCGTATGCTGTCTGCTATCAGACAGCCGGGCTGAGCCGCGTGTGGCTCATTCGGCTGGAGGCTCTTTCATGAGTGATGCCGAAAAGCAATTCACGGCGCGCCGGCAGCGCATGGTCAGCCAGCAGATCCTGGCGCGTGGGCTTACGGACGAGGCAGTGCTGGGCGCGCTGGCAACTGTGCCGCGCCATCGATTTGTGGCGCCGGACTATGCGGAGCTGGCGTATGAGGATATGCCGCTGTCGATACCGGCCGGTCAGACTATCTCCCAACCCTATATCGTCGCCTACATGATCAGCCTGTTGCGCCTGCAAACGACCGACCGGGTGTTGGAGGTCGGCACCGGGTCCGGTTATGCCGCTGCTGTTCTCAGCTTGTTGGCCCGGGAAGTCTACGGGGTGGAGCGTCATGAACAGTTGATCCGGCTGGCCCGGCAGCGGTTGGAGGAAATGGAATATGACAATGTATTTCTCCGGCAGGGGGATGGCACATTAGGTTGGCCGGAGCATGCTCCGTACGACGGCATTCTGGTATCGGCCGGGGGCCCAGTTGTCCCGGAACCGCTGCGGGCGCAGCTGGCTATTGGGGGGCGCCTGGTGATGCCGGTTGGCCGCCTGCCGCGCTACCAGGATCTGATCTGCCTGACCCGGCTCTCCGAGACCGACTATCTGAGCGAAGATATGGGCGCCGTCGCTTTTGTGCCGCTGGTAGGCAAGGCTGCCTGGCCAAGCACGGCCGAGAAGATGGAAGCAGATTGATCCTTGCCGATACTGCTGGCAGTAATCGGAGAATAAAAAAAGCGGTGAAGCCTAAGCCCCACCGCTTTCCCATTTAGCTGTAAGAAATTAGCCGGTTAGATCTTGCCCTGTGTCAGCGCGCCCTTGACCTCGGCAATGGCCTTGGTCACTTCGATCTCGCGCGGGCAGGCGTTGGTGCAGTTGAATGCCGTGCGACAGCGCCAGACGCCGAAGGTGTCGCCGACGACCTCCAGCCGCTGCGCCGCGCCCTGGTCGCGGCTGTCGAAGATGAAGCGATGCGCCTGCACGATGGCGGCGGGGCCGACATATTTGCCATTGGCCCAGAAGCTGGGGCAGGAGGTGGTGCAGGCGGCGCAGAGGATACATTTGGTTGTATCGTCAAAGCGGGCCCGGTCCTCGGCAGATTGCAGGCGCTCGCGGCCATCGGCCGGTGGCGCACTATCGTTGATGAAGAAGGGGGAGACCGAGCGATAATGTTCCATGAACGGTTCCATATCGACGATCAAATCCTTCAGCACCTTCAGGCCCAGAATTGGTTCAATCTGTATCTTGTCCGAATCCAGGCGAGCGACCAGCGTCTTGCAGGCCAAAGCATTGGCCCCATTGATGCGCATCGCATCGGAACCGCAAACGCCATGGGCGCAGGAGCGGCGCAGTGCCAGGGTGCCATCGATCTCCCATTTCACCCGATGCAACAGATCCAGCACTGAATCGTTAGGGTCCACATTGTCCAGTTCATATTCGCCCCACCACGGGTCAGGACGTTTTTCCGGGTTGTAACGGCGGACGCGTAATTGTAATTTCATGGCCGCTCTCCTTTAGTAGACGCGCTCTTTGGGCTCATACCGGCCGAGAATCACATCTTTGTAATCCAGGCGATAATCGTTTTCGCCGACGCGATGGAACAGGGTGTGTTTCATCCAGTTCACATCGTCCCGCTTTTTGAAGTCGTCGCGGGCATGGCCACCGCGGCTTTCCTTACGGGCCAACGCCGAGATAGCGGTCGCTTCAGCCAGCTCCAGCAGGCAGCCCAGCTCCCATGCTTCCAGCAGGTCGGTGTTAAACGCCTTGCCTTTGTCATCGATCTCGACCTTCTCATAACGCTGGCGCAGGGCAGCCAGTTTCTGCACGGCCTCGGCCATCCCTTCCTCAATGCGGAAGACGCCGACGTTTTCGGTCATCATGGCTTGCATTTCCTGGCGTATCTTATAAGCATGGGCATCGCCCGTATTGTTGCGAATCTTCTCAAACTGGGCGATGACTTCGTCCGCTGCGCCTTCGGGCAGCGGCAACAGTTCCGCGCCATGGCAATAGTCGGCCATGTGGTTGCCGGAGCGGCGGCCAAAGACGACCAGGTCGACCAGCGAGTTGGTCCCCAGCCGGTTGGCGCCGTGGACAGAGACGCAAGCCACTTCGCCGGCGGCATAGAGGCCGGGCAGCACCGTGCGATCTTTGTCGAGCACGACACAGCCGTCGTTGTTGGTGGGGATGCCGCCCATTGCGTAATGGGCCGTGGGCTGGACCGGCATAGGCTCTTTGACCGGATCAACGCCCAGGTAGGTACGGGTGAAGTCGGCGATGTCCGGCAGCTTCTCCTCGATGTAGGCGGCGTCGATGCGGCGGCTTTCGCCATCTTCAGCCAGGTATTTGTTGACCGTTTCCGGCCGCACGTCCAGGTGGATGTAATTCTTGCCGTTGATGCCGCGGCCGGCCTTCATCTCCAGGAACATCGCCCGGCTGACCACGTCACGGCTGGCCAGATCCTTGATCGTGGGGGCGTATTCGGCCATGAACCGTTTGCCCTCGCCGTTGATCAGGACGCCGCCCTCGCCGCGCACACCCTCGGTGATGAGGATGCCCAGCTTGAAGATGCCGGTGGGATGGAATTGGAAGAATTCCATGTCCTGCATCGGGATGCCGCGCCGCAGACAGATGGCGGCACCGTCGCCGGTGAGCGAGTGCGCATTCGAGGTCACTTCCCAGCAGCGACCCCAACCGCCGGTGGCAAAGAGCACCGCCTTGCTGTGGAAGATGTGGAATTCACCCGTGGCAATTTCGATGGCGACGACCCCGCGCACGGTATCATCAACCCGGATCAGGTCGACGACGTGGAATTCATCGTAGAAATTGATGTTGTGTTTGATGCATTGCTGGTAAAGCGTCTGCAGGATCATGTGGCCGGTGCGGTCAGCGGCGTGGCAGGCGCGGTAAACCGGCCGGCCCGTCTCGTTGTTGGTGTGGCCACCAAACCGGCGCTGGGAAATGCGGCCATTTTCGATGCGGTCAAAGGGTAGACCCATGTGCTCCAGCTCGATGACCGTTTCCACCGCTTCTTTGCAGAGGATGTCGACGGCGTCCTGGTCAGCCAGGTAGTCTGAGCCCTTGACGGTGTCATAGGCGTGCCATTCCCATTTGTCCTCGTCGAGATTGCCGAGGGCGGCGCCGATGCCACCCTGGGCGGCGCCGGTATGGGAACGGGTCGGATACAGTTTGGAGATGACGGCAACCTTGGCTTTACGGCCGGCGTAAAGTGCGGCCATCAGACCGGCGCCGCCGGCCCCAACGATTACGGCATCAAAAGTGTGTACTTGTGGTTTGGACATGGCTTAAACCTATTGCGCGCTAAAGACGGCAACCGCTTCAAAGCTGGCGATGGCATAGGCACACCAGAGCACAGTTGCGATGCCGAAGATGAGCAGGAACCAGTTCAGCGCTTTGGTCACGCTCTCATTGTGAATGTAATCTTCCAGCACATTGCGCAGGCCATTAAATCCATGGACCAGGGCAAAGGCGAGCAGCAGAATGTCAAAGACTTTCCAGCCCCAGCTATTCCACTGTTCAGCCACAAACTGGATGGTGAGGCTGCTGCTGCTGTTCAGGACATGCTGGATCATCATGTGGCCGACGGCCAGGATGAGCAGGGCGACGCCTGACATGCGCATGTACATGAAGAAGAAGCGCTCGAATTTCGCCCGAGCCGGGACTTTTACTGTACGGGTTGTGGTACCAGATAGAGTAGCCATATCAGTGCACCTCGCTAAAGGGTTGGAAATCGCTCAGCGGCGGGATGGTCCAGCAGGTGCTGCCATGGCCGGCCAGCTCACTGCAATGGCCGAGCAGGCCCATGAGCATATAGATAGCGATGGGGATAAAGACAATGGCGAACAAACCCCAGGCAATTTTGGCGCTCTTGTCCTGATGTTTCCACAGCTCAGGCTTAAAATCCAGGATGGTGATCCGGATGCCGTTTATTGCGTGGTAGAGGACGGCGCCCATCAAAGGGATTTCGCCGAAAGCGATGAGGGGATATTTGAAAAGCTCCAGTGACCATTGGTAGAGACCGGGCAAGAAAAAGGCATTGGCCGTATCCCAGACGTGGATGGTCATGAAGGCCAGAATGGCCAGCCCGGAAATACGATGGGCGATCCAGCTGTAATGGCCGGAGCGACCGCGATATCGTATCGCTTCCCGGACAGTCAATTGTAATGAACCTAGCATGGCTTACTCCTACCAGCTAAATGGTGGAAAGCGACAATCAGGGTCATTTGGGAGAAGCCGCCTTCCTGTCGGGCAAACCGCAGTTCCGCGTGAATGGGACCCACTGCCAGCCGCCGCAACATTAAGAGATAATGTTATTCTAACATTCTCTGCCATTGCTGGCAGGTTAATGGTGGGGAAATTCGTGGATCGGGGATGGAAAGTATGGAAGAGGCGTTTGCAGAGAGGTACATGGTTACGCTTTTAGCTCACGCAAACCAGTTCTCAATTTTCAGACTCGAGTAACGTTCGAAGTCAGCTACGTTGCGCGTGACCAGGATCAGATCGTTTGTCGCCGCCACGGCTGCTATCTGGCCATCAGCATAAGGTGGGGCAAGCCCAGCTTCTGACAGCCGTGCTCGTTCAAAGGCAAACCAGGCAGCGGCTTCGGCGTCATATGGAAGGATGGGGACCTGGCGCTGGACAACCTCGAACAGGTATTGTTCCAGCGCGGCACGACGTTGTGAATCAGGCAACCGGATGACGCCATACATCAGCTCATGCCAGGTTGTCGCGGCCATCGCCAAAGTCCCACCTGCTCCCACCTAACCCGTACACTAGCCAGTTGTGATGGTCTTACCCGTCGCCTATGCCGTCCCGGTTGAGGTGGGGGAGACCATAACCTGCAACATAAGAGTTTCGTCGCAATAGGATACAAACAGGAGACTCGTTCTTGCCAACGATTCTGCTGACTGTTACACTGTTCCCAGCATGATCAGGCCTTTCCATTTGCGTGATTTGCCCCTGATTTACCGCTTAAGCGACAACGGGGTTTCATTACATTCCGAATTTGCTCTAACCCATCATCCAAAGTTGATGCGTAAGGCATTAATCAGCATGATTGGCATGGGCCAATATCCGACCTATGTCTGGAAGGATGAGAATTCGCGGCAGGCCTGGGGATTCGTGCAACTTCACCTGGAGGACAGTTCTCATGCGCATATTGTCCATGCAGCTTTAAATGAGTCTGTGCCCGATGAGTCTATTTCTGAAGAGGAACAGCAGTCGCGCATCTGGTTGCCGTTTTTGGAGCAGTTAACTGCGGAGACGGGGCGGTGCGGTGTTCACAGTTTGGTGGCCGAAGTCAGCGAAACCGGCCCCGAGCTGCTGTTGTTGCGTCAGGCGGGATTCGCTGTTTACACCCGCCAGGATATTTGGGTTCTGGAGGAAAGGCAGACGTTTGCAACGTCATTGAATTTGCGACCGGCGACGAGCGAAGATGAGTGGGATATTCAGCTGTTGTACGTCAATACGGTACCCCGTATGGTACAGCTGGTTGAGCCAATGCCCCCGGTAACGGATGTCCGCTACGTGCTGCGCGAAGAGTCAATGTTGGCGGCGTTTGTTCATCTTTACGAGGGACCGGCCGGTTCCTGGCTCCGTATCTATATCCACCCTGACGCAGAAACACGGGCGGCCGACATCATCGCCGCCGCCATTCAGCAGCACCCGCCTCATCCCAAAAACCCCATCTACTGTTGCGTGCGCCGCTATCAGAGCTGGCTGCAAAATGGTCTGGCCCAGGTTGGCTTTGACCACTTCATCAGCCAGGCAGTCATGGTCAAACATACCGTGCAGCGGACCCAATCGGCACTGCCGGATCTGGCGACCCTGATGGAACAACAGGGCGTCAAAGGTTCGGCACCGGTTATTCACCCGTCCGGGGTGAATGGCTATTGGCATCACAGCAATAACCATAACGGCCATTGAGCCAGTTGAAACGTAACGAACCTAAATGAATCAAATCCAAGATGAATTAAAGCAACGTAGCGACCTGCAGGCTCGGGAAGATCTGCAGACGCTGCTCTCAATTTTGCCTGCCCACATTCGCCAGGAACTGGAACAAAACGGTCGCCAGGATCAGCTCCTGGAGATCGTGATGGACCTGGGCCGGACCCCTTCGGCACGCTATGTCGATGGCGAGGTGGTGCTGTCTAACGTGGAGGTTACCGCTGAGGAGATCGCCACGGTCGAGGCCAATATTGGCGATTTTGATGACGACAATCGGGCCGGCATCGCCCGCACCCTGCACCGCATTTCCGGCATCCGTAACCGGAGGGGGGATGTGGTTGGCCTGACCCTGCGGGTTGGCCGGGCTGTGTACGGCACCATCGACATCATCGTCGACATTATCGAGGAAGGGCACAGTATCCTGTTGCTGGGCCGCCCTGGCGTTGGCAAGACGACGATGTTGCGGGAGATGGCGCGGGTGCTGGCCGAGAAGAAGCGGGTTGTCATCGTCGATACCTCGAACGAGATCGGCGGCGATGGCGACATTCCCCATCCGGCTGTGGGCCGGGCCCGGCGTATGCAGGTGGCCCGCTCCGCGCACCAGCACGAGACGATGATCGAAGCGGTGGAGAACCACAATCCCGAGGTGATTATCATCGACGAGATCGGCCGGGAACAGGAAGCGGCTGCCGCCCGTACCATCAATGAGCGCGGCGTGCAGCTGATCGGCACCGCCCACGGCAACACCCTGGAAAACCTGCTCCTGAACCCGACGCTGTCTGACCTCGTCGGCGGCATCGAAAGCGTGACGCTCTCTGACGAGGAAGCACGCCGCCGCGGCACGCAGAAGACGGTCCTGGAGCGGCGGGCGCCACCGACCTTTGATGTCCTGATTGAGATCCAGGATCGGGAGCGACTGGCCATTCACTCTGAAGTGGCGACGGCGGTAGACGCGATGCTGCGCGGCCGATCTCTCGGCGTGGAACTGCGCTATCGGGACGCCAACGGCCAGATCCAGATTGAGCGGACCGAGACAACGGCTGCTGCCGAGAGTCTGGGGCAGCAGCGGGAAACGCGTGATATGCGCGACCCGCGCCGCCCGCGTGGCAATGGCACGGTTCGCCCGGCTGAGGGCCGGAGCCGGGGCCAGTATGAGCTGAGCAACGGTGCAGCTACGGCGGAAGATCGCCCGCAGAAGGTGGAGATCGGTGGCAGTGAAAAGCAGCTACGCGTGTTTCCCTACGGGGTGGCGCGCAACCGGCTGGTTCAGGCCGCCCGGCGCCTCGGTGTCGATGTCGAAATCGCCGCTGAAGTTGATGATGCGGATGTGATGGTGACGCTGAAGAGCTACTATCGCCGCCGCCGTCGCGTCATCAGCGATGCGGAGAAGAAGCGCAAGCCCGTTTATGTGCTGCGTGCCAATACGGTTAGCCAGATGCAGGATTTCCTGGCCCGGGCGCTGAACCTGGAGGTCGCCCAGGCTGACCCTTTTGAGGTGGCCATCGCCCAGGCGGAGGACGCCATCGCCGCGATTCATGCGGGCGTGCCCAGCGTGGACCTGCCGGCCGCCGGCCCGGCCATCCGGCGCTACCAGCACCAGATGGCCCGCCAGGCGGACCTGGTTTCGCACAGCTACGGCAAGGAGCCGAACCGGCACGTACGCATCTTCGCCGACCAACGCAATAGCTAATCCCTCAGCTTGCCGATTTCGTCTCCATAGGTTGGCTATCGGTCTGCAGAATCGGCAAGCTTCGGGATGACAGTTGGGGGTGGTGCTGCCAGCGCCACCCCCTATCGTTATAATTCCCCCATGTTTGTCACATTTGAAGGTTCAGAAGGGAGCGGCAAGAGCACACAGTTGCGCTTGCTGGTTGAATATTTACAGGCGCAGGGCCGCGAGATCGTGGTGACCCGGGAGCCGGGCGGCACGCAGATCGGCGAACAAATCCGGGATATCCTGCATGATGTCGCCAATACGGCGATGACATCGGAAGCGGAAATCCTGCTTTATTCGGCGGCGCGGGCGCAGTTGGTGCGCGAGGTGATCCGGCCGGCGCTGGCAGCGGGCAAGCTGGTCCTGAGCGACCGTTACTACGACAGCACGTACGCCTACCAGGGTTACGGCCGTGGCCTGGACCTGACGATGTTGCGCCACGTGACCCAGCTAGCCACCGGCGGCCTCAAACCCGATCTCACCATTTTCTTCGACCTCAGCGTGGAACGTGGCCTGGCCCGGCGCGTCGCCGGCGGCGACGAGATGAACCGGATGGATCAGCAGCAAATGGCTTTCTACGAGCGCGTCTACGCTGGCTACCAGGAACTCGTCACCGCCGAGCCCGAGCGCTGGCATGTGGTGAATGGGGACCGGCCGGTGGGGGCGATTCAGGCGGAGGTGAGGGAGCTGCTGGCGATGGGCTGATAGTACGGCCTGCGGCCTTTTGGTACGGGCTGCGCCCTTTCGGCGACCAGTGACTTTAAGCCCACCAAAGCGCAGTATGGGCCTGCGGCCCGTTCAGTAGAGGGAGAGCTAACCCATGAAAGCGCAGCGTACCGACCGCCGAAAGCGCAGCGTACTGACCGCCGAAAGGGCCACCGGCCCGTACCGACCACCACACGGGCGCAGCCCGCCCCCTACTCCAAATCCGGCATCGCCTTCTCAATCTCATCCGGGGATTGGCCGCGTTCGAGGCGGTCGACAACTTCGCCGAAGTCGTCGCCGAGGGATTCGCCGGTTTCGGCGCTCATCTGGCGCATGAGCTGACCCAATGCTTTGGGGTCGTCTGGGTTGAGGCCGGCGAGCATCTCGTCATTCACCATCCCCTCAAAACGGCTCTCTTCCGATTTGCCCAGGGCCACCCGGCCGATACGTCTTTGGACGGCGTCGCTCTGGCAGCGGGGGCAGACCGGCCGGAGCTGTTCATACTCCGCATAACTGACAAATTGATAAAAACGATGGCCGCAATCGTTGCAGCGGAAGGCGTATCTAGGCATACTTACAGGAATCCTTTCCAGCCCAATGACCCCGAATGTTGCCCAATTGACCTCATTCTCGCGAGCGCCCGGTTGCGCCATTCGTGGTTGGGAAGCTGTTTTCATTATAAGAACTGATTTTGTCGCCACGCAAGCGATTGCCAGAAGCCGCAGGGCTCTGTCAGGATAAATTTCCGGACAGCCCCGGCTACTTTCTTTAGCAATAAGGTGCACTTTGAACCAGGAAAACCCTTACGCTCGTCCGAATTACCCCGTTTTGCTTGTTATCTCCGGCCCATCCGGCGTTGGCAAGGATACGGTTGCCCGCAAATTGATGGAGCGCCGGCCGGATCGCTTTTACTTCGTGGTCACTGCCACGACCCGGCCGCCTCGGCCCGGTGAAATCCACGGCGTTGATTACTTTTTCTACACGCGTGATGAGTTCGCCCAGATGATCGATGAGGAGGAACTGCTGGAGTACGCCATCGTTTACAACGACTTTAAGGGCGTGCCCAAAGGGCAGATCCGGGAGGCGATGGCCAGCGGTAAAGACGTCGTCATGCGCGTTGACGTTCAGGGCGCCTCGACCCTGCGCAAGATCGTGCCGGCGGCCCAGTTTGTCTTCCTGACGGCGGAATCCGAAGAGGCCATGGCTCAGCGCCTGACTGACCGGAAGGCCGACCACCCGGAGGACATTCGCCTCCGGGTAGCCACCGCCCGCCAGGAGCTCAAGCGGGCGGTGGAGTTTGATTACTGGGTGATCAATGCTGAAGGCAGAATCGACGAGGCCGTTGACAAGCTCCTGGCCATCATCGACGCCCAACGCTGTCGCATCGACCACCGGCCGATTGATCTCTAGTCTGAGTCAATCCACCGACCTGTCGAGCCACAGGGCGCTGCTTTGTCAGCGTTAGCGCTGTTCACCTTCCCGGTTCCCGATTAACGGATGATCGTCCAGGATGAGCAGTTCCCCATCGCCAACTGGTGCGCCTGGATTGATTGTCGGTAGCGGGCAATTTTCATTGACATAGGTGTAATTGTCATAGCGAAGATCGACGTCACCTTGCAATGAGCCGCCGGTAAAGCCAATCCGGCCATTGTGGCGGGCAATGGTTGTGATGGGCGTTCCATTGATGTGCAGCAGGAACTGACCGCCCTGGGCAACCAGTTTTAGTTCGTTCGTGCCGGTGCCCGAATTGATAACACCTGAGGTGCCCTGGCCGAGAAGCGTCCAACCCCCGGTACTGTCAAAATTGAACACCAGCCATTCCTGGCTTTGCGGCAGGATCTCGAAGGTGTAGAAATTGGTCGAGTCATTGTTCAGGCCATAAAGCAGACCCTGGGAGCCAATGCGGCCGTTGGCCACACGGGTATCCAGAATCAGGGTCTGGTCGCCTTCGATGACCTGATTAATGGAGAGCGCTCCCCAGCGATTGGTATTGGCATGATAAATCTGATACTCGCCATTCAGGTAGCCGTAAGTTGACCCATTACTCACGCGAATGGGCCAGCCGCTGCTCGGGCTGCTGAAATCATCTACGTAGGCCACACGACAGTAATCATTCAGGATGATAGGCAGCGCAGCGCCGTAATCGGCTGCTCCCAGCAATTTGATTCGATCTGAATAAACAAGCAATGCGTTGCCGCCGTCGAGCGGCAGGGCCATTAAGGCTTGTGTCGTGACGTTTCTGTCGACAAAGCGCCGGCTGATTTCACCTGTGACCAGGTCAATCTCGTGGATGGCGCCTGGCCCATTCAGGCCATCCGGCCGGTACAGACCCAGGGCCGACTGGCTGTCTGCGGCAAAGCGGACCGTTACGTAGCCTGAACTGACCTCGTAATTGTTGGTCTCGCTAAAAGTCGACGCATTGTAGAGGTTGATTTTTGAATCCTGGAAGCTACGGATGCCGACGCGCTGTTCGTCTGGTGTGACATCCATTTGAAAAGCGCCGGTTGGCAGGAAGCTGGTGATGATCTGGGTGGCGGTGATGGCGCTGATATCGTATTTGTGTAGCTCAGCCTCGGCGCCGCTGTTTTTGGGAATGGCGACGTAGAGATTGTTGGCCACGGCCACCAGGGGCAACTCGGCCGAGCTTGAAGCGCCCACCGGAATAGTGGAGACGACGGCGCCCGTGTCAACGTCCATGACAGAAATCATGGTGTTTGCGTCTGCATCTGGCCCCAGGTAGAGCCGTCCGTCTGGGCCTGCCGCCATGTCGACGATCTCATCCGTAAACGGATGGGTTGCGACGACTGACAGGGTCGCTGTGTTCACCACCTGGACCGTGTCATTGGCAGCCGCTATCTGATTGCCCACAAAAAGCTGGCTGCCATCAGGACTGAGGGCAAGCTGAGCCGGACTGGTCAGCCCGGTAATCTCAGCCACCATTTGACCAGTCAGGGTGTTGAAAATCACCACAGTTTGATGACCGGACGTGGCATAGAGACGATTTTGCGACTCATCCAGGACGAAATCTGCGGTTGAGCCAAAATCAAAAAGCGTTTCCGCCAGCTCGATATAGGTTGGATTTAAGGCTTCGTTGGTTTTTGTGCTGGCCACAGATTTGTCGGCTGCGTAGACAAAAAAGGCGAAGAGGCCGAGCAGGATTGTCAATAGAAAGAAGGTGTTCTTGGTGTGAGAACGAAGTTGAAACATATTGCCCCCAAAATCTCAGAAGGTAAAGCGATGAGACGCGAATGCGGTTATTAGAGCACATTTTCGGAGGTTGGGTAATGCAAAAAGCTAGCTACAGGCGCACGCTTAGCGCCGGAAATCACCGATTTCTAAGATTTTGGGTTGTGATTTGCCGCTTGCACATAAGGCTTCAGGCAACGGGGCAGGGCAGGCGGTTCACCATCTTTTGGTCCCGAAGCAGATTGATCAACTCTCCAGCCACAAATCCTCTTCTTGCGGTTCCCAATAATCAGTTGTGACGCTGTCCTGCACAAAATGGTGATGGTAGGGGTCCACTTCTTTGTAGGCAGCGTATGGCCCGGCGTATTCCTGCCGGCGTGCCTTGTAGGCGTGGTGTGCTTCCTTACTATGAAACTCAAAGAGCATGATGTATTTGCCAGTTGGTTCCCCTTCCTTGCTGATCTCGCGATAGTAACGGGCTGATTTCCACTCAGCGAAAAGCTCAGGATGGTGTGTGCGGATAAAGCGGAACCAGTCACGTAGCATCTGCTGATGCGCCTCCTCGTGACCATCTTTCACGATCCAGGTCTCAAACTCGATATAACTCATCATAGCCTCCTTGCTGGCTACAGCGACTGCGCCGCGCTCAGCGTAGAATCCAAAGCTGCGTCACGAACTATAAGCAAGTGGCAAAAAGCCGCTGAAAGTTGCCGCCCAGGAGTTTGTCGATGTTGGTCGAGCTGATTTGCTGTGCTTCAAGTCTGGCAATCAGCGCCGGAAGATGGCTGTGCTCATAAAGGTCAGCCATAAAGTAAACTGGCGGCAGTGTCGCTTTCACCTCATCGCTCAGCGTGTCGTAGATAAACCTGACAAAGTCCATGCCCAGGCCAACGGCGTCCCAGCCGGCGACGTCCGCCACATACACCAGTTGCTCCACATAACGGTCCAGGGTTGTCTCGGCCGCTGAGTGGGCGATAAAAAACGTGCTGAGGCCGATGACGCCGCCTCGTTCAGCCACCTGGCGCATCTGGGCGTCGCTGCTGTTGCGCTCAATATCATAGAAGTGGCGCGGATTGGTGTGGGAGATGATCAGTGGCCGGCTGGTGAGGTTCAGGACCTCGTCGAAACCGGCCGGATTCAGATGCGCCAGATCCAGAATAATCCCCAACGCCTCACATTGGCGCACGATCTCCCGGCCGAACGGCGTCAGCCCGGCCGGCGACGAGCCGCTGGGCGCTACCAGCGCCCCATCAGCCGCCGCGTTGCGCCGCGCATGGGTCAAACCAAGCGAGCGCAGCCCTAGCTCATAAAAGACACGCAGCAAATCAGGATCAGCGCCAAGCGGTTCGACCCCTTCCATCGTCAACAGCAACGCGATCTGCCCGGCCGCCCGAGCGCTCAGGATCTCGTCATAAGTGCGGCAGAGGGCCAGCTCAGGTGTGATCGCCACCTCAGCATAAAGCCGAGCCACCTGATCCAGGGCGACGCGCAACCCCATTTCCGGCAAATAGTGCGCCTCGAGGTAAATAGCGACGCCGATCACGCCCAGCCCGCCGGCCTGCCACCCCGGCAAAAAATCCCGCCGCAAAACCCCGCTCTGTCCCCGCCGCTCATACAGCGCCGTCAACAGATCAAAATGCATATCGACAATAACCGGACCGTTATCCATGCGCACTTCCTCAAGTGTTGCTTTTGCCACGGATTTACACGGATTCTCTCGGATTAATATTTTTGTCGCAGTGAGCAAATCACACGGCTATTTTCAGAAAGAATCCGTGTTAAGTCCGTGCTAATCCGTGGCTCTCAGACAACGCCAAAGAGCGTCATCAGCGTCATGACGACGGCCAGGAGCAGGATGATGACGCCGCCGCTGATGACCGCCAGGCGCAGCACGGTGCCGCTGTCGGCGTCGGCCACGGTGCTGCAGCCGACGATGATTTTGGCCGGGGCGAAGACGCTGCCGATGGCGCCGCCCGCCGTCTGCGAGGCCAGGATCCAGGCGACCGCCAGCCCCAGCGAAAGCGCGGTCTGCTGCTGCAGCGTGGTAAATAACACGTTGGAGTTGGTGTTGCTGCCGGTCATGATCGCGCCCAGGGCGCCGATGACCGGGCTGATGGTGGGGAAGAGCCGGCCCGTGTATTCGCTCATCATCTCCGCCAGCAACTGCGTCATGCCGGCATGTTGCATGATGATCGCCATCCCCATCAGGAAGAGAATGCTGATGGTTGAACTCTTGGACCGTTTGACGGTGCGTTGCCAGATCGGCCGCCAGGCGTAATCCTTTTTGCCATTCAGGGGACCCCGCCAGCGATAGTAGAGGAAGACGACGACGCTCGAATAAAACAGCAACGCGCCGGCGTGGCCGAACAGGTTGATGGACCGGCCGGTTCCCTCAGGCGTCAGCCAGCCAAACGAGGTCGTAACCTCCGGGAAAACCGGGTTGATGACCACCGCCTCCAAAAAATCATCCAGCACCAGCTCGCCCAGCAAAATAATGACCGTCAGGATGATATACGCCAGGAATGTCTGGCCCAGATGGCCCCAGCTCAAACCCTGGCCGCCGCGGCTGCTCTGCCGCTGGTAGAACAACATCCCGGCCAGTAGCCCAACCATGCCACCACCCAGCGCCGCCACGGCGAACAGGCCAGCCTCAGCCAGTGCCCATTGCGTCCCGGCCATCAGCAGGCCAAAAACCAGCAACTCCGCCCAGGCGGAGCGCAGGGCGGCCCACTTGCCGGTCCACCAGAGGACCAGGATGCCGCAGGCAAAGCAGCAGAGCGCCAGCAGGAGGCTGCTCTCGGTGGCCAAAAACTCGACCGTGTAGCCGCTGGCGCCGACCATCACATTAAAGGAGTTGCCCAGCGAGCCAAACGTCACGGCCCAACCATGCCCGATCAGGGCGATGACGACGGCCACATTGGGGGCAAAACCCAGCCCCAGCAGCAGGGGGGCGACCACCGCCGCCGGCACGCCAAAGCCCGACGCGCCCTGCAGGAACGAGCCAAACAGCCAGGCAACCAACAAGGCTTGCGAGGCCCGATTCCGGGCCAGCCCGCCGACCGCGCTGCTCATCGCCGCAATGACGCCGGCATCATCCACCACATGATAGAACAGCAGCGCCATCCAGATGATGTAGAGGACAAAGAGCGCCAACAGGAACGCTTTGCCGATGGAGACAAGGATCAGTGGCAAATTGGCGCCGAAGAAAACGAGGGAAACGACGAGGGCGACGACGAAACCGGCCGGTCCCGCCTTGGCCCCGCCCCAGTTCCGCCACATCATCAGATAAAGCACCACGAGAAGCGGCGCCGCCGCCAGCAGGACATTGAGCAGGTTCAGGTCGGGTAAATTCATAGGGCGAAGTGTAATCCTGACGGCGGGGGGAGGCAATGAATATCCCTCTTCCACCCATCCCCATTCTCGTTTACAATAGGGGCCAGAGCCAATCTCTTATTATGCCTGCCGCCGCCCGACTCAACTAAACAAAACATCCTGACCGAGTCGGAGCTTTGGGCAAATGAGCCATGCAAGGGAGTCGAATTCATGAAACGAGTCATTACTGTTCTGGCTACAGTTCTGTTGCCGTTGGCCGTGCTGTTGCTAGCCTTGCGTACCTCGCCGGCCAGCCAGGCGCTGGCGGCGGAACCGCAGATTTACATCATCTCACTTACCGATATGCCCCTGGCCCTGTACGATGGCGGGCTGGCCGGCCTGCCTGCCACCCGGCCTGAACTGGCCGGCCAGGAACGCCTCAATCTAGCCCTGCCCGAGGCCGCCGCTTACCGGGCGCACCTGGTTGCTCAACAGGAACGCTTCCTGAGCGACGCGGCTGGCCTGCTCGACCGGTCACTGACGCCAGAAAGGCAGTATCAGGTTGTGTTTAACGGCCTGGCCCTGGCCCTGATGCCGGCAGAGGCGGAAGAACTCGCCGCGCTGCCGGATGTCCTCCAGGTAAGCCCTTCCATCGCCTACGAACCCCTTTCAGATGCCACACCGCGCTTTCTCGGGGCGCCGCCGGTCTGGGATGGCTCGGCCACCGGCAGTGCCGGCAACATGGGCGAAGGGCAGGTCATTGGCGTTGTCGATACCGGCATCGATTATGCCCATGATTCATTTGCCGACATCGGCATTGTGGATGGCTATGACCATGACAACCCCCGCGGCCAACTGTACGGCTACTGCCTGACGACAAATCCCGCTTTGTGTAACGACAAGTTAATCGGGCTGTACGATTTTTCGGGTGATGGCATCACGCCAACCGATTTCCGCTATGACCATGGCACGTTTGTCGCCCACGTCGCGGCGGGCAACTTCGTCACGTACACGTTGCCCTTGCCCACAGCGACCGAGGTGATGACGCTGTCTGGCGTTGCCCCTCATGCCAACCTGATTTCATATGATGCCTGTGCGGGCGAGGCCTGCCTGGCCCACATGATCCTGGCAGCTTTAGAGCAAGCGGCCGTGGATCAGGTGGATGTGTTGAACTACTCCATCGGTGGCACGCCGATCGACCCGTGGCAGAGCCCGGTTACCCAGGCTTTGCTCGGCTTGCGAGCCGCCGGGACGTTTGTCGCTGCGGCCGCGGGTAACCGTGGTCCGTCAGCGGCCTCTATTGAAGCGGGGCCTGATGCGCCCTGGTTGCTGGCGGTCGGTATGTCCACTCACGACCGTTCCTATGCTAATTATGTCGAAAACATGAGTGGCGGGGCGACGACGCCCCCGGCCGATATCCGCGGCGAAGGGATTGGCGACGGCTTTGGGCCGGCGCCAATAGTCCACGCTCGGGATTATGACGGGATCCCGGCCAATAATTCGGCCGATGGCAAATGCGCCTCGCCGTTCCCGGCCAATACGTTCAGCAATATCAATGGGAATGGTCCGGCCATTGTCATGTGCGAAGACGGTGGTGGGATTGGCAGCGATGTCAAGGCAAATTACGTCAAGGACGCTGGCGGTGGCGGCGTGGTCATGGCCCGGCCCAGCCTGCTGATGTATGGCGGCCTGTTTGAATATTCGCTGCCCGGTATGCGTATCCAGTCTGATGATGCGGCTTTGCTGCGTACCTGGCTGGCCAGCGGCAGCGGTCATATGGCGACCATTTCCGGTTCCAGCGTTTCTTACGACATTGAGAATGGCGACCATATCATTAATGCCTCGTCGCGTGGCCCGAACCCGACCGTGCCGTCGGTGATCCGGCCGGATGTCATCGCCCCCGGCTGGGTCATCGTCTCTGCTGTGGAAGGCAATGAATACACGCTTGGTCTTGGCACATCCTTTGCCAGCCCGGCCGCAGCCGGGGCGGCAGCGCTTATTCAGGTGGAGCGGCCCGGTTGGAGCGCCGCTGAGGTGCAGTCGGCCATCGTCTCCACTGCTATCTACACCTACGCCACCAAAGCGGATTGGGTCACACCGGCCGATCCCTTTGATGTCGGCGCTGGCCGTGTCTATGTGGCTGATGCCATTAACGCCGGTCTCCTCTTTGATGAGAGTGTGGCGAACTTTATGACGGCTGATCCGGCCCGTAACGGCGATCCGGAACAGCTCAACCTGGCCACCCTGGCCCAGGCGGACTGCGTGGCCCAATGTCAATGGGTCCGCACGGTCAGCAACGCGCTGGCGACAACCGGCAGCTGGACCGTCGACATCCAGGCGCCGGCTGGCATCAGCCTGACCGTGTCGCCGTCGAGCTTCACCCTGGCTCCCGGGGCCACCCAGAGCTTTACGGTCACAGCGACCATCAACGGGGCGGCCGAAGGGAGCTGGCAGTTTGGTCGTATCCTCTGGCATGAGGCTGGCGACCAGGCGCCGGTAACGCAACTGCCCCTGGCGGTGCGCCCGACCGGGGCCGCCGTGCCGGAGCAGATCAACCTCGAAATCCGGCGCGATCAGGGCTCAGCAACATACAACGATCTGGTCATGAATGACGTGCCGACTTTAACGGTGGATGTTCAGGGGCTGACCCTGGCCGATCGCCATCAGTTTGCCCTCGGCACAGACCCAACGCCCAGCAATCCGTACGACAACCTCAATGATGGGACGACAACCTTCTTTACCTTCACCGTGCCGGCCAACAGCGGCGGTCTGGTCGCTGAGATGCTCAGCTCCGAGTCACCCAACATCAATCTGTATCTAGGCCTGGACGGTGGCGATGGGCTGCCCGAAGCAGGCGAACTGGTCTGTAGCAGTACGCTCTCCAGTTGGGTGGAGGAATGTCGGCTTGCCGAGCCGGCAGCCGGCACCTACTGGCTGGTCGTACTGAATCGGGGCGGCTCCGGCAATATCAGCGACACTGTTGATTTGGCGACGGCCGTGATCCCGGCGCTGGCTACCGGCGAGATGAGCGCATCTGCGCCCGCGTCGGCGGTTAATGGCGTGCCCTTTGATCTGGACCTGATCTGGGATCTTTCTGCCCAGCCGGGCGATGTCTGGTATGGCCGGGTGCTGCTGCACGATGGTGTGGTGCGCAACGGCGGCCCCACGATCTGGGTTGACCTGGAGCGGGCCGCGGACGATGTCAGCGAGGCGACCGTCGCCACAGCTGAATTGGGCGATACCGTCCCCTTCACGATAACCATCCAACCGAACGTGCGCTGGGAAGACCTGCATTACGTCCTGACCGATACGCTGCCCTTTGGTCTCCAGATCATCACGAGTTCCATCACAGCGGGCGGGCAGCCCCTGGGTAATGGCCTCAGCTGGGAAGGTGATCTGGCGGCGAACTCAGGCGCCGGAGCCGAGATCAGCTACGAGGCGATGGTAACGCGCAATGTCTGCCTGTATCAGCAGGATATGGTGCCGTTGACCACTGAGTTGTGGCATCGTGTGAATGACCTGGCGGCGCCGATCCAGGCTGGTGGGGCGACGCTGAATGTCGTCAACCTTGATGCGGCTTGTAGCTCGATTCATTTCAAGTTCCTGCCGCTGATCTTTAAGGATTAAATGGCTTGTTTGGGTTGTTGACAACACTCTGGCAGATAGGTCGCTGGCGGCTCGAGCCGATCTCGCTGCTGCTGGGCCTGATCCTCGGCATGTTGCTGGTGCTTGGCATGCAGCAGCTCTGGCCCCGGCTGGCGGCTGCCTGGCGCAGCTTGCAACAGCGGGCGACGGCGGCGCGGGGCCGGCTGGCCGCCAGCGGCAGCGAACGCTACCAGTCTGAGCTACGGAGCCATCTGCAAAGATATCATCTGGATGGCGCCGCGGCCCATCTGTCGGAGATTGTTGTCACACCCCGTTTCCTGCAACCCATGCCGGAGCCGGAGGAGGGTGAGGATGCGTTGGCTGCGCTTCTTTCCTTCACCCGGCTCTGGCCGGAACTGGCGCAGCCGCTGGCCCTGCCGCCCCAGCCACTTTTGCCGGCTGCTGAAATGTTGGCCGGTGCGCAGCGGCTGGCCCTGGTCGGGTTGCCTGGCAGCGGCAAGAGCACGGCCCTGGCCTGGCTTGCCCTGCAGGCGCTGCCCCCGGATGAGGATGCCGAGCCGGCTCCCCATCAGCAGCGGCTGCCTGTGTTTCTACATATTCAGGAGCTGACACTGGGCGCTGACGGGGCGGAAACAGCCCTGTTGGAAGCGTTGGGCCGCCGGGCTTCCACCTTGCTGCGGCCACGATTAGCTGCCTATTGGCGTGATAAGTTGGCCGCCGGTGAGCTCTTGCTCTTTCTGGATGGGTTGGATGAGCTGACAGCGCCGCAACGATTGCCGGCCCTGGAATGGCTGGGCGCTTTGTTGAAGGAGCGGCCGAAGCTGCCCATTATCATGGCCGCGCCGGCTTATGGGTATGGTCCGTTGTTGAAGCTGGGTTTTCTGCTCAGCGAGCTGCCACCCTGGCAGGGTGGGCAGGTTTTTGAGCAACAGCGTCGCTGGCAGGCCCAGCGAGGCGGCGCCAGTCTGCCGCCATTGGGCAGCTATTGGCGACCCGGGCAGAGCCCGCTTTTGGCCCGTTTGCGTCTCCTGTTGGCGGCGGAAAATCTGCCCCAACCGGAACGGCGTGTCGAGCTGCTTGAGACGGCTTTGCGCTACCTGCTGCCGGCGGCGGACGCCGAGCCGGCCTGGTTGGCGCCGGTCGCTCGCGAGCTTTGGGAGCAGCTGGCCTGGGCGCAGCTACGCAGTCCGGCCGGTTACGTCGAGCGGGCCGAGCTGGAAGGGTATGCGGCGGCCATCCTGGCTGAGTACGAGGTGACGGCGAGTGGGGCAACCGGCCGGTTACTAGATCACCTCGCCCAAAATGATCTCTTCCATGTCTGGCCCAATGGCCACATCGCTTTGCGCAGCCCGCTCTGGCGTGATTACCTGGCGGCCAGCTACCTGGCTCAGCTGGGTGACAACAGCCCCATTCTGGAAGGGCTCGAAAACCGGGATTGGCAGGATGTGCGCCTCTTCTTTGTGGGTCGCCATGGGGCGGCTGACATGGCGGAAGCGATGCTGGCGCCGGCTGACCAGAGCTTGCGCCAGCCGCGCCTGTTCGAGGCGGCTAACTGGTTGACCGAGCTTCCCGGCGATCTGCCCTGGCAAAAAGATGTGCTGGCGCGGTTGGGTCGTCTGGCTGTGCAAGCGGAGGCGCCGCTGGCGTTGCGCCAGCGGGCCATCGTGGCTGTGGCGCTGACGCAGCGCCGTGGTCTGCACCTGTTTATCGAACAGCTGCTACGCCGTGGTGAGCCGGCCATCCAGCAGACCGCTATCGCCGCGCTGACCTTGCTGCCGGCCCAGGCCGCGCTGGAACTGCTGGAGACGCTGCTGGCCGTCGAGGGGCAGCCCGCCCTGCAGCAAGGCGCAGTCCGGGCTCTGGGTGCGCTGACGCACCCGGTAGCACAGCGCATGTTGCTGAAGCTGCTGCTGGAAGCCGACGAGATGACGAGCGCCGGCGTGGCTGAGCAGCTGGCCTGGCAGGGCGGTGAAGGCTGGGACGTTCTGCGCGATGCGGCCACCGATGAGGATCATGAGGTGCGTCGGGCTGCCAGTTATGGATTGGCCCAGATTGGTGAACCGTGGGCATTGGCGCTGCTTTCAGGGCTTGAAGAGGACAGTGAATGGATTGTCAATGCGGCGGCGGCGTCTGCCCTGGAACTGTTGGAGCGGGAGCGCGTCAGCCGTTCCTGGCGGCCGGCCCGGCTGGGCGATCAGCCGTGGCTGGTGGCCTGGGGCGCCAGCCAGCAGAAGGTTGTACCGGCCGGTCCCGCCGCTGAGCCTTTTCTCCTCGATCTGCTGGCTAAAGGTAGCGCTGTAGACGCCCGCTGCGCCGCGGCGGCCACGCTTGGCCAGTTTGCCCTCCCCGCTGCCCGCCATCCCCTGCACCAACTCATCCAGAAAGAAGATGCGCCCTTGCGCGACGCGGCTTATAATGCGCTTTGTTTGATTAATAGAGCGTATTAGCGGTCAGTACGGGCCTGTGGCCCTGTCAGCCATGAGCACGTGCCTGCGGCCCTTTCGGCCATCAGTACGGTGCTGCGCACCTATCAGTGGACAGTTGAGTACAAGCCACTGAAAGCGAAGCGTACTGACCACCGAAAGCGAAGCGTACTGACCGCCGAAAGTGAAGCGTACTGACCGCCGAAAGCAAAGCGTACTGAATGCCAAAATGAAACCTCTCCTCGGCACCGACCTCAAACGATTCCTCCGTGATTACAAACGGGCCCACCGGCCGGACCGGGATATCGTCGCCCTGCTCCAGAGTGTGGAGTACCCGGCGAACGTCGGTTCGATCTTTCGTATGGCTGATGGCGCCGGGTTGACTGAGCTGGTGCTGACCGGCATCACGCCGACCCCGCCCAACCCGACCATCGCCAAAGTTGGCCGGCACAAGACCAACAAAGTGCCCTGGCGCTACGAAAAGGAGCCGGAGGCGGCGATCAGCCAGCTGAAGGCTGAGGGCTATCAGATTGTCGGCGTCGAACTGGCCGATGGCGCTGTGCCCTATCACGAGTTTGCCTATCCGGACAAATGCTGCCTGGTCGTTGGCCACGAAGACCACGGCATCACCAAAGCCACCCTGGCCCAATGCGACGCTGCTGTCTTCCTGCCCATGTATGGCAAGGGGCAGTCGCTCAATGTGCATGTGGCGCTGAGTGTGGTGGTTTATCATGCGTTGCACTGCGGCTAGGGGGCAATTTGGTGGTCAGTACGGTGCGGTGCACCGTTCAGCCGTCAGTACGGGCCTGCGGCCCTTTCAGTTGGTGTCGTTTGCCCGACACTAAAAGCGCAGCGTACTGACCACTGACAGTGAGCGCAGCGAACGTACTGACAGCTAAAGACCACTGAAACCCAATAGCTAATCCCCCAAAACGATGCTATACTAATTTCGCCGCGCTATGCGGGGTATTGCAACAATACTTATGTCTTCTTATTGGGGTTAAGACGCGGTGTTTTGAGGAGCAGGGTGATGAAGCTTTCGTGTTTGCAGGAAAATCTTTCCAAGGGTTTGAGCATCGTGGGGCGGGCCGTCAGTACGCGGTCGACGTTGCCGGTTTTGGGCAATGTGTTGCTGTCGACGGATACCGGCCGGTTGAAGCTCTCAGCTACAAACCTGGAAGTGGTGATCACCTGCTGGATCGGCGCCAAAGTGCTGGAAGATGGCGAAATTACCGTGCCCGCTCGCACCTTCGCCGACCTGGTCAATGCGCTGCCCCAGGAGCGGGTTGACCTCAACCTGCAAGCCGAAACCAACACCATCCACGTTGACTGTGCCCGGACAACTGCGAACATTCGCGGCATCGCCGCTGCGGAATTCCCCCTGGTGCCAGAGCCGGATGAAGATAACCGCATCCGCCTGGAAACCCGGGTGTTCAAGGAGATGATCAGCCAGGTCACCTTTGCCGCGGCCACGGACGATACCCGGCCGATCCTCACCGGCGTCTCCACTCGCTTCCAGGGCAACACCATGACCATGGCCGCCACCGATGGCTTCCGCCTCTCGGTGCGCAATGCGGAGTTCCCTGGCTTTGTCGAAGAGCCGGTCTCGGTCATTATTCCCGCCCGGGCGCTGAGTGAGCTGGCCCGTATCGTGGACCCGGAAGTGGAGCATATTTTTGTCAGTCTGCCGGCTGACCGCAACCAGATCATCTTTGACATGGATAACATCGTCATGGTCTCGCAGCTGATCGAAGGCAGCTTCCCGGATTACACGCCCGTTATCCCCAACAAACATATGACCCGCAGCGTCATCGGTACCGCCGCTTTCCTCAAGGCGTGCCGTACCGCCGACATCTTTGCGCGCGACTCGAACCATACGGCTCGGGTGCGGGTGGAGCCAGGGGATGAGCTGCAGTCCGGCCATGCCACCATCAGCGCCACCAGCTCGGAAACGGGGGATAACGTGGCCCAGATCGATGCCAATGTGGTCGGGGACCCGATTGAGATCGCGTTCAACGTCAAATACATGACGGACGTGCTCAATGTCATCGATTCACCCCAGGTGGCGCTGGAGACAACCCGGGCCACGGAGCCCGGTGTGGTCAAACCAGTGGGCAGCGAGGAATTTTTCCACATCATCATGCCAATGCATTTTGGCCGCTAGCCTGTCACAGCGCTGACGCTGATAGCGGCGGCGCTGTGAGGTTTCTGTGAATGGGCTGATCTATTATGGGGCAGGTTAATTGTTTGCCCTCTTCCCTGATTGCCTGGACCTGTTCATTTACGGGAGCCATCTTCCTTGGCCAAGAAACAGCAGACCACTCAAACCGCAAAACCGGTCAGCAAACCCAAAAACACGCCAACAACGCAGCCGGCCGCCGCTCAGCCTGAGGCCACAACGGCGGCAGCCACGCCAGATTACATCCTTTACCTGCAGCGCACCATCGGCAACCGGGCCGTCGAAGGCAAGCTACAGCAGCTGCCCCGTCCGCCCCAGATGATGGCTCGGCAGCGCCCGGCTCAAGCCACGCCGAGCACTGGTGTCTGGCGCTGGCAGACCGCCACCGTCCGCCCCCAGCGTAAACAGCAGCTCCAGCGCCACACCTCGGTCGCCCTCGCCTATGAGGAAAACTCCGTCCAGGCCAAGCGGGACACGGCGCAATTGCAGCGCCATACCTCCATTCCGTTGGCATATGAAGAGAATTCGGTTCAGGCCAAGCGAGATGAATCGGTTTTACCGGCCGGTCAGCTCATCCAGCGCGACCTGATCGATGACCTCAATGAGGCAATGGATGGCTGGGGCGCTGACAAGCAGGCGATGAAAAACGCCATCATCGCCGCCTCGGCAACTGAAAAGGAGCAGGCACTTAACGACCCGCGCCTGGTCGCCCGCCTGCAGGACCAGCTCAGTCGGGCCGACGCCCTTGAGATCCTGACCGACCTCGGCGCCACCCTCAGCAAACGGCTGGAAGTGGCCATGAATGGCTGGGGCGCCGACGCCAACGCCATCATTACCATGGTCGAAGGGCTGCCCGCCAGCAAAGCCGCTGAAAAAGATGCCGTCCTGCGCAATCCCACCCTGATGAACCGGCTCAAGGATGAGTTGAGCCAGGAGCAGGCCGTCCGCGTCCTGACCGGGCTCGGCGCACCCATCGCC
The DNA here is from genome assembly GCA_020634575.1 of Ardenticatenales bacterium. The sequence goes on along the minus strand of JACKBM010000021.1, from coordinate 34,543 downwards.
GAGCGGATTTATGCAGCGATGGCCGGCTGGGGCGTCGATACGGCCACCATTATCACTATCTGCACCAATGCGACTGCGGCGGAAAAACAGGCCGCCGCCCGCGACCGTGCCCTGATTGCCCGGCTGACCGAGGAGATTTCCCAGGGCTACCTCGTCCAAAGCATCCTCAAAGAGCTGAACGTCTCAATCATCGACCGGCTGCACGTGGCGATGGATGGCTGGGGCGTGGATGCTCAGTCGATTTTGAACATGGCCTATGAGGCGTCAGCGGACGAAAAGCAGCTTATCTTGCATGATCGGGAGACGCTGAGCCGGCTGCAAAGCGAGCTTTCGCGCGAAGATATGCTCACCGTCCTCAAAAACATCGATGCCTCTCTGACGGATCGGCTCAACGTGGCCCTGTCAGGCTGGGGTGTGGACAGCGCCGCCATCCTGGAGATGATCCCGCAGGTGAGCGAGGAGCAGCGGCTGGCCGCCTATAGCGATGCCCAGTTGATGGCTGATCTCGAGGCCCAGATGAGTGCGGAGGATTTCCGCCAGGCCCGCCTGTTGCTCCGCTTTGGTAGCCAGGAAGCAATCGACGCCGCCAGCGAAGAAGAGTTAAATGCGGCCACATCGCCGGAAAACCTGACGTCGCTCATCACGGCGGAACTGGCCAAGGACGAGCCGGACACCGCCAAGATCATGACGGACATTGCCGCGGCCACGCCGGCGGACAAGGAGCTGGTGCGGGCCAACAGCTCGCTGATGGAACGGCTGGCTGATGCGCTCACACCGGAGGATTATCGCCAGGCGCAGAATCTGCTGGGCGACAGCCTGATCAACCAGCTGCACACGTTGATCGATCAGGAAGCCGGCATCGACGAATTCCTGACGTTGATCAATGGGATGGCTGAGCCGGCCAAGCAGGAGGTGCTGGCCAACCGGGGCATTTTGGATGCCATGCTGGGTTATTTCACTCAGGAGGAAAACCAGCGTATCCTGACGGCCCTCGGTGATTGGATCATCAATCAGCTGCAGCAGGCGCTGGCGGATGGCGCGGCGCTGGAGGCGATTCTGGCCATCATTGAGGCGGCAACTGTGCCGCAGCGGGATGAGGTGAAGCTGGCGGCTGAACTGTTGGGCCGCTTCCTCAGCACCTACGGGGCGATTGGGTTGTGGCGAGTGCGGCTGCATCTGGAGTATGGCAATGCGGCGAGTTATCCGGCCGGTGTCACCACCCTGCTCAATACCCTGCAAACCAGCCCCGACTACAACAGCATCCGCCAGACCATCGCCAACATGAGCAACGCCGACTTTGAGCTGATGAAGCAGTCACCTGGCGTGCGTGATGTGCTGCAGACACTGGTAACTGCCGAGCAATATATTTTCCTTCTGCGGATGCTGGACCAGGGCCTCATCGTCGACGAATCCGTCAATTATGGCTGGGATGAGACGTTGCAGAATGATGATCCCAGCACCCCGGGCAACATCTTTGAACCGATGGTCTACACTGGCACTGGTGCCTTTGACGTAGGCTATTATCGCGACCGAATGCAGATCGATGTGCGGATCAACATGAACCCGGCCGATGATGGCGCCAAAACCAAGCTGTCGACCTACGAATCCACGCTGGAGGCGCAGATCGAAGGGATCTGGGACAACAAATACAAGGTGCGTAACAGCAATGGCGACCTGCCTATCCGCATCAATTGCGCCTTTACCAGCAGCAACCCCCATCACAACATCAACGTTTATTCCAAGGTTAATGGCGTCAATTACGGCGAGTACAATCTGTCTAACTGGTATCCGGACGCCGCCGGTTTTTCCTCCAATGCACCCAGCCACGAATTTGGCCACATGCTGGGCAACAAGGACGAATACAACCTGTCGGCGGCTGACTACCAGGCAACCGTAGGCAACAGCCCGGTGGGCGACCCCAATGCGACCAAATCAACGGATGATGTGGGCAACGAACGGTTTACCAATGATTCGGTGATGGGCAGCAACACAGCGGCCCGGGTTGATCCCCGCCACCTGAACTATTTTGTTAACTGGATTAACGATAACCGGCGCAAGGACGGTTCAGGGAAATTCATCGAGCCAGCCTTTACGCTGGTTCCGTAGGTGCTCTGATGAGACGCCTGTCTATTTTGGTATTGGGTTTGCTTCTGCTGGCCTGTCAACCAATTGCTGGTTCACCGACACCAGCTACTGAGGGGCCCACACCAACCACAGATAGTGAAACAGATATGACAGATTCTGAATTTACAAAACTGACCTATATCGCCCAGGGTGGCCAACCGACCGTCAACGCGCGCCTTGAGATTGACGCAGCGGGACAGGCGACGCTGTTCAGTGGCAGCTCCTGGTCGGTGCCGCCGTTGCTGCGCAATACGGTGGGCTATTTTGGCGCAACGCTGCCCGCCGAGACATTTGCGGCGTTAAAGGCGCAGATCGCTGACGCGGGCGTACTGGACTTGGCCCGGCAGGAGCAGGCCACCTCGCCAGACCCGACCACGCGCTACCTCACCATCGAACAGGGGAGCGAAAGCTATCAATTTTCGTTGCTGGACACCAGCGACGAGCCGGCCCTGGCGGATCTGGAGCAGCAGTTGGTCGACATCATGACCGAACTGCTGTCCGAACCGGTGCGTGCTGTGGCCGTTGATCTGTTTTTGGATGAGTCGGATGCGGGCCTGGTGCCGACGGTGGATTTAAGCCAGCTCGGTCCAGAACCATTGCCGTTGCTTCTGCTAGAGCCAGACGATGCCAATTACTTCCTGCGTATTTCGTTGGTGCTGGAAAAAGAGACGCCGGTGTCCGGGGCGGACCCGATCTGGCTGCCGAACCGGACAATCGACCTCAGCCGTGAGCAGGTTGAGGCGTTTGTGACGGAGGGGGTGTTTCCGGCCGGTGTCCATGAGATGGCGCCCGGTGCCGTCTACAGCCTGACGCTGGCCCCCATCCAGCTACCCAATGATGGCGCCACCTACGCCCTGCGGCCCCGCGTCGTCTTCTGGTTCCCCGGCGAGGGCGCCGCTCGCCAGATGATCACGGTCGAGACGGACCGCATTTTGCTGACCGAGGAATGATGGCCGGGTCCATGCCAGACATTGAACGCGAGCTGGCGGCGCTGGCCCAGCTACTCAAGCTGCCGCTGCTGCCGGACTGGCAGGCGAGCCTGCGCCATTTTCAGGCGGCGACGCAAAATTACGTCGAATACCAGCTTTCGCTGAGCGATGGCGACCTGGCCCTCGTCAGCCTGGGGCGCGGTCCGGACCACCTGGACACCATCGCCGCTTACCTGGACCAGCTGGCGCTTCTGCCTGAGGCCAGGGAAACCTGGGACCAGTTCCGCCGTTACGCTGCCGCAGCGGTCTGGGGGCTGAAAGTGAGTTTGAGCCATCGCCCCGGGCTGCAGCTCTATGTGAAAAAGCCGCTGCCGGTGCGGGAAGTTGGCTTCTGGCTCGGCCGGCAGGGGATTTCCAGGGCGGATGTCGCCACAATTGAGCGCTGCGCTGGGCTGTTGGACAAGGACCACACTCATTTCCTGGGGGCTGATTTTGCCCCAGAGCAGGCGGCGCCGTTCCAGGTTTATTTCACCCAATATTGCGAGGACGGGGCGCCGGAACTGGCGCGATTGTTGGCGGTTGGCACTGAGCTGGGGCTGGGTGAAGCGTTTACAAGCGGCTTGCGCGACGTGCATCCGCTGCTGGTCTCGCCTGGCCAGACGGTCTGGGTATCGCTGACGTTGCGCGGTGGACAGTTGTTGCCCACCGTGAAGCTGGACTATCCTTCAGTTCGTCTGGGGCTGGCGGATATGGTGTTGGGGGCGCTGGCCTTTGCCGGTGACCATTACGATTACCTGCCGGCGTTGCAGACCCTGGCGCAGGTCAGCCAGGCCAGCTATTTTGGCCTGCGCTGGTCAGAACCACATTCCCTGGCGGCATCCCTCTATCTGACCCGTCATGTGCGTACACTCCGTTGATGGGTTGCCCCACGCTTGAATTGATCCTAGACCCTTGCCGTGAATCCCGCTAGAATAACGGGCGTTCTACGGCAGAGATATATGACAGAAGAAACAAAAACACCATCGAATTTTATTCGCACGATCATTGATGAGCATAACGCAACCGGCCGGTTCAGCGGCAAGGTCCATACCCGCTTCCCACCGGAACCCAACGGTTACCTCCACATCGGCCATGCCAAATCGATCTGCCTCAACTTCGGCCTGGCTGAAGATTATGGCGGCCTGACCAACCTCCGCTTCGACGACACCAACCCGACCAAGGAAGATGTCGAATACGTGGAGTCGATCAAGGAAGATGTCCATTGGCTGGGTTTTGACTGGGATGACCGGGAGTTCTACGCTTCCGACTATTTCCAGGTCCTGTACGATTTTGCCGTCCAGCTGATCCAGCAGGGCGCAGCCTACGTGGACGACCTAAGCCCCGAAGAGATGCGCGAATACCGTGGCACCCTGACGGAGCCGGGCAAGAACAGCCCTTATCGCGACCGTTCCATCGAAGAGAATCTAGACCTCCTGGAGCGGATGAAAAACGGCGAGTTTGACGAGGGCAGCCGCGTGTTGCGTGCCAAGATCGATATGGCCTCGCCCAATATCAACATGCGCGACCCTGTGCTTTATCGCATCATGAAGGCGCACCACCATCGTACCGGCGACGCCTGGCAAATTTACCCGATGTACGATTATGCCCATGGCCTGTCGGACATGATTGAGGGTATTACCCATTCCATCTGCACCCTGGAGTTTGAGGATCACCGACCGCTTTACAACTGGTTCCTGGAAGAGCTGGATGTGCCCCATTTCCCGCAGCAGATCGAGTTTGCCCGCCTGAACATGACCTACACGGTCATGTCCAAGCGCAAGCTGAAGCGGCTGGTCGACGAAGCGGTTGTCTCCGGCTGGGATGACCCGCGTATGCCGACGATTTCCGGGATGCGCCGTCGCGGCTACACCCCCCAGTCGATCCGCAGCTTCTGCGACCGGATTGGCGTGGCCAAAGCCAACAGCGTGATTGATTTTGGCCTGCTGGAATTCTCCGTGCGCGAGCATCTCAATGAGATCGCCCCGCGGGTGATGGCGGTGCTGGACCCGCTCAAGGTCATCATCGACAACTATCCGGAAGGGCAAACGGAGCATTTTGAAGTGCCCAACCATCCGCAGAAACCGGAGATGGGTAATCGCACGGTGCCATTTTCGCGCGAGATTTACATCGAGCGGGAAGATTTTATGGAAGATGCGCCGCGCAAGTTCTTCCGCCTGACGCAGGGACGTGAAGTCCGCCTGATGGGTGCCTATTACGTCACCTGTAATGAGGTCGTGAAGGATGAAAATGGTGAAGTGATCGCGCTGCATTGCACCTATGACCCGGAATCGCGTGGTGGCTCTACGCCGGATGGGCGCAAGGTGCGGGGCACGTTGCACTGGGTGTCGGTTGAGCATGGTTTGCCGGCTGAGGTGCGTCTGTATGACAACCTGTTCAGCCAGGAGAACCCCGAAGATGTGCCGGATGGGGAGGATTTCTTTAGCACCCTGAGCGAGGATTCCCTGTCGGTCATCACCGCCATTGTCGAGCCCAGCCTGCGCGAGGCGACGGCGGCGGATCATTACCAGTTTATGCGCACGGGCTATTTCACCCTGGACGGCCCGGACTCAACGCCGGACCACCTGGTATTTAACCGGACGGTCGGGTTGCGCGATACCTGGGCCAAACTGCAAACCAAGTAACAGAGCCGGCCCGCCGATGGGTGTAGCATACAATTAACCCTTGTCGGGCCGGAGGAGAAGGCGGCGTGCAGTGCCAACAACGTACTGCACGCCGCTTGTTTTTTGGGGTGGTCAGGTCCATCGTTCTCTCTTGATGGCTGCAGCGCCCTGTGCCTGAAGCTGTTTGGAATTCAGATGGTAAGTGGTACGGCTTCAGGTTCGTAGTAAACGCTTCAGCGTTCTCCGTTGGAACCGTCATGCGCTTTCGTCGCGACAGCCCTTGCCGTTCAGGATGAGGTCAGAAGGCTAAAGCCTTTACTACGAACCTGGACTTCAGTGGCTATCGCCACCTGGTTTCTTGCCCTATTGAAACCGGCGCTCAGTGGGGCCGTTCGCACGATGATGGCACAGTTATTATGTTTCTCCAGGCGTTTTCGCCACGCGCGTTTTCAGGAGGCTTTTTGTGTTAAGAGGAAAAAATGTGACCTTGCGTGCCTTGCGACGCGACGATCTGGTCCGCCTAAATGCATTCAACAATGATTTGAACGTAGAACTGGCCGGTGGCGGCGATCCGCCCATGCCGCAAAGCCTGGCCCGGTTGAATGCCGAATTTGAGGCCAGCGCCAGCAAGGGCGGCCGGGACGATGCCAACTTTGCTATCGAGGTTGAGGGGTTATTTATTGGCGTCTGTGCCCTCTTTGAGTTTGATTTCACCGCCCGAACCTGCCAACTGGGCATCACCATCGGGGACAGCAACTTCTGGGGTAAGGGGTACGGCAGCGAGGCGATTAGTTTGCTGCTTGATTACGCCTTCCGTTACCGCAACCTGCGCCGCGTCTGGTTAAAGGTGCATGGCCAGAACCAGCGGGCCCAGCGCACCTACCGGCGCCTTGGTTTCATCAAGGAAGGCGAGCTGCGTTCGCATGTGTACAGCAACGGCAGCTATGATTCGCTGTTGTTGATGGGCATTCTGCGCAGTGAGTGGAAGGAAGTTCGCTAGCTGTGATCTGGGTGCCGGAGGATGGGGCTGAGATCCGCGGGGATGTGACATTGGCGCCGGGGGTGTACTGGCTACCGGCCGGTCTCACCATCGCCGCCGACAACCTGACCCTGGATGGCAACGGCGCCACCCTGATCGGCGCGCCGGGGCAGGGGAGCGGCCTGCGCCTGCAAGGCCGCCGCAATGTCACCATCCGCAACCTGAATCTGCAAAACTACTACCATGGGATTGCTGCTGGCGACTGTACGGGCTTACGGATCGAAGGCTGCCAGAGTCGGGGCAGCGCCGAAGTCGTGGCCAACACGGTGTTCCTTGACATCTGGCGACCGGCGGCCGAAGCGTATGGCGCGGCCATCTGCCTCAACGACGTGCGCGACAGCCTCATCGTCGACAACGATTTGCAGCACCAGATGAACGGGCTGCTGGCTTACCACAGCCACAAACTGACCGTCAGCGGCAACAACGCCAGCTACTGCAGCGGCTTTGGCTTCCATCTCTACGGCACTTCGCATAGCCTGTATGCCGACAACTATGCGGATTATTGCTGCCGCTACCAGCCGCGTGAGGGTGGTCAGGGTCATATGGGAGCGGATGCGGCCGGTTTTCTGATTTTGTATGGCTCCAGCCACAATCAGTTTTTGCGCAACAAAGCCCGGCTGAGTGGCGATGGTTTTTTTCTGGCAGGGTTGACACCGGCCGGTGAACACCGCGGCGCCAATCACAACCTGTTCGCGGAAAACGACGGCTCTTACAGCCCCAATATCGCTTTTGAGGGCACCTTCAGCGAGGGCAACATCTACCGGCGCAATATCGCCAACTACTGCAACTACGGCTTCTGGCTGGGCTTCTCCAGCCGCTGCACCCTGGAGGAGAACCAGCTCTGGCGCAACCGGCAGGCGGGTATCGCCGTCGAGAACGGGGTGGGCATGACCGTGCGCCGCAACGCGTTCCATCACAATGGCCATGGGCTATTGCTCTGGTCCAAACATGTGGCCAAATTTGCGGCGGCCGTGCCGGAGAATGATACCAGCCGCGATTGGCTGATCGAGCACAATCGCTTCAGCGACAATCAGATTGGCATCCGGGTTGCCGCCCACCAGGATCATGGCATCCGCGCGCTGCCGGCGGCCCAGCGGCTGGCGCCGGCGCCGCGCGGCCACACCATCCAACATAATCAGTTTAGCGGTCACCGTATTGCCGTCGATTTGCACGGCGCCATCGAAACGGCTGTGGCAGCGAACCAGTTCGCTGGCTCTCTGGTCATGGATCTCCGCGAAGTAGCCGGGGCTTAGGTATAATAGTCCACCATCATGGTTATTCGTAACGACGTCGCCAACCGCCTTCAGATCGCCAACCAGTTTCAGGTCGAGGGACCGCTGACCGCCATCCAGCCGTTTGGCGCGGGCAATATCAATGACAGCTACCTGGTGACGAGCGCTGCCGGCGAGCGCCAATATCTATTGCAGCGCATCAATCAGCATGTGTTTCCCCGGCCGGATTGGGTGATGGCCAATCTGCGCCTCTTGCAGGGCCATATGGCCCAACAGCTGGCGATGCTGGGGGATGGGCGGCCCTGGGCTTTGCCGGAAGTGATGTGTACACCGGCCGGTGCTGACCACGTCTACGACGACGCCGGCGAATTCTGGCGGCTGCAACATTTTGTCGAAGGCAGCCGCAGCTATGCTGAGGTGCGCGACGTGCACCATGCCGCTGAAGCGGGCGCCGCCATCGGCCGCTTCCACCGCCTCATCGCCGATCTGGACCCGGCGCACCTGCACGACACCCTGGTCGGCTTCCACGTCACCCCCCGTTACCTGGCCGACTACCAGCGCCACCTGGCTGCCTGGCCGCAGACTGCGCCCAGCGCCGAAGAGCAATTTTGCCTCGATTTTATCGCCGCCCGGCAGCATCGGGTCGGGTTACTGGAAGAAGCGCTGGCTCGTGGTGAGCTGCACCTGCGCCCCATCCACGGCGATCCCAAGGTGGACAACATCCTCATCGACACCGCCACCGATCAGGCCATCGCCGTCATCGACCTGGACACAGCCAAGCCGGGTCTCATCCATTACGACATCGGCGATATGCTCCGTTCCGGCTGCAACCCGCTCGGCGAGCTGACACCGGACTGGCACAAAGTCCGCTTCGAGGTCGATCTTTGCGAGACGATGCTGGGCGCCTATTGCGGCGAGGCGGCCCCCATCCTGACAGAAGGCGACTACGCCTACATGGCCGATGCCATCTGGTTACTCACGTTTGAGATGGGCTTGCGCTTTTTCAGCGATTACCTGAACGGCAACGTCTACTTCAATGTCGAGCCGGCGATCAACTTGCGGCGGGCGCTTGTGCAGATGCAGTTGACGGCCAGTATTGAGGCGCAGTGGGGGGCGATTGGGGGGATTGTAAAGGGGTTGGCGGACCGGGTTGGGTAACCTGACTGTGATGCGATTCTGGCGACTCGAACTGATAGCTATCCTGCTGTTTCTGAACTTGATTGTTTCTGGCTGCCAACCAACGCCAGTGACAGAGCCGCTAGCCGAACCGATTCCGGTGCCAACAGCAACGCCGGTCAGAGATGATGAAGCGGATATCTATGTCAGCACGATTCGGTATCTTTACCCTGAGGCTGAGTCTTTTCTCATTCTGAACCTGACGTCGAAGAACTCCCCTGAACATGGTTTTAAGGACCTGTTGGCTGAGTCTGACCGACAGCTCTGGGATGATCTTGTGCGGCGCAATTATCCGAGGACCCTGGTGCGTCCAGAGATCCCATATGCCGAGAACTTCGAAATTGTAAGGCTCATCGACCTGCGACAGGAATATAATTTTCCAGATCCCCAGACGAATCTTGAGTTGGATTGGGCGGCTATGCGCGAAGCGTATCCGGGGTTGTATGGCATTCTGGAGCTGACCCGGCCTGGCTTTGACGCCAATGGAAACCAGGCGCTTATTGAAATTGCGTTGAATACAGCCGCTTGCTATGAGCAGAATCTGCTACGCCTGACGCGAAGCGGATCAGCTTGGGAGATCGAACTGCTTGACTCCGCTGAGGTCTGCGCCTAATTTGGGGCTATGGCGTATGTTTCGCTAGTGAAATGAACGGTTGATTAGCCGGTACCCTAGATCAGGCACGGTCACAATCTGCGGGGCGTTGCCTTCGCTGGCGATCTTCTGCCGTAGCCGGCCGACTTCATCCTTGATGGCGCTGTCGTCGTCTGTTTCGGCGGGTTGGCCGTGGGCCTGGAGGGCGCGGCGGATTTGCTCGCGGCCGAGGGTTTCACCCGGGTGGCGGGCCAGGTAACTGAGGATGTGGAATTCGGCCGGGGTCAGCGTAATGGGGTGGTTGCCGCGCCAGACCTTTTCCTGGCTCAGATCGATGACCAGGTCGCCGGCTACGATCAAATCATCTGACTTTGGGCGGCCGTAAGCGCGCTGGAGCTGATTGCGTACCGTCGCCACCAGGGTTTCCAGCGGCGTCCGTTCGTTCAGGATGGTGACCTGGCCGATGGTGCTGCTGGCGGCGACCAGCGGTTCGGTGGTGCCGTGGCCGTCATCCAGCATGAGGATCGGCTGCGTTTTGCCATGCTGGCGCAGCCGCACAGCTAGCTGCTGCCCGCTCATTTCTGGCAATCGCTTGGCCAGGATAAACAGATGGGCCTCATGATGGCGGGCAAAGTTGAGGCCGGCCTCCGCGGTGCCTTCCCAGGTCACCCCGTAGCCGAAGCCACGTAGCCCCTCGGTTAGCCGGCTGGCCAGCTCAGGTTGATCGACGACGATGAGGAGATGGGAGTAGGGCAGCATAGCTTATCCTGTGCAATCGGTAGTGTCGATGAGTTCCAGATAGGCCCGGGCAAAGCGGGCACCGATTTCGTCGTAGCTGGCGCTGGTGAAATGGACGGCGTCACGCCGAGCCAAATCCGCCGTCGTAATCATCGCGGTGCAGGGCAGTTCCACGCTGGCCTGTTCGCGCTGAATCAGTTCCCAATTCACAAAAAACTCCGGCCGGTCATTGGTCCCAATCTGAGCGAAGACGATGGGTAGCTCCGGCCGGTCCAGATCGCGCCGCAACTGCGTCAGCCACTCCGTGAAGAGCGCACCATAGCCGTCGCTAGTCCGCACCTGGTCGTCGGGAAAGGCGTCGGCGCGCAGGGCGTCATTTTCCCCCTGGAAAAAGAGGACGCCGGCCAGCCGCCCCTGCGTACTCGCCGCCGCAATGCGCTGCAGGCAGGCGCCGTAAAGCGTGTTGCCAGCCCACGACGGCGCCCAATCCGCCAGCGACGTGCCGCCTTTCGCACAGGGAATGAGACCGATCTGACGCTCCGGGTCGGCCGCCAGCAGCGCCAGGGCAAAGGCCATGCCCGGGCTGTAACCAGCCTCGTCGTTGGGTGACTCCATTGAGACCAGGTCGACCTGGTCCCGGCTGTCATCCAGCGGTTCGGCGGCCAGACGCCAATGGTAATCATTGCCGAACAAAAAAATCTGTGGATGCGTCACCGGCACAGCCGCCAGCTCACCCCGCCCGGACATATTCGACTGGCCGGCCAGCACGTACAGCTCCAGCTGCCCCTGAGCCTCGTTCGGGATGACAAACGTCGCCGGCGTCACCACCCCGGCCCGCTCCAGGAGCAAACCGAGCGGCAGGCGCCCGGCCAGTAGCCAGCCCGCCACAATGCCCACGAGCAGAGCCCCGGGCAGCGCCAGCCAGAACAGGAGGCGGGGTATCTGCTGGCGCAATCGACTTACTCCTCACCCGGCCGGTTATCCGGCAGGACGCAGTAGCGGCCAGTCAGGTCCACATTGCTAAAGTCGATTCGGAACCGGCCGGTGTCCCGGGCGGCGGCGCTGCTGTCGTTGGACCAGATGGCGATGTCGCGCAGGAACCAGCCGCCGCTCCAGCGGTCGGTGCCGCGGAACTGGATTTGCTGGGTACCGGCCGGTACCGGCATCCAGTATGCCTGGAAGCGATCAACGTGCTCTTCCATCTGTCGTTGTCGCTGGGCCGGTTGCCAGCTCTGACCGCCGTCGTAACTTACCTCAATGGTGTCACTGAAGCCGCTGAAGCGGAGATGGGAATCGGCCGGGGCCGGCTGGTCAAAGGTGACAGTCTGGCCCTCGGGCTGATTGATATAGGTGACATCCGGCTTGATGATGCTGAATGGTTTGGCCGGGTCGATGATCACATTGTCCCAATGCCAGGTGGTTGGGCCGCATTCGCCGCTGTCATCGCATGATTTGGTCGGATTATAGGAATGATGGCCGAACTGGATCACGCCTTCGGTCCAGGTCAGGGGCGGCTCGATCGGCTCGTCGATCCACCAGAAATCATAGTCCGGCATGCCAACGCGAACGTGGTTGGTCGATATCTGAATCTCGAAAACATCGCGCCGGGTCTGGCTCGGCTCCAGGAAACGGTCATAACCGTGGCGGGATACTTCTCCTTCGAGCCGCTGATCCTCAAAATCGCGAATGATGCCTACGTTGAAGGTATTGACGATGTCCTGCATTTCCACGTGGACAGCGTCCTGGGCCGGCCCGTTCAGGTCCGGCAGCCAGCTGAGCAGCGTCAACTGATTGTTCACGTCATACGGGGTAATCCAGACATCCACCCAATCCCGCTGCGATTTGCGGAAGGTGGACATATCCCAGCGGATGATGGCTGTCCCCTCGGAGAAGTCAACCATGTGGTCCGGCGTCAGGTAAATCATGGCGTAGCCCGGCCCATTGATGGCCGTCATCAGGTGGTCGCGACAGTTGTAGATGGAACCGTCATAGCTGGTGATGGGGTGGGTCGTTGGCGGGGCGCCACAGTCCGGGCCATGGTCAGCCGCCATCGGCACCGGGTCATACCAGGTCCCCCAGTCGCGCGAATGGATGGTGATGTCCCAGCGGGGCGAACTCCAGCCTGTTGGCTGGGCCGGCGCGCCATCAAAGGTTTCTACAAATGCATTGGGTCCGGGCTGATAGGCCTGTGTTTCCGGCAGCTGAAAAGCAGGGGCGGTGGCCGATGGCGCCGCAGTTGTGGCTGTCGGTTCAGGTGGGGCAGTCGTGCTGGTGGGCAGCGGCTGGGTAGCCGTGGGGCCGGCCTCTGCCACGGCTGGTGCTGTCGGCGTGACGACAACCGTCACCGGCACCTCAACAATTGAGGGCCCCTGGCACTGTTCACATTCATTCTGCTGGCAGGCAACCGTCAGCAGCAGGGTGAGCAACAAAGCGAGGCTGCTCCCCAGATGGCGTTTATGATTTCTTGGCAACATGTACTCAGTGAAACCGACCAAACTCAACCATTACCAGCGGGCACACGCATACCTCCTGCGCCCGGGCTACCAGGAGCCAGACCATAGCTTAGCCTGCCAAACTTTCGGCCATTCTTAAGGGGGACCCCTACCAAGGGGCTATCTCAACGGGGATAATGGGGAATTGCGCCCGCGTACAGACGCGCCGCTGGCGCGTCTCCTCTTCGGCACTCATACGCGACGGCTACAAATGACACGCCAACGGAAAGAGACGTGCCAGCGGCGCGTCTCTACCGCTGGCACATCCCAAAAAATCAAATTACATACACAATTCGCGGATCATCTGCTCGTACACGTCCACCGCTGATGTCAACTCAGCCAGCGGCACAAACTCACCCACACTGTGGGCCACGCCAATGTCGCCAGGGCCGAGGACGATCATCTGGGGGATGGCATTCTGCAGGTAGATGCCATCCGTGCCGTAGGGGGCCGTGTCCGGTTTGGTGCCGCCGAGGGCGCGGACGGCTGACTGTACCAACTCGGAATCCTTGCTCACGTACAGCGGCGTATGGCCACCGACAGTGTATTCCAGCTCGTATTTTTCCGCCGCGTCGACGATGAGTTGGACCAGCTCCTCGGAGCCGGCGTTGGGCGCGCCGCGGAAACCAACCCGGCACATCGCCTTGGGGGCAGTAACGTTACCGGGCACATCGAAGTCGGTTATTGTCATGTTAAAGCCGTTGGTGGGCGGGTTGAACTCGTGGTTCATGAAGGTTTCGTCGACCATAACCCGCTTGCGCAGCTCGGCCATCTCAGCCAAAAAAGGCGCCAGCTTGAAGGTAGCGGAGTCGCCTTTGTCGGTGCTGGTGTGGGCGGCGGTGCCGTGGGCGATGACGGTCACGAATTGGCCGCCCTTGTGGGCATAAACAGGGACCATGCTGGTGGGCTCGGCGATCACGCCATACAACGGTTTGTCGTCGCGCAGCATAGCCGAGTTATTGGCCACATATTTGGCGCCCAGCAACCCAATTTCCTCATCCGAAGTCACAACGATGTAGATGGGGTGTTTGAGCTCGCTGGGGTCAATTTGGCTGGCGGCCACCATGGTCGCGGCCAACGGCCCTTTCATATCACAGCTGCCCCGACCGTATAAATTTTCGCCTTTGATCTCGGGCGTGAATGCCGGCCAATCCTGTTCCTGGCCTGGGACCGTGTCCGAATGGGAGCAGAATGCCAGTCCGCCGCTGCCTTCACCGATTTTGCCGATGATGTTGACCTTGAGTTCGCCATTGGGATCGGTGTATTCGAGCCGCTCACAGGTGGCGCCAATGTCAGTCAGCCAATCCTGAATGTAATCAGAGACGGCGGCGTTGCTTTGCTGGCTGACAGACTGGAACTCAATTAGTTTTTTGGTTAATTCGATGACATCGTGGGACATAGTCGCTCCTGAGTGAGGGATGATGATACGCTGCCCAATGATAGTCACATCGAGGACAAATGACGAATCAGGCCACCAGTTTGCCGTCGCTTAGTTCCAGGACCAGGTCAGCCGCTTCCTCGACTTTCGGGTCATGGCTGGCAACCAGGATGGTGATGCCGGTCTGGTGGACGATCTCGTAGAGCAGGGCGATGATGTTAGAGCCGGTGACCGTGTCCAGCTGGCCAGTTGGCTCGTCAGCCAGGATGAGGGCAGGTTGGTTGACCAGGGCCCGGGCCAGGGCGACGCGTTGCTGCTCGCCGCCGGAGAGCTCGTGGGTGCGGTGCTCGGTCCGGTTGGCCAGGCCGACGAGAGCCAGCGCCTCGGTGGCGCGGCGGAAGCGTTCCTGGCGGGCGGCACGTATCAACCGGAGCGGCGCCTCGACGTTTTCACGGGCCGTCATAAACGGTAACAGGCCAAAGGTTTGGAAGACAAAGCCAACCTGGCGCCGGCGCATTTCGATGAGCCCGTCGCTGTCCAGCGCCGCCAGCGGCTGGCCGCCGATGATCACTTCACCTTGAGAGGGCTCGTCCAGACCACCGAGCAGATTCAGCAACGTCGTTTTGCCGGAGCCGGAGCGCCCTTTGACCACGGCGAGCTGGCCCTGGGGGATGGTGAGGTGCAGATCGCGGATGGCGTCAACTTTCTCTACGCCAACGTCGAATGTCCGCCAGAGGCTGCGGGTGGCTACGGCCGGGGCGCCATTGCTGGACCGTCCTTCCTCGTTGCTGAAGGCAAAGCTGGTTTCCGGGCGCCACTGGCGAATATTTTCAACCGGGGCGTCCAACTCTTCCTGGCTGGGCCAGATGGAGACGTGGTCGTCCTCCAGGCGAGCCTTGACGCGGCCGGTCATGGCCAGGGTCTCAACGTAGACCTGGGGGAGCTGCAACCGGCCGGTCCTGTCCAGAATCACCCACTCATCCTCGCTCACAGTCCCATCAACGCCATCTCGGGAGCGGCGCACCTCCGTGCTCGTCCGCCCGTCGCGAATGCCGACGATCCGGTCGACCCGGGCCGCCACCTTGGGGTCGTGGGTGACGACGATGATCGAAGTGTCAAACTGGGCGTTGACGTCACGCAGGGCGGCGAAGACGTCGGCGGCGGCGCGGGAGTCGAGCTGGCCAGTGGGTTCGTCTGCCAGCAGGAGGGGCGGGTTGTTGGCCAGGGCGACGGCCAGGGCGACCCGCTGCTGCTGGCCGCCGGAAAGGCGATCCGGCCGGAAATCAGCCCGGTCTGCCAGCCCCAGGATCTCCAGCAATTGCAAAGCCCGTGTCCGCCGCTGGTTGGCGGGTAGCCCCGTTAGCGTCATCGGCAACTCCACATTTTCGCGGGCTGAGAGGTAGGGCAGCAGGTTGCGGCCCGGCTGCTGCCAGACAAAGCCGACGATGTCCCGCTTGTAGGTCACCCGCTCCCGATCATTCATCAGCAGCAAATCGTAATTGCCGACGTTGACCGAGCCGGCGCTGGGCGTATCCAGCCCGCCCAGGATGTTGAGCAGGGTCGATTTGCCCGAGCCGGAGGCGCCCACCAGGGCCATGATCTCGCCCCGCTGGACCTCCAGGTCCAGCCCTTGCAGGGCGACCACTTCCAGGTCCGCGACCTTGTAAATTTTGACCAGGTTATTGCAGGAAACCAGTAATTCTTCGGACATATTATTCGTCTCCCAGCCGCAGAACCCGTTGCAGGTCGCTGCGACTAAGACTATACAGCAGCATCAACATCGCGGCTGCATAGAAGATAAACAGGGCGAACAGGACGGAGAATAGCGACACCGGATTCAGGATCAGTCGATCCACGATGTCGCCGCCCAGCGAATCCGCCAGGATAGTGGACATGAACGGGCGCATCAGCGCCGCCAGGCCAAAACCGATGCCAATGCCCATCAGGATGCCCAGCACCAGCAGGATAGCCGCCTCCACCGTCAGCAGGCGCAACAGCCCCCGATTGGAGAGCCCCAGTGCGCGCAGCACGCCAAATTCGACCATGCGGCGGCGGGCGGCGAAAATCTGAATCAGCAAAAAGCCGACGCTGCTCAGGATAGCCAGGATGATGGCGTTGATGTTAAAGGCGGCAATGGATTCGCGGGCAATCAGGTTAGCCCGGTAAATTGTGAGCAAGTTCTGCGCATCACCCACGATACGGGTGGTCTGGGCGGTGGCGCCAAGGATGGGCGCGGGGCTCTGGCGGATGGCCTGGACCAGGGCGGGCTGATCGACGTCAGCGGGCACCGCCAGCCAGAGCTCGCGCCGGCCGGTCAGCCCTTTCAACAGCACATCGACAGCGGTGACATTCAGCCGCTTTTCCAGCTCATTGATGTTGACGACGATAAACGGTTCGTCGACGGTCGGGAACTCGTTGATGATGCCGCGCACCTGGAAGCCCCAGGTCTGGTCGCCCAGGCTAAGGGGGATGATGTCCTGGTTGGCGTAACCGGCCGGTAAAGCCGCAATCGAAAACACAGCCGGGATCAACTCCGCCTCGTCAGATTCAAAATCGGCCGGGGCCAACACATTCATGATCTGGGCCAGACTGAACTGGCTGATTCCTTGCGGGAAGGCGCTCACTGCGGCAAAATTTTTCGGGTCGACGGCGATCATGTCTACCCGGCGCCCCTCGGGTGAGCCGATGGCGATCTGGTTGCGGTAGACCATGGAGCCGACCAACCCCTCTTCCAGCCCCAGCAGGTTGTCGATGTCGGCCAATGCCGGCTCTTTTTCCAGCGGGACGATGACGCGGATGTCGGCACCGCTGCGGTAGCGGGCCATCTCCACCTGGCGCACCTGGATGGAGTCGCGGAAGACGGTGGCGAACAGAGTCAGGCCGGCGGTGAGGCAGATGAGCAGGAGGATGCGGCTGGGACCGGCCGGATCGCGCGCTAGCCGGCTCAGGCCGAGCGGCAAAATCAGCGACCGCACTGTCTGGCTGACAAAAGCAAGTCCCTGCAGCAAAAATGGGAACAGCCGCAAAATAACCAGGCCCAGCGCCAGCACCAGCAAGGTCGGGCCCAGCAACAGGATGGGATCGGCGCTGCCCAGCAGCTCGTTGGTGGCATCGCCCTGGGTCAGGGTGCCGGCGCTGCGCAACTGCCAGTAGGCCAGCCCGCCGAGTGCCAGCAAAATGAGGTCAAAGACCAGCCGCCGGGCGGTGGGCCGCTGCGGCGGGCGCACCCGCTGGCCGGCCCAGTCGGTCAGCTGCCGCCGGCTGGCGATAAAGATCGGGATGGTCACCGCCAGCAGACCAAACAGTGCCGCGGCCAGCGCCAACAGCCAGGATTGGGTGGGAATGCCGGTGCTGAACGGCAAATCAGCGGCGCGCGACCAGAGCTGCATGATCAGGAACGCCAGCGGCGGCCCCAGCGGGAAGGCGATGCCAAAGCTCAAGAGCAGCGCCTCAATTCCGTACAGCCGGGTTACCTGGCCGGCGCTAAAGCCCCGACCGGCCATCGTCGACAGCTCGTGACGCGCCTGTTCCAGCAGGAAACTGCTCACCATGCCCACCGCGTAGAGCACGGCCAGCACGCTCTGCGCCGTCAGCAACAACAGCGAGACGCGCGCATCGTTCAGCTCCACTTCGTAGCGGTTAAGGATGTCGATGAGGCGGCTGTTGATGAGGATGCCCCGGCTGGCGAGCTGGGCGCTCAGGTTGAGCAGGCTATCCCGAAAGGGGATGGCGTCAGCCGTGTCAAAATCCATCGTATTGACCCTGACCCGATAAATGAGGTCATGGTCCAGGATGGCAGTCACGGTATCCGGGTGGGCGATGAAGGACAGGATCAGCGTGTCCACCTGGCCTACCAGCCGCTCGCTGCTAAAGGGAAGCAGCGAGGCATCACCCCACCAGATCTCCCCGCCGGGGTCAAGCGGATTGATAATGCCGACAATGCGGACCATCATCTCGTTGCTCACCCCTTCCATCTCATCGCCGATGCCGAGATTCTCGTCCTGGGCCAATTTCTGCCCAATAACGGCTTCGACGACCGTGAAGCCTTCATCATTGACCTCGGTGGCCGTGGTCGGGTAACGGCCCTCGACCAGCACCGTTTCCGCTTCCAGCGACGAAAAGGAGAAAAGACGCATGCGCACCAGTTCGCCGAACGGTACTTCGCTGCCGTCAGGCCGGAAATTGATGGGGATGACCTCGAAAAAGGCCCGGCGCATCTCGATGATTTCGGTGAGGCGGTCGCCCAGAGCGTCTGCCAATTCCGCCTTGATGAATTCGTTTTCCGCCTGGCTGCCGCCGCTGCTCAGCTCCAGGTTGCGGCCAGGCACGGCGACGCTCTGCAGCGTCAGATTAAGGTTGTCGCTGGCGATGACGGCAGCGAACATTGGCAGCGAAGCGAGGAGTGTCGTGCCGATGAGCATGGCGGCGAGGACCACCATGAACAGCTTCCAGTGGCGGCGCAGGTGTTGCCAGGTGAAATTCGTCCAGACGCCCATGGGCTACTCCTCCCCCACGCGCAGGACGCGATGGATTTGCGTCCGCCAGAGCAGGAAGACGGCCATGCCCAGCGAAATCAGGAAGGCGATGGTCAGCGTCAGGTAAATCTGGACCACGGCGCCCCAATCCGTCGCCGCCAGGAAGGGCGGGGCGGGCGGGCGGCCGCCCAGGGAGATGGGCAGCTGGGTTAGCGTCAGCCAGTTGAGCAGAAGGCCCAGCAGGGTGCCCAGGGCCAGACCGGCAAAGATCAACGAACTCTGTTCCAGAACCAGGGAGAAATAAAGCTGCTGCGGTGATAGGCCGATGGCGCGGAGCACGCCGTAGGCGGTCGCGCGTTGCCGGGCACTCATATAGAAATGGGAGCCAAAGCCCGCCAGGCTTAACACGGAGGTGAGCACATAACCAAACAAGGTAACGCTGCGCAGCCCCAGGGCCAGCGGGTCGGCCTTGATGCTCTTGCGCACTGTTTCGGCCTCCAGTAGCTCAGAGCGACCGCTGGTGAGTGCCGTGTTGGCTTCGATGAGCTGGGCACTCACCGTGATATCTTCCGTGTCAATATAAAGTTCATTCAGTACAGTCGGCTCGGGCTGCGTCAGATTGATGCGAGCCAAAACCGGTTCTGCCAGCGTAACAATGTAGCCGGCGTCCTGTTCCTGGTACATGGTGGGAAAGTAGTCGACGATGCCGACGACTTCTAGATTAACCTGAACAGCGTCAACGCGGGTGCCAATCCGGTCGCCGATGGATACATCAGTTAATGCCTGAAAATCCTGACTGACGATGGCTGGAATCGCGGTATCTGGGATTGGACCGGTGAAATTCATGCCGTACCAGCGCCAGGAGCGCAACCCGCCCACCAGAAAATCCATAGCCAGCTGGCTTTGCCCATCATGGCCTGGCCGTATCCGATCCAGCGCTGTTTCCATGTCCTGAACGCTGCTAAACAGTTGCTCGGAATCCGTCTCGAAGCTGCTGACGATAGTCGTGGCGCCGGTCTGCGCATCAACCACTGTCAGTTCATCGATGCGCGGACGCTCATACGGGTCAAAAAAATTGGCCCGCGAACGAATCCAGAGTGAGTGCAGGGAGATGGGGAAGTTGTCGGGCGAGAGCGGCGGCATGGCGCCAGTGAAATAATGCCAATTTTCTTCCAGATTGGGGTTGGCATCCGGGATATTGAGGTGGATGTTGAAATGAGTTCCCTGGGCCGTCGTGAACTTGGCATCAAAGTCGACTAAACGCAGCCGATCCATATTAAATTCATGGAGCCAGAGCCAGAGACCGAAGCTTTCTGGCTGGCCGGGAAGTTCCAGAAGAGGGACACGCTCTGTATCAAAATCTTCTAGCGCCTGCACCATGTCGGGTACAGATGTGGCGGCAAAATCCTCCCGGTAGCTGCTGACAGTGAGAAACGAGGCCGGGTCGATGGCCAGGACGTTGAACTCGGGGAAGCTGTTTTGGATGCGCTGCTCTAACCGGCCGGTTCCCCGAAACGCCACGGAGGTCCCTTCCACCCCGGCTGTAGCCGTCACCGCCGGTAAGGCGTCCAGATCCGGGTTGATGATGCGGATATCGCTGCCGACGGAATAGATGGCGCTGTCTACTTCATTGCGGTCCAGGGTGGCGTTCAGGCCGCTGGAGAAGAGACCCAGGGCCATCGCCAACGTCAGCAACAGCACCAGCCGGGTGATATGGCTGGGGTTGCGCGAAGGTTGTAGAAAGGCCAGCAGGGCGGCAAATCCCGGCAGCCGGCTCACCAGGTTGGTGATGCCGTTCAGCAATTGTGGGAAGACACGCAGCAAGATGGTGGCAGCGCCGAGCAGCAACGCCAGCGGTGAGACCAGTAACAGCCAATCCACGCGGGGTCCTGCCGAGCCGCCGCCGACGATGCTGCCAAACAGTTGCAGTCGCCACAGCAAAATCAGCCCAATGATGAGCAGGATAACGTCGAGATAAAAACGCTGCCAGAGTGGTTTCCGGCCGGAACGGGTCAGGTTTTGCTGGTAGTTGACGATGCTGCGGCGCAGGGCACTGGGCACCGGCAGCATCAGGCTGGCGATACAGGCCGCCGCGCCGACCGCGGCGGCCAGCCAGGCCGCCTGGGGCAGGCGCAACAGCCACCCGGCTTCACGCACATCGGCCAGCGGCCCCAACGTGGCCAGCAACGTCACGAACAGATAGGCCAGGACCGGCCCGCTGAGGAAGGCGATCAAGCAGATGAGGCCCGCTTCCCAGAGCTGGAGCTGAAAAAGCTGTGGTCCGGAGGCGCCCCGGCTGCGCATGACGGCGATTTCCCGCTGCCGTTGTTCCAGTGTGAGCGTAGCGGCCATGACGACGTAGTACAGGCCCAGCAGCACCACCGTTGAATTGAGAAAATAGAGGGGCGTGCGAATGCTGTTGGCCTGCTGTTCAAAGGCGGTTAGCGTAGCCGGCAGATTGGTTTCCAGGGTCAGATCGCTCTTGATCGACTTGACCCGTTCGCGGATGTCGGTGGCGTTGAATTGCAGCTGGGGCAGCTCGGGCAGCGTCAGATTGTTGTGGTCCAGGATGATGTGCCAGCTGAGCTGCACTTCAGAGGGGGCAAAGTAGGCTTCGCTCAGTTCGAAAAATTGGGTGGGCGAGACCAGGGCGCCATATTGCTCGGCGTAGCGGTTATCGCCCTGGGAGCTGAGCGGATTGAAGCTGCCGAACCAGTACAGCTCCTGGGGATCGATGATGCGCAGGATGCCGCTGACCTCAAGATAAAAATCAACCTCGCTGGCGCTGGGGCGCAGGCTGAGCGGTAGCTGGTCGCCGACCCCCAGGCCGTAGGCGGC
Source organism: Ardenticatenales bacterium (assembly GCA_020634575.1). Next base: position 12,870 of record JACKBM010000021.1, on the reverse strand, counting down.
GGCCATCCCTTCGCTGATGACGCCAGGGATCACGTTGCTGTCCAGGTTCAATTCGCCCGGCCAGCCGCCCGCGACAAATTCCGCGTGTTCAGTCAGTTTGTCCGTGCTGGTGTCATAGAAGCGGAAGTTGACCCGTTCATTGTCCAGCAGGATGGCGTCAACCCAGGGATGGAGCCAGCGGGAGTTACCGGCCGGTGTCGCTTCCAGCACCTGGCCGCCAAAACGGCCTTGCAACAACTCGATGACCTGGGATTGCAATGCCTGGAAGCGAATAAAATCGGGCTCATCCCGGGTGAAGAGCCGCATATGGCCGTCCAGCGGTTCTGCCGTCAGTAACACCCGGCGCAGGCCGAATTCGATGGCCGTGTCGACAAGGGTGGGGCCGGACGCGAGCAGGCCAGCAGCCAGAATCACCCCGAGAGCCAGTGTAACCAATACTTGCCAATAATGGCGGGCGCGTCTCAGGATGAAAGCAAATGTACTCAACAGGTATCCTTTTCAAGCAGGCGGCAATGCGCCGATTTTAACAAGGGGTAGAAACGGTGTCAATCGGGTGACATCCTTCACGCCTGTACCCAATCGGCCAGCCACCAGGCCGCGGCGGGCATGCGGCTGGCTGCCACGGCCTTTTTGAGATCAGCCAGGTTATAGGTCGCCCGCTGTAGTGAGATATCGAGATGGCCCTGTTCTGCGGTAATGATGGCGAATTCAGCGTAGGTTGGGTTGACGTCGTGGGACCGGCCGGAACTGGCATAGGGCATGCCGACGCTGCCCGGGTTCAGGAAGATGCTCCTCTGATAAGGCTGGCAGAACTGGACATGCTGATGGCCGCCGGCGAGCAGCGCTGGCAACGGCGGGCTGAACCAGTTATCCAGGGTGGTACGGGGCGTTTCCGGCCGGATGGCGTCGTTGAAGGAGCGCGGCGAGCCGTGAAACGCCAGCAGCGCCATCTCCCCATCCAACCGTATTGTCTGTGTGGCCGCGAAGCCCCTGATGAAATCGCGGTCGGCGTCTGTAAGCTGGGCCGCAGACCAGGACTCGACTTCGTTGAAAAGGGTAGATTGGTCGTCCCTGTGAGGCAGCGGGTAGGGTTCCAGCGCATAGGCATCGGTGTTGCCCATGACAAAACGGCAATTCAACGTCTGCAGGCGGGCCACGCATTTGTGCGGTTGCGGCCCAAAGACCGCCACATCGCCCAGGCAGACATATTGGTCGACACCCTGGGCTGCGCTGCTGGTCAGGGCGGCTTCCAGGGCGGGCAGATTCCCGTGAATATCAGAGATGATAGCCAGGCGCATATTCATCTTCCCCCGAAAACAAAGGGCGCACCGGTCTGGTACGCCCTTTGAAATTAACGACTGATTGCCTGACGCCTAGCTCTCGCTGATCGTCACCTTGACCATCTTGTCGCCCTGGCGGATGGCGTTGACCACGTCCATGCCGGACGCAATCTGGCCGAAGACGGTGTGTTTACCATCCAGATGAGGTTGCGGCGCGTGCGTGATGAAAAATTGGCTGCCGTTAGTGCCTGGACCAGCGTTGGCCATGGAGAGGGTGCCGGTGCCATGACGGTGCGGGTTGCCATTGAACTCATCCTGGAACTTGTAGCCTGGGCCGCCCCGGCCGGTCCCAGTTGGGTCGCCGCCCTGAATCATGAAGTTGGAAATGACCCGATGAAAGGTCACGCCATCATAGTAGCCCTGGCGCGCCAGAAAGACGAAGTTGTTGACCGTTACTGGCGCTTCCGCCGCATGCAGGTCCAGCACCATCGTCCCCTTGCTGGTCTCGATGGTCGCCTGATAGCTTTTCTTGGGATCAATTTCCATTTCCGGTGGTTTATTCCACTGCATCTAAAACTCCTTTTTGAAGAAGAGGAGCCACGGATTAACACGGATTTGGCACAGATTTTCTAAACCAAAAAAAGAAGAATCCGTGCTAAATCCGTGTTAATCCGTGGCAAAAACCTCTTATCGAATATTGTCGATGACGGTTTTGTAAAGGGTCTCGGCCCGGAGCTGGTCCAGGCTGAGGCAGGGCGCGTCCAGTTTTTCGGCCAGGGTACGGGCCAAACCCTGGTCAAACGCCTGGTGTTCCATGTTCACCACGACCGATTTGACCTTGGATTCTTTGATCATGGCCGCCATCCGGTGCGCTTCTTCCTGCGGCGGCAGATTGCTCATGCTGACATTCCCCGCCCCGTCGGTCAATAATAACATAAGCGGGTCCACGTCCGGGTGGGTAACCGCTTCTTTCTGGAAGACATTATGGGCCATTAATAATCCGGCCGAGAGCGGCGTCTTGCCGCCGACGGCGATGTTGGCCAGCGCCTTGCGGGCCAACTGCACCGAGTTGGTGGGCGGCAGCACCAGGTTGGCCTGGTTCTTGTGGAAGACGATGAGGCCGACACGGTCGCGGCGCTGGTACGCATCAGTCAACAGTGAGAGGATGGCGCCCTTGGTCGCTTCCATCCGCTCGCTGACTGCCATACTCCAGCTGGCATCAACGACGAACAGGACCAGGTTGGCGGTGTTGCGCACCCGGACCTTTTCACGGATATCCTGTTTGTGCAGCTGCAGGGCTAATTCAGACTCGCTCTCTTCCTTGCGGCGCTGCTGGTGCGGTGCGGCGGCCCGCAGAGTGGCGTCAAAGGCGAGGTCAGTGACCCGGTCGCCGCGCGGCAGGCGGGACTGGATGTAACGGCCTCTTTTGCGATCTGTTTTGGTGCGGGAGCGGCGACCGGCCCGATTGCGGGTGAGCCGGTCCAGAGGGGTGTCCAGCCGCCGGGTCATGAACTCGGCGGTGGAGTCCCGAGTCTGGCCCCCTTCCCACCAGTTGCCATCTTGCGGCATTTCTGGTGGTTGTTGGGGGCCAGGCTCGGCCTGTCCTACTTCATTACTTTCGGTGGCTTCACCGTCTAGGGTCTCTTTTTTTTTACCGGATTGGCATCCGCTTCTTGCTGTTCAGATTCTTCGCCCGGTTCCCCGTCGCCAAATTCACTGCGGGCCTGTTCCAGCGTCTCCTCCAGGTCGTAGGCATTAACGCTGCCTTCCTGGAAGGGTTGGGCTTTGACCCGGTGGGGTAGGGCCAGCTCCGCGGCGGTGAGGATATCCTCATCGGTGATGTAGGTGCGGCCGTGGAAGGCGGCATTGGCCTGGGCACCGCGCAGGATGACCAGGTCACCCCGGTGACCATCGACTTTGAAGGAAGAAGTCAGCGTGGCGATGGCGGCCAGGTCGCCCCGCGAGTAGGTCACTTCGTTGACCAGCTCACGCGCTTTGGCGATCCGCTCTGAAAGCTGATGCTCATTGGCGGTCCATTCTTCACGGAACCCATCCGGATCGGTCTCAAAGCCGATGCGGCGCTCCATGACCTGGACGCGCATCTGCGGGTCTAACAGACCACCGATCTGCACGGAGAAAGCAAAACGGTCCAGCAGCTGCGGCCGCAGATCGCCTTCTTCCGGGTTCATCGTGCCGACCAGGATGAACTTGGCCGGGTGGCTGTAGCTAATGCCCTCGCGCTCGACGATGTTGACGCCCATGGCGGCCGAGTCAAGGAGCAGGTCGACGACATGGTCGTCCAGCAGGTTGACTTCGTCCACATAGAGGACGCCCCGGTTGGCTGAGGCCAGAACGCCGGGTTCAAAATGTTTTTCGCCCCGCTGAATCGCCTGTTCGATATCCAGCGTACCCACGACCCGGTCTTCCGTCGCGCTGACGGGCAGGTCGACAAACGGCGTCCGCCGCATGGTGGTCTCGTAATGCTCAGCCCGGTTGGCGATGCAGTCATCACACCATTCGCTGGGCGAGGCGGGGTCACAGCCGAAGCGACAACCTTTGATGACCGAGACTTCGGGCAGCAGGGCCGCCAGGGCGCGGGAAGCGGTTGATTTGGCGGTACCACGTTCACCACGAATGAGAACACCACCGATCTGAGGATTCACGGCAGTCAAAATCAACGCTCGCTTCATGCGTTCCTGACCGACGATTGCTGTAAACGGAAAGATTGTGCGCGAGGCCATAGATAATTATCTCCAAAAGTTGAACAATTTTGGATTATACTGCATGGAGGGGACAGGGCAATAGCGAACTTTAGAGATGGACGGTAAAATATGGCCGCCACACGGGTAAGCCAAACTTTCCATGTGACTGCTTTGTTGCCAAACCTCTGACATTGCTGTGAAACGAAGCGCACACCAACGAGCAACTGAATGAGCTGGTCCTTAATTAGCTACAACGCCCCATTCATCATTGCGGCTGCCTACGTCGGCATGTTGCTTTACCTGTTTGGGCGCCGGGGCCGGCATATCTGGCTGTTGGGTTTTCTGGCGACCTCAACTATCTGGCAGCTTCTGCGCTTTTTCTTCCGCCCCAGTTCTGAACTGGCATTTATTCCCGATAAGGCGTTTCTGGCCAGCACCATCATGCTGGGGCTGACGACGGCTACCTTTGTGGGCTGGCGGGCGCGCCGCTGGGGGCTGTTTGGTTTGGCAGCGGCCCTGTCCGTGTTGCTCCTGGATGTGCTGGTCCCCTTTCGGCTGAACCTGATCCCCTTTGGCATTCGCATTATTGACACCCTGGGCGGCGTCATGCTGGTGCTGGTCTGGCTGGTATTGAGCGTTACCATGTGGCGTACCTCCTGGCAGCAATTTCAGCTGAGCCGCTATCCAGAACATGCGAACCGAATTCTCTACTGGCTGCTGGCCCTGGCGCTGATCTTTGTAGGCGAGGGGTTTCTCTTCTTCCTGGATCCTATTCTGAACACCATTGGCCAGGCGACGCGGCTGGTCGGTGTGTTTGCCCTGACAACGGCGGTCTCCTCCTACCGGCTCATCGACGTGCGGACCCGGGCACAGCGGGCCTTTGCTATGCTGGTTGTCGTGATCGTCTCGGCGATTCCGGCAACGGCGATTTTGCTGTTGTTGCAATGGTTGGCGGAGCAGACGCGTTGGGAATATTTTACCCTGCTGACCTTCGTGGTGGTCGTCCTGACCTTCATGGGGTACCAGACATTTCGACGGTTTATCGAGCGGCTCATTTTCCGCTATTTTATTGGCCAGGAATTTGACACCAGCAACGTGGTGCGGCGTTACAGCCAGGCGATTTCGCGCACGCTGGATGTGAACGAGCTTTCGTTGGTTATCATTCGCATCATCAGCGACATCCTGGCGACCAGCCGCGGGGCGCTGATCCTGGTCAGCGAGGAGGGTAACCAGGCGACCATCGAGCCGGTGCCCGGCATGGGCGATATCGACGATACGCCGGTCACCTTTCCCAGGGAAAGCCGGCTGCTTCAGGCGCTGCGCTATGAGCGCAAGCCATTGCAGCAATATGATCTGGACTTCAATCCAGATTTTCGTGACCTGGGTGAGCCGGAGCGAAATTGGTTGCACGAGCAGTCGATGGCCCTTTTTGTGCCCATTCATAGCGCAGGGGGTCTGGCCGGCATTATCGCCCTGGGCCCCAAACGCACCGGCCTGATTTACCGGCCGAATGAAATGGACCTCCTGCAAATCCTGGCCGACCAGACCGTCGTGGCCCTGCAGAATGCTCGTCTGTACAGCGAATTGGGCAAGCAGAATGAGACCAATCGCCAGCTCAACATCGATCTGCGCAAGCAGAATGAGCGGCTGGAGATCATGGACCAGGCCAAGGCGGACTTTATCGCCATCGCCTCGCACGAACTGCGCACGCCGCTGACCCAGGTCAAGGGATATGCTGACATCCTGGACGCGATGAACGAGGAGAATATGCTCACCCGGGAGCAAACCCGGGCGATTATCGGCCACGTCAACCGGGCTACCACGCAGCTGGAGAATCTCGTCTCGGCGATGCTGGACGCCAGCCAACTGGATGTGGACAGCATGCAGCTGACCTTTATGCCGACGCAGCTGGACACCGTGTTTCGGCTGGCGGTGGACCCGCTCTACAGTGCTATGCGGGAGCGGCGTGTTCAGCTAAAGTTGGAAGGGATTGAGGACATTCCCCAGCTCCAGCTGGATTTCAAACGTATCGTGCAGGCGTTTCAGAATCTGATTGGCAATGCGGTGAAGTACACGCCAGATGGGGGTTACGTCACGGTGACCGCTGCCCTGGTGCCCAGCCAGGCCGGCGATAATGACTATGTTGAAATCGTAGTCAGCGATTCCGGCATTGGCATCGACGAGAAATATCACAGTCTGATTTTCGAGAAGTTTTTCCGCATTGGTGATTCGCAGCTGCACTCGACAGGCAGCACCAAGTTCATGGGGGCCGGCCCCGGTCTGGGCTTGCCGATTACCAAAGGGGTGATTGAGGCACATGGCGGCCGGGTTTGGGTCGAATCAGAAGGCGAGAGCAAGGATGCGTTTCCCGGTAGCCATTTTCATGTGATTCTGCCTCTCAAGCAGCCCGTCAAACCGGTTGAGAAGGTGATGCCGGCCGATCAGCCGGCGAATCTGATTCAGGCGGACTCGTAACCAGCGCCAGCAGCAGCCAGAACAGCATCGTCAGGGCAACCCGCTGGGGGTTGAACTGGGCGCTGACCAGAAACGCCAGCAGGGCGGCGGCGCTGGCGACCAGCTCATGCCGAACCCGGCCGGCCGCTGCTTGCTGGTAGCGCTGCCAGAAGATCCGGCCGGTTCGCCCCAACAACCAGCCCAACGCCAGCAACCCCACGAGACCGCTGCCATCCAATACCGCAAAAAATAGATTATGCGGATCCGTCAGCCGCTGATAATAAGCGATTTCCCACTTAGCAGTGGTGTAGGTTGCGTAGTAGCTGGCGAATGTTTCTGGACCATGGCCCCAGAGCGGACGCGCCGGCCAGCGGGCCAGGACTGCCTCCCAGGCATAAATTCGGCCCAGGTCGCCTTTTAGCCGGGCATCCAGCAACTTGGCCAGTTGCAGATCGCTGACGCCGCCGTAATTGGTCCAGATGAGGGCAAAAAGTAGAGCGGCCACGCTCAGGCCAGCCACCAGAAGCAGCCAACGTCGCCCATTGCTCGGCCGGCTATTGAGCCAGAGCAGAAGGGCCGTCGCCGCCACAAACGCCAGCCAGCCGCTCCGTGCCAGAGTGAGATAGAGCAGACCGAGTTGAACCAGCGCCAGCCCACCATACAGCCAGCGGCTGGCTGGCGACCCGGCCCCGGCCCGATTCAGGGTCAGGGGCAAACAGATGGCCAGGTAAGCGCCGAGGTAGATCGAACGGCCCAATGTGGCCTGAACGACAGAGACGGAATCCAGGCGCCAGGTGACCGGGTCCAGCCCCAGGAATTGCAGCCAGCCGTAGAGGGTGATCGGAACGGAGACGACCAGCAACGCTGTCACCAGCAGGCGTTGGGCTGAGCTGTCTTGCAGAATCAGAATGGCCAGCAGGCAGAAGCCGGTACCGGCGGCGCTCAGAAGGGCGCCATGCCAGCTGAGTGGCGAAAGCAGGGCCAGCCGGGGCGTTGGCGATAGGGCGGCGGCGCTGAGCTGGCTGCCGGCGAACAGGAGCAGGGGTAGGGTCAGGGGGTGCTGGCGCAGGCTCCGGCCGGTCCGCCCCAATGCTTGCCGGCCAGTTGCCAACAGGAGCAAGGCCAGGCAGCCCGTCCCGACCAGGAAAATGAGCACCTTGCCCTTTTCAAAGCTTGCCTGACTATAAGGATTCAGAAATAGGAGAACGAGCCAGACCAGGATGATCAGACTAAGAAGCGTGAGGGAAGGGGTGCCACGAGGGGCTGGCACCGGCTAATCCTGTCTGGTTACGGCATCAGCGCGGAAGAGGACGCTGCCCGCGGCCAGGGCCATGGTCAGGAGTCCAAAGAGCGTGAGACCGGCCGGTGTGCCGGTTCCCGGCATCGCCGAGCTGTCGCCGCTGGGATTTGGGGTAGCCGTTGCCGTGGGCGTGACGGGCGTGTTCGTTGCCGTGGGCGTGACCGGCGTGTTGGTCGCCGTTGGGGTGACGGGTGTGTTAGAGGCGGTGGGCGTCGTCCCCGCCGTGGGGGTGTTGGTCGGCCTTGGCGTATTGGTGCTGGTGGGCAGTGGGCCGCCACTGCTACTGCTGGTCGCGGTGGGCGGGCGTGGTGTGCTGGTGGGCCTGGGTGTAATGCTCGGCAGCCTGGTGGGCGTGGCCGATTGCAGCGCTCGCAAGGTGGGAATGAGACCTGGCGTGCTTTGCAACTCCTCGGGCAATGCCTCTGGGTTATCGCTACCGCCGACCAACGTCAGCAGCACAGCCGCCGTGGCTGGATTGACATCCGGTTCCACCATCACTTCGCCAGCCGTGGCTGCCGGTGGGATGGTGGCAGTTGCCTCACCCTCAACGTCAGCGGCCCCGGTGCGATTAAAGAAAACATAGGCGCCAACACCGACGACACCCAGGAGCAGAAACAGGGCCAGGGCGCCCAGAACGAGCGGGATGCCCAGGCGAAGACCTCGGCCTGAACCCACGGCGCCATCCGGCTCAGGCCGGCCCACGTAAGGTGTGCCACCCGGCACCTGCATCGTGACAACCGTGATGTTGTCTTTGCCGCCGGCCTCATTGGCTTTCTGAATCAGTTCATCGACCGCCGGTTGAAGCTTCTCATGGGAGGTCAGGCTGGCAAAAACGGCTGCATCTGTGATCATGTCCGTCAGGCCGTCGCTGCATAGCAATACCTGGTCGCCCGGCTGCAAGGCCGTCCCCTGATTGCGAGCAGCGTTGGCCGCCTGCGCCGGATCAAGCACCAGGCGGTGGTCAACTTCCACGCTGTCTGAACCGCCGAGATACCGTTTGATAACGTTGCGATTGGGGTGGGTCTTGGCCTGTTCTCGCGTTAGCAAGCCCGCTTCGATGGCTTCCTGGGCCCAGGTATGGTCGACGGAGAGTTGCTGCAGTTTGCCATCACGCAGGAGATAGATGCGGCTGTCACCGACATAGGCGGTGTAAAGGCGATTTTCCACAAAAGCGGCCAGGACCATCGTGGTCCCCATCCCCGCATACTCCGGGTTTTCCTGGCTGCGCCGGTGGACGGCGATATTCGCTGTCATGATGGCGCGTTCCAGGTGGCGCGCCATATTGTCCACAGAATGTTGGCGGCTAAAATAATCCCGGACCGCTTCCACTGCTACGGAGCTGGCCAGCTCACCAGCCGTTTGCCCACCAATACCATCAGCGACCACGCCAAGATAAAGCTCGCGCCCCTGCTCATCGCGCCAGGCAAAGAAGCCGTATGAATCTTCGTTGTGTTTACCGGTCATGCCGGCATGGGTGCCATGGCCTACCTTGACCTGGGTGATGCGTGTGATGGGTTCCATGGTGGCGTAAGTTTACCACGAAAAACGGGGAGCTTGAACGGTGAGTTGTGAAATTTACCGCAATATTCGGATTGGCATCCAGTCCCGGCCAGGTAGCAGGTTCAGTTAAGGTTTGTCCTCGTCGCCACCGCTGCCAGGTTCGATGACTGTGGCACGCGTGTTCGTTGGGGTCGGCGGGGGCGGATTGCTGCCACCACCACCGCTGCTGCCCCCGCCGCTTGTTGTTTCCGGCGTGCTGGTGGCAACGCTATCCGGCGTGCTGGTGGGATTGACAACTGGCCGGGGAGAGGGGGTTGAGGTGAGGGTTTCGGCGAGCGTCGGGACCAGGACCGGCGTGGCCAGCGGATCAATACCTTCTTCAGCGGCAGCCGTGGCTTCTTCAATCGACAGATTGCCGGCCGTTGCCCGGGCGTCAACATCAATGTTTTCGCCGGTATCAGGTGTATCGGCGCCGTTGGTAGCGGCGGCGGGTTGGGTCGCCGTGCCAGCCTGATCGTCTTGCGAGCCGCCCCAAATGGCGTAAACGGCCACCGCACCCAGGACCAGGACAAGCAAGATCCCGAGGATGCCGGCCAGGGCCCAGGGCAGGGCGCGGGCCGGGGTTGTTCCTGCCAGCGCCGGGCGCGGTGTTGGCTCTGCCGGTGCTGGGGCTGCCGCCGCTGGCGCCTTCTCGATTGGTACAATGCCATCGGCTCCCGGTATGCCCACGGTCACCACGGTGATGTTATCCTTACCGCCGGCTTCATTGGCTTTGTCTATCATGACGTCGACGGCACTTTGTAGCGTCTGGCGTTCCTCAAGGGCAGCCTGAATGACACTGTCGTCGATCATGTCGCTGAGGCCATCACTGTTCAGGATTAGCACATCGCCGGGGCGTAGCCTGGCGCCCTGGTTGCGGATAGCGTCATCGCCGGTCTGGCTGGGTCCCAGCACGAGGCGATGATCCACTTCAACGCCCTGGATGCCGCCCAGATAACGCTTAATGACATTGCGGTTTGGATGGTTTTTGGCTTCGGCCCGGGTCAGGAGGCCCGCTTCAATGGCTTCCTGGGCCCAGGTATGGTCCACGGTCAGTTGCTGGAGCCGGCCACCACGCAGCAGATAAATGCGACTGTCGCCCACATAGGCAGTGTAGAGCCGGTCATCCACGATGCCCACCATGACGATGGTTGTGCCCATACCACGCAGATTGTCGTCGGCCTGGCTGGCGGCCACAATTGCTTCATTGGCCTTGCGGATTGATTCAGCCATTTTGGCCGGAAGATCCTTGACATCCTTTTGCGCCGTAAAAAACTCGCGGATAGTCTGCACGGCCAGAGAGCTGGCGCGTTCGCCGGCGGCCTGGCCGCCAATACCGTCCGCGACGATCGCCAGATGCAAATCCTGCTGGTCGTTAATTTGCCAGGCAAAGAAGCCATAAGAATCTTCATTATGCTTACCGGTCATCCCTTCGTGGGTGCCGTGGCCGACTTTGACCTTGCGGATGTGCTCAATAGGTCGCATGTTCTTAAGACTGTACCAGGTACAGCGATCCTTTGCCTACCTTCCCTAACGGGGCTTGTGGGGCATATATGGTTGAGTCGAGGTGCCATCCGCGTCATTGTCATCCTGGCTGGGCCGGGATGGACCGGCCGGTGGCGCGCCTGGACCCTGATGCGGCATAAATGGCTGCGTGCTCAAATCCTCCGACGCCCCCTGGGGAGCCGGTCGGGCCGGCGGCGCCCCGGCGGCGGGGCCAAAGACCTGGGTGGCATCGTTATCCTGGGCCGGCTGCGCCATTTTGAAACGCAAATGGACCCGTCCCAGGTGTAATTCATCATTGTCTTTCAACGTCTGCGGCGTCAGGCCGACCCGCTCGTAATTGTGATAGGTGCCGCTGGCGCTGCCCTCGTCATAAAGCCGGTACTCGCCGTTGCTCTCCATAATACGGGCATGGAGCCGGGAGACGCTCTTATCCTTAAAGACGATTTGGGCCAGCTTGGGATCGCGGCCCATGGCGACGTTGTTGCCACTGAGATAAACGGCGCCCGCGTGCTCCGACGCATTTTCCATGGGTTCCAGGTATGCTCCAGAGCCGCGCTGGACAAAGGCCGGGGCCAGAATCTGGGTTGCTTCCGCATCCAGCGCCGCCTGGGGCTGGACCTGGGGCTCAACCTGCCCTTCACCCTTCTTCTTGCCGGAACGGCGCACAATGGCCAGCAAGAGCATGAAAAAGAGAATGACGCCGAAAATAGAGACAACGCCGACGACAACCCAGAACCAGATGCTGCTGGTCAGGTTGGCCCAGTCAAAGCCGCTCGCCGCGGGCTCGGCATTTTCCTCGGCTTCTACTTCCACGACAGCATTGTCGCCGCCAGCCTCGGCCGTAGCTTCAACCAGCTGGGGACGCTGCACTTCAATCGTCATCGCCAGGGGCTCGCTGGCCCCTTCCAGCCCCAGTTCGTCGGTCACTTCAACAGCCAGGTTGTAGTTGCCGGCATCCAGTTCGCTGATATCCCAGCTTAGATCCAGTGTATTACCGTCGCCCAGCGCCGGGTCTTCTATAGCCTGCAGGATCACCCCATCTACCACCAGCGCCGCCGAGATGATGCGCCGCGGCTGATCGTCAGGGAAACTGACCTGGGCGAGGACTGCCTGTTCTGACGGCTCAATGGTATTGAGTTCGGCGTCAGGGTCTTCGGCGACCCGGACGATGGGGGTGGAATTATCAAGCAGAACGGTGACCGCAGCCGGTTCTACCGTGATCTCAAACTGGGCCTCGCTGGTAACGCCGCCCAGACTGAGCGCAATCTGATGGCCGCCTGAGCTATTCACAAGCGACCGGTAGGTGACCTGATTCTGGGTCCGATTGGCAATGACCAGTGTCAATAAAGGAGCAACCTCGGCGACATCGGGCATGTGGACCCAGGTGCCACCCGTCGGCGCGGTCAACGCCTCCATGTTGGCTATCTCATTATCATCCGCCCGAGCACCCAGAATGGCGACAAAAATAGGCACATTTTGGGCCTGGGCCTGAGCCACGATTGCCTCAGCTGACAGCGTGACATCTTCCAGGGCGCCATCGCTGAATAGCACGATAGCCTGGGAGCGACCCGCTGCGGCATTTTCCGCGGCCACAGCCAGGGCCCGGTTCAGCACATCATCCAGATCAATACCGCCGTCGATATCCGGCGTGTAAAAGTTGGCGGCATTTTTCAATTCATTGATGAAAATGCCATTACGCAGCAGCTCGCCATTGGGATGTTCATCATCAACCGGCACAATGACGGAGACGAGATCGGACCCTTCGGCCATGTACTCATCGGCAAATAGATTCAGGACATCACGAACTTTCTCGCGCCGGCTCAGGCTGCCGCCATCGCGCGTGCTGATCGACTCATTGGCATCAATCGCGAAGATTACCTCAGTGCCGGCCTCAATGCTGGCAAGGGTGAAGCCATCGATTGCCTCCCCATTTTCAGTTAGCGCCAGGCTGGACAGGTCGGTCGCACTGCCGCCGCCCTCCAGGGCTGCGCGGAAGGTGACCGTGATATCGGGGAATGCGCTGGTGTCGACGTCGGAGACAACCAGCTGGGTCACGACCTGGGCGGAGGCAGTGCCTACAGCCAACAGG